>NZ_CP179727.1:1848644-2464859 GCF_047425875.1 Macrococcus animalis
GCTTTGACGTAAAAATTGGAGCAGTAATTACTGGTATACTTGCTATCATTATTTTCAGTAGTAAAAGCGCCAATAAAATGATGGACATTGTCACACAAATCTTAGGTGTTGTGATGCTTTTAACAGTAGCATTCGTTATGATTAAAGTGCAACCACCTTATGGCGAGGCAGTTACGAAAATGGTCATGCCTAATAATCCATTAGGGTTAGTAATGCCATTAGTAACAATTGTTGGTGGTACTGTAGGTGGGTATATTACATTTGCTGGTGCACACCGATTAATAGATGATGGTATGGTAGGGAAAGGTAATTTACCATTTGTCTCTCGTGCTGCAAATTTAGGAATATTAACGACAGGTATTATGCGCTTTTGTTTATTTTTAGCGATTTTAGGTGTAGTTTCAACAGGGTTTAAACTTGATCCAACCAATCCTGCAGCTTCTGCTTTTGAACATGCTTTAGGACCAATTGGACCAAGATTATTTGGACTTGTATTATTAGCAGCAGCCTTAACATCAGTAATTGGTGCAGCTTATACATCTGCTTCTTTCTTAAAAGGATTCCACCCATTCTTTACAAAACATAATAATATTGTCGTTATATGCTTTATAGTGTTCTCGACATTAGTATTCTTACTTGTCGGGAAGCCAGTGAAGTTACTTGTACTAGCAGGTGCATTCAATGGATTAATACTTCCTATTACGCTTACGGCAATCCTTCTAGCCTCGAAAAATAAACGTATTGTGGGGGACTATAAACATCCAACTTGGTTATTAGTACTTGGGATTATTGCTGTGCTTGCAACCATTGGTGCAGGATTCATGTCAATTCAATCGTTAATCGATCTATGGAATCAATAAAATTTTTAACCCACTAAATATCATTCTAGTAGGTTTTTGTTACTTTTTATGAAACACAAGTTTAAATCACCATTCTCAAGCGCTTTCAAAAATGATACACTAAGTATGACTAAAAATTAAGGGTGGTTAAGCAATTGGCATTCAGATATATGAAGCTATCGGACGAGCATTATAGACACGTATTAGTACGATTCGCAGATTTCTTTGAGGATTTCAGATGTTTTGTTGAAATGAGTAAAGATCTAACTGAAGAACTTGAGTTGACGCTTGATAGAGACGATTCATATACGAGGTATTTAGTAAGATTATTTGTAATTACTGAAGAGATGACAGGACAACAGATTGAAGATCCTAGAAGTGATGAGACTGTTAATATGATAACTGAAGTGGTAAATGATAAGAACTTTAGTCGTTATAATTCAGCTGAATGTGGTGTACCTGGTAGAATGTTTGAGGCATATGAAACATTTGTTGGAGAAGGTTTAGAAATTAGTTAAAAGGTGAGCGAAAGCTCATCTTTTTTTGTGCATATTTTTATTAGCTTAGTGAGAGTATTTTACAAATAGTAAATTCAAGAAATATAATTTCTTGAATTTTGAAATTTAAAACAATTCTTTCCTTATAAATAATATAAAAAATAATTTTTGCTGATAGGGTTGTATTCTGATATATATGTCTGTATAATCTCAAATCTAGGAATTTTATTTCAGATTATAAGGAGATGAACATGGAAAAAAGAAAAAACAAAAAAATGACGGCTGAACAAAGACGTTTACTATTAGGTGCAATATTCTTGATGGCTACGTCGGCAATCGGCCCCGCATTTTTAACACAAACAACAATATTTACAGAAAAATATTTAGCTAGTTTTGCATTTGCGATTCTTGTAAGTATTATAATTGATATTGGGGCACAGCTTAATGTATGGCGTATATTAACCATGACAGGAAAAAGAGGACAAGTGATTGCTAATGAAGTATTACCGGGTTTAGGTACTGTCATCTCGATTCTAATCGTCTTAGGAGGGCTTGCTTTTAATATCGGAAATGTCGCTGGAGCGGGTCTTGGATTTAATGCTTTACTCGGCATCGATGTCAAAATAGGTGCTATTATTACGGGTATTGCAGCTATTCTTGTCTTCTCTAGTAAACATGCACAAAAAGCAATGGATATTGTGACGCAAGTATTAGGAATTTCAATGATACTTGTTGTCGCATTTGTTATGTTTAAAGTACAACCACCTTATACCGAAGCAATGACAAAAACTATTTTACCGGATAATCCGCTGGGGCTTGTCATGCCAATCATAACAATTGTCGGTGGAACAGTAGGTGGTTACATTACTTTTGCAGGTGCCCATCGACTAATTCATGCAGGTATGACAGGTGAAGAGAATATTCACTTTACGACACGTGCCGCAAACTTGGGTATTATCACAACTGGCATTATGCGTGCAATGTTATTTTTAGCAGTACTCGGTGTCGTTGCAACAGGTGTGAAATTAAATCCTGATAACCCACCTGCATCAGTATTTTATTATGCATTAGGTGATATTGGCCCTAAAATCTTTGGACTTGTATTAATGGCAGCAGCGATGTCATCTGTAATCGGTGCGGCTTACACAAGTGCATCATTCTTAAAAGGCTTCCACCCCTGGTTTTTAAAGCATAACAACATCGTCGTGATTACATTTATCACAATATCAACAGTTATCTTTACTTTTGTAGGTAAGCCAGTCGAATTACTTGTACTTGCAGGAGCTTTTAATGGATTGATTTTACCTGTTTCACTTACAGCAATCCTAATCGCATCAAGTAGAAAATCAATTGTTGGTGATTATGAACATCCGAAATGGATCTTTTGGTTAGGTGTGTTTGCAGTCATCGTTACGATATTTGCAGGTCTATTCTCAATTCAAGCAATGGCTGAATATTTTGGGTAAATGATAATATAAATATTAACGCAATAATAATATCAATCCCTTATCATAGTTGATGATAAGGGATTGATTATATGTCGTTAAGACTGAAAATTCTGATAAATATTTGAAATGACATCATTACTTCTGTAAACTTAAAATATACTAACAATGAAGGAGCGGATTATGGATTATATTGTGAAGTTTTCAGAATGGCTATGGGGTTATCCACTTATAACATTACTCTTTAGTGCAAGTTTATTTCTAACAATTTACTTAGGATTTATTCAATTTAGACATTTTCCTTACATCATGAAACAGACTTTTGGGAGTATTAATAAAGAACCAAAAGGTGAAGGAACGATTACACCTAGACAAGCATTAACATCGGCACTGTCATCAACAGTAGGTGCAGCGAATATAGTAGGGGTGCCAACAGCGATCATTATGGGTGGACCCGGTGCAGTATTTTGGATGTTAGTCATTGCATTCTTAGCGATGGCATTGAAATTTAGTGAGAACGTACTAGGGATGCATTATCGTGAGAAGAATAAAGCCGGTGAGTTTGTTGGTGGACCAACATACTATATGAAAAAAGGATTTAGAAATAAAAAGATTGGAATGATATTTGCTGTTATCTTTGCATTCATGTTAATGATCGAACTGATTCCGAGTGTTATGGTACAAGGGAATTCAGTGGCAGATTCTATGCATGATACGTTTCAGATAAATCCATGGATAACAGGAGTTATCATGTCAGTAATTACCGCAATCGTAGTTTTTGGAGGAATTAAGCGTATTGCGACAGTGACTGAGAAATTAGTCCCGTTAATGGTAGGACTGTACCTATTATTTGGTTTCATAATTATTGGTATGAATATTACGCATGTACCAAGTGTAGTGATGCTCGTAATCGAGAAAGCATTTAAACCAGAAGCAGCAGCAGGTGGCGGATTTGGTGCAGCACTTGCAACGACAGTGCGTTGGGGATTTGCTCGAGGTGTATATTCAAATGAAGCGGGACTAGGTACCTCACCAATCGCTCACGCAGCAGCAAAGACAGATCATCCGGTGAGACAAGCGTTCTGGAGTATCTCTGAAATTGTTGTAGATACAATCATTATCTGTTCAACAACAGCATTTGTTGTATTAGTATCAGATGTACATCTTCATGATGATGCCAAAGAGAATCCAGGTGCTTTAACAGCAAGAGCATATGAAGATGCGTTTGGTGTGTTTGGCAGTTCACTCATCTCAATATCACTTATCTTCTTCGTATTATCAACGGTAATCGTAGTTGTATACTATGGATCAAGAATGGCAGAGTTCTTGTTTGGTGAGATGATGGGGAACATTATGAAGGCAGTATATATTGTGTCGATTACGATAGGATCAATAGGGTATGGCACGCAGTTATGGAAGCTGTTAGATTTGGCATTAGCGATGATTCTAATACCGAACGTTATAGCGGTATTGCTTTTAAGTCCGCAAGTGAAACGATTGACGCAAGAATTTTTTGCGGAATATAAGTAATTACGGTTTGGACAACATCTTAAATGATGTTGTTCTTTTTATTTCATAAAAATAGACAAGATTGATTAAATTACAATTTAAGGATATATTATATAAAAAGGGAGTGAGATTTATGGAATGGTTAGCAATATTAACTATATTAGTATATTTATTACTAATTGTTTGGTGTATTATTTCTGTTGCGATTATTATTAGCAGATTATCTGAAAATTCAAGAAAGAAAACAACTAGTAGACTTGAGTTAGAGCAGTTACAGAAAATCGAGCTTAAGAAAAGAATAGCATTATTAGATAAAGAACTGTTGAAATAGCATGTTAGACATATATTAATGAAAATTAGGAGTGACATTGATGGATTGGATGGGTCTAATTGTTGTTTGGTTATTATATATCGTATTAGCAATTTTAATTGGTCTAGCAATCAGACATGCTATAGAAAATAGTAGAAAGATTAGAAATAGTAGACTTGAATATGAACATTTGAAGAAAATAGAGTTGGAGAAGAAAATTGAATTGCTTGAGAAACAATTGAAAGATAAAGAAAATATGTCATAAATCTTAACGGAGGAAATAGGATGAATATAATAGCTGCGTTCATTGCGATTTTTCTATTTATTTTTCCTGTATTTTTAGTTGTGATTGCAGGAAGATTAGTATTTAATCGAAATAATAATAAGTGATAAGACCTTTCGAGGTCTTTTTTTTAATGAATATTTTTATTGTCTTAATTTTCAGAATACTATTGAAAGCGTTTTATTTGTATTGTATGATTGTCATACAACTAATATTAAAGGGGGATTCAAGTGAAAAGGTTAATATCTTTGTTTACGATTGTGGTTTTATGTTTCACATTATCTGCATGTAATTTTGAAAAGAAAAAAGTTTATAATATTGCAACTGCATCTACTGGTGGAACATATTATCCGATTGGAGTTGGAATGGGGCAACTTTGGACAAAACATTATAAAGAAAAAAATATTAAATTTAATGGTACATCTTCTGCTGGGTCAGTAGAAAATATCGATTTAATGAAAAAAGGGGAAGCAGAATTTTCTATTTTACAAGGTTTAATTTCAACAATGGCATCAGAAGGTAGCGGAATTTATGAAGGCAAGCCATATAAAGACCTACGTTCAATCGCAATGATTTGGCCAAATGTTGAACATTTTGTATTGATGGATAGCGATATTAAAACTGGAACGATTAGTGATATTGAAGGAAAATCATTTTCAGTAGGACCACGAGCTTCGGGAACTGAAATTTCAACTGTAACAATGATGGAAGGGTTGAAATTAACAAAAGAAAATATTAGAGCAGAGTATCTAGGATATGATGATACAATTTCAGCAATGCGTGATGGAAGGTTAGCAGGTGGTTCATTACCAGCAGGTGTACCTGTTTCTGCGATTACTGATATGACTGCTAGTGGTGTGAAAGCTTCTATTTTAGAAGTTACAAAAGAACAACTAGATGCTATTAATAAAGTGAGTGAAGCATGGTATCCATATACAATTAAAAAGGGAACTTATCCAAAACAAACAAAAGATATACAAACAATTGCACAACCTAATATTTTAGTTACTACAAACAAAATCAGTGAACAACAAGTGTATGATATGACAAAACTTTTATATGACAATAAAAAATTTATGGACGGTGTGCATAACTCAGCTAAAGAAATGAAGCTTGAAACTGCACTTGAAGGGCTAAAAACTCCTTTACATCCAGGAGCATATAAATATTTTAAAGAAAAAGGCTTAAAGATTCCAAAAGAATTGACACCACCTGAATTGAAGAAAGGAGATGTATAATATGACAGATATTAAAAATATTGAAATACAAGAAGTTGAAACTGAAACTGGTGCTTCGACAAGAACATTAACCGGTATTTGGCATAAAATTTCGAAATATTTAGCAGTTATCATTTCATTATTTGTCATGTATGCAACGACTTTCTCAACGATGCAAGAGATATATAGAAATGCAATCTTTTTATTAGGTATCGTTATTTTAGCAGCGTTATTATTTCCAATGACTAAAAAACAAGTTGATAAGAAATTAGGCGTTTTAGATATACTTTTTATACTTTTTTGCATCGTTACATTTGGTTATATTATCATGATGTATTTTGATATCCATGTGAATAGAGGATCAAGTGCCAACACAATGGATTATATATTCGGTGGTCTCGCGATACTTGCTTTATTTGAAATTTCACGCAGGGTAATTGGTATATTTATCCCATTACTTTGTTTGATGGCAATCATTTATGCATTATTTGGACCCTATTTTCCAGTAGACTTAGCGCATAGTGGTTTTGGAATCAAGAGATTGATTTATCGATTGTATATGACAAGTGAGGGTATATTCGGTGTAACATTATCCATTGCTTCAACTTATATTGCGCTATTTGTTATCTTTGGTGCTTTCTTGAATGCGAGTGGAGCAAGTGCATTATTTAATGATTTAGCATTGGCAATTGCAGGTGGAAGACGCGGGGGACCAGCACAAGTAGCTGTTATATCATCTGCATTGACAGGTAGTTTAAGTGGTAGTGCCGTTGCCAATGTTGCTACTACAGGAACATTTACTATTCCTTTAATGAAGAAGATTGGACTTAAACCAACTTTTGCTGCAGCTGTTGAAGCAACAGCATCTACAGGTGGTATGATTATGCCACCAATCATGGGAGCGGCAGCATTTATCATGGCTGGTTTTCTAGGAGTTTCTTATACAGTTATTGTATTAGCCGCAATAATTCCTGCTCTTTTATATTATATTGCTTTAATTTTTGCTATAGATTTAGAAGCTAAGAAACAAGGAATGGTGGGATTAAGTAAGGAGAATATTCCACAAGTTATAGAAGTATTAAAATCAAGAGGTTTATTATTATTACCTATTATTTTTGTTATCGTGAGTTTATTAATCGGTAAAACAGCAATTTTCGCTGGATTTGCGGGAATTATTTCAGCAATTTTAGCTTCTTGGTTAACAAAAGATAAATCAAATCGTATTACTATTTCAAAAGTTATTGATGCATTAGAAGATGGTGCAAAAGGATGTATTCAAGTAACAATTGCCTGTGCTTCAGTTGGTATAATCATTGGTGTTGTTTCAATGACAAGTGTTGGTTCAATGCTTGCATATAATGTTATAGAATTTGCTAATGGAAATTTATTGATTATATTAATTTTAGTAATGATAACTTGTATTGTGTTGAGTTTTGGACTACCATCTACTGCATTATACATCGTCGTTGCCGTTACAGCTGCACCAGCATTGATTCAAGCAGGTGTAAATAGTATTGCAGCGCACTTCTTTGTATTTTGGTTTGGTGCATTATCGAATATCACACCTCCAGTTGCATTAGCAGCATACACAGCTGCAGGCATTGCTAAAGCAGATCCAATGAAGACGGGTTGGGTTTCTATGAAGTTAGCATTACCTGGATTTATTATTCCGTTTATATTAGTATATCATCCGGTATTATTGTTACAGCCAGATGATAGTGGAAGTTTAAATTATTTAATGCTGCTTCTTTCTGTACTGAGTGCGGTTATAGGAATATATGCATTGACAATTTCACTCGGTAGATTTAACAATTCTAAAATTTCTTTAGTTGAAAGTATACTATATTTTGTAGCAGCAATGTTACTAATTATTCCAGGCTTACTAACAGATTTAATAGGTTTGATACTCTTTGTCATGTTATATTTGTTAAATAAAAGACAAATAGTAAAAGTGGGATGATAAAAATGTTTTCGCCATTAAAAAAATTAAGTATGTCAGAAGAAATTTTTAATCAATTAAAAGAAAGTATAGAACATAAACAATATAAATTGGGAGATAAATTACCGACTGAAAAAGAGTTGTGTGAAATGTTCAACGTCAGTAGACAACCTGTTCGAGAAGCCTTAAATAGCTTGAAAGCTACAGGATTTATTGAGTCTAAACAAGGGGAAGGTTCATTTGTGACGTATGATGAGCATCATACGACAATGTTTTTTGATTTAGATAATTTAACAAAAGAAGATTACTTTGATTTAGTTGAACTTAGACATGTTCTTGAAGTTCAAGCGAGTGGGTTATGTGCGGTTCGCCATAATGACAAAGATATCGACAAGATATACTCATCTTTAAAGGTAATAAAAAATGAAATGAGTGATTATGAATCGATTGGTTTTGAAGCAGATTATTTATTTCATCAAGCCATTATAGAAGGTAGTAAAAATAAATATATTATCGAAACTTTTAATAATATTAGTGATATTTATAAGATTGGGATGAAGTTTTCACTTTCTTTAAATATTGGAAATCATCAAAAACGTTCTTCAGTAATTAAAGAACACGAAGAAATTTACCAAGCAATTAAGGATAGAAATGTAGAAGAAGCTCAATCAAAAATGAATAATCACATATTAAACTTGAGAAAGAAAATGGGAGATAAAAGAATAATATAGGAGATGATTTTTTGAACGCAAATCAAATTGTAGATGAACTAAAAAAATGTTTAGATAACAAAAGAATATTCATCGAAAAATCAGATTTAGCGTCTTATAGTTATGATGCAAGTTTTGGGACATTCTTTCCTGATGTTGTAGTGCAGCCCCAATCTACTGCTGAAGTTGTAAATATTGTAAAGTTCGCCAACCAAAATAATATCCCTTTATATCCTAGAGGTTCTGCTAGTAGTTTAAGTGGAGGATCTTTAGCAATTGAAGGTGGCATTATGATGGACTTTACAAACTGGGATGACCTGCTTGAAATATATCCTGATGACTTAATTGCAGTTGTATCACCGGGTGTAATTACACAGAAAATTAATGATGCTGCTGATAGCTTTGGATTAATGTATCCACCAGATCCATCATCACAGAGGATTTCTACTATAGGTGGTAATATTGCTGAGAATGCAGGTGGACCACGATGTCTAAAATACGGTGTGACGAAAGACTATGTTTTAGGCTTAGAAATTGTTACTGCAAATGGAGATGTTATCAATACTGGTGGAGCAACGGTAAAGAATGTGACTGGATATGATTTGACAAAGCTCATCGTCGGCTCTGAAGGCACGCTAGGTATAGTAACTAAAGCAATCTTGCAATTAATTCCTAAACCTAAAGCAACGAAAACGGCAATGGTTGTATTTGATGATTTAATACAATCGGGTCATGCAATCACTGAAATATTTAAATCAGGAATTTTGCCATCTAAATTAGAAATAATGGATAGTTTCTGTATAAATGTTGTAGAAGAATATGCAAAAGTCGGATTAAATACAAAAGCCGACGCTATATTACTGATTGAATTAGATGGAAGAGCATCTCAATTAAAAGAAGAGATGGCTGAAATATTATCAATATTTGATAAGTTTCCAGACGCAAAAATCACAATTGCTGAGGATGAAGCACAAGCAAATCAATTGTGGGAAGTTCGAAAGTTAGTTAGTCCAGCAATAATTAGATATGGCAGAAAGAAGATATCTGAAGATGCTACAGTACCAAGAAGTAAAATTCCACAAATGTTTAATGAAATTAAGAGGATAAGAGATAAATATCAAATTAATTTAGTAGTATTTGGACATGCAGGTGACGGTAATTTACATCCAAATATATTAACAGATTTAGCAAGTGAAGATGAAAAGAAACGTGTTGAAGCTGCAGTAGAAGAAATTTTTGATGTAACGATTAAAATGGGTGGTACATTGTCAGGTGAGCATGGTATAGGTCATTTAAAAAAGGCATTTATGGAACAAGAACTGGGGTTCCATGGTGTTGAATACATGAAAGAAATAAAGAAAGCATTAGATCCAAAAGGTATATTAAATCCAGGGAAAATGTTCCCTGATAAAAATGAAAGGTTTTCATTACATGAATAATTTATCATTAGCCTATGATAAAACTTTTTCGTGTGTTCAATGTGGCATGTGCTTACCCAGTTGCCCAACCTATTTAACATTGAAAGAAGAGAAACATTCTCCAAGAGGAAGAATCAATCTGTTAAAATATTATGCTGAAAAAAACCTCAGTTTAGAAGATATCAGAGAAGGATTTGAAGTTTGTTTGGGTTGTATGGCTTGCCAAACTGTATGCCCAACAGGTGTTGATTATGGATACATTCATCATACGGCTGTGGAGATGTTAAAAGAAAAAGAAAAGAAAAAAAATCCAGTTAAATATTACAGTCTAAAATATACTTTAAGTAACAGTTTAAATAAGAAAGTATCGTTAAAAATTATGAAAAAGTCGTTATATTCAGTTCAAAATGTCATGAACAAAGAATCTAAGGTATTAAATATTATTGGACAAAAGAATAAAACATTTTATCAGTCTTTGCCTACAATCAATAAATCAAATGTAAATACACGCAGTCCAAATTATAAAGATGAAAAGTCTAAATCTCTAAAAGTAGTTTACTTTAAAGGTTGTGTTATGGATGTCATGTTTGAAAAAATTAATGATAGAGCAATAGAAATATTAGAAAGACATAATATTGAAGTGATTACTTTACCCAATGAAATATGTTGTGGTGCACTACAAAATCATGCTGGTTATTCAGAAGATGCGAAACAATTAGCTATTAAGAATATTGAAATGTTTGAAAAAATTGAATGTGATTATATTGTGAATGCTATAGGGGGATGCGGAGCAACTTTAAAAGAATATCCGCTTTACTTTAGTGATGAACCTGGCATGCAGATAAGGGCTAAGACATTTAGTGATAAAAATGTGGACATATCAGTATTATTAGCTCAGTTGGAATTAAAATTAACCAAATCATTAAACTATGATGTTACTTATCAACCATCATGTCATTTGACAAATGTACAAAAAGTAACAAAACAACCTGAAACAATTATCAAAAAAATTCCAGGAATAAATTTTACAACTTTAAAAGAAAAAGATATTTGCTGCGGATCTGCTGGGATTTATAATATTGTGCAATATGAAAATGCAATGAAAGTATTAGATAGAAAAATGGGATATGTTAAAGAGACAAGAGCAAACGTTATTGTTACGAGTAACCCAGGTTGTTATTTGCAAATGCAAGTAGGAATTATGAGAGAAGGATTATCTGAAATTGTTGAAGTGAAACATATTGTTGACTTAGTATATGAATCTTGTGTGGAGGGGAAATAAATGTTTGATTGCATCGTAATTGGTGGAGGAATAATAGGACTTTCCACTGCTTATCACTTAAAGAAAGAAAATCCTAAATTAGACATACTTGTACTTGAAAAAGAAAATAAAGTTGCAACACATCAAACTGGACACAATTCTGGTGTTATTCACTCCGGCATCTATTATAAGCCAGGATCATATAAAGCAAGATTTGCTAAAGCGGGTGCTGATTCAATGATTCAGTTTTGTATAGATAACGATATCTCATTTAATCAATGTGGAAAATTAATTGTTGCAACAGATGATTCGCAGTTAGGTCGATTAAGACAACTTTATGATAGAGGAATCGAGAATGGCTTAGATGTTTCCTATTTAAATTATAAAGAAACACTCGCTATAGAACCTCATGTGAATGCAGTTGCATCTGTTAAAGTTAATTCAACGGGTATAGTAGATTATAAAGAAGTGTCTGAGAAATTACTAGAATTATTTCAATCGATGAATGGTCAGTGTGATTTAATGGAAGAGGTTACTGCGATTCAAGAATCAGCAGAAAAAGTAATCATAAAAACGAACAAAAATAATTATGAGACAAAATTCTATATTAATTGTGCAGGACTTTACTCAGATAAAATAGCTAAACTGGGTGGAATTGATACTGATATACAAATAGTTCCCTTTAGAGGGGAGTATTATGAACTAAAAGAAGAAAAACATGATTTAGTGAAAACATTAATCTATCCAGTACCAGATCCGAAATTTCCATTTTTAGGTGTTCATTTTACTAACATGATTGGTGGCGGCGTAGATTGTGGACCTAATGCAGTACTTGGATTTTCTAAAGAATCTTATGGAAAATTTGATTTTAAAAAGGATGAATTTTTAGAACTTATCAAATTTAAAGGAATTTATAAATTGGGACTGAAATATATGAAGATGGGTGTAGGAGAATATTATCGATCTTTTAATAAAAAAGCATTTGTTAGAAATGCTCAAAAATTAGTTCCTCAAGTGAGAGAAGAGGATTTTGTACCGATGGAAGCTGGAGTTAGGGCACAGGCAATGAATAGTAAGGGTGAATTAATTGATGATTTTTATTTTGAAACATCAAGTAGAAGTATTCATGTATTGAATGCACCATCACCAGCTGCTACTGCTAGCTTGGAAATTGGAAAAGAAATATTAACTAAATATAAAAGTAGAGAAACCGTTTAATAAGCGGTTTCTTTTTTAGGAGAGGCATATTCATTAGACTTGAAATAAATAACCTACAAAAGATAGAATTAAAGTAAATAATCACTACTTTAGATTAAAAATACTATAGGACGTGATAAAGTGGATATGTATATGTGGTTACTAATATTTATACCTATATTTATCGTATTATTTAGTAATGAACCGAATAAAAATGAGTCATCTAAATTACGAAATCAAGAGAATAAAATAAAGAAACAGCTAACACCTGAAGAACAGAAGAAATATGCAGTAGCAAGATTAGCAAACACATTAAAAAATTTGAGTGATGAAATGAGACCTTGAGGATCTTATTTTTATAGGAGGAGACAATGACACATTATCACTTTATAACATCGAATGTTGAAATTGAGAGTGAATATTTAGAGGAAAATAAAGTTGATTGGGAAGAAAAAGTTGTAGGATCGAAATATAAAGTTCAGTATATGCTTCACTATGGACCGAGTGAAGAAGAGTTTGAACAAGTTTACGAGGAACTATTAAAACACGTAGCTCATAATAAAAAATATGATTACATTGTATTAGAAATTGCGCATGCATTAGATGCTGAAGGTATCCCGCTGCAAGTATTAAAGCGTCATAGACTTGATATCGGAGAATTTAGAAAAGAACATCTTATGGAATTGAAGCAAGATGAGATGATTTGTATTGAAAGAAATAAATGGATGGAGAGGGAGTTTGAATGAAAAAATTTAAAGATTTGAGTGAGGATGATTTTAATAATCCAGCGCTATTATCTCATTTTCATGTAGGTTATTATGATGGTGGATATGATATAGAAGCGACGGTTTATCAAAGAGGAAGTAATTGGGTGTTTTATATAGATGAAGCGCAAGGAATTGGTGATACTATTTTGAGGGAATACGAATATATAGAAAATGTAGGTTATGAAATAATAAAAGTGGAAGAGGATGAATTTGAATATAAAGATGCGGCCGAATTTTTATATATATGGCTAATTAAAAAGAAATTGATTACTTAAATTTTATTAGGTATAAAGGGCCAAGAAAGAAATTACTAAAAATGAATCATGAAACATTTCATGACTCATTTTTAGTAGATTCTCTAATAACCTTATGTACATTAATCAATTCAATATCGCCTTTAATATTAGTTTTTCCTTGGATAATTTTTAATAAAGAATTCGCAGCAACCTTAGCGATTTTATTCGTATCCTGTCTTATTGTACTTAAAGAAGGCTGAATATATTCACATGCTGGAATGTCATCAAAACCAAAAACTTGTATGTCATAAGGTATTTTAACCTCTAATTTTTTTAATAGAGGTATACAGTCTATAGCTAATTGATCATTTGCGAAAATAATTGCATCTGGATGATTTGAATTTATATAATTTGTAAAATATTTATTATCTTTATTTTCAATATATAGTATAGAATTTGTATGATTTATATGATTTGATTTCATAACATCAATAAAACCTTTTAATCTTTCATGGCTACTAGTTGAATGTCTTTTGTGTAATACAAATATTGGTTTTTTTGCACCATTATTTATCACATGATTTGTTGCCATTTGTGATCCTTCATAATGATTGGAAGAGATAAATACAGTATTTGAAAAGTCAGAAGGTTCACGGTCAATACAAACATAGGGGATATCTTTTGTAGTATTATTAGAATTTAATATAAATTCTTCTGCTCCAGAGATAATAACAAAACCATCTATCATTTTACTTTCTAACATTTTAATATAATTCATTTCTTTTTCTGAATCTCTTGCAGTATTACATATAATTGTTGAATAACCTTCTTTAAACAATTCCTTCTCTATATTTTCAACTAATTTTGCGAAAAAATAATTGGTAATATCAGGAACTATAATACCAATTGAAAAACTTTTCTTCATTCGAAAAGTTTTAGCAGAGTAATCAATTTGATATCCTGTTTCTTTAATTGTTGCCATTACTTTTTTTCTTGTTTCTTCAGAAAATCTTCCATTATCATTTATTACTCTTGATACAGTAGCTGTTGATACACCTGCTAATTTTGCTATTTCTTTAATTGAAATATTGCTCATGATATTTCCCCCGTTGAATTCTATTATTATCATTGTACAATAAAAAAATAAAAATAACATTTGACTAAATTAAATTTAGAGAGTATATTGTAACCAAAGGGTAAACGTTTACCCAAATATTTTTTAAACTATGAGTAAACGTTTACTCATAGTAAGGAGGAATTATTGTGAGTAAAGTATTATGTCCCTCAATGATGTGTGCAGATTTTTCAAATTTAGAAAAGGAGGTTAAATCTCTAGAAGCGGCAAATATTGATATTTTTCATATTGATATTATGGATGGAGTTTATGTTCCTAATTTTGGTATGGGATTACAAGACTTAGAATTTATCTCAAATAATACGACTAAACTAGTAGATGTACATTTGATGATTCATAATCCAGCAAAATATATTGAGATGTTTATTGATAAGGGTGCTGATATAGTATATTTCCATCCAGAAACTGATACTAATCCTGTAAGTACATTATTAAAAATTAAAGATTTAGGTGCTGTTCCAGGTATTGCGATTAGTCCTGCAGTATCAATTAATTCTATCATTGAATTAATACCTTATTGTGAAAATATTATGATAATGACAGTAAATCCAGGTTTTTCTGGCCAAAAATTTTTAGAACCAACAATGAATAAAATTAAAGAACTATTTGAATTAAAGAAAAAAGGTTATAAATTTAGTATTTTTGTGGATGGTGCTATTTCTAAAGAAAAAATTAATCAATTGAGTCAAATTGGAGTAGAAGGATTTGTGTTAGGAACTTCAGTTTTATTCAATAAAGATGAATCATATCAAAATATAATTGAGAAAATAAAACAATAGAGGTGTTGAAAAATGAAAATAGCTATAGGTAGCGATCATGTTGCTGTTGAGATGAAACAACAGATAATTGAATATTTAGAAGGGAAAAATTATTTAGTAGAAGACTTTGGTCCTTATAGTTCTGAAAGAACAGATTATCCAATATACGGAAAGAAAGTAGCAGAGGAAGTCTCGAATAATAATTTTGATTGTGGAATTCTTATTTGTGGAACGGGCGTAGGAATATCAATAACGGCTAATAAAGTACAAGGAATTAGAGCTGTTGTATGTAGTGAACCATACAGTGCAAAACTATCTAAAGAACATAATAATACAAATATTTTAGCATTTGGTGCAAGAGTAGTAGGAATTGAACTGGCTAAAATGATTGTTGATGAATGGCTAAATGCAAAATTTGAAGGTGGAAGACATTTAAATAGAATCAACATGATTGAATAATTGTGTCATTTATATGATTTTTTTTGATAATTAATGAAATAATATGAAAAATAATGATTGAAATTGAAAATAAATGTGATAATATGAAACTATAAATATGACAGGAGGCTAAGTTAATGAAACTAGCTACGAGAATTAATTCATTTTTACCAAAATTTAATAATGATTTGGATCAGGTTTTTGGAGAGTTTAACAGATTAGGATTATCACATGTAGATTTAAATTATCCTGAACATGTAGTAAATATTAAAACAGAACAAATGAATAATATGTTAAAGAAACATGATTTAAAGGCTAATGGTGTAGCACTTAGATTTAGAAAAGAATTTATTAATGGTGAACTTGGTAATGCAGATCAAACAATTTCTGAAAAAGCAATTCAATTATGTAAAGAAGCCTGTGATTATTGTGAAGAAATAAATGGTGACGTAGTTACGATTTGGTTAGGTTTTGATGGTTTTGATTATTCATTCCAAATTGATTATTTAAAGGTTTGGAAGCAAATTATTAATGCTATTAAAGAAGTTGCTGATTATGCACCTAATGTGAAAATTAGTATAGAATATAAACCTTTCCAACCTAGAGCATATGCCTTTGTAGATAGTTTTGGGGTTAGTTTAGCAATGCTAAATGAAATCAATAAAGATAATGTTGGTATTACATTAGATTATTGTCATATGTTAATGAAACATGAAAATCCTGCATATGGTGCTAGTATTTTGGGGGATAAAGAAAAGTTGTTTGGTATTCATATTAATGATGGTTATGGATTAAATGATGATGGATTGATGATAGGTACTAGCTCTTTATTAAAAACAATCGAATTTTTATATTATACAAAATTATACAATTACGAATATGCTTATTATTTTGATACATTCCCAGTCATTGAAGATCCAGTTGAAGAATGTGAGAGAAATATTAAAATGATAAAAAAATTGGATAATATTATTGATGAATTAGGTATGGATTATTTTTCTAATTTAATTAAAAGTAATAGTGCTGTAAAAGTTAGTGATTTAATACTAGATATCTTGAAGTAGATATCTAGTAACATTAAGGAGGAAATCGATATGGACTATAAAATTGTTGCTCAAAATATTTTAGACAAAATTGGCGGCCCTGAAAACGTTTCAAATATGACTCACTGTGCTACAAGACTTCGATTAAGACTAAAAGATATGTCAATTGTTAATGATGAAGAAGTTAAAAATATTGATGGTGTTGTAAATACCGTTAATAAAGCGGGTCAATATCAATTATTAATCGGTACGGAAGTACCAAAACTCTATGATGAATTTGAAATGTTAGTTAAGGGTGAGGGTGTTCAAGTAAGTAATACTAATGAAGATAAAGGTAGCATTATTAATAATATCTTCTCTGCTATTTCGGCAATTTTTGCACCATTATTACCTGCGTTAGCAGGGTCAGGTATTTTAAGAGGGTTATTGATATTATTTACACAGTTAGGATTAATTGACGAAAAAAGTGGCACTTATAGTATATTAAATGTGGCATCAATGAGTGTCTTTTATTTTTTACCTGTATTGTTAGCGTTTACAGCAGCGAGAAGATTTGGAGCTAGTCCTTATTTATCAGCATTAATAGGTGCGGCTTTATTAAATCCAGAATATATCGGATTAATGGGAGACAAAGGTAACGGTGCTACTACTGATTTCTTTGGAGTTCCAGCGGTATTAATGAATTATAATGCAACAGTAGTACCAATTATTTTATCAATTTGGGCTTTCTCATATCTTTATAAATTTTTAGATAGAACGATTCCGGAAACATTAAAATTAGTAGTAATTCCACTTATTTCATTAGCAGTGATGATTCCTCTGACGATTATAGTTATTGGCCCTATTGGTGTATATAGTGGTGAAGGTGTAGCTGCATTAGTGAATTGGTTAATTGAGAGAAGTAGTATTTTAACAGGAATAGTTATAGGTGGAGGATGGAGTGTACTAGTAAGTTTAGGTATTCACTGGGCAGTAAATCCAATTATGATCAACAATGTATCTACGTATGGATTTGATTATATTGTACCTTATACTTTTGCTTGTAACTTTGCAGTAATTGGTGTAACTATCGGAGTATACTTTAAAGCTAGAAACAAAAAATTAAAAGGATTTGCTTTATCAGGGTTAATTACAATTGCATTGTCTGCTATTATTGAGCCTGTATTGTTTGGCTTACTAGTGAAAAATAAAAAATTATTCTTAGCACAAATTATCGCTGGTGCAATTGGTGGGGCGTATCTTGGGTTAATGAAAGTTGTCACAACAGCATTCGTATTTGGTAGCGTAACTACATTCCCTGCTTTTGTTTCTGATAAATCAGGGAACTTCTTAAATGCAATGATTGGTTTAATTATATCAACAATAGTTGGAGCTGTTTTAGGATACATCTTTACAAGAAAAGAAGATGAATTAGCGTAATACACATTCTGATTTATTCAATTTCTAATAATACTTTAAAAGTGGTATTATATATGAGAATAGATTGGATGGTGCAATTATGATTCCTTACATTAGAAGAGAAAAAATATTAGAAATATTAAATTCAAATGATCTAATTAAAATTGAATTACTACAAGAAGAACTCTCTACTGTTTCAATGTCAACTTTACGACGCGACTTAAAAGAATTGGAACGAGAAGGAAAAGTTCAACTGTTAAGTGGAGGAGCAGTTAAGAAAAAAGGTACTATATCTGAATTATCATTTAGTACTAAGTCGATGTTAAATACTAAGGAAAAAGAATATATTTCAAGTTTGGCGATAAAAGAGATTGAAGATGGTGATACAATCTATTTAGATTCTGGATCAACTTGTACAGTGTTATTAACAGAATTGGTTAAGCATGATGTTCATATCGTTACATCTAATACTAATGTATTTAATATTAATAGAGATATTATAGCTACTATTACTGTATTAGGTGGGACATATAATCCAAATATCTCATCTTTAAGTGGATCACTTACTTTAAATAGTTTGGATAATTTCATTTTTGATAAAGCATTTTTGGGTGCTAATGGTATTGATAAGCAGTTTGGAATTACTACACCAACTTTGCGAGAAGCAACAAAAAAAAGAGAAGTTAAGAAACGTTCTAAGGAAACTTATGTATTATGCGATAGCACAAAGTTTGATACTACTTCAAGTGTAAAAGCATTTGAAATTGATGAGGTAACAGTTATTACAGATAAAAAGAATGATAAATATAGTAGTATTACAAATCTAATAAATTAATTTTAGAACCTTCTAAGATAAGAAGGTTCTATTTTTATGATTTAATATAAAGTTGAATATGTGTCTCTTTTAAACTATTCTTATTGTAATAGATACATATTACATACTAAGGGTGAACTCAATGACTTACTCTAACAATAATAAAAAAACATACATATACGAAAGCCTAGAAAATTACAAAATACTTTCCGAGGATGTTCTTCTTCATAAAAATAATTTATCAAAAGAAGATTCAATCAAGTACTTCCTCAATAAAAATGAATTAGAAATGTACAAAGAATTAAGTGAAGAAATTGAGCGTAATTACGATAATTTTTCAAACTATATCACTTCTAAATCAAATAGTAGATATAATAAGTTCCCTTTCCAGGTTTCTTTAATAGGTAATAAACGGTTAGAGAAATATAAACATGAGATTCAAAAAGATTTTTCATTATTAGAAACAAGACTAATAACGAATGATCATACAACGTATAACTATATGATTGATCAAATGAAAAATGAACTATTAACTTGCGATAGTTTTGATATTATCGTGAGTTTTATTAGAGGTTCAGGGTTGAATATGTTAGTTAATACTTTAAATATACTACGAGATTTAGGTATCAAAGGCAGAATTATTACTTCAACATATATGAATGTTACACAACCTGAAGCATTAAGAAAACTAATGGAATATGAAAATATTGATGTGAAAGTTTATCAGAGCCCTAAAATGGATGATAGCTTTCATACGAAAGCTTATTTGTTCCATAGATCTGATAATATGAGTTCTGTGATAATTGGTTCATCTAACATTACGCGTGCAGCATTAAAAACAGGTGAAGAATGGAATGTTAGAACTTATGAGAAGGCAAGTGACTCTGTATATGTAAAAACTCAGGCGAGATATGATATGCTTTGGAAATCTGAAAAGGTAGTAGATTTAACTGAATCACTCATTACAAAATATGAAAACTTTATTGAAGTAAACAAAGTATTGCGTCCAATCAGTCAGTCTTTCAATATAAATAAAACGGACGACAATGTGTTCAAACCGAATTCAATGCAAAAAGAAGCGATCAAGAATTTATTACTATCAATTGAAAAAGGGCATAAACGTGGGATAGCTATTGCAGCAACTGGAACAGAAAAAACATTCTTATCTGCAATGGCAGCAGAAAAATTGAACCCAAGAAATGTACTATTTATTGCGCATAGAAATGAATTATTAGAAAGTGGCTTGAGTACTTTTAAAAAGATATTTACAACAGAGTCAAATGATGACTTCGTAAAATATAAAGCTGATCAACGTGTTATAAAGAGATTTACCTTTGCATCTATTCAAACATTAGCTAAAGATATTGAAAAGATGGATAAAGACTTATTCGATATAATCATAATTGATGAATTCCATCATGCTACTGCGAGCAATTATATGAAAGTAATAGAACATTTCACACCTAGATTCTTATTAGGTTTAACTGCTACACCTGAGAGAACGGATAGCGGAGATGTATATGAACTTGCGGAATATAATATCATTAGTGATGTAAGATTGAAACATGCACTAGAAAGTGAATTACTTGTTCCATTCCAATACTATGGTATAAGTGATGATACAGTAGATTTGGCGGATAAAGATGGAATTAGTGTAGAAGATATCACTAAATTGTTAAGTACGAATAAGCGTGTTGAGTTCATTATTAAGAAAATGAATCAGTATACATTAAGTGGACCGATGAAGGCTATTGGTTTCTGCCAAAATATTGAACATGCAAAATTCATGAATAAAGAATTCATGGATAGAGGTTATAATACAACGATATTAACTGGAAAAAATACAGATGAAGAGCGTCAAAAAGCAATCATTGATTTACAATCCGAAGAAGATCCGTTAGAAATTATATTCACAGTTGATTTATTTAATGAAGGTGTAGATATTCCACAGATTAACTTAATACTATTCTTACGTCCGACTGAATCATCTATTATATTTACTCAACAATTAGGTCGCGGATTAAGAACATATGATGATAAAGAATATTTAACGGTATTAGATTTTGTAACAAATGATCGAAAGAATTATTTAGTTCCAATTGCTCTTTCTGGAGATCAAAACTTTATAGGCAAAGAAAAATTAAAATCGACCATTGAGAATAATTTTAATAATTTATCTGATAATGTTCATATTGAATTAGACTATAAATCCAAAGAAGAAATTCTTAAAACGATAGATCATACGTCGTTTTACGTTGCTGAAAACATTAAGAAAGAAGCAAAGCTATTCTTAGAACAAATTAGAATAAGTAATAAAGATAATGCACATACATTGAAAATTATTGATTTTCATAATTATGAGAATGCGCCTGATTTATTTATGCTATTTGGTGCAACATACAAAACTTTAAGTGCTCTTAATAAGGCAATAAAAGCTGATAGTGAAGTAGATAAAGAGATTAATCAAAGTAAGATGTATACATGGATAGTTAAAGAAATTACTAAATTGTTACCTATCAGAAGAATTATTGATTACATAGTAATAATTAAAGTTTTGATCAATGAAATGATCAAATATGAAGAGATGATAGCTTTCATTGAAGAAGCATTTCAAATTACATCATCTGATTACTTACGAAAAAATATTCAACTTGCGATGAAACGAACTGAAGAGTTAATATTTGAAAAACAAGTTCTATTTATTTTTGATAAAGAAATAAAACAACTTAGAACGACAAAATCAATAAGTGATAATTTGAAGGAAGAATTAAAAGAATATTTAACATTCGGTATTCTTTCATTCCAAAAAGAATTTGAAAGTGAGTTATTGAATGAACAGTTTCCACTAAAATTATATAAAGAATATAGTAGACATGAAGTAGCAGCTGTAGTTGGATATGATAAAACTGTATCTTCTTGGAGAGATGGCGTTAAGCAGTTTAATGGAAATCATTATATTTTCGTCAATTTAAAGAAAGATGTTGAAAGTGTTGAAGAGCATTTACTTTATAATGACTACTTTATTGATGAATCTCATTTTCATTGGCAGACACAGAATAAAACGAGTAGAGCTTCAATGACAGGACAACAATATATAAATCATGTAAAAGACAATAAAAAAATATTTCTTTTTGTAAGAAGAGCTACAAATGAAGAAGGTATTACGTTACCATTTTATTATATGGGAGAATTAGAGTTTATCAGTGCTAAAGGAGATAATCCTATATCAATAGAATGGAAATTAATAAATCCTGTTCCTAAAAAATTATTAGATGAATTAACATATTAAAATGAAGGACGCTATTTAGCGTCCTTCATTATTTTTTCTACGGCTTCAATATCAGCAGGAGCCCATTCAATTGTGTTTAAATCATTTGGAGATAACCATTTCATATCAGCGTGTTCTTCTAATTCGATATGATCATTTTTCATAACTGCATAGAAAGTTGTTAATTCTATGATAGCGAAGTCGTATTCATGAACCGTTGTGACTACTTTTTCACCGACATCAATTTCACACTGCATTTCTTCAATTAACTCTCTTTTTAAAGCATCTTCTGGTAATTCATTTTCTTCGATTTTACCGCCTGGGAATTCCCACAGAAGCGGCAAAGATGTATTTTCATTTCTTTGAGCACATAAGATTTTACCGTCTTTTTGAATGACAGCTCCGACTACTTTGATGTATTTTTTCATGATATACTCCTTAAAATAGGTATTTATATCATTTTAACATTTAGTTGTTTTACTTAAAATGTTTATCCTCTTCTACCTCGTTTAGTTAATACTTCATCAATTGAAAGATTAAATATTAAACTAATTTGATATAATTCAACAGCTGTAATTGTACGTTCACCATTTTCTATTTTCGAATACGTGGAAGGTGACATGTTTAACCGATAAGCCATTTCTTTTCCACTGAAATCTAAATTTTCTCTGTGATATTTTATAGCATTTGCTATTTCTTCATTTGTCATTAATTTCACCTTCACTTTTAGGTGAAAATAACAAAGTAAATCAGTAAAAAGTGGGTATATTCCAACTCGGAAAATACCCACAAATATGATAAAAAATAAGTTATAATTAATAGTTATTGAACAAAATATAAATGACCGATTTAATAGACTTATTAAATCATTGTATCAAGATATTTGATTTTATATATCATAATTTCTAATTTAGAAATAATAATAATATTCCTTAATTTCCATATTATGATTAATTCATCTCACGTAAAAAGGAGGTGATACCATGGATTTTGAGCTTGAACAAATACATAATGTATTAGTAACGGTGAAAAACAACCCAGATACAGACTATTATGATTACTTTAGGGATGACGACATTATTTATATCTTGTTAGATATGGGGTTAGTTGAATTCAAGTTCAAAGGATTATTAGATGAAGATGTATTTGAACCAGATCTTAAGATTGAAGTAACCAAGAAGGGTTTGCTTTATATGACAGCATATATGAACCAACTGAATTATTGAAGATGACGACTCACTTTTGTGGGTCGTTTTATTTTTAAGGTAAATTTAAGAATTAAATGGAAATAAATGATATATAATGAAAGAAAACACTGGAGGTATATGATGGGGATTAAAGAGAGATGGATAGCAAGTTTATTATTACTAATAACGATTGTGGGTTTAATATTTGCTTGGGAGCAGGTGAAGCCTGAATGGCCAAAGTTTGTTGCATTCTTTGGTGATACACCTAAAGAAATTAAAGGGAAACGTTATAATACTATTGATGAAGCTTTAAAAGAATTTGCGCAAGCTTATGCTGATGATTTCCATATTGATGAATATCAAGTACATCATCATGCAACAGATAAATTTATTAAACAAAATCAAATCCCTGGTGTGATTACATTTAATATGAAGGAAAAGAATCTGCGTAATCCAGAGTTTAAACTCACACCAATTTATATTAATAAAGAAAAGAATCAATATTATGTTACTGCGAATGGTATTTCAGGATCATCAAATAAAGTAAAAGAGTCTTCAAAGTATAGTCATTTTTCACAGCCAATTAAATCTATTAATTATGATTTCATGGTTGCTATAAAGAAAGCATATTTACCTAAAACTGATGTTGTATTACCTTTAAAAGAAAAGAATATGTATGTAGGAATTAATGCATATCCGGAGAGTG
This sequence comes from Macrococcus animalis, assembly GCF_047425875.1. GTDB lineage: Bacteria > Bacillota > Bacilli > Staphylococcales > Staphylococcaceae > Macrococcoides > Macrococcoides animalis. The sequence continues at coordinate 1,873,020 of NZ_CP179727.1, forward strand.
AACTGGAAGAAGAATAAATGAAAAATCTTAAATTAACGATATTAGGATTTATTCTAGTTATGATTGGTTTAGCTTTTTGGGGTTATGCAGATGGTAAAGGTGTAGGATTAATGAGTTATTATGGACTTTTCACAGCATTATTTATGGGGATTGGTTTTCCATTATTCTTTAAAAATTTAGCGAAGTATTTAGATAGTAAGGAAGAAATACATTAGTAAAGGAATGTGATTGAATGTACTCAAAATTAAAGAATGTTAGATTTATGCTTTATTATTTTGGTGTATATGCTCCTATAATGCTTTTAATTCTAACTTTCTCACCACTAACAGAAGAGTATTCTGTAAAGATGTTACTCATTATTATTAATGTAATGATGTTAGTAAGTACGATATATAGTCTTATTGTTGTAAGGAATATAATAAATAAGCTAGAAAAGGAAGAAAACATTAAAGATTAATAATATCATTTATTAAAGCAGCCAATTTATTATGGCTGCTTTTTCCTTGAGAAACTGATTTGATTGATTCTTCATGAAAGTACTATTCTATGTAAAATTAATATAACTTTATAATACAGCAACATTTATCAAAAATAATATGAATGTATAAGATACAATATTTGTGAGGTGATAAATATTGAATGGAGAAGATATTAATAAGATTATTGAACTTGTTGAAGAAAATCTGCTCGAAAATTATGCTTTGGATGATTATGTAGAAATGACAGGTTACTCTAAGTTTCATTTAATAAGGATGTTTAAAAAAGTCACAGGTTATACTTTTTACGATTATGTATTAAGTAGGCGTATTGTTAATGCATCACAGTATTTATTGTATACGGATATTTCCATTATCGATTTAGCATTTTTATTGAACTTTCAGTCTCAAGAAGCGTTTTCTAGAAGGTTTAAAGCGATTTATGGATTGCCACCAGGTAAGTATCGCAAATTGATGAGTGGATTAAATAACACACAAAATAAGGAGGAAGAAACAATGACAGTAGAAACAATAAAAGGATGGTTATTAACTGGGACAACAGCACATTTATATGAAACAAAGATAGATCATAAAGTATTTCATAGTGGTCAGAAATCAGCTTTATTATCATCAAGCAAAGAGGAATCAGAATATAATGACAATACATTTGGTACTTTAATGCAAAGTATATCTGCAGAAAAATATAGAGGCAAACGTATTAAATTTTCTGCTTTTGTAAAAACTGAAGAAGCTGATAAATGTGGTGTTTGGGCAAGAATTGATGATGCAAAGTATGATATATTACAATTTGATAATATGATGGATAGAGCGATTATTGGAACAAATGAATGGAATTATTATTCAGTCGTATTAGATGTAAGTGAGCAAGCTGAAGCAATGCATTTCGGGGTAATTTTGGTGGGTAAAGGTAAGGTCTGGTTAGATCAATTTAAAATAGAAGAAGTTGACTTGACTGTTAAAAACACGGATAGTTTAAATCAGTCTCAAGAATTGCCAAAAGAACCGACAAATTTGGATTTTGAGGATTAGTAAAATGGATAAAAGAATTACTTTAATGGTTACGAAGTTATTTTTGGTAGTAGTTTATTTTTTATTATTATTAAATTTGCTTTTCTGGTTATATTATATGGGACAGTATGTTTTTCATTATGAAGTAATCACAATAAAAATATTTGATATTCCATACTTAAAACCAGTTATTATACTATGTTTAGTATGTATGGCTATGTTACTTGAATATAAAGAGAAGAAGTTAGAAGGGAAAAAAACTAATCATTGATGATTAGTTTTTTTTATGAGTAATAAAGTTACTACTTCTCATCATAAAAGAAATAGTAATATACAATTAATCCAACAGGTAATGCGAAAAGCGGTGTTACGACTACACTAGCGATACAAGCAGATAAAAAATACATATATTTAAATCTTCCATAGTCCATTTCTTTTCCATTAAACGATAAATAAAATCTTTATTAGTCAATTAAAAAAACTCCTTATTAATAGATAAAAGTTATATCTAAAAAGAATAATGACAATAATTAGACTGCCTCCATTATTAAGTTGTTTAATTATGCCCTTTTAATCATATTTCACACACAATTCCTATCACTTGATTAAAGTTATTGCGCTTAAAATTGGAATAGCAAATAGTTTAACCTTAAAATTACCTTAAATTTGTATTATTTTTTTACCATTTATTTCATCTTATATTACAATGTAACAAAGAATAGCTTAATTAGGAGGTTTGAATTTTGTTGAGAACAATTATTTTATCTATATTAGCAGTTATTTTGTTTTTTAACACAATGAAACAAGTTAATCAAAGTCATTTAGATACATGGTTTATATTATATTTTTTAGTTTATGTTTCTCTCGTCCTTATGTGGAAGAATGAAAAAACTACAAAAAGACGACATTAAACTACAATAGATAACATTTCATGAAATTTAAAAATACATATACGGAGGTTTTTTGGTTGATCGATAAATTTATAAATATTGTTTCTAGTATTTTTTTTATTATTTTAGCTTTAGACTTTTTCGGTTTAATTTACCTAAATGCATCGAAATTTTGGATACTTTTAATTTTAGTTATCTTTATAATTTTTAACTTAATATTTAAGGAGGAACCTGAAAAATGAGAGATTATATAATTGAAATATTAATGATAGTGTTTTCTATCTTAATGATTGGTTTAATTTTTAATGCTTTTGATATTAAATTTAATGGAAAAGAGCCAGTTATGTTTGGTTTAGGATTATTTATTGGAGAAACAATCTATCGTTTATCATATAAGAAAACGCAATATAATAAAAATCACCCATAACAATAGTTGTAGATGAATGTAATACATTAAGTTATGAAATCAATAGAGCAATTCAACTTATTAAAAACATGCGATTTTTAGAAATCACTTAAAGAGATTCACTCACATGAAAGTAACTTGAGTAATTATAAAAATAATTTGTAATTATTAAATTAAACAACGCATTGACATATCGATAAAGAGATTTACAGCCTTTGATAAATATGGTTATATTGAATTAATATACATGATATTATTAGATAGGAGAAAATGATATGAAGAAAATCAAAGTATTAGCATCAGTAGCGTTATTATCAGTTGCTTTACCGGTTTCACATATTGATACTGTAATGAGTACAAATACAGTTAAAGCTGCGGTGAAAGTCGGATACCCAACTTCTAAATACAAAAAGGGTGCACCAGTGAAGTTTAGTAATTGTAAATCATTAAATAAGTATTATCCTTATGGTGTCACTTATAACCATAAGTCTTATGCCAAAAAATTAGATCGTGATAAAGACAAAATGGCATGTGAAGCTAAAGCAATGGTATTCAAAGCTTGGATGGCCAAAAATTAGAAATTTTAGCCCTACAAAATTTGTTGGGCTTTTTTTATGAAATTTGTATATAGGGGAATGTAATGATTAAATTTACTGAATTTATAAAAACACCAAATCCAGCTAAGACAAAAGTTAAGTTTAATATGAATAATAAGAAAGATAGAGCATGGGACTTAATGTTAGATGACGATCCTGAATGGATAATGATGAATGCATATAAAACAAAACAGTCTAATAATAACTTAAATAATGCAGAATATGTAATAAGTTTAGCGCAATATTATCCTTATGGTCCTGAATTTTTTATGTTTGGTGGCATTTATAAAGTAGAAAAAATTGTGCCTGAAGTATTCAACAATATAGGTTATAAATTAATTTTACAAGAAGAATATCAGGAATATATTAAAAGATTAATCATTAAGATTAAAGAACCTATTGGTAGGAATTTATATAATCGTTGGTTTGAATCATTAGATGGTTCATTAGAGCCAGAAATATATGAATTAGCGCCAAGTACAAAACTAGGGCATTTTCCTGGATATCAAAATGTGAGAATAAGACATAGAGACTTACAACGTATCATTAATAAAGGAGAGCCAAGTTGGAAAGATGCCTTAAGTAATGTTAAAGGTGTGTATGTCATTACCGATACGAGTAATGGCAAATTATATGTTGGTTCAGCTTCTGGTAATGCTAATGGTATTTGGCAACGCTGGTCAAGTTATGCAAATCTAGAGAATCCTACTGGTGAAAACAAAGGTTTTAAAGAAATTCTTGAACTGCATACTAACGAATATATAATCAATAATTTTCAATATTCGATATTAGAGATATTTGATACGAAAACTAAACAAGAAGTAATCATTGCACGTGAAAATCATTGGAAAAAAGTGTTTGAAAGTAAGCGATTTGGTATGAACTTTAATTAAATGGGTATACATTTTTTAAAGAACTAAAATATTACATAAGAACTGTATGTGGTTGGTTAAAAACCTACATACAGTTCTTTATTAGAATTATATTATTTTATTGTTATTTGGCTTAGAAATAAGGCTAATAATTTTATTCATTTGTGCTCTCTTTGACTTTCTGATTGTGAAGTTATTAATAGAGCCTATCCAGCTGGCTAACTGTACGAGAGTGAACTCTACAACTTTAAATATAAATTCCATTTGTAATACACCTCATTTATGTGTTTGCTAACATATTATCATAACTTTTTATTATGATACAATATTTGTATATTTTAACTTTATTAACTTAATAAAATTTCTAAGCACTTTTTTTGGAGGCTTCTATGGATTATTATCAACTCATGTTCCTTAATATTATTGAAAACAATTTAGATTTCGAACATATCGAACTCTTACCAGATCAAAGTCGTTTCTTACAAAATGATAAACTTAATCATGCCGTATTTGAGCGAATTAGATTAGAGATGACTGAGCATTTTCATGCGTTATTTAAGAATGAAGAAAAGATAAAAGTAATATTCTGTGTAGAGTATAAGCATCCATATAAGTGTTTAAATTTAAGAAAGTATTTCAGTAAGTATGAGGCCTTTAAATTTAGTATTCAGAATAATGATTTAAGTAATGAATGTCATCAATATGAGTATGTCATTCAAAAGCGTCATTTGAAGTTAACTAAGTTGATTAAAGATATTAGCTATCAAGACTTTAGATATGAATCACAGACATACAGAAAAGCATCTATATTAACAGTACTTACTAATATGGATGAAGACATATTCTATTACCCATATGATGATCGTGGGGCAGTAAAATTAGAATTATAGTATAAAATTTTCTAAGTCTCTAGTTCAATTTGAACAGAGACTATTTTTATTATTTTCTTTTTCTTGTAACGAAACCCTCATAACTATGAATAATATATAGAAGGAGGCAGAAGATGAATGAAAATCAGATATATGTAGAATATAGAGAATTTATTTATAAATTTCCATTGAAGTATTTAAAGAACAGAGATTTAGCTGAAGAAATCACACAAGAAACATTTTATCAGGCTTTAAAGTCATTACGTTACTTTGATCCAAATAAAAATACTAAATTTTCGTCATGGTTATGCCAGATTGCATTAAACCTAGCCAAACAGTCACTTCAGAAAAATACACGTCAAAATAATTTAGTAGATAAGCTGTCGAATAATCTAGAGACAACGTCGATTGATTTAGAAGCGAGTTATTTAATTAAAGAGCAATTAGGGGATTTATATACGTCAATCGGCAAGTTAAAGGCATTAGAAAAAGAAGTCGTATTACTTAGAATTGAAAAGGAACTGTCTTTTCATGAAATTGCAGTGATCTATGGAAAAACTGAAAATTGGGCAAGAGTGACGTATTTCAGAGCAAAACAAAAATTAATCGAGGTGAAACAGAATGAATCATAGTGTATTTAAGGATCTTTTACTCAATTATATCGATGGTTTAACAAGTGATGAAACCAATGCAATAATGGAAGAACACATGCGAGAATGTGAATCGTGTAAAAATATATATCATCATTTAAAAGAAGAGGCTATAAGCGAGGATACATCAGTATATTCACACGATAATCAGGAATTCGATGCATTTAAGAAAGTTAAGAAAAGCCATAACAAGAAGATAATTTGGTCGGTTTTAGGGACTTTATTCATTGCAAGTTTGTTGTTTGGTTTATATACCTACCTTTATAGCACACAATGGATTACAAATTCAAATGACGTAAAAGTAGTTGTTAAAGCAGAGGGGAATAAGAGAATTATTCATATTAAGGCCAAGAACAATAAGCATTTTGTAGTACCAAGTGAAGAGATATATGTAAAGTCTAAAGGGACCAGAGAGTATATTATTTATGAGGCTAGAAAAGGTAATTATGCCCCAGAGCTAATTAAGAATGGTATAAATCTCCCTGTTAATTTTGTTAATCAGAACACCATCATTAATCGTGATAATCAAAAAGAAAAAATCGACGATAAAGATGAAGTTGTCTTAAGATTCAAAGATAAAAAAGTAAAGATGAAATTATTAGACTTGTATCAAAGTAAAAGTAAATAAATAGTAAGAAATAAGTCAGTATGATAACAAGCACCTCATTTAAAGAGATGCTTGTTATTTTAGTATTTATTAAAATAACCCTTTATTTCCTGTGCTTAATTTTTCCAGGTTTTTTTATTCTGAAGTATAATTGAAACAAGGAGCTGATGAGATGGAGACGATCAAATTAAATAATGGTATGGAGATGCCGGTACTAGGTTTTGGTACATATTTAAGCGATAATACGCATATTGGAAAGTATGTTGAACAGGCGATTCGTGTGGGTTACCGTTTAATTGATACGGCGGCTTATTATCATAATGAAGCTGCAGTAGGTCATTCTATACTTAAGTCAGGCGTGCCACGAGAAGAGATTTTCTTAACAACAAAAGTGATGTCAGATGGTTATGATGCAACAATCAATGCATTTAATGAATCACTAGCGAAGTTAGGGGTTGAATATTGTGATCTTGTACTGATTCACTGGCCGACGAACGACAGTATCGGTACGTATCAGGCATTAGAATCTTTTGTAGAGAGTGGGAAAGTTAGAGCGATTGGGTTATCTAATTTTAATACGATGGAGACAGATGAAATACTCAAAGTAGCGAAGGTTAAACCTGTCGTTAATCAAATAGAGACGCATATTAATTTACAACATAAGAAGATGCATCAATTTTTACGAGCAAATGATATCGTGCATCAAGCTTGGTCTCCACTTGGAGAAGGTGCATGTTTAGAGAATACTGTCGTAAAAGAATTATCAAGTAAATATGGGAAAACACCAGCTCAAATTATGCTCAGATTCTTAATTCAAGAACAGATTGTTGTCATTCCTAAGTCTACAAGTTTAGAACATATTAAAGGGAATATTGATATATTTGACTTTACTTTAACCATAGAGGATATGAATTTACTGAGGTTATTAGACAAGAAACAATCTATTTCAGGTTGGCCAAAGTCGATGGATAGTGAACTAGATTACTAAGAATGGAGAAATCCATTCTTTTTTAATTTCTTATTTTAAAAGAAAGGTCAAATTAGGTCAAAATAATGTTTGACCTAATTTGACCAAAGGTGTATAATGTAATTAACAAAGGGAAAAGTAACTTAGTAACCTTTGTTGATACACTACAATTAAATATAGGAGTGATTTAAATGAACAACGGAATTTTTAATAATAACTTTGATGCAATCTTTGACAGTATGTTCAACAACATGAATGGACACACAGAGAAAAAATTTTTTATAAATGGTAAAGAAGTGACAGAAGAACAATTAAGAGCATTACAACAAGGGCAAATGAATAACCCATCTCAACAATCTGTACAAAGAAATATACAAGAGGGTCAACAAGAGCAAGGTATACTTGCAAAGCTTGGTCGTAATTTAACGGAGGAAGCTAGAGCGGGCAAACTGGACCCGGTTATCGGACGTGATCAGGAGATTCGTAATACAGCTGAAGTGTTAAGTCGACGTATCAAGAACAATCCGATTCTTGTAGGTGAGGCTGGTGTTGGTAAAACGGCAATAGTAGAAGGCTTAGCTCAAGCGATTATTGATGGTGATGTACCAAATGCCATCAAGGATAAAGAAATTTATGCAATTGATATTTCTGCACTTGAAGCAGGCACTCAATATCGTGGTGCATTTGAAGAGAATGTTCAGAATTTAATGAATGAAGTTAAGTCATTAGGAAATGCTATATTATTCTTTGACGAAATTCATCAAATGATTGGTAGTGGCTCTACTGGTGGTGAATCAGGTAGTAAAGGTTTATCAGATATCATTAAACCTGCATTGAGTCGTGGTGAAATTTCATTAATCGGTGCAACGACTCAAGATGAATATCGCAATAATATCCTAAAAGACGCTGCATTAAGTCGTCGTTTCAATGAAGTAATAGTCAATGAACCAAGTATGGAAACAACAGTTAATATCTTAAACGGTATTAAAGATAAATATGCAGAACATCATAATGTAGTAATAGATGAAGATGCAGTTAAAGCATGTGTAGAGTTATCAATTCAATATATGCCACAACGTTTGTTACCGGATAAAGCGATTGATTTATTAGATATTACAGCAGCACATGTTGCATCAATGGCAATTGAAACCCCTGAAAATAGTACTGAAGCGATTGAAGTATTAGAGGAGCAGAAATTAAAAGCAGTCGAGGCTGAAGATTACGAAAAAGCGGGACAGCTTCAAATGCAAATTAAAACAATAAAAGATCAAAGTACAAGCATTAATACAGATAACAAGATTTCAAGAGAAGCTATTGCAGAAACGGTTGAACGCTTAACAGGTATTCCTGTGTCACAAATGAACGAAGATGATTTAGAACAACTTAAAAATCTTCAAAGTCGTCTTGAAGAAAAAATTATTGGTCAAAATAAGGCGGTAGAAGCGGTGTCTAAAGCCATTCGTCGAAATCGTGCAGGCTTTGATGAAGGAAACCGACCAATTGGTAGTTTCTTATTTGTCGGACCAACGGGTGTCGGAAAAACAGAGTTGGCAAAACAATTAGCACTTGATATGTTTGGCTCTAAAGAAGCATTGATTCGCTTGGATATGAGTGAGTATATGGATCAAACTGCAATGTCAAAAATGATTGGGACAACAGCAGGATATGTAGGTTACGATGATAACTCGAACACGTTAACTGAAAAAGTACGTCGTCATCCATATTCAGTGGTTCTGTTTGATGAAATAGAAAAAGCCAATCCACAAATCTTAACGTTATTACTTCAAATGTTAGATGATGGTAAATTAACAGACGGACAAGGGAATGTCGTTAACTTTAAAAATACAATTATCATTGCTACAAGTAATGCTGGCTTTGGAGAAGGACAAGAAGAGAATAGAGAAAACATCTTAGACGATTTAAAACACTACTTCAGACCAGAATTCTTAAATCGATTTAACGGTATCATCGAGTTCCATCATTTACAAAAAGAAGACTTAACTCAAATCGTAGATTTAATGCTAAAAGATGTGCAACAAACATTAAATAAAAAAGACATCAAAATGTCAATCACTGATGAGTCTAAAACATGGCTCATTAATCAAGGCTACGACAAAGCACTTGGTGCGCGTCCATTACGTCGTGTCGTTGAACAAAATGTAAGAGATACGATTACTGATTACTATTTAGATCATACTGATGTTAAAGAGATTACATTAGTATTAGATCAAGCAACAAATACAATTAAAGTAGCTGAATAATATTTGAAACAGACATTCTTATTAGGATGTCTGTTATTATATTGTTGAATAATGATATCTAAGGTGTGATGTAATGATTATAAGAAAGAAAATAGAATCAATGATTGCTAAATCATATCAAGTTCAACCTGAGTATCCATGGAGAAATCATAAAGACTATGCTGTGTATCGTCATAAGGATAATCATAAATGGTTTGCACTGATAATGGATTTATCTCCGGACAAATTGGGTTTAGAAGGTGATGAAGCAATTGATGTCATCAATGTTAAAGTGGATAATGCATTCATTGGACCACTGAGAAAAAAGAAAGGCATTTATTCAGCTTATCACATGAATAAATCCCACTGGATCAGTATTAACTTAAATGAATTTGATGATTTAGAAGAACTCATCGGTTTTATAGATGAGAGCTATGAATTGACTCAATAAGTCCTATAACAATAGGGCTTATTTATTATTAATGTACTTAGTATATGTAATTAAAGTAAAGCTAAGCAATATGAATAAACCAATTTTAATCCAAAAATTAAAATAAAAACTAAATACAATGACACAGAGAACACTATATATCATATGGATGAAAATATAATTGTAATAATCTCTAGGCAATAATGTTTGCTTCTTCTTTTCATCATTGAAAATAAATGCTGCAAAGAGATTACTGATAACCAAGTGAAACATAATGTCTGATACATTATCTTTAATGAAAAGTCCGAGTAATAAATTAATACATAATATGATAAAAAGATAAAATGGATTCAATTAATCACACTCCTTTTAAATGTTATATTTAAATTATATTGGTAAATAATATAAATGAAAAGTGTAAATAAATTTAAGATTAAGTTATGAATTGAGCACAATCACTTTTCCAAAACTATTGTGTGCTTCTAAATTGGCGTGTGCATTTGGTGTATCTTCTAAAGTAAATACTTTTTCGGGTTGAATTTGAATATTGTAATGTTGAATATAATCAAGTAAGGCATTTAGTTTATCACCATCAACATTATCTGAATAGAAGCTTGTTAAATAACTGTTCACTTTAATATCAAATATCGGATCGAAATCTTCTAGATACCATTTACCACCTAGTTGTCCTGTATTACAAACTATTCCGCCTTCATTTAAGTGTTGAAAACTATTTTTGATTGAAGCGGGGCCAATGAGTTCGAGTATTTTATCGTATGTATTTTCTGGTTGTAACGTATTATTTTGATTCACAATTACTTCATCAAAACCCGCTTCAAGTAATACCGCTTACTTATTCATATTTCTAGTAGTGCCAGTGACTTTAATATCAGGAAATTTGACCTTTAATGAGTTTTAAAAATGTTACACCAACGCCGCTTGTTGCACCACGCACGAGTATGCGATCAGTTTGTGTTACTTTTAAATTTAAGGGTGAACCATATGCTGTGTAATACGTTTCAAGTATTGTAGCAAGGATTTCCCATGGTAAATCAGTTTCTACTGCATAAATTTGTTCGTTATGAAGTAATACATATTCAGCATAACTCCCATCGAAATCACGCCCCATTTCTCCCATGATTGAAATGACTTTTTGACCGATCGGTAAATTTTCTTGATCGGTTGTTTCCTCAATAATACCTGCACATTCTATCCCTAAAATTCTCGGGAATTTTACTGAGGGTGATAACCCTTGTCTCGTAAATATTTCTGAATGATTAATACCAAATCCTATAATTTTAATGCGTGATTATCCTGGTTTTACTTCAGGTATTTCAACTTCTTCTAACTTTAATTGTTCAGGACCACCAGGTTCATAAATAACGATTGCTTTCATCATTTTCACCTCATTATTATGTATTGTGCCCTTCATATTATTGTATTACAAATTAGCTAAAAATATTTAATATTTATCTCATTATATTAACAATATAGACAAAAATGAATATAGATAATCATCTATATTATGGTATGATAAAAGTGTAGAGAAAAAGGCAGCAAGCATTGTTATGAAAGTAGGTGAATATTTGAAATCAATATGGTTGTTCTTTCAAGAACAAATTTTAGGAATGAAGTGGCTAAACTATTTGATTGGCAATGGTTTAAGTCATCTTGGATTAGATATAACAAATCGTTGGGTAGCGAGTCTTCAATTTTTTATATATGATGTCATTAAAATCACGGTTTTACTTTGTGTATTAATCTTTGTGATTTCATATATTCAAAGTTACTTTCCACCAGAACGAAGTCGTAAAATATTAGGTAAGTATAAAGGTGTGGGTGCCAATATTATGGCAGCATTATTAGGGACTGTGACACCTTTCTGCAGTTGTTCTTCTATTCCTTTATTTATGGGATTCACGAGTGCTGGTTTACCATTAGGCGTAACATTCTCATTCTTAATTTCAAGTCCAATGGTTGATTTAGGTAGTTTAGTCTTACTTACAAGTATATTTGGTCTTAATATTTCTATCGTTTATGTTATTGTAGGGCTTATCATTGCGGTAATAGGTGGTACCATCATTGAAAAATTAAATATGGATGATCAAGTAGAAGACTTCATTCGAAATGCAAAGATGATGGAGATGGACGTACCATCTTTAAAGATTAAAGATAGAATTGATTTCGCAATTGAACAAGTTACTGATACTTTTAAAAAAGTATTCCCATATATATTAATTGGAGTAGGTATTGGTGCGCTCATTCATAACTGGGTGCCAGAAGATTGGGTTACAAACATGTTAGGTAGTAATAATCCATTTGGCGTTGTCATTGCCACTTTGATTGGTATTCCGATGTATGCAGATATCTTTGGTGTCATTCCGATTGCAGAAGCATTACTTGCTAAAGGTGCACAACTCGGAACAGTGTTATCATTTATGATGGCTGTGACGACATTGAGCTTACCGTCACTCATATTGCTAAAAAAAGCTGTGAAGATGAAATTACTTTTAACGTTTGTTGTGATTTGTACGATTGGTATTATTATCGTTGGTTATCTATTTAATATGTTGGAAGGCATATTGATATAGCATATTATAAATATAATTAGAAGGAGTGTTAATGATGTGTTTATTTAACAAGAAGGAAGCAGTCAATGAATCAAGTGGAAATGTAAAAGTATTAGGCTCAGGATGTAAGAAATGTCATGAACTAGAACAATCGGTTCAAACAGCGCTGAATGATTTAAACATTAATGAAACGGTTGATCATGTTACGGATATTGCAGAAATCGCAAAATACGGTGTGATGTCGACACCAGCATTAGTAATTAATGAAGAAGTTGTATCATATGGTAAAGTATTAAATGTTGAAGAAGCAAAAGCAATATTACAAGAAAAATTATAGTTTTTGGCCGAGATGAAAATCTCGGCTTTTTCTATGTCATAATTTATAAAAATATTGTAAAAAAGATAGTCTAATTGTAAATTTGTTGTTCCAAATGTAAATAATTTTAATATAATAATATTAAGTAGATATTTTTGTTTGGGGGAATTTTCATGAAACTGTTAAAAGGATTTATTGCAGTAATTCTTTTGTTAGTATTACTACCACAAAGGGAATCACAAGCAATTTCATCAAAGTATAACGTAAAGTATGTTTCCGTTATTGACGGGGATACAGCATCCGTTAAATTAGGAAACAAAACAATTAAAATTCGATTATTATTAATCGATACACCAGAATCAAAAGATCCTAGAAAACCAGTACAACCCTATGCGAAAGAAGCGGCTAAATTTCTAGAGAACCATATGTGTTATGGACGTCTACAAATTCAATATGATAATAATCAAAAAGTAGATAAGTATGGCCGTCATTTAGTATATTTATATGCGAACGGTAAACTAGTGAATAATGAGATGGTGCGCTATGGGTATGCAAGAGTGGGCTTTATTTATTCGCAGAAATATTATTTAAATACATTAAAAAAAAGTGAAGCACACGCGAAGAAAAAACAATATAAAATTTGGTCAATAAAAGGATACGTTAATCCTTTAGGTGAAGGGTTTATTTACAAAACTAAGCCAACAAAAATAAAATCAACTACAAGCAATGTTTCAACACTAGTGTCTACACCAAATACACGTAAGGTTCAAAAGACACCGACACCATCACGTGCAGGATATCCAACATCGCGATATAAAAGTGGGGCACCAACTGTACTTGCGAATTGTACGGAAGTAAAGCAATACTACCCATACGGAATTACTGATAGTCATATCTCATATCAATCGAAATTTGACCGTGACAATGACCGCATGGGCTGCGAACCATCAGGCATGCAGTATCAAAGCTGGATGGTGAATAACTAAAAAGAAGAAGGTATCCAAATTAACCGGATGCCTTCTTTTCATTTACAATAATATCACCAGGTTGGCAGTCTAAATAATCACATATCGCTTCAAGTGTACTGAAACGGACAGCTTTGGCTTTACCTGTTTTTAAAATAGATAGATTAGCAATTGTAACATCAACAGCTTTAGATAGTTCAGTCAATGAGACATTTCTATCTTTGAGTATTTCATCAAGTTTAATTTTTATCATAGTAAACACCTAAATTGTTAAGTCATTTTCTTCTTTGATTTTTTTAGATTCATCGTAAATATCAAGTGATGTAAGAATAACGATAGCTAATATAAATAATAATTGATTAGTATCTACAGTAGTATCTAATAAAGTTCGGTATTCGACTGGTGCATCTAAATATTTTTTTAATAAATTTAATCCAGCATAAATCAACGTGAAGTTAGCAATTAAGAAAAGTTTACCATAATTAATAGAGTTGAAATAGTCTTTAATGTCTACCTTTTTCATTAACTGATATGTAAAGATGAGTATTAAAAGTATAAGTATGAACTGGAGTATAAAAGCGATGAAATAATAAACGCCTTTATTTGAGAAATTCCATATACCATGACTTAAATCATTATTCAAAAAGTTGATGATTGAAAAGACATTAGACGTTAAAGCTACAAAAAATGTAAAGATAATAAAATATTTCGTAAACGTTAAATATTTATTGCTGTTTTCCATATAAACACTCCTTTTATCGTTTTACAATAAAAATAGTGCCGTTACAATTAATCTGTTATAATTTAGTTATGATGATGTTCAAGATTCAAGTAGTAAGTCTTTCGAACTATCAGTAATGTATTGTTTATTTTTCTATTGAAATATCAAAATGATGAATACTATTGTTATCCTTAAATTGATAAGATATACCGTAATCAATTTTATAAGATTTTAGTATGTGAGTAGTTTTGTAAATAGTATTAAATGTTTTAATCGAGACTTCATTTTTTGATGTATTTCGGATAGATATTATATCGTATTTTTCACCTTCAAGATTGAATGTTTTAATCAATTTCAACTCATCTTTTGAGAGTATTTTCATGATTTCATCCATGACTTTATTCATTTCGTTGTAATCCCCTTTAGCTATATTTGTTGACATGATTATCGCTGTAGTGAAATATGTAATTGGAAAGAGAGGTACTGTAACACCTCCCTTGCAGATCCGTATAAGACGGTGACTAACTTAATGATGATAGTTTTTTATAACCATCAAGTTCGTCAAAGCTTTATTGATGGTTATTTTTTATGACTTTTTCCAAATCAAAATAATAAGGACTGTCAAATTTGTTACGCATATAATCATGATTCAAATATTCAAAAAACGTATTGAGTCCTTCAATCACTGCAAATTTATACACATCTGAAGGTATCGTATAAGTGTGGATTACTTCCTCAACGTATTGATTGATATCTTCTACAAATCCTTTTTGAATCAAGCGTTTGCCTTCCTCATTCAACTCTGTATCATGTACTTCAAACTTTACTTGATCTGTAATGATTTCAGTTTTTATCGTGTAATCAATATCTAGGTAAGTAAATTCATAAGATTGATGCGTTGTTGATAAATATAGATCATGCCAAAGTAGATACAAGTCACTTGTATGAATGCTTCTAGGAATTATGATTTCACCATTGAAGATTAATTCGATACTACCTTCGAAATATCCTTCGTTTTTAATTAATTCAATACGTTCTAGTTTTTTGAAGATTTCACCTGTTGGCACTGCATCAGTATCAGGATATTCATCTAGTAGTAAATAGTACATAGATGTGTGTTCATAAGGATGGATTGCTACGGTACTTGCGAAAGTATTGATAGTTATTTTGTCCATTTTTAACATTACTATTTAATATCTATCCAATATCTTTCTACATCGATGTCGTCATGTTCATCGTGAACACTATTTTCATAAATACCGCCGCATGCTATTATCGTTTTTCGACTGCCGATGTTGTCCACATCGCAAGTTAATAATGCACGATCCACACCTTTTTTATTTAAGAAAGCAAGACTCTCTTGTAACATCCACTTCGCAACACCTTTTCTTCGTTCATCCGGTCTAACAGAATAACCTATATGTCCACCTATTTGAATTAAGAAGTCATTCAGGTAATGACGGATATTCACCATACCTACGATTTTATTATGTGCATTTACGCATAAGAACTGCGTTGCAGGTACTAAGCCATGTGGAATACGTTCTAAGTTATCACTATTTTCTACTTTTTCAAACCATACATCAAAGTCATCAAAGTTATGAAGCGAAGATGAGCCGTGGATAACTTCTTTCGTTTCTTTAAATTCTTGTTGGTATTTTAATATGTCTTCTTTATATTCGATTGTAGGTCGAACGAGTTTAAGTATTGTCATTATGATAACCTCCTTATATTTTTTATGATTATACACGAAATGGGAATTTATTGATATAATATTCTAAAAATATAGGAAGTGATTGTATGGAGTATAATATTTCATTGTTTAATAACGAAGATGCAACCGAAATTAAACAGTTAATTCATCGTGCAATGTTGGAAACAAACATACAGGATTATTCTTTAGAAAGCCTTCAGGAAGATATGAAGGCAATTGATGAAGAGATGCTAAAAGAACGTGCGAGTTTTACAAATTTTTATGTATTTCGTGAGGGTATTAAGATTGTTGGAACAGGTGCTATTGGTCCTTATTGGGATAGCTTAATTGAAAGTAGTTTGTTTACGATATTTGTGTTGCCAGAATATCAAGGCTTTGGATTAGGAAGACTAATTGTTGAAACATTAGAACAAGATGAATATTATAAGCGCGCAAGTAGAGTTGAGGTTCCAGCATCAATAACTGCTGTAGACTTTTATATAAAGTTTGGTTATGAAGTAAAACCAGGTGTAACAGGGCCGGATGAAGAAGGTATAATAAGAATGGAGAAGTATAAATAGGAGGAGTTACTATGAAAATCGAACATATCGCGATGTACGTGAAAGATTTAGAGCAAATGAAAGATTTTTATTGTCATTATTTTAATGGTAAAGCGAATGATAAATACCATAATCCAAATACGGGTTTAGAGACGTATTTTATTACATTTGAAGAGGGTGCACGTTTGGAATTAATGGCACGTCCGGGTGTGACTGAATCAAGTGAAGATTTATGGGTTTACGGATTAACACATTTAGCGATGAGTGTTGGTGATAAAGAGATGGTAGATACTTTGACGAATACTTTAATTGAAGCAGGATGCGAGCACATTTCAGGACCTCGTACAACAGGTGATGGATATTATGAAAGTTGCGTTAAAGATCCAGAAGGAAATCAAATTGAAATAACAGTATAATGATGGGTATTTATTGTAAATTTTGTTATAATTATATAAAATAATAATTCTATAACGAGGTGATGACATGTTAAAGTTTTTCAAACGTAAGAAGAAAGAAACAAAAAGTACATATCCACCGAAACATGCGACGAAAGAATATAACCCAGATGCGCAAGATTCATCATATCAAAAGGCAGTTAAATCAATAGGTAATAGCTATAGAGAAACACTAGATAATAATTCGGGCATTAGCGGTTCATAACCATCACTGAGGTGATGGTTATTTTGATATAAACAGATAAATTGAATTATATATTGTGTGCTGTACAATGAGGGTACAATTTCGAAAGGGTGAGTGAAATGAATACATTAATATTTGGTGCAAATGGTCAAGTCGGTAAACAACTAGTTGAAAAGCTAGCGAAAGATAGTAATGTAACGCCGATCGCTGTGATTAGAAAAGATGAACAGAAGCCTTATTTTGATGGTTTAAATGTAGAAACTAGAATTTTAGATTTAGAAGATGATTTACCAGCTTATGAAGCGGTATTTAATAATATTGATAGTGTGATATTTACAGCAGGATCAGGTGGAAGTACTGGTGCAGATAAGACAATGTTAATTGACTTAGATGCTGCAGTAAAGACAATTAATACTGCAGACAAATTAGGTGTGAAACGTTTTGTAATGGTAAGTTCATTCGATACAACACGTGCAGCCATTCAAGATGCGGATAGTGACTTTAGACCATATGTTGTTGCAAAACATTTCGCAGATAACGTGTTACGTGATGCAGGACTAGATTATACAATTGTACATCCTGGCATTTTATCAGATGATAAAGAGACAGGAAAAGTTAAAGTTGCAGAGACTGTAGATGTAGCAAAAATTACAAGAGCAGATGTTGCTGAAGTATTAATGTCAGTCATTGAAAATGACAATACAATCGGTAAAGAATTTCAAGTCGTGAACGGTGAAACACCGATCGAGGAAGCAATTAAAAGCTTATCATAATGAGAATTTGAAGATAGATAAATCCCACAATGTAGAAATCATTGTGGGATTTAGTTTTATATTACGTTAGATTAATAAGATGAAAGTGTTACTATTTTGATAATTTATAGGTTAATCATATAATCAATATATACAAAATAATGTAAATCAACTGGAGGATAATATGAAATTTAATATTAAAGAGATAAATGTTCTAGAATCTAACATTTCACCATTTTTGAAAGTGGAAAATGAATATAGAATTAGAATATTGCATGACAGATTATCATCGAGTGATTTCAAAATGATTTTATCTATGGTAGATAGTGAAAAGTTTTTGATGTTATTAATATACAATACCGGATTTCGTAAACATATGAGTCGAAAAAAATATCAATTGAATCGATATTTTAAAATTACGAACTGGAAAGAGCATTTCATTAATGACGAAGAAATGCCATATCCAAGACGTATAATTGAAGTTAATAATATTTCTAAAGATGAAATACTAAAGTACTATATAGGTATAATGAGGGGTCAGGTGACACCAATTGTTACTAGTTTCTTAACTAATACTACGTTACTTCGATTCAGTCCATTTTATATTGATATTGTTAGTGAAGATGTGAAGTTAATTGAAAGTTTAAGGTTGAAGTTTAATGGGATTTTTGAAAAAGAGTTTGAGAAAATAGCACCGATAAGTGAGGATGAAATATAGTAGAAAAAGCACAAACGGAAACTAACCGTTTGTGCTTTTGAATTATGCTCCAAATAATTTTAATATTGTACTTATTAATATACCAATGATACCAAAGTCAGCATCACCAAATGTTGTGTTTTGGAATCCTAAGTCTCCTAATAGAGGCAATAATAATGCTGGCAACATACTAATGACAAGTCCGTTAGCAATAGAGCCAAAAATAGCACCGCGTCGTCCGCCTGTCGCATTACCAAAGACTCCAGCTGTTGCGCCAGTAAAGAAATGAGGTACGAGACCAGGAACAATTACTTTCAGTCCTAGGACAGGTAAAATAAACATTGAAACGATACCTGCTAAGAAACTGAACAAGAATCCAATTATAACGGCATTTGGTGCAAAGGGGAAGACTGTCGGACAGTCCAATGCTGGACGAGCATTTGGTACAAGCTTATCTGCAATCCCTTTAAATGCAGGTACGATTTCAGCTATTAACATACGAACACCTGCAAGTACGATATACACACCAGCAGCAAATGTAATAGCCTGAATAAATGAGAATACTAAAAAGTTAGATCCATTAGATAATTCTTTCTCAACGAAATCTGGTCCAGCAAATAGTGCAACGATTAAGAATAATATCGTCATTGTAAGTGACACAGCTACAGAAGTATCACGTAAAAATCCTAATGACTTAGGTACTTTAATAGTTTCTGTAGAATTCTCTTTGTTACCAACAAGTTTACCAATTGTTGCAGAAATGAAATATCCTACTGATCCAAAGTGACCAATTGCAAAATCATCAGACCCTGTAATTTCTCGAACAGTAGGTTGAAGTAAAGCTGGGAATAAGACCATACATAAACCTAAAATTACTGAGCCGATGATAATAATCGTAATATTACTCAAGTTTGAAACTGATAACGTTGCTGCGATTAAACATGCCATAAATAAAGTATGGTGACCTGTTAAAAAAACATATTTAAATTTTGTAAATCGAGCAAACACTAAGTTCATAATCATACCAAAGACCATAATCATTGCAGTGGCAGTTCCGATTTTTTCTTGAGCTACCGCAACAATAGCTTCATTGTTTGGAATGATGCCATTAACATGAAATGCTTCATCGAACATTTTACCGAATATATCAAGAGAACCGATGATAACATTGGCACCTGCACCAATGATGATGAATCCCATTACAGTTTTTAAAGTACCGGATACTACACTAGCAATATCTTTTTTCTGAAGTAGCAATCCAAGTAGGGCAAATAAACCTACTAAGATTGCTGGTGTACCTAATATATCTTTCATTAATATATCTAACATTGAATACACATCCTCTTATAATAGTGGTGATAATTTTTCTTTGATTTCAGGAACATTCATCACATTTTGTAATGTAACTATTGTTCTTGAACCGTCTTCTAAATTGCCCATAATATCTTCTGCACCTAAGAAAATGTCTGCTGTCTCAGTTTTTGCAGATGCTAAATCTGTGTGACTTACCTCAGCTTCTTTACCTAATTCAGTTAATGCTTTTTTAACGTTCATTTCCATAATGAAACTTGATCCTAATCCATTTCCACATACGACTAATATTTTTTTCATTTTTATTTCCTCCATTTTATAAGTTAATATTATTAATTAAATTAATAATTTCTTCTTTATTTGTTGCTGTTTTTAAGATGTTTAAATATTCATCTTTTCCTAGGATTTCTGTCATTTCAGCTAAAGCTTTTAAGTGTGCATTTTGATCTTTTGCTGAAAGAACAATCATAGCTTTAACTGATTTGTCATTTGGGAAAATGACGGGTTCTTTAAAGTTAGCAAAAGCTAATCCAACTTCTAATGCACCATCTTCAGGACGCGCATGAGGTATTGCAATGTCAGGCATAATCACGATATATGGACCAAGATCAATAACTGAGTTGATCATTGCATTTATATATTCCTCAGTGATTATATTTTTAGATAGAAGTGGCGCAGATGCTTGCTTAATGCTTTCTTGCCATGTTGTAACTTCAAGATGCGTTTGTATAAATTCTTCAGTTAGTAATTCTTTTAGCATAGGTTGATATCCCTCCCTAAAGTGATGTTTCGGTTTTAATAATTGAGCTATAGCTCGATACAACTGTTGTTCATTCTTTACTTCTGCATAATCTTTGATAACATCCATTAAATCGTTAATAGAATATTCAGGCCTAAAAGGGATATTTAATTTTTCGTTTAATTTTTCATTTAAATACTCTAACTCATTTACACTTAAAGATTCTGTAATTAAATAGACAGGTTTATCACTTTTTAGTGCATGTGTCGAAAAAATTATATCGACCTGATCCCTAACTTCATGTACTTTACTGATAGAAGTAGGTGATAAAAAAATTAGTGATGGAAAATAATTTTTCAATTTTTGGGTGAGTGACTGGCTAATTGCCATACCATTTGGACAGGCGACAATGGCAATTTCATGATTAGTAACGGTATTACCTTGATTTCTTGTTATGCCTGCAAAATAAAGAGACCATAAAATAATTTCATTATCACTGAATGTAATTTCGAGTTCTGATTCTAAATCTTTAATAGCACGTCTAGTAAAGGTTATGATAGGTTTCATAGATGGTTGAATGAGCGTCTCAGTGTTAACGACTGTTTTTATACCGTACTTAGCTCTTAATACCGCGGGATAAAAATGTCTGATTAATTGTTGAATTAATTTATCCTTTTCAACGATAATGACACCACTTAAGATTTCAAAATTTTGTACAAACTTTAATAGTAATTGTTCTGTATGTTTATCGGTAGTAAGAGTATTGTTTGTTATTACACTAGTACTTTGAATCATTAAAATAACAAGTGGATGATAACCTTTTATGTGATTATCACTTTCAAATTGTTGGGTCTTTGTTTTCAACTGTTCAATTTCTAATTTAGAATTAAAATGCGCATGATCAATTACAAATAACGCGAATTGAATCGCTTTTCTATGATTATCACTAATGGGATGGCCAAGTTGCAATTCAATATTAGAAATATCCTTGTCATAAAGTTCGTTAAGATTAATTTCTTTTTCTGCAATAAATGAAAGTAGATATTTAGAATAAAATTTAGGCGCTATTTGATGAACTAAATTAATAAAAAGTAAATCTCTGTCTTCAGCATTCATCTTTAATTCATAGCCATTTGTACGATTATATTCGACGGCACCATTCAAATTAATAACTTGCTCTTTTAAAATTTTTACATCTTGTAATATTGTATTTCTTGAGACATTACCAATTTCTATTAAATGTTCAATTGAAATATATTCATGATCTAATAGAAAGTAAAATAATAATATATTAATACGTTCATCTTCTGTGAAAACTAAATCTTGATATGAAATGTTAGACAAATTATTATTAAAATCAACCAGTTCATTTATAAAAACTTCATCTTTTTTTACGATTATTCTAAATGTATCAGCAATTTTGTCTAATTCGTATTTCAATTTTTTATTTGAAATATTTAATTGATAAATTAAGTCTCTAATAGTAATTGATTGCTGTTTCTTTAATAAATCTAGAATCTTCAAATTAAGTTCTGATAACTGCATAGCCTCACATCACTTTCTGTTTTCATTATAGGACGCATTTTTATATATTGATACGATGATTGAGTCCAACTTTTTGAAATAAAGATTTCAAAAATTGTATTTAACTATTGTACATGATGTTATTTCTGATAAAAAAGATGAAATGAAATAAATAAAAAAAGAAGAAATTAATTATTATTACGACAATATTCTAATACACGGTGTTCCTCACATCAGTAAATTTGATTTTAATCGGGTGTAAATTGAGAATATGAAAATCATCAGGGCAAAATAAAATTAGAATTTTCTGATAAAACATTGACAAACAAGATGCAACTTTCTATAATATGTTTAATTTAATAAATAAGAACGTTTAGAGGAAAGTAGATTGTCGAATTTCTACAGCGAGCTTCAGGTGGTGAGATGGAGTGATTGAACGCAATTGAAAATGGCCTCTGTTGTTACATACTGAACGGTTACTATTAGGTAATGTCCGAGATTTGGCGCTCGTTATCAACGTCAGAGTATGATTTGTACTCATTGAGGTATTGTTAGTGATGGCAATACGAATAAAGGTGGTACCGTGGGAAACCCCTCACCCTTTACTAAAGAGTAAAGGAGTGTGGGGTTTTTTATTATGGCTGAAAGTGATATGCGTGACATGAAAATAATTCAAATTAAAATACTAAATTTATTGGAGGATAACGATTATGACAATTCAACAACCCAAATTCGATTACGTAGGAAGTTTCTTAAGACCTGCAAGATTAAAGCAAGCACGAGAGCAGTTTAAGAATAATAAAATTTCACAAGATGAATTAACGAAAGTAGAAAACGAAGAAATCATTAAACTCATCAAAAAGCTTGATGAACTAGGCTATCAAACCGTTACAGATGGTGAGTTTAGACGTAGTTATTGGCACCTTGATTTCTTCTTCGGATTCAATGGCATTGAGCAACAATTATTGGATCAAGGCTATCAGTTCAATAAAATTGAAACGCGAAGTGATTCTGTAAAATTTATTAATAAGATTGATGGAAACAACCATCCTTTTGTTGAACATTTTAAGTTCGTTCGAGATAATACTCCTGAACATTTAACGGTGAAACAAACCATTCCAGCTCCAGCACAATTATTAGTAGAGCTAACACGTCCAGGTGTTAAAGAAACAGTCGATACGATTTATCCAAATAAAGATGAATTGTATGATGATATCGTAAATTCATACAAACAAGTGATTGATGACTTATATCAAGAAGGATTAAAAGTTCTGCAACTAGATGATTGTTCTTGGGGGATTCATATCTCAGAAGAAATACGTGAGAAGATTCATGGAGATGGTAATGGGACAGACAAATCAAGTGAAGCATTAATTCAAGAAATTCTAGATATCAATAATCGCGTGATTGCAAATGCACCAGAAGATTTAGTCATTAATACGCACGTTTGTCGTGGGAATTATAAATCTGACTTTGCATCAAGTGGACCATATACGGCCATAGCTGATGAATTGTTTGGAAAAGAAAATGTTGATGGATATTATTTAGAATATGATACTGAACGTGCGGGTGGATTTGAACCTCTAGGAAAAGTAAGCGAAGAAAAGAAAGTGGTGTTAGGTCTAGTTACGTCAAAATTTCCTGAGTTGGAAGATAAACAGGTGATTATCGACAGAATTAAAGAAGCAACGCAATACATAGCGTTGGAAAGATTAAGTCTGAGTCCCCAATGTGGTTTCGCCTCAACTGAAGAAGGGAATGTATTGACCGAAGCTGATCAGTGGAAGAAATTAGAGTTAATTAAAGAAATAAGTGAAGAAGTGTTTTCTAAATAAAGACCTCAAAAAGTTTGAACTATAAAGTTCAAACTTTTTGAGGTCTATATAATATTGGAGTTTTATTTCAAAACTTTTTTCGGATGAAATGACCAATATGTAAAGACTCTAATGATATATTCTAACGGGCCATACTTAAAATATTTCAAATATATTGTACTGAAAATAATTTGGAATACGAAGAATGCCAGTGCGATAACAAAAGATAAAATAAAATTATTATCACCAAATCTACCTAAACCATAGCCATAATAAATAAAAGAATGGAATATTGATTGACCAATATAATTTGTTAGAGATAGCTTTCCAACGGCTTCAAAACTTTTGAATATTTGTCCATGATTAAATTTTTGGTATAGAGAATAGAATATTGCAATATAACTAAAACTTAGTCCGAAGTCTCCTAATAAGAGTAGTGAGGCGATTATTTCATTCTCTGGGTAGAATAAATTTAAGCCTTTAATAAGCAAGAAAATTGGAGTCAAATACATCAATATAACTTTAGTTTTAGTCATTCCCTTTTCAAAGAATTTATTTTTTGCGAAAATCATACCTAGGATAAATAATGGTAAGTAGACTAATATTGCAACTAAAAAGATAGTACCATAGTTATCACCAATATCTAAAAACGGATCTTCAGCTTCTGAAAGGAATGTATTTCTTTCAAAATTTGTCCCTTTTGAAAATATCTCTTTCTCATTTGTTAAATATTGTGATTGTTCCTTGGTAAGTGAATTAGAAATAGGAGCATCTGCAATCATCATTAAAGCATCTTTATTAGCGTATATTAAAGTAAAAGTTAAAATCACACTTAGAATGATTGAAATATATAATACTTTGACATTACGTTTTACAATCCAAGTGATAAAGAAAATAATAGTTCCATATAAATATAAAATATCTCCAGAAAATAGGAACATAGCATGTAAGATACCAAATATAAACAACATCAATCCTCTACGGAGTAAAGCGCGTTTTACTGGTAACTTTCTACGCATCAAACTTTCACTCATTTTTACAAGGCCAAATCCAAAGAGCAATACAAATATGGGCATAAAGCTACCATGTATGAATATATGATCAAAAGATAATAATAATTTATTAATATCGTCCAATTGATAAAAATCAGGATAACTTGCGCCATACATACCAAATTGAAATATTAATAAATTAGCAAGTAGTATGCCAATCAAACTAAAACCTCTTAAACTATCTACAACTGTAATTCTTGCCACAAATATACCTCCATTACAATAATTATGAAAATATCATACCATTAAATGATTTTAAGTCGTACTTTATGATGAAATGTTTAAGGTAACTTTAAGGTAAAACGTATTGTACATTTTTCTTGATGGTGGTATTTTGTAATTAAAGGAGATGAATGTATTATGATGTTTTTACTCGACTTAATTATTGATTTCTTCTTACCCGACTCAGAAAATGAAAAAAGAAAATATGAGAAACAATTGATGAAAGATTACAAAGCCAAAAAAGCAAAAGAACATCCAAAAACCACTCGCCTAAGTGATTAATGAATGTATTTATTGTATAGTTAAAGCGTATAATTTTTTCTTTTCAGGGTATATAGAGAGAAAGGATATGAAAGGAATGATATGAGATGTCGAAACAGGATAAGCGTTTTAGCAATCATAAAGATGGTTCTGATAAGAGTTCTAAGATGTTAAGCACGTACATTATTGTTGATGAAGAGACAGGTGTACAGTATTTATATGCAGCAATGGGATATGGTGCAGGATTAACACCCATCATTGACGCAGAAGGTAAACCTGTTTTAGCTGAAGGTTATTCTAAATAAGATGAGTCAGGGACAAGTATCATTGTCCGTGCTCATCTTTTTTATAATTGCTTTAAACAATCAACCTTCTTAAAAATGATATAGTATACTATTTGTAAGGAAAACAAAGGAGAAGCAAATGGCGAAGATTTCAAAAAAACAAGAACAGAAAAATAAAATGATATTATTGCTTATTCTTTGTGTAATTGCTCTCATCATTTATTTTATGATTGGTCAATCAATCAAGCAATACGAGAAGAAAATGATGCAACATAAAGTTGAGATTAAACATACATATCCATATGCTTTATCAAAGCAATTAAAAAGTGCAGCACAATATTCAAACGGTGTTGTATGGAAACCTGCAACAAAGAAGCAAATTGATTACTATTTAAATCCTAGTAAGTATTACAATCATCCTGAACAAAAATATCAATTTTTAAATCTTGGTATGAGTCAAAAAGTATCTGCAGATAAGTTGAACGTATTGCTAAAAAAGAAGGGGATACTTGACGGTTTAGGGACAACATTTGCTAAAGCAAGCCGTATTGAAGATGTGAATGAGATATACCTTGTCAATCATGCATTGTTAGAGACAGGCAAAGGGAAAAGTGAGCTCGCTAAAGGTATTGCAGTAGATAATAAAGGACGCGTCGGCAAAGGGGATAAGAAGTATTATAATTTCTTCGGTATCGGTGCATATGATCATGATCCTGTAAATGAAGCGGCAAAATTTGCATACAAACATGGTTGGGATTCCCCGGAAAAAGCAGTAATGGGTGGCGCAAAATTTATTAAGAATGAGTTCATTGCTAAAGAAAACCAAAATACATTATACGGCATGCGTTTTAATCCTAGCAATCCTGGCAAGCATCAATACGCAACAGATGTAAGGTGGGCACATCATAATGCACGTGGAATGGCTATGGATTATAAAAGACTAAAATTAAAAGGTAAATATTTTACACGTTATTATTACAAACAGTAAGCAAACGCTTGCTGTTTTTTTATACATAAAAATTTATTTAAATAAAAGATTGAATTATCAGAATATTTAATATAAAATTATTCTATGTTACTACTTTAGTGTTTTAGGGGGAGAAAGTATGAAGAAAAATTATGCATGGTTCTTAGCTTTAGTGTTAGTCATTTCAAGTGTATTAGCTGCATGTAGTGGTGGAGGAGCGGAGAAATCTAGTAAAAATGAACAAGTGTTAAACTTAGTTACTGCATCAGATATTCCTTCGATGAATTCAGCATTAGCTACTGATATGGTAAGTTTCCAAATGTATGAAAACGTAATGGAAGGTCTATATCGGTTAGATAAAGATACAAAGCCAGTTCCAGCTTTAGCTGAAGGTGATCCAAAGGAGACAGATGATGGAAAAACATGGACAATAAAAATACGTAAAGATGCCAAATGGTCTAATGGTGATGCAGTTACAGCGAATGACTTCGTATATGCTTGGAGAAATGTAGTGGATCCAAAAACAGCTTCAGAATATGCATTTATTATGTTTGATATTGAAAATGCCCAAGAAGTTAATAAAGGTAAAAAGAAACCTGAAGAACTAGGCGTTAAAGCAATTGATGATAATACTTTAGAAATAAAATTAAAAAATAATCAACCTTATTTTAAAGGCTTACTTGCATTCGGTACATACATGCCTAAGAATGAAAAATTCGCTAAAAAACTAGGTGATAAATACGGATTAGATGTCAAATCAACATTATACAATGGTCCTTTTAAAATGAAAGAATGGAAAACAGAAGAAAGTGTTAAGCTTGTTAAGAACGATAAATATTGGGATAAAGATAATGTAAAACTTGATGAAATCAACTATAAAGTTGTTAAAGATGCACAAACTGGATTGAATTTATATGAAACAGGAAAAATTGATTCAGTGGGTGTATCAGCAGAAAACGTTGAGAAATATAAAAAGAACAAAGACTTCAAAACAGAATTATCTGCAGCACAGTCATTCTTTAAAGTTTCTTACAAAGGTAACCACAAAAAAGAATTAAGTAATAAAAATTTAAGATTGGCAATCGCAAAATCAATTGATAAAGAAGCATATGTAAAAAATAATTTAAACAATGGCTCTGTTGCGACGGATCAATACACACCAAAAGATGTATATAAAGGACCAGATGGTAGTGACTTTTCTGAAATTGCTGGCGGAGACAATTTAAAATTAGATAAAGAAAGTGCGAAAAAAGATTGGGCAAAAGCGAAACAAGAATTAGGTATTAACGCTTTAGAAATTGAATTATTAACTGTAGATATTGATACTGCTAAAAAAGATGCAGAGTATTTTAAAGAACAACTAGAATCTAATTTAGATGGTTTAACAGTAAAAATTAAACAACAACCATTTAAACAAAAGTTAGATTTGGAAGCTAAAGGTCAATATGATCTTTCATATAGTAACTGGTTCCCAGATTACGCAGATCCAATGACATTCTTAGATTTATATTTATCTACTGAAACAAATACTGGCTACAAGAATCCAGCGTATGATAAGTTAATTGAAGATGCTAAAGGACCGTTACTTAAAGATCCAGATGCACGATGGAAAGCTTTAGGGGAAGCAAGTACAATGCTTTTAGATGATGCAGCAGTAATCCCTGTAATTCAACGTGGTAACGCATTTATGGATAAAGACTATGTTAAAGACGTAATGGTAAATAGTTCAGGTATTAATAATTACAAAGCAGCATATATTGAAGGGAAAAATAATTAATAAAAAGACCTTGAGGTTATGAAATATACCTCAAGGTCTTTATTTTATTATTGTGACTGCGGAGTAGATGTAGTCGTTGAATCTGATTGACCATTAGGTTTAGGTGTAGGAGATTCATTTGATGTATCTTTATTCATTTTATCTTGCATTTCTTTTTGAACTTGCTCAATTGGTTTGGCTGACTTAGCACCATTTGGTACTGAAATTGCAGCGACTTTACCATATTTATCATAATTTGCTATAGTTTCTGTTGCAATCGTTTTATCTTTGATTGTCATATCAACTTTTGTTTCAGTTGTCTTCATCATATAGTCTTTATCAAAATTGATGACTGCTTCACCTTTAACGTCTTTAACTTGTTTTTCAACAGATGAGATTAATTCTTGTGAGCCTGTTTGTTCAGCAATCTTTTTATATTCATCTAAGTTTTTAAATTTCTTCGTTAAGCTGAAACCATCAGCAGTTTTTTTATATTCAGCATCTTTATATCCATCAAGAGAGTTTAATGCTGTAGCGTAATCTAATTGTTCTAATTGCTTTTGAACCTGAGAGCCCATCGCTTTAGTTACATCCATAAAAGTCTTACCGTCAGGTGACATAACTACTTTCTTGTCAAAAATATACATTTCCATCTTTTGACCCATAGTTTCTGTCATAATTTGAGTTGTCCCATTATCATCTACATTCATATCCATATTGACAGTCGTATCATTGTTATCAGCTTTCATTGTCGTATCTAATTTCGCATGATAACTTTTAATATCCTTACCAGCATCTTTTGCTTTCTCGATTAATTCAACTGATTCTTTTACTTCGCCTTCACTTGATGTGTCAGTCGCTTCCTCAGTTTCTTCAGCTTTAGTATCTTTAGAAGCAGTTTCTTTACTTTCAGTTGATTTAGTATCTTCATTCTTTTGGTCGTCTGTTGCTGATTTCGTTACTTCTGTCTTTGCTTTGTCTTCAGATTTATCTGCTGCTTCGTTTCCGCAGGCCGCAAAAATTAAAGTCGTACCGAGTAATGCGGATAATAAATGTTTTGATTTCATAAAAAAATCCTCCTTAAGTGATTAGATAAATCATAGCATAAAATAATGATTTATTAAAATGAGACCTAAGGAGGATATTATTAATGATCGATTGGATCTTGTGCTAAAACTTTCTTTCTTTTTAGTGGGTCTAAACGTCTTTCAATGATACCTAGAATGATATCTGCAAGTACAGCCATTATGGCTGTAGGTAAAGCGCCCGCTAATATAATAGAAGTTCCGCTTGTCGCATTCGTACCACGGATGATGATGTCACCTAAACTTGGTGCACCAATAAATGAACCAATTGCAGTAACACCAATAGCGATAACAAGCGCGATACGGATACCGGCAATAATGACTGATAAACTTAACGGTAATTCTACCATCGTAAGTAATTGACGTTTTGTCATCCCCATCCCTTTACCAGCATCTATTAAATGCGTGTCGACGGAACGAATACCAGTGTACGTATTCTTGATGATAGGTAGTAATGAATATAGGAATACGGTCGTTATAACCGTGGTCTTACCTAAGCCAAGGACTAACATAAGCAAAGCAAGTAGGGCAATAGCAGGAACAGTTTGAATGATATTAGCAATAGCAATAACTGGTCCGACTAACTTTTTGTGACGTGCAATCCAAATACCGATTGGAATACCAACTAGTGCCCCAAGTAATACGCCGTAAATACTAATTAAGAAATGCTCTAAGAAAAGTTGAAACACATAACCGGCATTATCTTGGAAGTATTGGATGAATTGTTCGAATGTATTCAATTTCTCCATATTACTTACCTCCTTCAAAATAGTTATGTTTTTTCAAGTATTCTTCAGCAACAACAGCGGGCTCTTTTAAATTATTATCCACTTCATAGTTGAGCTTTTGCATCTCTTCTGTTGAGATTTTGTTTGTCATAGAATCTAATATCGTTTTAATCTTTGGATTCTTCTTGAGTAATGCGTTACTAGCGACTGCATTAGCATCATATGGAGGGAAGAAGTGTAAATCGTCTTCTAAAATTTGTAGATCATAACTTTGAATACGCCCATCCGTAGTGTAACCTAATACAATATCCATTTTATTTGCATTGACTGCTTCATATACTAATCCAATTTGCATAGGCTTTGTGTCTTGGAAATCAAAACCGTATTTCTTTTTAAAACCTTCATATCCATCTCCTTTACGTTTCATCCAAGATGAATCAACTCCGGCTTTAAGTTTTGATGCAACTTTCTTTAAATCACTTACTTTTTTTAGGTTATACTTTTTAGCAGTTTCTTTAGTCACCATAAATGCATAGGTATTTTCAAATCCATATGACGGGAAGTAATGTTGATTGAAATCTTTTTCAAATGCCTTGGTCACAACTTCACGCGCTTTTTTTGGGTCAGTAATTGGATCTTTGCCTAATGCTCCTGTTAAGTCGGTACCTGTATAGCGTCCAGCTGAAACATTTGCATCACCACGTACCATGGCTTGGTGCACAACAGTACCAGAACCAAGGTTATTAATGATTTCTACAGGTAACTCTGTATTCTTTTCCACAAGTATCTTTATCATATGCGCTAATATTTGATTCTCGGTAGTGTAAACTGACGCAATTTTAACTTTGTCCGTTTCATTTTTATTAGAACAAGCTGTTAATGTCGATATTAATAACAAAAGTACAGCAATTGGAATAAACATTTTGTATATTTTTATCATATTATAAATCCCCCTTCGTAACTTTTAAACCTTTAGGGGTTGTATAATTTTCTATAACCGAAAGTATTAAATCTGTAACCAAAGCTAATATTGTTACAAGTACAGCACCAGCAATAATTAATTTAGGTTGAAATAAATTTAAACCATTAAATATGAAATCTCCTAGTCCACCGGCACCAATATAAGATGCAAGTGTCGCCCAACTGATAGCATAAACAGCTGATAATCTTATACCACTCATAATAACAGGAACGGCAAGCGGTAATTCAACCATTCGTAAGATTTGATTAGATGTCATCCCCATCGCACGTCCTGCTTCTTTCGCATCCTTCTTAACAGATTGTATCCCTAAATACGTATTATTTAAGATAGGGAGTAATACGTATAGGAATAACGCGATAACAGCAGGTAGCGTCCCAATACCAAAGAACGGAATCATCATTGCTAAGATTGCGAGGGATGGTACTGTTTGTAGAACACTGGTAATAGAAAGTACTACTTTTGCAAGTTTGTCTGATTTTGTAAGGAGTATCCCTAAAGGTACTGCAACAAGAACTGCTGCGAGTAAACTCAGTAATGAAATTGAGATGTGTTCTAGTGTTTTCGTTAAGAGTTCGGCTTGATTTTCTTTTAAGAATTCAATCATTTTTATGCCTCCTCTTCCTCGTCACCCCAGATTGTGTCATACACAATATCAACTAAGTTGGCACGTGTAATAACGCCAAGTAATTTATCTTGTTTATCTAAAACGGGGATAACACGAATATTACGTTTTAATATTGTACGCACAGTATCTTGTAAGAACACGCCAGAACGAACATAGTAAACTTTATGATTCATAATACGTGATAGACTTAAATGTTTCTTATGTGCTTCGGATAAGTCCTCAATGTCAACGTATCCGACAAGCATATTTTGATCATCTACAACAAAAAGAGTATCTACTCGAGATTTTCTCATCAAGTTAATCGCTTCACCAATAGATTTTTCTGGTGTAATAGAGATCGGTTTATGCATTGCCTGGTCAACCGTCTTAATATTAGGTGTTGTTTGAATTAATCTATTTTCTCCAATGAAATCTTTAACGAAATCGTTAGCTGGATTACGTAGAATATTATTTGGCGTGTCAATTTGAATCACTTCACCGTGACTCATTATGACGATTCTATCTGCTAGCTTTATTGCCTCATCCATATCGTGCGTAACCATGATAAATGTTTTATTGAATTTAACTTGCAGTTCTTTTACTAAATCTTGTAACGTGTCTCGCGTAATGGGATCAAGCGCGCCGAACGGTTCGTCCATTAGAATGATTTCTTGATCAGCTGCTAGTGCACGAATAACACCTATACGTTGTTGTTGTCCACCAGAGAGTTGAGAAGGGTACATGTCTAAGTATGATACAGGTAAGTCGACGAGCTGAATGAGTTCTTCAGCTTTTTTATTTTTATCTTCTTCTGACCATTTTAATAATTTGGGTACGAGGGTAATATTATCTCGAATGGTCATATGTGGTAGTAACCCAATTTGTTGTATCACATAACCGATACTACGTCGCAGTTGTACAGGGTTCATATCTTTAATATTTTTACCGTTAAGTACAATCGAGCCACTCGTTGGATCAATCATGCGATTAATCATTCTCATCGCTGTTGTTTTACCAGAACCTGAGGTCCCAATGAATGCGATAAATTCACCTTTCTCAATCTTCATATCAAGACTGTCTACTGCTTTTTTTCCGCCTCGATATACTTTCGAGACATTGTTAAGTTCTAACATTTTGCCACCTCTAATTGTTGTATTTTACAAGGGAATTTATATTAATGCACTATAAATTCCCGCGCTTTAAGTTTCTTTACCCTATTTTTTGATAATATATATACAAAGGGAGGAACTTTTTATGAAAATCGCTATTATTGGGACAGGTGTTGCAGGTGTCAACGTAATGAAATACTTGTCTAAGCATAAGAATATTAATGCAGAAGTAATTTGTTTTGATGATCAGAAATATTTAGGAAACGGTCGTGCGTTTCAATATGATGATCCAGATTTATTAATGAACTATCCCGGTAATTTAATTAGTATGAAACCGAATAAGCCGGATGACTTTGTAAAGTGGATTGAGAAAAATCAGCACGATATTCAATTACAAGTTCATCAGGAAGAAACTAAAAATAAATCAGGTAATCAATACTATTCTCGTCAACTATTTGGCAAGTATATGTCGGACCACTTCGATAAATATGCAAAGAAAAAGAACGTAACAATTGTCAGTAACCATGTGAGAAATATTGAGAGAGTGAATTATGGTTACCGTATATTAACGCAAGATGAAGTATTTGAAGTTGATGTTGTATTCTTATCACCGGGTCAGTTTGGTCCTATGGATCCATATAAATTACAAGACATTCCGAATTACTTTAAATGGCCATATCCACTAAATCGTATTCAAATTGATGCGAATAAGGATTATGCAGTGATAGGTACAGGCTTATCTGCGGTAGATATTGTACGTTATATGACGCCGGAACTTAATACAAAGTTGTATTTAACAAGTCGTGACGGTAAAGTGCAATCTGTTCGTGGTGAAATGTTTGATATTCAATTTAAATATATTACTCAAACTAAACTAGAGAAAATAAAAAATAAAAATAATGGCTTCTTACCTCTAAAAGACCTTCTCAATATATTCAATAAAGAAGTGGAACACCATGGTATTAACACTCAAAAATTATTTAATTTAAGCAGGTTAAATCCACTAAAAGCGATGCAGTTTGATTTAGCAAATCCTAAAGAAGTGGGTTATTTACAATCATTTATATTAGAATTAACAAGAACAGCACCGTTTATTTGGCCATTTATGACGCGTGATGATAAAGCAACATATATCGAGTCATATGCAGATATAATTTCTGCATATTCAAATCCAATGCCAGAAGAAACCGCGATGGAAATCATTACAGGTATTCAAAATAATAAGATAGAAATTTTAAGTGACATTGAAAAAATCGAATATAAATATAATAAGTTTAGAATTCATATGAAGCATCAAGAGATTCGTGTGCACTATGTAATTAATGCGACGGGTCCGGCTAAACATTTTGAAGATGCGATTGAGTCAAATCCATTAATAAAAAACTTAGTTAATCAAGATTTATTAATCGCACATCCTGATGGTGGATTCTATGTGACACCTATCTATAACGAAGTGATTAGTGCAACAGGTAAGTTAAATCATTTCTACTTGTTAGGACAAAAATCTGGTGGGGTCAACTACTTAAATAATGGAATCGTTGAACTGACGGAAGAAGCAAAACGTGTTGTTGCTTACTTTGTTGAAACGCTAGATACAAAACAATGATTAAATATTAATTACAGTTGATAATTTAATTTAAGTTCGTTATGATGAAGATGTCTTAATTGACGTACAAGTTCATAATATTCTTTCGGGGCAGGGTGAAATTCCTAACCGGCGGTGATAGTCCGTGAGCTGACAATGCAAATTGGATGCTGATTCTGTGAAACTCAGAAACCGACAGTATAGTCTGGATGGGAGAAAGAATAAGATACCATTATTTGATGGTTTATTTGTTGATGTCTATTATATAGATTTATCAGCATGTATCATTAATTTGGTCTTATTTGTCGAACCTAAAAATACGTATCGCCCTGGTTTTTTACCAGGGCGATTTTTTTATAGGAGATGAATAAATTGTATATGAACAAAGCATTTGAACTCGTTAAATGGACAGATGGACAAACTGGGAGCAATCCCGCGGTAGGTTGTATCGTAGTAAAAGATAATAAGATTGTTGGTATCGGTGCACACTTAATTGAAGGTGAAGGTCATGCTGAAGTAAATGCGCTGAATATGGCAGGAGAGCATGCATTCGGAGCTACAATTTATTGTACGCTTGAACCGTGTAGTCATCATGGTAAGACACCTCCCTGTACAGAAAGAATAGTGAATAGTGGTGTAAAGCATGTCGTATTTGCGGTTAGAGATGAGTCACTGAATTCTGGTTTTGATTATATGAAATCTCAAGGTATTAAGATTGAACAACAATATATGAGTGAGATTTATGATTACTATCAACCATTCTTTAAAGCAAAGATGAGAAAGATGCCTTATACGATATTAAAAATGGGTGTCACGTTAGATGGTAAAACAGCAGATGATCAAAATGTGAGTCAGTGGATTACAAATGCTGAATCTAGAAATCATGCACATCTTATACGATATACTTGTGACGCTATTCTTATTGGTTACAGTACTTATAAAAGTGATCAACCGACACTCGATAGCAGAAAATATAAAGATAAATGGATTCGAAAAGTTATCATTTCAAATGGAAAATATGAATTGAATGAAAGTGATGACAATGAATATGATAAATCAAGAATCATCATTGTCACAAATACTGAACAATTCATTGAAGACGTAACTGTTATCGTATTACCAGAACTCAGTCCAAAAGCGATTTTAGAAGCATTATATTTACATAAAATAAAGCGGTTAATTATAGAAGGCGGCATGCAAACGATTCGTTTGTTTGCAAGTGCTAAACTTTACGATGAAATACACCAATACATTGCCCCGAAACTATTAGGTGGATCCTCAAAGCATCAGTTTCTTACAACTAATCAACCTTCCCAAATGTCAGAAATGACGGACCTCACACTTGTAACTGTTAAGACTTTCAATCAAGATGTACTGCTTGTTTATAGAAAGGATGATGTAGATGTTTACTGGCATCATTGAAGAAGTCGGTGTTATTAACCAAATTAAAAATCAAGGCGACTCAATATTTATGACCATTGGTTGTCAAAAAATCACTGAAGATATGCATATTGGTGACTCTATTTGTGTCAACGGTGTCTGCTTAACAGTGACAGAATATACCGCTACATCATTTAATGTGGACATTGTTGAAGGTACGCGTGCTATTACTTTATTTCATAAGATGAAAGAAGGCACGCGTGTGAATTTAGAGCGCGCATTACTCCCGACAACCCGTCTTGGAGGTCATTTTGTGAGTGGGCATGTCGATGCGAGCCTTCTTATTGAAAGTATTCATAAAAATCAAAAGACGATGATAATAAGACTGAAATTACCGAATGAATATAAGCATTATGTCATTCCTAAAGGGTCTATTGCAGTGAATGGTATCTCGCTCACGATATTTAAATTAGATCATTATATTGAGCTCAATATTATTCCAGAAACAGTTAGAAGTACGATATTATCGGATTTAAAAATAGGAGACAAAGTGCATATCGAGTTTGATATGCTAGGTAAATATATTTTGAATAGTCAAAAAGAATCAAGTGAACTAACTTTATCTAAACTGGAGATGATGTTGTAATGTTTGATGATATTGAAAGTGCAGTAGCAGATTTGAAACTTGGGCAACCGATTATCGTTGTTGATAATGAAGACCGTGAGAATGAAGGAGATTTAATTGCAATTACCGACTATATAACGGAAGAAACAATCAACTTTATGATTAAGCATGCGAGAGGTTTAGTATGTGCACCCATTTCAACTGAATTGAATAAAAAATTAAATTTATCACCGATGACGCACAACAATCAAGATCCGAACCAAACCGCGTTTACAATAAGTATCGACCATGTAACAACGACAACTGGTATTAGTGCTTTCGAAAGATTTTGTACCGTAAAGGCATTAGCAAATTCGGATGTAACGATAAACGACTTTAATCAACCAGGTCATGTATTCCCATTGATAGCGAAACCGCACGGTGTTTTAGAACGTGTGGGTCATACGGAAGCATGTGTAGATTTAGCGAAATTATGTGGTGCCAGCGAAACAGGTGTGATTTGTGAAATTATTAAAGAAGATGGTACGATGGCACGTCGTGATGATTTAGCGATATATAAAAAAGAGCATAATCTAAAAATGATTACGATTGCTGATTTAGTAGATTATTTAAAGACTGAAAAGCCACTTGTGATGCGTGAAGCGAAAGTAGATATGCCAACTGCATTTGGTAACTTTACAATGTATGGATTTAGTGAAATTTACAGTGATAAAGAGCATGTTGCATATGTTAAAGCATATGAGGGAGTTCCGGATATCCGTTTGCATTCAGAATGTTTAACAGGGGATGTTTTTCATAGTAAACGCTGTGACTGTGGTGTGCAACTGGAAAAAGGAATGCAACATATAGCTGAACACGGAGGCATTTTAATTTATTTGCGTCAAGAAGGTCGTGGGATTGGATTAATAAATAAACTGAAAGCCTACGAAAAAATTGAACAAGGTATGGATACAGTAGAAGCAAACTTATCATTAGGATTTGAAAGTGATATGCGTGATTATGCAGTTGCGGCGTCAATCTTGAAAAACTTAGGTGTAACGCATGTGAACCTAATGTCAAATAATCCTAGTAAAATAAACGGTTTAAAGAAATATGGTGTTGAAGTAGATGTTAGAATTCCACATCAATTTCAGAGTAATGCTGTGAATAAACAATATCTAATAACGAAAAAAGAAAAATTAGGACATTTATTGGAGGAGAAATTAATATGAATTATAGTGCACAATTAACAGGACAAGATTTAAAGATTGCAATTGTAACATCAAGATTTAATCATTTTATTACAGATCGTTTAACTGAAGGTGCAATTGATACGTTAGAACGTCATGGTGTAGAAAGTGATAATATCGATACGTTTTTAGTACCAGGTGCATTTGAATTACCATTTGTAGCGAGTAAGTTAGCACAAAAGAAAAAGTATGATGCAGTGATTACATTAGGATGCGTCATTCGTGGTGCGACAACGCATTATGATTATGTATGTAATGAATCTGCGAAAGGAATTGCAAAAGCTGGAGAATATGGCACACCGGTAATATTTGGTGTAGTGACAACAGAATCAATAGAACAAGCGATTGAACGTGCGGGAACGAAAGCTGGTAACAAAGGCGGGGAAGCAGCAATTAGTGCAATAGAAATGGCAAACTTGAATAAGATGATTGATAGTATTTAAGGAAACTGCCTTAAAAATAATTTCTCGAACGAAAAGTAGTATGGAATTGGAAACATTACAATTTTAAACACAACAAAATCAAAAAAAATACCGTGAACCATTTTTATGGTTCACGGTATTTCTAATCATTATTTTTTTAATAACTTTCTTAATACGAAAATACCCGCTAAAGCTGATCCAGCAACAATTGCACCTTTTTCAACTTGAGGTGTTACCATCGATTTGTATACAAGTTGTAAGTTTTGTGGGCGTTCTGCTAAACGTCTCATAAAGTAACCATACCAATCTTCGCCATAAGGTACGTAAGTACAGAAGTTATAACCAGAGTTAGCGATTTCAACTTGTAATTCAGAACGGAATCCATATAACATTTGGAATTCAATTAAATCTTTATTTAAGTTGTTTTGATTAATGAACTTTTTAACATGATCAATAATGTTATGGTCATGTGTTGCAATTGAAGTCATTGCTTGAGCGTTTAATAAACGTTGTTCAATAATTTTAATGTAGTTTGCATCAATATCTTCTTTTGTTTGATATGCTACGGATGGATCTTCTTTATAGGCACCTTTTACTAAACGTAAACGGACATCTTTGTATTTTTCAATTTCTTCCGTTGCACGGAAAAGATAGGCTTGAATAACTGTACCTACATTTTTAAATTCACCTTTTAAGCGATCTAACATTTCGAATGTTTGTACTGTATGATTGTAGTCCTCAGTATCCATATTGATGTGCATATTTCCACATTCATGTGCTTTTAATAAAATTTCACGTACGTTATCATAACAAAATTCTTGATCTACGTCTAAACCAATTTGAGTTAATTTGATAGACATATGTGCCTGCACACCAGCATCATATAATGCTTGAATCATTGTTAAGATGTTGTTTTTAGCTGCCGTAGCTTCTTCTTTGGAGAAAACAAATTCGCCTAAATTATCAACGGTCGCCGCAATATTTTGAGCATTAAGTACACGAATTGACTCAATCGTTGCTTCTACATTTGTACCAGCCACGACTTTATTCGCTCCTAATGCTAAACCGTATTTCTTTGCAGCTTCATTTAAAGTTGCGTTCTCACTTAATGCAATAAAAAAATCTTTTGATAATCCCATGTTTGTTCCTCCTTATTAAATCGTAATCTTATGATTACTTCCCCTAATAAAATAATCATAATGAAAACGCTTTAAAAGGTCAAAGGAATTTTTATAATTTTAACGACAATTAAGTATTATTTAACACAAATTTCACAAATAATTCATTTTTACATAAAAATAAAGCTTAGTCTTCAGACTGAGCTTTCTTAATATCGGCAACTAATGATTTTTCTATCGGTTCGTTACTAATTTCTATAAAATGTGGTAAAGCTAAAAAGATGGATAAAACAATTACTAATTTCTTTATAAATTTCATAACGAGCCTCCTTAATATTTAACTTTAGTTTAAACTTAAATTATGAAGTACAAATAAATTATATGTAAATTGTTTATATAGTTATTGTAAATAATAATAAGATACACAATTTTCGAATAATTGTTATAATAATATTAATTTACTTAAAGGAGCAAAGGTACATGAGAGACTTAGGGATTTATTTTGGAACATTTGCACCATGTCATGTAGGACATTTCGAACAAATTATAAGAGCAAAACGTGAAAATGAACATGCTTTAGTAATAGTTTCAGGATATGCTGGAGATCGTGGTGATCAAGCAGGAATGAGTTTAAATAATCGTGTGAAAGCAATGCGTGAACTATTAAAAGATGATACAAATGTAACGGTATTAACTTTAGATGAGTCAGACATACCACGCTATCCTGATGGCTGGGCACCGTGGCTAGCTTTATTGCAAGAGAAGATTCAAACAGCAGCTACAGAAAATGAATATGCAATGAAAAGTGTCACATTTTATGTTGGAGAAGATGAATATATTCAGCCATTAGATGAATATTTCAATAAAGTGTTTACCGAAAGTGATGTTCAAATTACAAAGGTAGATCGCAGAATAACAGGGATTAGTGGAACATCAATTCGGGAAAATCCGATATATAACTGGGACTTTGTAACGCGTCCATTCCGTCGCTTCTTTGTTAAAAATATATTAGTCGTAGGAACAGCCAGTACTGGAAAAACGACACTAGTTCGTGACTTAGCAAGACGTTATTCGACGTCATATTCATTAGAATACTCAAGAGAATATCAAACAACACGTCAAGTACGTGATGATGAATTAGATATTAAAGATTTACATGCTATAGGGATTGGTCAGTTTGAATTAAACAGAAAGCACATTCATTCTCCAGGTACACGTAAAGTATTCTTTGCAGATACAGATGTGATGACGACAAAACTTTATACGAAGTTATATGCACCACCAGAAGATTATGAGAAAATAGCACCAGTATTTGATTACTACATATCATTACAAACATGGGCGCTGATCATTGTATTACCACCAACTACACAATACGTGGATGACGGT
Source organism: Macrococcus animalis (assembly GCF_047425875.1). Classification (GTDB taxonomy): domain Bacteria; phylum Bacillota; class Bacilli; order Staphylococcales; family Staphylococcaceae; genus Macrococcoides; species Macrococcoides animalis. The sequence goes on from NZ_CP179727.1 coordinate 1,914,151, forward strand.
TTTCGTGATATGAGTATGGCGGACAAACAAGCAAGACTAGATATGCATCAAATGTTCTTAGATGAAATCAAATATCAAGGACTTGAAGATAAAACGGTCGTGTTAAAAGGTGAAAGCTTCCAGGAAAAATATGAACAAGCGCATCTATTAGTAGACGAAATACTTGCAGATGGCAAAGACAACTAAGAAGGAGAAGCGGCATGTTTTTAATTAAAGACTTTAAGGGGTTTACACTATTTGAAAAATTATTCTTTGGTTTATATTTTTTAGCTCAAGTTGGTATTCTTATTTATTTTTATGAGCCAAATAAACCAATCGATTGGATTAATATTATTGCTAGTATAACTATGATATTAAGTTTAATTATGAGTGCAAAAGGTCGTTTATCAACATTTGTATATGGTTTAATTGCCTTACCTTTATATGGTTGGATTAGTTATCAAAGAGGATTATATGGTGAAGTTGGACTGCAATTTGTATTTATTACTTTCCAGTTTATAGGGTTTTATGCATGGGTATCAAACAGACATTCTAATCATCTAACAGAAGATCCGGATGTTAAAGATGTAGATACTAAAGGACTTAATAAGAAACAATGGTTATTCACAATTATTTCAACGATAACAGGATATACAGTTATCACTTCAGTATTATTATTTATACATGCGAAGCAACCTTTTGTAGATAGTATTAATGTAAGTTTGAACCTAGTAGGTCAAATATTAATGACACTTAGATTTAAAGAACAGTGGTTTTTCTGGATAGCAGTAAATATTGTTTCAATAATATTATGGATTCGATCAATGTTTGTTGAAGGTGGAAAGATTGACGATGAAGGAATAAGCATGGCTGTCATGTGGCTTGCCGCTTTAATAAATTGTGGTATTGGATATTATAACTGGAAAAAACTCCAAGTCGATACTCGAATTTAATATTAAATCTCTCTTTTGTTATTAAGAGAGATTTTTTTATATTTCGATTATACTAAAGCAAAAGGGAGGGGAAATATATGAAATTACAAAGTGTGATGTTATATGTGAAAGATCAAGCACAGGCTGTTAAGTTCTGGACAGAGGTTATGCAATTTGAAATTATTGGTAAGACACCATTAATGGAAGATTATAAATCATATGAAATTGGTGCGACTAAAGAGAGTGAAACAACGATAGTATTATTCGATCGTGAGTTCATCGAGAAATATAGTCCTGGAGTAACTTTGGATGCACCATCTTTAATGTTCCAAGTTGATGATTTGCACGCTTTATACAAACGCATGAAATCAATGAATATTACAGTTGGAGAGCTTGTAGATATGCCAACGGGTAAAGTGTTTAATTTCTCTGATTATGAAGGTAATTATTTTGCAGTTTCACAAATGAAATAGTTAAAAGGGCTCTTACCGAGTCTTTTTATTTTGAATATTTTTATTTGCATTGTATATATAATGTAAGAGGTGAGTTACATGGATAAAGCTTTATTGAAGGAAGAAATATTAAAAGCACATCATTTTAGACATGCAACACGTAAATATACAGGTGATAAAATACCGCAAAATGATATGGAATTTATTCTGGAAGTTGCAAGACTGAGTCCATCTTCAGTTGGTTTAGAGCCGTGGCGTTTTGTAGTGTTAGAGAATGAAGAGGTAAAAGCAAAAATAAGTGAAGTTGCGTGGGGTGCGAAGAAGCAACTCGCAACAGCAAGTCATTTCGTGTTAATTTTAGCGAGAACTGATGCACGTTTTGATTCAGAATATTTCTACAATCATTTTGAAGCGCGTCAACCTGATAAAGAGAAATTAAAGCGTATGATTGAAATATATGAAGAATTTCAAACAGAACATATTGAAGTGGTTGATTCTGATCGTGCTTTATTTGATTGGTCGAGTAAACAAACCTATATTGCTTTGGGTAATATGATGGCTGCAGCTGCTCAAATTGGTATTGATTCTTGTCCTATTGAAGGCTTTGATTATCAAAAGGTGAATGCTATATTAGCAGAAACGGGTATAATTAATCCACGACATGAAGGTATATCTGTAATGGTGTCATTTGGTTATCGTGAATATCATCCGCGTACCGATAAAATTAGAAAGCCTACGAATGAAGTCATTACTTGGAATTAATGATTTGTAAATTCTATGTAAATGTAGAACGTTAATCTTTAAAGAATCTTAATATAGGTTGTATCCTTTCAATGATAAAATAGATAGTGAATTATAAAGTCTATAAATGAAGAGGTGTCTATATGTTTAAAGATTTAGCGACTTACACGATTGGTGAACTAGATCCATTTTTCCAATTATTCGTTTTCGAACCAATTATCATTATTATTATCGCAGTGTTAGTTGCAATTTTGACTAAAAAATCTTGGCTAATGGCTGTAGTTATCATCGTATTAAACTTAATTGATAGTGGTATTGATGCTAACTTTGCATTCGGTGCTGAAGGTATCGGTTCAGTAATATCTCACACATTCACATATTTCTTTGCGAATTTCTTCTCAATGTTTTATGAATTCGTAATTAGTTTCATTATTGCAGGATTACCATTCATGCACAGTAAGTTTGGAATTGCTTAACTTGTTGAATAAAAAAATTGAAGTCAGTTACTGACTTCAATTTTTTTATGCTTATTTTGTTCTAATTAATTATTATTTATTCATGCATTGCTTTATATTGTTTAGCTTTATCGGCATATTCTTGTTGTATGCGTGCCATATCTTGTTTATCTTCTTCTGTTAGTTCTCTTATCACTTTGGCAGGGCGTCCCATCGCAAGCATTCCGGGTGGAATCTTTTTACCTTGAGTAAGTAATGAGCCAGCACCTAAAAATGCACCTTCCCCAATTTCAGCACCATCCAACACAGTTGAGTCCATTCCAACTAATGCACCTTTACGAATGATACTTGAATGTAGAGTAACACGGTGGCCAACAGTTACATTGTCTTCGATAATTAATGGTGCATCAGGTGATTGATGTAAGCAACATAAATCTTGCACATTTGAATGTTCTCCGATAATTACAGGACTAACGTCTCCACGTATGACTGTTCCATACCAAACTGATGCGTCTTTCGCGATTTTTACATCACCTGTGACGATTGCATTTGGTGCAATAAATGCACTTTTGTGTACTTCTGGATAATTACCATCATATTCATATAACATATATTAACCTCCTAGCTTAAGTTTTGTTATAATAATGATAACATTGTTTCAACATGTAAAGAAATTATAAAAGGAGTATCACTATGTGGAAATGGGAAACTGAAAAAGCGCCAAAAGGGATTGTCGTCATCGTACATAATATATTAGAACATCATGGAAGATACGCTTGGTTCATCACACATTTAAGACGCGATGGCTATCACGTTATCATGGGGGACTTGCCTGGACAAGGTCAAACATCACGAGTTAATAAAGGACATATCGAAAACTTCGATGAATATAGAGAGAAAGTGTTAGAGTGGATTGAAGTTGCTGAAGAATATCACTTACCCGTATTTTTATTAGGTGTGGGTTTAGGTGGATTAATTGCAGTTAACTTATTAGAAAGAGTGAATATCAAACTTGAAGGCTTGATGTTAATCTCCCCATTATTCGGTTTTCAAAATACTGTCACAACACGAAAAAACTTTTTAGCATCGGGTTTAAGTTCTATTTCAAAAGATGCAAAATTTGATATGAATATACCTTTGGAAGATTTCTCAAGAGATAAAGAAATTATTGCTGAAATGAAGAGTGACCCATTAATGCTCCAAAAGGTAAGTTTCAATTGGTACAAATCAATTATTGAAAGTATGAAAGATACGATGGAGAATATACATAAAATAAATGATATTCCAGTGCTTCTAATGTTTTCAACATATGATCGCATAGCTGATATAGAACAAATTAAATTATTTTCACAAGAAATTAAGTCATCAGAAATTTATATTAAAGATTGGCGAACATTATTCCATGAACTTCATAATGAACCTGAAAAAGATAATGTTTTATATTATATCGAATCATTTATGAACAACAGAATGAATTATATTGGGTTGATAACCGATGAAGTGGGTATAGATTAAGATATTGTTAGGGAGTAGAGGGTGAAATTTAATGTCGAAACATAAACATGAAGTAAGTGACATGGTACTATTAAATGATTTGCAAAAAGAAATTGATGATATCTTTGAATTAATTTCTTCGGAATTTAATTTAACTAAAGAAGAGTATATTGTAATGGTAACCTTATGGGATAAGGGACCTATGCCGATGAAAGAGCTTGATAAGTACTTAGATATAAAACCGTACAAAAGGACCCGCTTTTATAATAACTTAGTGGCCAATGGATGGATAAAGAAAGTTAGACCCGCTGATGATGAACGAACAGTTATGATTTATTATAACGAAGATAGAGTATCAGAAAAGGACAAAATTGTAGATGTAGCATGTTCAAGTTTGAAAGGTAAAAAAGAAATGTTGAAACGTCAATTTGATGCGATTATGGATATTTGTGGTTAATATTTAAAGGTAAAAACAGAAGTGACTATACAAATTGTATAGTCACTTCTGTTTTATCTTTTCTCAATACCTACTACAAATGGAGGATTATTTTTTTGGTTAATAAATTCATATTTAAAGATGTGTGCTGTATTTTGATCAATTTTTGATAAGTGTTCAAGTACAGCTTTTTTTTCAATTTGACCTTCGTCGTGTCCTGGATAAATGACAAGAATGATAATCCCTTGTTTTTCAAGGATTGAGAAGATATTGTCAATCGCAACAATGGTTGTTTCGGGTAATGTGACAATGGATTTATCACCTTTTGGCAGATAACCAAGATTGAATATTGCAAGTTTTACTGGTTCGCTAACTACATCTAGAACATGCTGATGACCCATTTGATGAAAAGTGATATTGTTAAATGCTTTAGTTTTTTCAATTGAATTGTCAATGGCTTGGGTTTGTATATCAAATGCATGAACATGTCCTGTATTATTTAAAGTCTGTGCTAGAAATAGCGTATCATTGCCATTTCCACATGTCGCATCAATAACAGTTACATTCTGTTCAATATATTTTGTGATTAATTCACGTGCGAAAGGTAATATACCGAGTGCTTTCATTTATACAGATTCCTTCTTGAAGTGTTTTCCCTGATAACTATCACGTTTCTTTAGTTCAGCATCAATACCGTTTAACACTTCCCATTTATTAACACTCCACATCGGTCCTATCATTAAATCGATTGGCCCATCTCCGGTAATACGATGAATTATCATTTCTTCAGGCAATACTTCTAATTGATCAACAACTAAATTCACATAGTCTTCTTGACTCATGAATTCAACCATGCCTTTTTCATATTGTTTCACCATGGGTGTTCCTTTTAATAAATGTAATAAATGAATTTTTATACCTTGGACATCCATTTGAGCGACAGTTCTTGCAGTTTCCATCATCATTTCGTAATCTTCAAGCGGTAAACCATTGATGATATGTGTACAAATATTAATATTATGCTTACGTAGCTTTGCAATCCCATCGTAATAACATTGCATATCGTGAGCACGATTAATGATGTTGGACGTCTTTTGGTGAACAGTTTGAAGTCCAAGTTCTACCCACAAATATGTTCTTTCATTTAATTCAGCTAAATACTCTACAACATCATCTGGTAGGCAATCGGGTCGTGTGGCAATTGATAGTCCTACTACACCAGGTTGCGCTAAAGCTGCTTCATATTTTTCTTTTAATACTTCTAAAGGTGCATGAGTATTGGTGTATGCCTGGAAATAGGCGATATACTGTCCGTCTTGCCATTTCTCATGCATTTTATTTTTAATCTTTTCGAATTGAACAGGAATCGGATCTACACGATCTCCAGCAAAGTCTCCACTTCCGGCTGCTGAACAGAATGTACAGCCACCAAATGCTACTGTACCATCTCTATTTGGACAGTCAAAGCCACCTTCTAAAGCGACTTTGAAAATTTTCGTGCCAAATTTTTGTCTTAAGTGATAATTCCATGTATGATAAAGTTTTGAATCAAGTGCATATTTAAATTGTGTCATTTATTCTCCCTCTTTCTTAACATAAGGATTTTAACATATAATAGAGTGAATCGGAAAAAAATAATATTAAAGAAGGAAGGTAACTTTCGTGAAAATGCCGAAATTAGTATGGCTTTTAGTTATCGGAATGGCAGTTAATGTGACGGGGGCAAGTCTAGTTTGGCCATTAAATACGATATATTTACATAATGAACTTGGTAAAAGTTTGAGTTTAGCAGGATTAGTATTAATGCTCAATTCTTTCGCCTCTGTACTCGGTAATTTACTTGGGGGTACTATGTTTGATAAATATGGTGGTTATCGTTCTATTTTAATAGGTATCTGCATTTCGATGCTGAGTTTAGTTGGAATCATCTTTTTACATGGTTGGCCATGGTATGCAATATGGTTGATTATTTTAGGATTTGGATCAGGGATTGTATTCCCATCGATTTATGCAATGGCGGGTACTGCGTGGCCACAAGGGGGTCGCAAGACGTTTAATGCGATTTATTTATCACAAAACATTGGGGTAGCACTAGGAGCCGCACTTGGTGGATTTATTGCAGAAATGAGCTTTGATTATATATTTATTTTAAATTTACTATTATATATTGTCTTTTTCTTTATTGCTTTCTTTGGATATAAGTCAGCGAAAGTAGTGCAAACAGGTGGGAATGTCATGAAGGATGTCGGTAACATAAAAGATAAATATAAATTTACAGCATTATTAATGATCTGTGTAACATATTGTGTATGTTGGATTGGTTACGTTCAATGGCAATCTACGATTTCTAGTTATACACAAGAACTAGGTATTTCTTTAAAGCAATATAGCTTACTGTGGGCAATTAATGGAGTATTGATTATAGCTGGACAGCCATTTATACGTCCAGTTATTCATTTAATGAGTGAGAAAATTAAATTACAAATTGCGACAGGACTTGTCATCTTTATTATTTCGTATATCGTTACGAGTTTTGCACAAGACTTTACGATGTTCGTAGTTGGCATGGTTATTTTAACGATAGGTGAAATGTTCGTATGGCCAGCTGTACCTACGATAGCAAATGAGTTGGCACCACAAGGTCGCATGGGTGTATATCAAGGTATTGTCAATTCAACGGCAACACTTGGGCGTGCAATAGGTCCAGTGCTTGGTGGAGTGATAGTCGATATGTATAATATGCATATCATGTTCTACACTATGATTGGCTTTGTGTTAATTGGCTTTATATTCTTATCTATTTATGATAAGAAATTAAAACAAACGGCATTATAAAATGAAAAAGTTTAATTTTTACACCAAAAATTTAAAATATTTGCATAATTCAAATTAATTGACTACGATGATTTATAATATTTTAATAAAAAACTTGAAAAAGCATATCCTCTCCTTTATAGTAGATATATCTAGAGTATTAATAAGTTAACATTTTTAAGAAAGTCAGTGGTTGCTGTGAACTGGTATTTGTAACTTATGAACTTGCTAGTGTCGAATATTATAATTAAAGCTGCACTTTTGAAGTGAATTGCGGGTGGTACCGCGGTTGTCATAGATGACAGTCGTCCCTTATTTTAGGGATGGCTGTCTTTTTTTATTGAAAAGGAGGAAATATAATGAGTTATAATCATCAAACCGTAGAAAAGAAATGGCAAAAATATTGGTTAGATAATAAAACGTTTAAAACATCAGAGGAGATGGATAAACCGAAATTTTTCGCTTTAGATATGTTCCCGTATCCTTCTGGTGCAGGATTACATGTGGGACATCCTGAAGGTTACACTGCAACAGATATTGTGTCACGTTTCAAACGTATGCAAGGCTATAATGTTTTACATCCGATGGGGTGGGATGCATTTGGTTTACCTGCAGAGCAATATGCAATTGATACAGGGAATGACCCAGCGGAATTCACCAAGAAAAATATTGAAACATTTAAACGTCAAATTCAAGAATTAGGTTTCAGTTATGACTGGGATCGTGAAGTGAATACCACAGACCCAGAATATTATAAATGGACACAATGGATCTTTATCCAGTTATTTAACAAAGGATTAGCATATGTTGATGAAGTGGCAGTAAACTGGTGTCCGGCATTAGGCACTGTTTTATCAAACGAAGAAGTCATAGACGGTGTATCTGAACGAGGCGGACATCCAGTCATCCGTAAACCAATGCGTCAATGGGTACTTAAGATTACTGAATATGCAGATCGTTTATTAGAAGATTTAAATGAGTTAGACTGGCCGGAATCATTAAAAGACATGCAACGAAACTGGATTGGTAAATCTGAAGGTGCTGAAGTGGCATTTACTGTTGAAGGTAAAGACGCAGCATTTAAAGTATTTACAACACGCCCTGATACAATTTTTGGTGCAACATATGCGGTATTATCACCTGAACACGCATTAGTTGACACAATTACTACGGATGAACAACGTGAAGCGGTTGAAGCTTATCAAGAACAAGCAAGCCGCAAGTCAGATTTAGAACGTACGGATTTAGCAAAAGACAAAACGGGTGTATTTACAGGTAGTTATGCAATCAATCCATTTACAAATGAACAGATACCTATTTGGATTTCAGATTACGTATTAGCATCATATGGCACTGGAGCAATTATGGCGGTACCGGCACATGATGAGCGTGACTATGAATTCGCAAAGCAATTCGGATTAGACATTAAAGCCGTACTTGAAGGTGGCGACATTGAAAAAGAAGCGTTTACTGGAGACGGTGTTCATATTAATTCAGGAGAACTCGATGACTTAAATAAAGAAGACGGCATTGCACGTGCGATTGAAATGCTTGAAGCAAAACAAATCGGTGAAAAGAAAATCTCTTATAAATTACGTGATTGGTTATTCTCTCGTCAACGTTATTGGGGAGAACCAATCCCTGTAATCATTTGGGAAGATGGTTCAATGACGACAGTTCCAGAAGAAGAGCTACCATTGATGTTACCTAAAACAGATAAGATTATGCCTTCAGGTACAGGTGAATCACCATTAGCGAACATTGATGAATTTATCAATGTTGTCGATCCTGTAACTGGCATGAAAGGCCGTCGTGAAACGAATACGATGCCACAATGGGCTGGATCTTGCTGGTATTACTTACGTTATATCGATCCACACAACACAGAAGCATTAGCGGACCCTGAGAAATTAAAATACTGGTTACCAGTAGATCTATATATCGGAGGTGCAGAACATGCAGTACTTCACTTATTATACGCACGATTCTGGCATAAAGTCCTTTATGATTTAGGCGTAGTTCCAACAAAAGAACCATTCCAAAAGTTATTTAACCAAGGCATGATATTAGGTGAAGGTAACGAAAAAATGAGTAAGTCTAAAGGGAATGTTGTAAACCCAGATGATGTAGTTGCAAGTCACGGCGCAGATACATTACGTTTATATGAAATGTTCATGGGACCTCTTGATGCTTCAATAGCTTGGAGTACCAATGGTTTAGATGGTGCACGTCGTTTCTTAGATCGTGTATATCGTGCATTTGTAACTGAAAATGGAACTTTAAATGAAAAGGTTGTGGAAGACGCAACACCAGAACTTGAAAAGGTATACCACCAAACAGTGAAGAAAGTAACAGAGGACTATAATACTTTAGGCTTCAATACTGCAATTTCTCAAATGATGGTGTTTATAAATGAAGTGCATAAACATGATACGGTTAGCAGAGAATATGTCGAAGGTTTTGTGAAATTATTATCACCAATCGCACCACATTTAACAGAAGAAATATGGGCTATCTTGGGTCATACTGATACAGTAACGTATGAAGCGTGGCCGACATTTGATGAAAGTAAACTTGTAGATAATGAAGTTGAAATCGTGATTCAAGTGAACGGAAAAGTGAAATTAAAAGCAAAAGTTGCTAAAGACATGAATAAAGAAGATTTAGAAGCATTTTCACTAGCACAAGAAGCAATCAACACACTAATTGAAGGTAAAACAATCCGTAAAGTGATTGCAGTACCCAATAAATTAGTGAACATCGTAGCGAACTAGGGGTTAAAATGAATATTTCAACAAAAGAATTTATAGTAAAAGTTAGGAATCATGAGGATATTAATATTATAGATGTACGTGAACAATTTGAAGTAGAACAAGGCATGTTAAAAGGGGCATTGCATATCCCGATGAATGATATACCTGAACAGTTGGCGTCTTTAAACCGTGAAAAAGTATATTATATCGTCTGTGCGCATGCCGTTAGAAGTGCCAACGTTACAGATTATCTTCTAGCAAATAACTATAAAGCTATTAATGTTGAAGGTGGCATGGCAGTTATAGAACCGATGTTAGAAGCATAAAAAAAGATACAACCCAGATACTAAAATGTATCTGGGTTGTATCTTTTTTGACTGGCTCATATTTACCTACAACTTATCCCCGCGACATAACCAGTCACGAGGGCACTGGTAATATTATATCCTCCTGTGTAACCGTGTATATCTAAAACTTCACCGCAGAAATAGAGATTATTATGTATTTTAGATTGCATTGTTGCTGGGACAATTTCTTTAACCGAAACACCGCCACCTGTAACAAATGCTTTATCAATAGATAGTGTGCCGTTAACGGTAAATGTAAACGCTTTTAATAAATCGATAAATATTTTTAACTTCTCCTTCTTTAAATGATGTCCACTATCTTCCAAATTGATTTCGGCACGGTCTAGCAGAAAGTGTAAGTATCTTTCTTGAACGAGTCCTCTCAAACTATTTTTTACAGATTTATCTTTATTGTCGTTAATCATTTTTTCAATGTGTTGTGTTAATTGTCCGCTTGTCATATCAGGAAAGACGTCAATCATCATTTGAATATCTTCTTTCTTTTGGCTTCTTTGTTCGTGATAAATGAACTGAGAACAACGTAAAGCTGCTGGTCCAGATATACCAAAGTGAGTAAATAACATATCCATTTGATGTGTAATACGCGGTTTGCCATTTTTTCGAAGTACACTTAAACTAATGTTTTGTAAACTTAACCCTTGTAAAATTTTTGACTTAATAAAAGTTTCATTAGAAGTTATGGGCACTTCAGTTGGAAATAAGTCAGTAATTGTATGTCCTGCTTGCTCAGCAAATACGTATCCATCACCTGTAGAACCAGTATGTGGTACAGATTTACCCCCGGTTGCTATGATAATGTTATCAGAATAGACTGGAATATTGTCTGAAAGCATTACACCTTTAATAATATTATCTTCTATGATTAGTGATTCAACCTTAGTCGTTGTTTTGACGTCAACGTTGTTATTAATTAATTGTTGTTTTAAGGCATTAACAACATCTTTTGCGTTGTTAGATACAGGAAACATACGTCCATGATCTTCTTCTTTTAAAGCGACGCCTAGGTGTTCAAAGTATTCAATAATAGCATAATTATCAAATGTCTGAAATGCACTATATAAAAATTTTCCGTTACCAGGTAGGTGTTTAATCAGTTCTTCGTGTGTCACGTTATTAGTCACGTTACAACGACCACCACCAGAGATTTGTAATTTACGACCGAGTTGATCTTTTTTATCAATAAGTAATACCTTTTTCTTACTTTCACTTGCACTAATTGCGGCCATTAAGCCACTTGGGCCACCGCCAATGACAATTGTATGATACATAGTTGTTTCCTCCGTTCGCAATTATTATACAATTTATTTATGGTAAAATATATGAATTGAGTAGTTAAAAATTTATAATGGTGGTATGATAATTTACATTGAAAATTTGTTATTACATATATTATAGTCATACTCAAAAATAATGAGATAGGGATGAAGTTATGTCACAGAGAGATTCACTCGTCAGAAGTACATTTTTACTGACCGCGAGTATATTTATTACTAAAATTTTAGGGATACTTTATATTATTCCTTTTTACGCAATTATTGGTGGAGAAGAAAACTTAGCTCCGTATAACATGGCATATCCTCCATATGTTGTTATGCTGACAGTCGCAGCAGGAGGGATTCCTTTAGCAGTAGCTAAATATGTATCTAAGTATAATGCAATTGGAGCCTATAAAGTCAGTTATAAGTTGTATAAGTCGTCATTACTTGTAATGGGGATGACAGGTTTCTTAGGATTCGTTTTATTATATTTCTTAAGTCCCATGATTGCCGAAGCATCACTAGCAGGGTCGGAGGGCAAATGGACTGTTGAAAATATTACAGAAATTATTCGCATTATATCATTTGCAGTATTATTTATTCCATTTCTTGCAACATGGCGCGGTATATTCCAAGGATACGACTCTATGGGGCCGACTGCTGTATCACAAGTTATTGAGCAAATTGCACGTATCTTATTCTTATTAGGTGGAACGTTTATCGTTCTCAATATTATGGATAAATCAATGTTACTTGCCAATGAAATCGCAGTATTTGCAGCTGCAATTGGGGCAGTAGCAGCCATCCTTACACTTTGGTACTACTGGAGAAAGCGAAAACCATTTATTGATCAAATGGTAGAATCAGATGAGTCTAATACTAATGTAAGTTACAGCAGCATGTACAAAGAAATATTAAAATATAGCATTCCTTTTGTAATCGTAAGTTTATGTGTACCACTATATACAACGATTGACCAATTTACACATAACTACGCATTAGGTTTAGCTGGTGTTCCCGGTAAAATGAATGATATGTTATTGACTATATTAAATACAACCTCTAATAAACTAGTTATGATTCCAACGTCACTTGCGGGTGGATTTGCAATTAGTTTAGTACCGTCAATAACGAGAACACATGCCTCAGGAAAAATAAAAGAGATGCACCAACAAATTAAGACAACGTTTGGTCTATTAATGTTCTTAACTGTACCAGCATCACTTGGTATAATGGTATTGTCTGCGCCTCTTTACACAGTGTTTTATAGCTACAATCCAATTGCCAATAATATTCTATTCTATTACGCACCTGTTGGGATATTACTCGCATTAGTTTCTGTTACTGCGGCAATGATGCAAGGTATTGATAAACAGAATTTAACTGTATATATTGTTCTTATAGCACTAGTAGTGAAGTTAATTATAAATATTCCATTAATAATGGCGTTCCATACTGTTGGGGCAATCCTTGCAACAGCAATCGCAATGACGTTAAATATTGTTTGTAACTTATATGTTATTAAGAAATATGCTGGTTTTCAATATAGAACAACAGCACGTCAAATGCTCATGATTACGTTGTATAGTTTACTTATGGTATTAGCTGTACAAATTGTGTATTTGATATTGATTCAATTTTTGACAGTTTCGGATAAAATGGATGCGCTTATTATTTTAGTGATAGGGGCTGTAGTAGGTGCGTTAGTATATGCTTCATTATCTATGAAATCAAGGTTAGCTGATCAATTTTTTGGTGCACGTATACAGTCTTTAAGAAATAGGTTGACGCGATGAGATTAGATAAATTTTTAAGTAATCATGGTGTAGGTTCAAGAAAAGAAGTAAAAGCATTGCTCAAGAAAAAAGTGATTACAGTTAATGATTTAGTTGTTACAAAGTCAGATGTTAAAGTAAATCCTGAAATAGATACAATTATGGTTCAAGGTGAAACTATTCACTTTGAGCCATACGTTTATCTTATGTTGAATAAACCACACGGTGTTGTATCCAGTACACAGGATAAAGATAAAACAGTTATTGATTTGATTGATGGTCTTGATCATTATGATTTACATCCAGTCGGTCGATTAGATAAAGATACTGAAGGATTATTAATTTTAACAAATGATGGTCAATTCTCACATGACGTTTTAAGTCCTAAGAAGCATGTGGATAAGACGTACTTTGCAAAAATAGCTGGCGTCGTAAGTGATGACACAATTAAAACATTTTCAAAAGGTGTAACGCTAGAAGATGGTTATCACACAATGCCTGGGGATCTTTCAGTTATCAGTGTAGATAATAATAATCAAATGAGTGAAATAAATCTTGTTATTCAAGAAGGTAAGTTCCATCAAGTAAAGCGTATGTTTGAAGCGGTCAATATGAAAGTAACATATCTTAAGCGCATTAAAATGGGTGATCTCTGCTTAGATGAGAATTTAAAAGTTGGAGAATATAAGAAACTGACGCAAGATGAAATAAATTTAGTAAGAAAATGAATTTATATGTTTAGTCATATTCATCATGGGTATAATTACAGTACAAATCAAAAGAAGAGGTGTTTTATAATGGCTAACAACAATCAAACAGGTTTATTAAAAGCAGCATTAGTAATCGGAGGTACTGCAGTAGCAGCATTCTTATCAAAAAAAGAAAACAGAGATAAAGTTTTAGATGAGTATAATAAAGCGAAACAAGATCCTAAAGCGTATGCAGATACTGCAAAAGAAAAAGCAGCGAACTTACAACAAGTTGCTAAAGAAGAAATCAATAAAGCGAAAGAAGATCCAAATGCTTACAAAGCAAACTTATCTTCTAAAGTACAAGAAAAAGCAGCACCATTAAAAGAAAAAGCAGCACCGATCGCTGAAAAATTTGGTAAAAAAGATGGTTCAATCGAAGAGGAAAAACAAAACTTCGATGACGAAGGTGGCGCTAATAACATCCATATCGTTACGGATAAAGATGTAGCGAATAACAATCCTAACGCTGTTTCAAAAGACGAACTATAATTTAGTGTGATTAAGTCAGCTGATGCTGGCTTTTTTATTTTGTTCATTATGACTATTATCATTTTCAATTCCTTTATGTATCATGTAATATAGGAATATATCGCACGAGGAGGAATCAATATGTGGAGAGAAAAAGTTGCACAATATGAAGATAAGATTATTGAAGACCTTACAGGTTTATTAAATATAGAAAGTGTTCGTGATGATAGTTTAGCTGATAGTGACAATCCCGTTGGACCTGGACCACGTAAAGCTTTAGATTATATGTATGAATTAGCAAATCGTGATGGCTATGCGACAGTTGATATTGACCATATTGCTGGACGTATAGAAGCGGGTAAAGGTGAAGATATCTTTGGTGTCTTATGTCATGTTGACGTAGTACCTGCTGGTAGCGGTTGGGAATCTGACCCATTTAGTGCAGTTGTTACTGACGATAAAATTATTGCTCGTGGAACTTTAGATGATAAAGGTCCAACAATTGCTGCCTATTATGCCATTAAAATATTAGATGATATGAAAGTGGACTGGAAGAAAAAAATCCATATTATTATTGGAACAGACGAAGAATCAGGTTGGAAATGTACAAATCGTTATTTTGAAACTGAACCAATGCCTGATTTAGGGATTGCGCCCGATGCTGACTTCCCACTCATTCATGGAGAAAAAGGTATTACTACCTTTGATATTATTCAAAATAGTAATGAAGAAAGCGCAACTGCACCCGAAGTTGAATTAAAAGCCTTTAAGGCTGGTGAACGTTATAACATGGTGCCTGACTTTGCTGAAGCAAAAATCGAAGTAAAAGAAAAAATGGATACAGTTATCCAAGCATTTGAAGGATATTTATTAAACAATAAATTAACAGGTAAACAATTTGTTGAGAATGGACAAATATCACTTCAAATCGAAGGTAAGTCAGTACATGGTATGGAACCATATAAAGGTGTGAATGCAGGTCTGTACTTAGTTAATTTCTTGAATACTTTAGATTTAGATAAAAAAGCTAAATCATTTGTCAATTTCGGTGATACTTACTTATTTGATTCTCATTTCGGTGAAAAATTAGGTATGGCATTTGAATCTGAGGAAATGGGTCAATTAACAACAAATTATGGTGTCATCAGCTATACTGACGTCGACGGTGGACATTATGGCGTTAATTTAAGATATCCTAATGGTTTTGATTTTGAAGCTGAAATTAAGAAATTTGAAGAGAAAATTGCTATTGACGGGTTTGAAATTGAAATTGAAACACATCAAGTACCTCATTATGTTGATAAAAATGACCCATTCGTTCAAAAGTTATTAACAGCTTACCGTAACCAGACAGGTGATATGACTGAACCATACACAATTGGTGGCGGAACATATGCTCGTAATTTAGAAAAAGGTGTAGCATTCGGAGCGATGTTTAAAGACTCTGAAGATTTAATGCACCAAAAAAATGAATATATTAGTAAAAAACAATTATTTGATGCAACTGCAATTTATTTAGAAGCAATTCATTCTGTATGTGTAGAAGGTGAGTAACATGGTAATATTTTTAAATGGTTCGTATGTATCAAATGATGCAACAATTAGTTATAACGATCGTGGTATACAATTTGGCGATGGTATTTATGAAGTGGTTCGAGTTTATCATGGCGAATTATTTACTGCAACAGAACACTTTGAACGTTTAGTTCGAAGTGCAGCTGAGATTGCAATAGAAACAGAATATACTACTCAAGATTATATAGATATCTGTAAACAGTTAATTGCAAAAAACAATGTTGACAATGGTACGGTATATATTCAAGTGACGCGTGGCGATGCACCGAGAAATCATGCTTACCCAATAGACGTAAAACCCAATGTATTACTATATACCAATACATCAGAACGTCCTATGCAAGATATGCAACAAGGAATTAAAGCCATCACAGCAGAAGACTTTAGATGGCTACGTTGTGATATTAAAAGCTTAAATTTATTAGGTAACATTATGAATAAACAAAAAGCTGTGACTGCTGGTGCGAAAGAAGCAATACAAATTCGTAATGGTATTGTGACAGAAGGTGCATCTAGTAATGTATTTATCGTTAAAGAAGGAAAAATCATTACACACCCTGCAAATAATTTCATTCTTAATGGCATTACGCGTCGTGTGATTAAAGAAATTGCAGATGCTGAATCCATCCCGTTTGAAGAAGTTACATTCGATGAAAAAGCTTTAAAAGACGCTGATGAAGTGTTCATTTCTAGTACGTCTCTTGAAGTCATGCCTGTCGTTGAAATTGATGGAGAAAATGTTGGCCAAGGTCAAGTCGGACCAGTAACAAAGCTATTGCAAAGCAAATTTGATGAGCAAATCATCACAAATCAAGCGTAATTAGACGCTTATTACACATGACGTTACATTTGAACATATATTCAAGATTCAAAAGAAACTTTGACTTGAATATTTTCATAAAAGGTTATAAAATTTAAATAAGTCGTTAAAAACGTTCGAACTAAAATAAGGCAAGAGATTATTCTCATTGCCTTTTCTTTTTTCTACTTTGGGAGGTGAACATGTTGGAACATTTCTATCAACTCGGTTGGACATTGGATTCCGCTGGTGGTGCTTCAGGAGAGGCATATATGGCAGAACAAGATGGTAGAAAGCTATTTCTAAAGCGAAATTCTTCGCCATTTTTAGCTGCATTATCAGCTGAGGGTATCGTACCTAAGCTCGTATGGACAAAACGTATTGAAACGGGTGAGGTTGTTACCGCTCAACATTGGAAAAATGGACGATCATTAACACATGAAGAAATGGGATCCGGACGTGTTGCGCAACTCCTCAAAAAAATTCATCGCTCAAAACCTTTACTGAATATGTTAAAGCGTTTAGAAATGAAGCCGATGTATCCTCATATTTTACTCAAGAAAATCAACAGTTCACTTTCTCGTAATGTACTTGCACATCATACGGTTAGAAAAGCGTTGATTTATTTAGAAGAACATATGCCAATTTTAGATGGTCAGTTTTATACGGTATGTCATGGAGATGTAAACCATAATAACTGGTTGTTATCTGATCAAGATGAGCTATTTTTAGTTGATTGGGAAGGTGCAATGATTGCTGATCCTGCAATTGATTTAGGGATGATTCTATATACGTATAGTAAAGAAGTTGACTGGGAACAATGGCTTTCAACATATGGTATTGAGTACACGATAGATTTAGAGAAACGTATGAAGTGGTATACGGTAATACAAGCGATTGCAATGGTTGAGTGGTACGAAGAGAAGAGTCGTTATCATGATATGAATGAATGGCTTAAATTTTTAGATGAAGTATTAACACAGAATAGATTTATTTAAAGGAGTAACACACATGAGAATGCGTAATAAGCCGTGGGCAGAAGATTATCTGCTTGAACATCGTGATATTGTTAGTATCGATTTATCGCAAAAAGACAATATCACTTCATGGTTTGATAATGAACAACCGATTCATATTGAAGTTGGTAGTGGTATGGGACGCTTCATTACTGAAATGGCAAAGGCACATCCTAATATAAACTATATTGGGATAGAACGTGATAAAAATGTCATGATTCGTATTGTAGAGAAAGCTATAGAGCAAGAGATAAAGAATTTACGCTTATTAACGGTTGATGCTGAGAAATTAACTGAAATTTTTAATCCTGATGAAATTGATCGCGTCTATTTGAACTTTTCAGATCCATGGCCGAAGACGAGGCATGCGAAGCGTCGATTAACGCATGCAAATTTCTTAAAGCTGTATGAAACGATTTTAAAAGCAGATGGTGAGATACACTTTAAGACTGATAATCAAAGATTATTTGAATTCTCACTTGAAAGCATGAGTCAATATGGTATGAAACTTAAAAATATTAACTTAAATTTACATGAGAATGAACCTGAAGATAATATTAAGACGGAATATGAGCAGAAATTTTCTGCGAAAGGCTTTAGGATTAATCGTTTAGAAGCGAGTTTTAAATAAAATAAATGAAAAGCTAATTCAAGGAGGGACAAAATCATTGTCTCGCCTTTTTTTTATTCATTATTTGGTGTAGACTTGAACTATTGAGAGAATTTTCTGACGGGAGGACACTATGTATAACTTTAATGAAAATGTTAGTCGCTTGAATACAAATGCTGTTCAAACAGAAATGATACCATTAATATATCAGCGACGTGATTTGATGCCTTTTTGGATTGCAGATATGGATATTAAAGTGCCAGAACGCATTACAAGTGCGATATCAGAACGTTTAAATCATGGGATATTTGGTTATACGAGTTGGAAGCATGATAACTTTTACGGCCCAATCAGGCATTGGTATAGTACCCGATTCGAAACAAATATATTAAAGCAAGATATTAGTTACGCTCCATCTGTTTTATTTACCGTAACCGAAGCGATTCGAATACTAACAAGTGAAGGTGATGGGGTTATTTTAAATACACCTTCTTATAATAATTTTATTAATTTAATTCAAGGAAATAAAAGAATGATTGTTGAAAATGAATTATTCTTTGATGGTTATGAATATACAATGGATTTCGTACAGTTTGAATATTTATGTCAGATGCCACAAAACAAAGTATTCTTATTATGTAATCCACATAATCCTACAGGTAAAGTATTTTCAGAACAAGAACTTCAAAAGATTATAGAAATCTGTAAAAAGAATGATGTTTATATTATCGCTGATGAAATACATATGGATTTTGTGAGACGTGGTAAACACGTAACATTAGCTAGATTTATGAAAGACTTTGATCAAATGCTTGTGACAACGTGTTTAGGTAAGACATTTAATGTATCTGGGATTCCGCATGCTTACTTTATTACGAAAGATAAATTTATGATGGAAGCCATCAATACGAAAGTGATGGCAGTATATGGTCTTTCTGCTGTAAATTTAGTGGCATTAACAATTATTAAGACAGCATATTTAGAATGTGCAGATTGGGTAGATGCATTAAATCAACATATTGATAATAATATGTTAATTGTAGAGGATTATATTGCGGATTATTTATCAGACTGTTTATTTTTCCAAAAGCCTGATGCTACATTTTTAGCATGGATTAACTTTGAGAAAAGTGGCTTTAGTGAAATAGAAGTACAAAATGCATTACAGAATGTTGGAAAAATAGCGACCGGGATTGGTAATACGTACGAATTATCAGCGAGTACGCACTTTAGATTCAACGTTGCATGTAGTGAAGGTAAATTACTCGAAGGATTAGAACGTATTAAGAAGTCGTTTGATTATTTGAAAGAAAAAGCAAAAGAAGAACAACATTAGTTGTTCTTCTTAGTGATTTAAATTTCTTTCGTGTCAATTAGGTCACCTGTATATGCATCAACTGTGAATTCGTAATCTTTATCGATAGTATTGATTATACCGCGGTAAATATGTGAGATTTGGCCGAACTTTTCTTGTTTCTCAGGTTCGTATACAATGACAGAGCCAGTAACTTTATCAAAAGTACTTGTAACTTGCTTCAATAGTGTTTCTGGATGTTGCATTGTCATATGGTTTCTTAATTGATACATTGCAATACCTGTAACGACTAACACAGGAATGATGATTTGATATTTTTTCATAATAAGTTCCTCTCATCGATGGATTTTAATGTATTCATTTTTTATGATTGATACTATTTTAACATAAGGAGCAAAAAACATGACAGAACAATTATTAAATACGATAAAAACATTAACAGAATTACACGGTGCACCTGGACATGAACGTTTAGTCCGTGATTATTTAATTGAAAGATTATCACCACTTGCAGATGAAGTAATGCAAGATGGTTTAGGTGGCGTATTCTTCGTTAAGAGATCAAATGAAGTAAATGCAAAGCGTGTGATGATAGCTGCCCACATGGATGAAGTAGGATTTATGGTAACGGATATTACAGATAAAGGTTTATTAAAATTCACTGGAATTGGTGGGTGGCCAGCAGATGTATTGCAAGCGCAGAAGATGAAAGTGCTAACTCGTGACAATAAACAATTTAGTGGTGTGATTGGAAGTGTGCCAGCACACTTTAGAACTGGAAAAGAAGAAATACTACAAATAAAGGATATGTTGTTGGATGTTGGTGCTGAAAATAAAGAAGAAGTTTTAGCAATGGGTATTCAAGTAGGTGATTCTATCGTACCAGCAGTAAACTTTGAGCAACTAACAGAAAACCGCTTTTTATGTAAAGCTTGGGATAATCGTTATGGTTGCACAATTATTGTAGATATATTGGAACAATTAAAAGATACGGATTTACCATATGATTTATATGTTGGCGCGAACGTGCAAGAAGAGGTAGGATTACGTGGTGCAGGTCCATCTGCGAATATGATACAGCCCGATTTAGCGTTTGTAGTTGATTGCTCACCAGCAAACGATACTGCAGGAAGTAATGCAAATGGTAAGCTAGGCGAAGGGACGCTTGTACGTATTATCGACCGCACAATGATTTTAAAGCCCTCATTTAAGATTTGGTTAGAAGAAGTTTATACGGCAAATAACATTGAACACCAATATTATACATCACCGGGGGGAACAGACGGTGGTGTAATTCATACAGCATTACAAGGTATTCCAACTGCAGTAATTGGTGTGCCTGCACGCTATATCCACTCAAATCACACAATCTTTGATATCCGCGACTATTATGCAGCACGTGATGGATTACTTGCATTACTAAAAGCTACAAATGATGAGAAAATTGAATATTTAAAAATGAATTAAATGCATGAGTGAAATGGGTGATACCCATTTCACTTTTTTTGATTTCAGTTAAGATCTTTTTATTGACTTAAATCTAAAATAGTTTAGAATTATACCTATTCCGAGTAAAACGATATGAATAGGAGAAAAGAAAATGAAAAAATTATTATTATTAATATTTGCAGCATTATTTGTACTTGCTGCATGCGGTAACAAAGAGGCAGATAAGAAAGATAGCAAGAAAGAAATTACTATTGGTACAGAAGGAACTTATGCACCATTTACTTTTCACGACAAAGACAACAAATTAACAGGATTTGATGTGGAAATTGCAGAAGCAGTAGCTAAAAAAGCGGGATACAAAGTAAAATTCGTTGAAACACAATGGGATTCAATGTTCTCAGGACTAAACTCAGGTCGCTTTGATACAATTGCTAACCAAGTAGGGATGGATGCAGATCGTAAGAAGAAATATAATTTCTCTAAGCCTTACACATATACACAGGGTGTATTAGTAACACGTAAGAAAAGTAAAATACAATCATTTGATGATGTTAAAGGTAAAGCGTTAGCGCAAACGTTGACATCTAACTATGGTAAATTAGCGAAAGAAAAAGGAGCAAAAGTTACTTCGGTAGAAGGATTCAATCAAGCAATGGAAATGGTATTATCAAATCGTGTTGAAGCTACATTTAACGATAAAATTTCAGTATTAGACTATTTAAAACAAAAGAAAAATGCTGATATCAAAATGGTTGAAGGTGATGCGGAAAAAACACAGTCAGGTTTCGTATTTAATAAGAAAACCGATAAAAAAGTAATTCAAGATTTCAATAAAGCAATTGATGCTTTACAAAAAGACGGCACAATGAAAAAAATTAGTGAAAAATGGTTCGGTGAAGATGTCACTCGTCCTTAATGAAGAAATGTCTCATGCCCTAAATGCAGCGGTTCAAGCTTTTGAGCCAATGCTTTGGGGTTTAGTCAAATATTCGATACCGATTGCGATTGTTACATTTATCTTAGGATTTATTATTGCCATAATTACGGCACTAGCACGTATTTCAAATAATAAATTATTGCGCATTGTCGCACGAGTATATGTATCAATCTTCCGAGGAACACCCATGCTTGTTCAGATGTTTATTATCTTCTTTGGAATCCCTGAAATCGGCCGTCTGATGACAGGTGATCCTGATCAAGCATTTAAACTAGGATCTATTACAGCAGCTATTATTTCATTAAGTTTAAATGTAGGAGCATATGGTTCTGAGATTATACGTGGAGGCATATTATCGGTGCCTCTCGGACAAACGGAAGCTGCGTATTCAATTGGAATGAGTCCGAAGAAGACGATGCAACGTATCATACTACCTCAAGCAATACGTACAGCTACGCCTGCACTAGGGAATACATTTTTAAGTTTAATAAAGGATACGTCACTATTAGGTTATATTTTAGTAGCAGAAATGTTTAGAAATGCACAGCAAGTGGCTTCTACAACGTATGAATTTTTATCTATATATACGTTAGTTGCGATTATGTACTGGGTTGTTTGCTTTATTGTATCAATAATTCAAGGAATATATGAATTAAGAGTTGAAAGGAAGTATCAACGATGATTACAATTAATAATTTAGTTAAAAAATTTGGCGATAAAACAGTATTAAAAGATATAGATTTAGAAATAGTAAATGGTGAAGTGGTTGTGTTAATCGGAAGAAGTGGCTCTGGTAAAACGACGTTATTACGTACAATGAATGCGTTAGAAATCCCGACCTCTGGTACTGTAACAGTTGATGGCGTTACTTACACCGCGAATGATAAGAAATCACAAATTGAAGTGCGAAAAAAAACTGGTATGGTCTTTCAAAACTTTCAACTGTTTCCGCACATGCCAGCAATTGAAAATGTTATGGAAGGCTTGATTCAAGTTAAGGGAATGAGTAAAATTGAAGCAGAAAAAATTGCTATTAACTTACTTGAAAAAGTAGACTTATTGCATGTAAAAGATCAATATCCGGTCTCTTTATCAGGGGGACAACAGCAACGTGTGGGCATTGCAAGAGCACTAGCGATGAATCCTAAAGTTATGTTGTTTGATGAACCAACATCAGCACTAGATCCGGAACTTGTTCAAGATGTATTGAAAGTCATTAAAGGGTTACGTGATGAAGGGATGACGATGGTCATCGTAACACATGAAATGGCATTTGCAAGAAGTGTTGCAGATAAAGTCGCATTTATTCATGATGGTCGTATTGAAGAAATTAATCACCCGGAAGAGATATTTACAAATCCTAAATCAGAGCATTTACAAAGATTCTTAAATATAATATCGATTTAAAGTATACGCCCACTTGGAATTTACTAAGTGAGCGTATTTTTTTTGAATTTTACTTGTGGTCCAATTTCACAAAAATTAAGTATTCAGAAATCATTTGATTATGCTATGATGATGGAAATGACATAAAAGGGGATGACAGATTGAAAGCGTTATTGAAACGTTGGTTTGTTGATGGAATGAGCTTTATGGCTTTGGGTTTATTCTGTTCATTAATTATTGGTCTTATTTTAGAAACGTTAGGTACAGAATTAAAGCCATTTGTGGATACTTCATTATTAATAGAAATTGGTAAGCTCGCAAAACAATATACTGGTGCAGCTGTTGGGGTCGCTGTAGCCTATGGTTTGGGTGCTAAGCCGATGGTTATTTTTGCAAGTGCAGTAACCGGGATGTATGGTTATGAGCAAGGTGGTGCTGCTGGAACTTATATCGTCAGTTTAGCGACTGCGGAACTCGGGAGATTTTATAGTGGTAGGACAAAGATTGATATAATATTGACACCATTACTTACGTTAGTAATCGGTGCAATTATTGCAAAACTTGTTGGTCCATTCATTCAAGCATTTATGCTATCGCTCGGTGAATTTATTACATTTGCAACAGATCAACAACCACTACTGATGGGCATACTCGTATCACTTATCTTCGGATTAACATTATCAAGTCCAATTTCCAGTGCAGCACTTGCATTAATGCTTGGAATTAATGGTACTGCTGCAGCGGCAGCAACGATAGGGTGTTGCTGTCACATGGTTGGTTTTGCCGTGACGAGTTATAAAGATAACGGCATTCAAGGGTTAATCGCACATGGTATTGGTACAAGTAAAGTCCAAATTCCTAACTATATTATCCGTCCTTTTATTCTCGTACCACCTGTGATTGCGAGTATTATTGTCGCTCCAATTATGACGATGCTTTGGCCAATGAAGAATGTTGCAGCGGGAGCTGGTATGGGTACAAGTGGTTTCGTTGGACAAATTATGACCATTAAGACGATGGGGAACAGTTTAACAACATGGTTACAAATCGGGTTGTTTCATTTCCTTTTACCTGGAGTTATCAGTTATATTGTATATATAGTTATGAGTCGTGCAAATATAATAAAAGTAGGAGAACAAAAGATTAACACAGGAGGTTAAAATTATGAAAAAAATAGAAACTGTTGAGATGTTTAGAGCCTCAATAAAAACACCAACAATAGCAATGTTCACAGCAACATGGTGCCCTGATTGTCACTTTATTGATCCGTTAATGCCAGAAATTGAAACGGAAAATACAGACTATCAATTTATTTCAATTGATAGAGATCAATTTATTGATTTAGCTGTTGAATATGAAGTTATGGGTATACCTAGCTTCATCGCATTTAAAGATTCAAAAGTGATTGGACGCTTTGTATCGAAAGATAGAAAAACTAAAGAACAAGTCAATGAATTCATACAATCACTATAATTTTATCAAATACCCTTTAAATCAATTTTTTGATTTAAAGGGTATTTTTTTTCATGATGTAAGGTTCATACCACTTTGTCGGTAACCGAAACGGCGTCTTTATAGCAGAAGGTCAGTCATACTTTATCAAATCCTATTTGACAACAGCCTCCGCTTTAATCCGCAGTTGATTTATTGTACAATGAAAGTTATGTGAGGAGTGGGAATGTGAATGTTTTTGAAATAAGAGACAGACTGATAGAATCATTAGACGACACAGTTGTGTCAACAAAGTTTGACCGTAAAGAAGAAACGTTACGAGTTGAACGATTGGATAATCAAAAAGGATTAACAATTAAGCTTGCACCAGTGGCAGCTAAATATAAAGAGAAAAAAGAACGTATTGTTGATGAAGTTCTATATTATATTAACGAGACGATTGAAGCGATGGGCAACACAGCCTTGCCTGAAGGTTTAAAGATTATGCCTGTTATTCGATCTACAAGCTTTCCGAAAGAACAAAATGGAGTGCCATTTTTAATAACAGAACATACTGCAGAAACGAATATTTATTATGCGATTGACTTAGGTAAAACGTACCGTTTAATTGATGCTAAAATCCAAGAAGAATTAGGCATTGATGAAACGCATATTAAAGAGCAAGCATTATTTAATGTTAAAGGCTTAAAGACAACATTCAAAACGGATGTAGTAGCGGGAAATACATATTATTTTTTTAATGCTAATGATGGTTATGATGCAAGTCGAATTCTAAATAAACAGCTGTTAACAGATTTTGATGAACGTATTACTGGAGAGATGCTCGTTGCTACGCCGCACGCAGATGTTTTAATTATTGCAGATATTCAAAATGAGACAGGCTATGACGTTCTTGCACAAATGACAATGTCGTTCTTTGCAAGTGGCTTAGTACCGATTACATCTTTATCTTTCCAATACAAAGATGATAAACTCACACCAGTATTTATTTTAGGGAAAAATAACGCAAAACGTGATCAAGAAGCGATAAAACGTATTGAAAGTAATCGTCAAAAGTTTATGGCAGATAAAGAGGCTCGAGGTAAAGATAATAACTAATAAATCAAGGAAATCTATTGAAATTAATGAATATGTATAGAGTGTAATATTTTCACTAATTTTTAAATGTTTTTTTAAGAAAAAGAAAGTAATAAAGCATATAATAGATAAAGAATAATAATACAAACCATAAGGAGCAAACATATGAATATTTTTTATAACAAAATTGTTGGAGATTATTTATTTATCACTTTAGAACCAATGGACGGACCATTTGAATATTTAACTAACGGAGATATTATAACAATTAAAAAAGATGATAAAGTTGTTGGTTATAACGTTATTGGTGTTGAATCATTAGGATTAGATACAAATGGACAAGTGAAATTAACTGAAGAACTTATGACTCAAATTAATGACTTACTTGTACAAAAAGGATTAGAAAAACGATTAGA
Organism: Macrococcus animalis; assembly: GCF_047425875.1. Classification (GTDB taxonomy): domain Bacteria; phylum Bacillota; class Bacilli; order Staphylococcales; family Staphylococcaceae; genus Macrococcoides; species Macrococcoides animalis. The sequence goes on from NZ_CP179727.1 coordinate 1,940,858, forward strand.
AGTAGATTTATCACCAAAATTTGTTGTAGGATATGTTGAAACTTGTGAGAAACATCCAGATGCAGATAAATTAAATGTTACAACAGTTGATGTTGGGACTGAAAAATTACAAATCATTTGTGGTGCTAAAAACATTGCACAAGGTCAAAAAGTAGTCGTTGCAAAAGTTGGTGCTGTTATGCCAAGTGGTATGCAAATTAAAGATGCTGAGTTACGTGGTGTGCCTTCAAAAGGAATGATATGCTCTGAGCGTGAATTAGGTTTAACTGATTCTGAAGAGAAAAAAGGTATTTTAGTATTAGATGATTCACGTCAAATCGGTGAAGATTTCTTTAAAGTAGAATAGGGTGAAGCGTATGAGTTGGTTTGATAAATTATTTGGAGAATCATCAGGCAAAGAGACACATCATACACATGATAACTTGAATGAAGACGATGTATATCGTAGACCACGTGGTAAATTTAGGTTTCCTTTAAACGTAGATACTATAAAAACGACTGAAGATCATATTGAGAGAGATGTAGAAAGTAAAGAATTGTATGAAGATAATAATTCAGTTAGATATGAAACGTATATTGATGAAACATATGAATCAAATATAGACGTAAACACTGAAGCTATTAGAACGTCATTTACTACAGATTATGTTCCTAGACGTGAGAGGAGACGTGGGAGGGACATCGTAAAACAGACTAAGACAGGAAAGTCACATCAATCAGAAACGACGTATGAACGTTATCAACCAAAAACAAAGTTAAATGATGCACCGAAATATAGTTCGTATCAATCGAAATCTAATAATAATACTACTACAAATACACCAGGCTTAAGTAATAATCAATCATTTACAGAAAAGCAATACAGTGTACATCAACCGAAATTTAAAGCATCAGTTGTTCCATCAGCTATTTATGGTACGAAACCAAGAAAAGATCCAAGCATCTTAAAACAACCAGTCAATTCAATCCAGCCAATACAAGGAAAAAAAGCTGAGGATGTTAGACCGTCTACACCTACACATCGCAAAGAAGATAATACAGTAAACATTGAAAATGTATATGCATCTCAAATCGTTGCGGAAATAAGGCGTGAACGCGAAAAAAAATTACAACGTAAAAAGCAGTTTGAGTTAGAGCGCGAACAAATTAAATTACAACATGAAGAAATTTCATCAATGATGCATGAAGAACAACCGGAAATTGAGTATTTACATGTTGATTCGAATGATCAATCATTCGAAGAGCGCGTAACAATTATTGAAGAAGATTTAATGGAGCGTGGACCAGTAGTTAATCAAATCAATTTAACAGATAATCAGGAATCTATCGAAGAGATTATTGAAATTGAAGATTCTACTGAAGTTATAACATTAAATGAAGGTGAAAGTTATACGTATTCTACAAAATCACCATTTAGCGAACATGAAACTAAATCTGAAACGTCTAATCGATTAACAATTATTGAGGCTTCAGAAGAAGAAGTTGAAACAATTGAAGATAAATTAGAACTAGACGAATTAGAGACTTATCAAGATACTTTCTTAGATGAAAATGTAACATTCGAACAAGATGACGAACCTATCAAAGATATTGGAGATAATTATGAAGATATCGATGAAGACTTTTCTGAAGACTTTATTATTGAAGAACAAGATATAGAGACTGAAGGCGAAATAGTCGATGAAGATACTTCTCAACTAGAAAAAGTTGAAGAAGGATCACGTGCATCAGTATTAGTGCAACCGGAATCCTTAGAACCTACATTAATGCCTGACATTAAGCCTGCATTGAATGAAACTGAACCAAAGCTTGAATATATAACTGAAGTCGAAGTAATTGAACAGATTGATGAAGCTTCATTAGAACCGGTCATTCCTATCATTGAAGAACCAGATGAAATTGTCGAGGAAACAACATCTGATGAAATTACAAAAGAACATGATACACAAGCTCAGGTTGTTACTGGAAATATCCGTGAACACTTAAGTGTGGGACAGAGTCATTATGTTCAAGTTGAGAATAATGAAATCACGGCAAATATTCGTGATCATGCAGAAGAACCTGTTATTTCACCTAAACCGAAAGTGGAAAAGAAGGTTTCTCCGTTCAATGTGTTAATGACGCCGAGTGATAAACGTCGCTTACTGGATAAGAAAAAAGCTGTTCAACAAGTTAATCAAGAAATTAATAATGAAAATGAAACTATTTCACAAGATATTCAACGTTCATTTGAACAACAAGGATCGATTAATTCTGAAGTAAAGAGTGAAACAGATGCTGAAGATAATATTATAGAAGTTACAGAAACAAAAGTGGTTGGTGAATCTGATTCAAAACCAATACAACAAACAATCGTTAGCAATAATGGTTATCCTTTGAAGAAAGAACCTACGAAACGTATAGGTCCAAAGTATATGTTACCACCAGTATCACTTCTCAATCCTGAAGATAAATTAGAGCGTGATGAAACATGGGTAGAAGAGCATAAAGCGCAGCTAGATGATGCATTTTATCATTTTAACGTTCCTGCAAAAGTTGAGAACGTTGTCGTAGGTCCTTCTGTAACACGTTTTGAGTTATCTGTTGAGAAAGGTGTTAAGGTTTCTCGAATTACGAATTTACAAGATGATATAAAGATGGCACTTGCTGCTAAAGATATTCGTATCGAGGCACCGATTCCAGGTACATCTTTAGTCGGTGTAGAAGTACCAAATATTGAGACGCGTAATGTAAATTTAAGTGAAGTATTATTTAGTAAAAAAATGAAATTTGCCGAGAGTAAATTAACAGTAGCACTAGGTGCACGTATTAATAATGAACCAATGATTATGGATCTAGCGAAAATGCCACATGGATTAATTGCAGGAGCGACTGGTTCTGGGAAGTCTGTTTGTATTAATTCAATTTTAGTGTCACTGTTATATCGTAATAACCCGAATGAATTAAAGTTATTATTAATTGATCCAAAGATGGTAGAACTAGCGCCATATAATGACCTACCACATTTAATCGCTCCTGTCATTACAGATGTTAAAGCAGCTACAGAGAGTTTGAAATGGGTCGTTGAGGAAATGGAACGTCGTTATAAAATTTTTGCGGACATCCACGTTCGAAATATTACAGCATACAATCAAAAAGTAAGTTATGTTGAACGCTTACCTAAAATAGTGATTGTTATTGATGAATTAGCTGACTTAATGATGATGTCACCACAAGACGTTGAACATTCAATCGCTAGAATTGCTCAAAAGGCACGTGCAGCAGGCATACATATGATACTTGCGACACAGCGTCCTTCAGTAAATGTTATAACAGGTTTAATTAAAGCAAATGTACCTACTCGAGTTGCATTTATGGTATCATCAGCTGTTGACTCCAGAACAATAATTGATGGCGGTGGTGCTGAAAAGCTATTAGGTAACGGTGATATGTTGTATTTAGGTAACGGTATGAATAAACCAATTCGTATCCAAGGTAATTATGTATCAGATGAAGAAATCGATGCTGTCGTTCAATATGTTAAGACACAAGGTGAACCTAATTACCTATTTCAGGAAAAAGAATTATTAAAGAAAGTTTCAGAAGCACCTAAAGATGAATTATTTAAAGAAATTTGTGATTTTATGATTGATGAAGGTCATATATCAACTTCTCAAATTCAACGTAGATTCCAAATTGGCTATAATCGTGCTGCACGTATTATTGATCAATTAGAAGATATGGGGTACGTGAGTGGCCAAAATGGTTCTAAACCAAGAGCAGTATTAATTACTGAAAAACAAGAAGATTATTAGGAGATGAGCACATGACTTTATATCATTTCGTTGGTATTAAGGGTTCGGGTATGAGTGCATTAGCACATATTTTATTCGATATGGGAGAAGAAGTACAAGGTTCGGATATCGAGAAAGAATTTTTCACAGAAATCGCATTACGTGACAAAGGGATTACAATCCTCCCTTTTAATGCTGATAATATTAAAGAAGGTATGACAATTATTGCAGGAAATGCTTTTAGTGATGATCACGAAGAAATCGTTCGTGCTAAAGCATTAGGACTAGAAGTAACGCGTTATCATGATTACTTAGGTAAATTTATGGGGCAATACACTTCTGTAGCAGTAACAGGATCACATGGTAAAACAAGTACAACGGGTCTTTTATCTCACGTGATGAATGGAGATAAAAAGACATCTTTCTTAATTGGTGATGGAACCGGAATGGGACTGCCAGAAAGTGAATATTTCGCATTTGAAGCCTGTGAATACCGTCGTCATTTTTTAAGTTACTCACCAGACTATGCAATTATCACAAATATCGATTTCGATCATCCAGATTATTTCGCTTCTATGAGTGACGTATTCAATGCTTTCCAAGAGATGACTAAAAAAGTAAAAAAAGCCATCGTTGCCTGTGGTGATGATGAAAATTTAAAAGATTTAAAAGCCGAAATTCCAATTTATTATTACGGATTTGGTGAAAACAATCAAGTTATCGCTAAAAATGTTGAAACAATTGAATCAGGTACGAAGTTTGATGTATATATCGACAATACGTTTATAGATACATTCAAAACACCTATGTATGGAAATCATCAAGTATTAAATGCATTAGCGGTTATTACAATATGCTATTTAGAAGAATTAAATCTCAATGCAATAAAAGATGCACTAGCAACATTCGGTGGTGTAAAACGCCGTTTCAGTGAAAAGAAATTTGGTGCACAAACATTAATTGATGACTATGCACATCACCCAACCGAGATTAAAGCAACTTTAGAATCGGCATCTAAGAAATATCCTAACCGAGAAATTATTGCTGTATTCCAGCCGCACACATTCTCTAGAACGAGTGCATTTTTACAAGACTTCGCAGATAGCTTAAAAGTTGCGGATAAAGCTTATTTATGTGATATTTTTGGTTCCGTGCGAGAAGCGACTGGTGAACTTACTATTAAAGATCTTCAAGTATTAATTCCAAATGCTGAATTAATAAATGAAGATACAGTATCAGATTTAAAAGCACATGTAAATAGCGTTATTATTTTCATGGGTGCTGGAGATATTCAAAAAATTCAAAAAGCATATGAAAATCTTGATTAAGCTTTAATTAGTATGTTTAACCTTAAATAAGCAGGGTATTTTACTATATAACAAGAGTTATAAAAATTAGGAGGCGTTTTTATGGAATGGATTTTACCAATCGCAGGATTAATCGCTGCAATTGCATTTTTAGTATTATGTATCTTCTTAGGACTTACTTTAATGTCTGTTAAGAAGAATTTAGACCATGTTGCTAAGACACTTGATGGTGTTGAAGGACAAATTCAAGGGATTACGCGTGAATCTACAGATTTACTTCACAAAACAAATCGTTTAGCTGAAGATGTTCAAGTGAAATCTGCTAAATTAAACACTGTTGTTGATGCTGTTAGTGGTATTGGTTCAACAGTTCAAAACTTAAACAGTTCTGTAGACAATGTAACTACATCAATTACACACAATATCTCACAAAATGAAGATAAGATTTCTCAAGTTGTTCAATGGTCAAACGTTGCAATGGAAGTTGCTGATAAATGGCAAATGAGAAAACAACGTCGTAACTCAGTGAGTTTTGCTGATACTACACCAAATTACGATAATCATGTAAGTCAAAACAACTTTAACGAGACACATACTAAAGGTGATAATTTAGATCAAGATAAAATTAATGCTGGTTTAAAATAATACCTTTTAGGGAATGTACATTATGTACATTCCTTTATTTTTTATATAATTATAGAGGAAGATAAAATGATAAACGGAGGGTTAAATATGACTAACACATATAACAGAGACTTACATACACATACAGTAAAAGAATATAGGGTACAAAAAGATACAACAGCACGTGACTTTTCTATTGGTTTAACTGCAGGGTTGGTTGTTGGCTCTTTAATTGGACTACTTGTTGCACCTAAAGCGGGTAAAGATTTACAACAAGATTTAAGTAATAAGACGGAAAGTTTGAAAACGAAATCAGTTGAACAGTATAATAAACAAATTGAGAACGCACAAGGATTTAAAGAGAAATCTAATATATTTACTACTAAATTAGCAGAAAAAACTTCTAATTTAAAACAAAAGGCAACACAAAAGTTAAATAGTGACAAAGATAATCACGTTACTTTTGATGAATTGGAACGTCAAAAGGATGCTATTAAATCTGAAGTTAACGATGATTCTTTAAAGCAACCTATTGCCATCGTTGACAAAGAATTAGAAACACCAATAAAAGACGAAGCTTTAAGTGAGCGTAAGACAACCATTGACCTTGCAAAATCTACAGATGCTAAAACAAAAAACAAATAATACACAAATCCAATTGGATTATGATAAAATAGTAGGCTGACGGTCTGCTATTTTTTAATTTATATAAAAAGAGGGTATAACGATGAATGAATTAAATCATTTACGAGATAGAATAGAAGCTATAAATGTGGAAATATTAAAATTACTAAGTGAGCGAGGCGAAATCGCCCAACAAATTGGTGAAGAGAAACGTAAACAAGGCACTGCAATATATGATCCCAAACGTGAAAAAGAAATGATTAATATGCTTCAAGATATTAATGAAGGACCATTTGATGATAATGTTATTAAACAGCTTTTCAAAGAAATCTTTAAAGCGTCTACAGAATTACAAAAATCTAATAGTGAGAAGCACTTACTCGTATCTAGAAAGTTAAAGCCTGAAGATACGATTGTTCGTTTTGAGAATGGTGCTGTAGTTGGCAATGGTAAAAAGACATTTGTATTTGGTCCCTGTTCTGTGGAATCTTATGAGCAAGTAGATGCTGTAGCGAAGAATTTATACGCGAAAGGTGAAAAGTTTATCCGTGGAGGTGCATTTAAACCTAGAACATCACCTTATGACTTCCAAGGCCTTGGTGTTGAAGGCTTAGAAATTTTAGGGCAAATGAAACAGCAATATGGTTTAAATGTTGTCAGTGAGATTGTAAATCCATCTCACTTTGAATTAGCAGATCAATACGTTGATGTATTCCAAATTGGTGCGCGTAATATGCAAAACTTTGAACTATTAAAAGAAGCAGGTAAAACGAATAAACCGATTTTGTTAAAACGCGGATTGAGTGCAACCATTGAAGAGTTTATTTATGCTGCAGAATATATTCATGCGAACGGTAATCAAAATATAATACTTTGTGAACGTGGGATTCGTACATATGAGAAGGCAACACGTAATACACTAGATATATCAGCAGTACCTATACTTAAACAAGGGACACATTTACCTGTACTAGTCGATGTGACGCATTCAACTGGCCGTAAAGACATTATGTTACCTGTTGCCCGTGCTGCGTTAGCTGTAGGGGCTGATGGCGTCATGGCTGAGGTTCATCCGAATCCTTCAGTAGCCTTAAGTGATGCTTCACAACAAATGGACTTTAATGAATTTGAAACATTTTATCAAGAAATTGAAAAAGCAGCACAAAATTATTAATAAATTGTGAATTTCATAACTTGATATATGAAAAAGTTATGAAAACGTGATAGAATAATAAATAAAACGGTTACAGGAGGATACAATGACAGTTACAATATATGATGTCGCGCGTGAAGCAAAAGTTTCTATGGCAACGGTTTCCCGTGTAGTGAACGGCAACCCTAACGTAAAGCCAGCGACAAGAGACAGAGTCAATGAAGTTATAAAGAAATTAAATTATAGACCTAATGCAGTTGCACGAGGTTTAGCAAGTAAGAAAACTACAACAGTTGGAGTTATTATTCCTGATATTTCAAACATTTATTATTCAGAATTAGCTCGAGGATTAGAAGATATTGCAACAATGTATAAATATCAAACCATTATTTCTAATTCAGATAACGATGCTCATAAAGAGCAAGATATCTTCAATAACTTATTATCTAAGCAAGTCGATGGTATTATATTCTTAGGAGGAACACTTTCTAAGGAAACGACAGATATCATTAAGACATCTTCAGTACCAGTCGTTGTTTCTGGTACACATGATTTAGATGCAAGCTTACCAGCAGTGAATATCGATTATGTGAATGCAAGTAAAGAAATCACCGAGAAGTTTATTCAACAAGGTGTGAAGAAATTTGCATTTGTTGGCGGAGGCTACTCAGAAAAGGCTCAAATAGATATTCTTAAAGGATTAAAAGAAGTATTAGCAGCAAATGGGCTTTCAATTGATGAAGATGCAATTTATATTGGTCAAGAACAGTATTTGGATGGCGAGAAAGCATATGAAGCTATCAAGGACAAACAACCTGAAGTGATTATGTGTATCAGTGATGAGCAAGCTATTGGTATTGTTCATGCAGCTCAAGATGATGGTAAGGAGATTCCAAATGACTTACAAGTGATTAGCTTTAATAATACGCGTCTAGTTAAGATGGTACGTCCGAAATTATCAAGTGTGATGCAGCCGCTATATGATATCGGGGCAGTAGGTATGCGTTTATTAACGAAATACATGAATGAAGAACCCATTGAAGAGTCAAAAGTAACGTTGCCTTATAGTATTGTTTACCGAGGCACTACAAAATAATAGAGTGGCAGGAACTGAAGCGTTCTACCACAAGGAAAACCGATCGAAACTATTAAATCTTTGATTTAAAGTTTTGATCGGTTTTTGTCATAGTGGCAATTTCTGTTCTACCGTTTAGTCTCTTAATCAGAAGAGGATTAAAACTTTTATTCCATCTTTTAGTAATGCATAATTACTCTTTTAAGTGTCTGCTCGTTTTTTTCTTCGATATCTAATCTTCTCGGTATCGCTTCATATTTTTCTAAATCAGTATTCCAATTCGTTGGAATTTTAATTTTTGATTTTGGTTGCCAACGTTCAACCCAATCTTTTGGAATATCACCAGTAAGTGGTTCATTTCCTTCCATTGCATTATAAACTTGTGCCCAAGCAAGTGGTGCGACTTGAAAAATATTATAACCACCGCCACCAATAGCAATCCACTTACCATCAGTATAGTTCTGTGCACATTGATTAATGATTTGTGGAATTTGCTGAAATGTTTTATGGGTTACAGATAAATGAGTTAATGGATCTAAATAATGCGCATCGGCACCGTTTTGGCTGAGTATTATGTCAGGGTTAAAGAATGCGCAAGCTTTTTTTAAGCTTACTTCGAACGTTTGAATGAATGATTCATCTTCAGTATATGCGTCAATGGGTAAGTTCATACAATATAAATAACCATCGCCATCCCCTTTTTCATGCACATTCCCTGTGCCTGGAAATAAGTAACGGCCCGTTTCATGAATTGAGTATGTAAATACGTCACTATCGTTATAGAAGGAGAATTGAACACCATCTCCATGATGGGCATCCGTATCAATATATAAAACACGTTGTTGATATTTTTGTTTAATGTATTCTATTGCAACAGTAGAATCATTATAAATGCAGAATCCAGACGCTCGACCACGAAATCCGTGATGTAAACCACCACCAAAGTTACATGCAGTCTTAGTCTGACCTGTCATAACAGCATCAACTGCAGTAAGTGTTGCACCTACAAGCAAGGCACACTTATTATGCATATCCATGAAATTAGGTGTATCATTTGAATTTAAACCGAATTTCTCACAATCTTCGTTACTGAGTGAATTATTACTCGCTTTTTTTACAGCTTGTATATATTCTGCTTGATGTCCAAGTAATAGTTCTTCATCAGTTGCAACGCGCGGTTTAATAATATCGGTACTTTTGAGTAAGTGACAAGATTCCAGAAGCGTCTTCGTCAATAATAAGCGCATTTGGTTGAAAGGATGATCGTCACTAAATCGATATTCTAGTAATGCATCATCATATACAAATATCGTCATAGGCTATTTTCCATAGGATTATAGACTTCGAAATCTTTTGCAACAAGTTCTTTTATTACTTGTTGCGGATGCATCGAAAGCATTCTTAAACTGACGATTTTTTTACCTGGATTATTCTTATCACGAAATACAAGAATACCTTCTATCCCAATTTTGAATCGATGAAATACTTCTGTTATTTCATGAATATTACCAGGAATATCAGGAATTTGAATTTGAATTGTAGTTCCTGGTGTAGTAACACCTGTTAATTCAATAAAAGTATTTAACATATCTTTAGCAGTTACGATACCAACTAATTTACCGCGTTTTACAACTGGTATACTGCCAATGGATTCATGGTAGAAATCAAGTGCAATCTCCTCAACAAAGTCAAGTGGATGACACGTAATAACATGTTGCTGCATAATTTTTGTGATGGGGACGTTTAATTCTAAATTTGAACGCTCACTTAGGTTTGATGGTAATGCTTGTTTAACATCACGATCACTAATAATCCCAATTAACTTCATATTGTCGTCTACGATGGGAACATGATGTATATTCTTTTCATTCATTAAATTGATGACTTCTTCTATTGTACCTGTTGAACTAAAGCTTATACATGGGCTCGTCATAATTCGTTCTACTAACATGTTAACCTCCTATAAAAAAAACCTATTTTGAAATCTTAAATTATCAAATGCTTGTATTTGATCATTATTAATTCTTTTTCCAATTCTAGCCATTAATGAATTCGCAGGGTGACTCGTGATTTCTGGATCATTTGTAGAATATACTTTCATGCCACAACTAGACATCATACGTTGCATAATATCTTTATACTGGAAGACATCAAGACCGCTATTCTTTAAATCCCAGTGCCAATAATATTCTGTCGTAATTACAATAAAATCTTCCATCGCATCATCCATCATGGCCACACGTAACATTTCACTACCTAAGCCTAATGAACGATAATCTTTACTAATTTCAATCGCACCGAGTTCTAATATGAATTCTAAATTACCATGAGACCACCTTTCCATTGGATCTGGATAGAGATAAGTTGTATAACCGATAATATTGATCCCATCACGACATATAATAATACGACCTTCTTCTAAATCGGCAATTTCTATAATCGCTTCAAATTGCTCATCTGGACGTCTAAAAGCAACAAGTCCTTTATCAAATGTGTATTTTTGAAGTGTTTTGCCGTTAACAGGTCCTTCTATGATGAACGTTTGTTCATTGGTTTCATAGACAATTTTGTTGTAAGTTTTGATATGATTCATGCATCCTCCTTGTGTATTCTTGATAATTTATTAGCATTTTTATAAAAGTATGTATAAAAATTATCATATTTTTTGAATTATCAGTTAATTTTATTATATAATAAGTTAGGGAATAATGAAAACGTTTACAAGGGGGATTTTTTTATGAAAACAGAAATTTTTAAAGCAACTCAAGGTCACCATAACATGAAAGACTATGACAGTACTTATCAAAACTTTGATTGGAAAGACATTGAACAACATTTCTCATGGGCAACGACTGGAAAAGTAAATATGGCTTACGAATGTATAGATAAGCATGTTGAAGAAGGTCATGGTGAAAAGGTTGCATTATTATATAAAGATGCAAACCGTAATGAGAGATATACATATAAAGATATGGTGGAGAATTCTAATAAAGCGGCTAATGTATTAGTTCAAGAAGCGGGTGTCAAAAAGGGAGATCGCGTATTCATCTTTATGCCACGCTCTCCAGAATTATATTTTGCGTTACTGGGTACATTAAAAATTGGTGCAATCGTAGGACCATTATTTGAAGCATTTATGGAGAAAGCAGTAAAGGATCGTTTAGAAAATAGTGAAGCAAGCGTAATTATTACGACGAATAGTTTACTCGGACGTATTCCGCAAGATGAATTGCCAAACTTACAACACATCGTTGTGATTGATGATACTGTTGATGATCAGTACATAGATTTCAATCAACATTTCGAAAATGCGTCTATCGACTTTGAAACGGAATGGTTAACACGTGATGACGGATTAATTTTGCATTATACATCAGGTTCAACTGGCCAACCTAAAGGAGTATTACATGTACAAAATGCTATGATACAGCATTATATTTCAGGTCATTACGTACTCGATTTAAAAGATGATGATGTTTATTGGTGTACCGCTGATCCAGGTTGGGTAACTGGAACAAGTTATGGTATCTTCGCACCTTGGTTAAATCGTGCTACGAATGTTATTGTTGGTGGAAGATTCTCACCTGAAGGTTGGTATGCAACATTGGAGGAGTTTAAAGTAACAGTTTGGTATTCTGCGCCAACAGCCTTCCGTATGTTAATGGGTGCGGGCGATGAGTTAGTTGAGAAATACGATTTAACACATTTAAGACATATCTTATCGGTTGGGGAGCCTTTAAATCCTGAAGTTGTGAAGTGGGGAGATAAAGTATTTAACCTTCGTATTCATGACACTTGGTGGATGACAGAAACAGGGGGTCACATGATTGTTAACTTCCCAGATATGGACATTAAGTCAGGCTCTATGGGTAAACCACTTCCAGGTGTTCAAGCTGCGATTGTGGATGATTTAGGAAAAGAATTACCACCGAACAGAATGGGTAATTTAGCTATGAAAGCTGGATGGCCATCTATGATGAAGACAATTTGGAATAACGAGCCGAAGTATCAATCTTATTTCTTACCTGGTGATTGGTATATTTCTGGAGACAGTGCTTATATGGATGATGATGGCTATTTCTGGTTCCAAGGTCGTGTTGATGATGTTATTATGACTGCAGGAGAACGTGTTGGCCCATTCGAAGTGGAATCGAAATTAGTAGAGCACCCAGCAGTACAAGAAGCTGGTGTTATCGGTAAACCCGATCCAATTCGTGGTGAAATCATTAAAGCATTTATAGCTTTACGTGAAGGATATCAAGAAAGTGATGAATTAAAAGAAGAGATTCGTGTATTTGTGAAAGAAGGTTTAGCAGCTCATGCTGCTCCACGTGAAATTGAATTTAAAGATAAATTGCCAAAAACACGTTCAGGTAAAATTATGAGACGTGTATTAAAAGCATGGGAATTAGATTTGCCAACGGGTGACTTATCGACTATGGAAGATTAAAATGTAAATTGTACTTAAAAAATATGTGTAATTATTCGACATCTTGAAAGCGTTATCTTATTATTAAATAGTAAAGACACTTTTTAGATTAGGAGAATGTTAAAATGACTAAATATTTATCAGATTTAGAAATCGCTAATCAAGCGACAGTTCGACCTATTATTGAAATTGCTGAAGAGGCAGGAATTCCAGCAGATGCAGTTGAACCTTATGGCCATTTTAAAGCTAAAATTGATACTGCGAAAGTGACAACAAATAAAGAAGGTAAAGTTGTACTTGTAACTGCAATGAGCCCGACGCCAGCAGGTGAAGGTAAATCGACAGTAACGGTTGGTATTTCTGATGCATTCAAAGAATTAGGGAAAAGTGTAATGGTTGCATTACGTGAACCAAGTTTAGGACCTGTATTTGGTATGAAAGGTGGGGCTACTGGTGGTGGTCATGCACAAGTATTACCAATGGAAGAAATTAATTTGCACTTCAATGGTGATTTACATGCAATCACGACAGCGAATAACGCATTAGCAGCTTTCATTGATAATCACATTTATCAAGGTAATCAATTAAATATCGACCCTCGTCGTGTTGAATGGAAACGCGTCATTGACATGAACGATCGTACTTTACGTCAAGTTGTTGTTGGACTTGGGGGACCTTTCAAAGGGGTGCCACGTGAAGATGGATTTGATATTACAGTTGCTTCTGAAATCATGGCAGTATTCTGTTTATCAAATAACATTACCGACTTAAAAGAGAACTTAGGTAATATGACAATTGGATACACTTATGATCGTAAACCAGTTACTGTTAAAGAATTAGGTGTCGAAGGTGCTTTAACGTTAATCCTAAAAGATGCATTAAAACCAAACTTAGTTCAAACGATTGAAGGAACACCAGCGTTAATCCACGGAGGACCATTTGCCAATATCGCACACGGATGTAACTCAATAATCGCAACGAAGACTGCGCGTAAATTAGCTGATATCGTTGTAACTGAGTCTGGATTTGGTTCTGACTTAGGTGCTGAGAAATTCATGGATATTAAAGCACGTAAGGCTGAAATTAAACCGGATGCAATTGTAGTAGTTGCAACAATTCGAGCTTTAAAAATGCATGGTGGCGTAGCGAAAACTGACTTAGCGAATGAAAACGTTGAAGCTTTAAAATCTGGTATTCAAAACTTAGAAAAACATATCGAAAATTTAAAATTATTTGGTGTTGAACCAGTGATTGCTTTAAACAACTTCGTTACAGATACAGATGCTGAACGTGAGTTTGTTCAAAACTGGGCAAAAGAGCGTGGTGTTAAATTAGCATTAACTGAAGTTTGGGAACATGGTGGAAAAGGCGGCGTTGAGCTTGCTAAATTAGTACTTGAAGTATTAGAAACTGAGCAAAACTTCAAACCTTTATATGACTTATCTTTACCAGTAGAAGAAAAAATCCGTACAATCGTACAAAAAATCTACGGTGCTGATGATGTTGTATTTGCTGATAAAGCACGTAAACAATTAAAAACAATTGCTGATAATGGATGGAATGAGTACCCAGTATGTATGGCGAAAACACAATATTCATTCTCAGATGATCCAACGAAATTAGGACGTCCATCAGGATTTACTGTTACGATTCGTGAATTAATCCCTAAAACAGGTGCAGGATTCATTGTAGCGTTAACAGGAGACATTATGACAATGCCAGGTTTACCTAAAGAACCTGCAGCGTTGAAAATGGATGTAGATGCAGACGGTAATGCAGTAGGATTATTCTAATATTAATGAAAAGATATTTTTATTTTAAAACCAGCAGTTCGAATTTTAATTCGAACTGCTGGTTTTTTTATCTAAAATTTAAAGTGTAATATTTTTGTATCAAATAGTATTAGTATCAAAAAACTCTAGCTAAATTTTACTTAGCTAGAGTTTTTTGATTAGTTTTCGTTATCTTTCTTCTTATCACTCGTCGGTTTGGCATTTTGATTTGCTTTAGAAAGATTATCTGCTGCACTTGATTTAGATGATATCTTTTTCTTCGTATCATTATCTAGTTTTTCACCCATACGCAGTAATACCTTTCTGTCATCGAGTTTTTTCTTCATCGTATCTGTTTTCTCCCAAACAAGACTTTCTTTTACAGGCTCAGTGCCATCACATTCGCCTTTTTTAGCCATTGTATATTGACACAATTCGATTTTAGAAACGCTTGCAGGTTGTTCAAATATTTGTCCAACACCCATTTGCAATTGATCTTGTGTCGTGATTTGGTTCGCAATATCACGCCATAACTTCAATTGGTAATGGTTTTCTTCATCGAAAGAAGTTGGGACATCATATCCCATCCAAATCCCCATTGTGACTTTCGGGTTATAACCAATAAATAAACTATCTTTACCTTCTTGTGCTGTACCAGTTTTACCAGCCCAATCTTGGTTATACATAAATGTACCTTTTAGTTGATAGGCACTTCCTGTATCTAATACGCCGCGTAACATGTCTGTTGTTATATAGGCTGTTTCTGGACTGTATACACGTACTGGACGCGCTTTATGTTGATAAATGACTTTACCATCTCGAGTCTTGATTGACTCAATCATATAGCTCTCTTGGTAGTTCCCTTTGTTCGCTAAAGTAGAGAAGCCATCAACATTATTTTCTAATGTAATATCTGTTGCTCCGAGTGCTAATGATAAATTCTCTTGTTCAGATGCTGGGATATTGAAGTTCATCTTTTGCAGTAGTTCCCAAGGCTTTCTGTCCATAATGCTTGAGTATAATCGTAATGTACTTAAGTTCAGGGAGTTCTCTAATGCATAACGCGTTGTTACTACGTTATATTCCATGCGTGCATAGTTCTCAGGTGAATAGCCATTATAATCAAATTTTCTATCCAGTAGGGCTGCTTCAGGTGCTGTCATACCGTATTCAATTGCAGGAGCATATGTTAATAATGGTTTAATCGTAGATCCTGGTGAACGTTTTGTTTTAGTCGCATGGTTATTTTGAGAATCTTTATGGTCACGTCCACCGATGAATGACAGAATTTTTCCTGAATCATTTTCTTTTAATAATACGCCAACTTCCATATTAATCGGTTTTTCTTTGCCATTGACGGTTGCATTCCTCGCATAAGAATAATAGTTAGGATTCGATTTAATTTGATCCATTGTGTCGAAGATTTTTTTGTGTATTGTTGTATCGATGATGTAACCATTGTTTCTGATAGCACGGTTAGCGATGCCAACATATTTTTCTTCTAATACTGGTGTTTCATCTAATTCTTGTCGTGAAATATTATCTTTTTCTGCGAATATATATTTTAATATATCAATCGCACGAGATTCCACTTCTTGCGTTAAAAATGGGTATTGCTCGTTTGGTGCGATGAAATCTTTAGTGAAAGATTTTTTTAAGTCAAACTTCTTTGCTTGCTCATATTCTGTTTTCGTAATTTTTTTCTCTTGATACATACGTTGCAGTACATATTGCTGACGTTCAAATCCAAATGTAAGATCTTTTTCTTTTTTTACTTTACCTGTTTGCAAGAAAGGAGTGTATGTATATGGATTTTGTGGCATACCTGCAAGATATGCAGCTTGAGCAATGTTTAACTTTTTAGCATCTACACCGAAAATACCACGCGCAGCTGCTTGTATACCGGCAATATTTTGACCATTTGTATTTCGACCGAAACTTACGACATTCAAATAAGCTTCGATGATTTCTTTTTTAGATAAAGTTTTCTCGACTTTAAATGATAACATCATTTCTTTTGCTTTACGTTTAAATGAAGTTTCGTTAGTTAAGAGTTGATTTTTAATCAATTGCTGTGTTAATGTACTTCCACCACTTGTTACTCCCGTATTTAAGAATTCTTGTGCGGTTGCACGAATAAATGCTTTCGGTACGATTCCGTTATGTTTATAGAAATTTTCATCTTCAGTCGCGATTAACGCATCGATAACATGAGGGCTCATCTTATCGTATTTTATTACTTCCCGTTGAACATCAGCATTTAACGTGCCTAGTGACTCCCCAGTTCCGAAATAAACGGTTGTACTTTCAGTCATTTCGTATAAAGATTTTTTTAGGGAAGCAATGTTCTTAACAGGCTCATCTTTAACAAGTGCTAAGAAATAACCTGTGCCGAGACCTAACAGTAAAGTACCAAGTAAAAGGCCCGTAATCAATAAGAACAAGACAGTACGTGTTAAAGTTTCGTAAATACCATGAAACCATACGTAAGGTGTGAATTCTATCGACTTAAATGTTGATTTTATATTTTCTTTTTTTTCTTTAGGTTTGAATAATTGGCGTTGTTTTTTCGGCATACAAAATTCCTCCTGAATATTTTTTTAGTATATCATAATTTCAGGGTATTGACGTTATTGAATCTATTGTTTACACTAGTATCATAATTTAAATTGAAACGAATATAAAGGTTTTTAGGAGAAGTAATGTGGCACATTGAATTTAGAGACTTAGTGGTTGGTGAAAACTAAGCAATGGAAGCATGAATACACCTAATCATAATGACCTTAAGGATAATGACCTTTTCATTAATAAGTGATGATTGATATCATAAGTATGGTGGTACCGTGCGTGAGCACCCTTACATTTAATTGTAGGGGTGTTCTTTATTTTTTTTATGATTGACTTTATTCATTATAAGTGACCTTTATATATCGTTGATTTAAACAATAAATATTAGAGGAGGAACAAAGATGGCAAATGCATTATTAGAAGAATTAAAGTGGAGAGGTTTAATCTATCAAGAGACTCATCCTGAAGAAATTGAAGCATTATTAAATAAGGAGAGTGTTAGTGTATATTGCGGAACTGATCCAACGGCAGACAGCTTGCATATTGGTCACTTGTTACCTTTCATGACATTAAAGAGATTCCAACAACATGGTCACCGTCCAGTCGTATTAATCGGTGGGGCAACAGGTATGATTGGAGATCCATCGGGTCGTACGGACGAGCGTACCTTACAGACGTTAGAGCAAGTACAACACAACGTAGATGGTATTCGTGCACAAATGGAACAATTATTCGATTTTGGCGGCGAAACGGGCGCGATGCGCGTAGATAATAAAGATTGGTTAGGTCAAATTGATTTATTAACGTTCCTTCGTGACTACGGAAAGCACGTAGGTGTGAACTACTTATTAAGTAAAGATAGTATCGCATCTCGTTTAGAGACAGGTATTTCATTTACAGAGTTTACTTACACAATTCTTCAAGCGATTGACTTCGGTCATTTAAACAAAGAACATAACGTGAAGCTTCAAATTGGTGGGAGTGACCAATGGGGTAACATTACGAGTGGTTTAGAATTAATGCGTCGTATGTACGGTGAAGTTGAAGCGTTTGGTATGACTGTGCCTTTAGTTGTAAAGTCTGACGGTAAGAAGTTTGGTAAATCAGAAGGTGGGGCAATATGGTTAGATCGTACGAAGACTAGCCCTTATGAGTTTTACCAATTCTGGATCAATACACCTGATAGCGATGTGATAAAATTCTTGAAATATTTCACATTCTTAAGCAAAGAGGAAATTGATGCTTTAGAAACATCAGTAGAGACTGAACCACACTTACGTTTAGCTCAGAAGAAACTTGGTGAAGAGGTAACGAAATATGTGCATGACGAAGCAGCTTTAGAAGAAGCAATTAACATTACAAATGCTTTATTCAAAGGTGATTTAAAAGCTTTAACGGCGGATCAATTACGTACAAGTTTTAAAGATGTACCTCAAAAGACAGTAATTAATACAAATATCGTAGAAGTATTAATCGAAGCGGGGATTGCACCAAGTAAACGTCAAGCTCGTGAAGATGTTACAAACGGTGCGATTTCATTAAACGGTGAAAAAGTGACGGATACAAATCACGAAATCACATCTGCAGATAAGATTGAAGATGAGTTTACTATTATTCGTCGCGGTAAGAAGAAGTACTTTATGGTGACTTATAAATAATACTATGGAGATGAAGTACTGATCAGTACTTCATCTCTTTTAATTTCTTTTATAGAAAGGGTTTATAGACGTAATTAAAGGGTAATAATAAATACTTACATAAAAGGAGAAATGATATGAAAAAATTATTAATACCTATTATCGGATTAGTTGTTTTATTATTAATTATTGGAAGTATGTTAATCGGTCCTTATAACAAATTAGTTGGACTAGATGCAGATGTTCAAAATGCAGAAGCAAAAATTGATACTCAGTTACAAAGACGTTTAGATTTAATTCCTAACTTAGTTGAAACAGTAAAAGGTTATGCAAAACATGAAGAGAAAGTATTTAAAGATGTATCTGATGCACGTGCTAAATTAGCTGGTGCTGCAAAAGGTGAATCTATGGAAGCGAAAGCAAA
Source organism: Macrococcus animalis (assembly GCF_047425875.1). Lineage (GTDB taxonomy): Bacteria > Bacillota > Bacilli > Staphylococcales > Staphylococcaceae > Macrococcoides > Macrococcoides animalis. The sequence goes on from NZ_CP179727.1 coordinate 1,960,244, forward strand.
TGCCAATGCAGAGTTAAACTCAGCATTAAGTCGTTTAATTGCGATCCAAGAGAATTATCCAAACTTAAAAGCAGATACACAGTTTACAGGTCTACGTGATGAATTGGCGGGCACAGAAAACCGTATCGCAGTTGCACGTAACGATTACAATGATATTGTTACAACTTATAATAAAGCTGTCAGAAGTTTTCCAGCTGCATTATATGCAGGATTACTTGGATTTGAAAAGAAAGAATTCTTTAAAGCGGATGAAGCTGCAAACAAAGCACCAAGTATTGATTTTAATGCTGATAAGGAAACAAAATAATGTTTAAGAAAAAGTTCGCGATTTTTATCGCGACTTTCTTAATCTTCATCATTACTTTACCGGTTAGTGCAGCTGAACCTTTGCCAAAGCTTGAGCAACCGATTTTTGTTCAGGACCATGTCGGAATTTTTAAACAAAATGAAAAAGATTTCATTAATCAACGTGGTAAAACACTACAACAAGGAACAACAGCTGAAATCTTAATCATGACAATGCCGACAATAGGGCAAGAAGTAAGAGGAGATTATGCACTTCGTGCCGGACGAGAGTACGGTGTCGGAGATAAAGAAAAAAGAAATGGTGTCGTTATTCTTTTCAATTTAGATAACGGTAACGAGTATAGAAATAGAGGTATTGAAGTCCAAGTTGGATACGGATTAGAAGGTGTCTTAAATGATGCTAAAGTCGGTGCCATGATTGATAAGTACGCAATGCCTGATGTTCAAAAAGCTTTAGCTGTCGATCCAAAAGGTGAAAGTGCTGAAAGCAAGGCACTTTACGCTCAAGGGTTAGGTAAGTTATACAATGCCATTTTTGATGAAGTCAGTGAAAGTTATGGGTTTGATGGTGAAAAATATACGCGAGATACCCCGATGGTAGATGAAAGTACGGAAGGTATTAGCGTATTTGAAATATTAATTGGTTTATTTCTTTTATATCTAGTCATCTCAATCTTTATGGGTGGCGGCCGTGGAGGCGGCGGTAGTGGTGGACGTAGACGTTCATCAGGACCTGTCATCTTCTTCCCAACTGGAGGCGGTTTTGGAGGAGGATTCTCATCTGGAGGCTTCGGTGGCGGAGGCTTCGGTGGCGGAGGTTTCGGCGGAGGAGACTTTGGCGGTGGCGGTGCCGGTAGAGGATTCTAATATAAAATGAGCGACACTTTTGAAGTGTCGCTCATTTTTTTCTATAGCTTTATAAGTCAGTAGCTAGCATTAGAGGTAAATATCGCTAGCCTTAACATCTTTTTATTTATCTTCCGTACTTCTTAAAGTAAGTTCTACTTCTTTTTCTTTACCTTCACGAATCACTTTAAATGTCACTTTATCTCCAGCTTTTTTGTTCTTATAAATGTAATTACGCACATCTCCATCAGTCTTCACATCTTGTCCTTCTACTTGTACGATAACATCACCTTCTTTGAATACTTTTCCAGCTTTTTCATCAGCACTCGCTACGAGAGCGCCATGATTCACTGTTACTTTCATTTCATTCAAATAGTTTGAAGGGACTGATTCTACACTTACTAATGCAAGACCCATAAATGGACGTACAACTTTACCATCTTTGACAAGTTTGTCGATTAAAACTTTCGTATCGTTTGAAGGTATAGCAAATCCTAATCCTTCAACTGTATCTGCTGAAATTTTCAGAGTATTAATACCGATTAATTGGCCTTGATTATTAATTAAAGCACCACCAGAGTTACCAGGGTTAATCGCTGCATCTGTTTGTATCGCTTTTACGGATGATTCGCCAGCCGATGTTTCGACTTTCATCGTACGTTCTTTTGCACTAATAATACCTTCCGTTACACTACCTGATAATTCTACACCGAGTGGGTTTCCAATCGCATAAACTGTATCCCCAACTCTGATTTTAGATGAATCTGCGAATGGAATAGGTTTGATATCATAATTACCGGTGATTTTAAGGACAGCAATATCTGTTAATGCATCTTTACCGATTAAAGTGCCATCTACTGTATCTCCAGTTGATAGACGAACTTTTAAGTCTTTAGCACCTTCAACAACATGATTATTCGTTACGATATAAGCTTCATCATCAGATACTTGATAAATAACGCCTGATCCTGTTCCAGCTGGCGTTTCTTCTGTACTACCACTTTCTCCACGTAGTATATCAAATATGCTACTGTTGGCCTGTTGCATGTTAATAACACCTACTACGGCAGGAGACACTTCTTCTAACATATCGGCAAGTTGCACATTATTACCTGATGATTTCTGGTCAACTTGAATAGGTGTAGTTGCTGGATTATTATTTGCATCGTTTTGTGGAGAGAATAATTGCGGTAATTGCATCGCACCGATTGTTAAACCAGAACCTAAAATCGCTGCAAGCAATAATTTAAGAAAACTTGGTCCTTTCTTTTGTTTATAACTACTATTCGTTGGTTCTGTATAATATTGTGTGGATTCATATGTATTGTTTTCTTGCCCTTCAAATTTGTCCATAATATTTCCCCCTTATAAAAAATATAAATATAATAAAATAAGATAACATTTTTACTTATTTTATTCATATAATAGCCCTTAAGTTCACAAAATATTTAAATACATAAAAATTATCGTCATGTATATACTTTATGATAAAATAAATAAAAAGTCATTTAAAATGATAAGGAGTCTACCTGATGTATAAATTTTTGGCAACGATTATTTATTTAGTAACAAATATAGTATTACGTAAAGTAAAAGTAATAGGTAAGGAAAATATTCCTCAAAACGAAGCTTTTATTGTTACTTGTAATCATAGAAGTATGGTTGAGATTATTATTCTTGCGATGGCTTTATATCCAAAAGAAGTTCACTATATGGCGAAGCAAGAATTATTCAAAGGAAAATTATTAGACCGATTCTTTAGGTCATGTAATGCATTTCCTGTGAATAGAGATAATCCGGGGCCATCAACAATTAAAACGCCTGTAAAATTAATTAAAGAAAATAAAATCGTAGGTATTTTTCCTAGTGGGCGTAGAGAAGATAATGCACCCATGAAAAAAGGTGCAGCAACAATTTCAGTGATGAGTAAATCAAAAATATTACCTGCAGCATATGAAGGACCAAATAGTTTTAAAGATGTTATTTTTGGAAAAGACAAATGTTACATTAAGTTTGATCAACCGATTGATAGCCAAAGCTTTATTGCAGCACATAAAAAAAATGAAGCTATAGATCACATTACTGCTACATTAGAAACAAGAACAAAAGAATTAATTCAAACATTAAAAAACGAAGCGTAACATTTGTTACGCTTCGTTTTTTTATGTTTTGTATAGATACGTTTCTTTATCCTCTGGATAAATAAATTCAAGTTTAATGATTTGAGGTTGATTCGTTTGAACAGCAATTGCTTTTGTCTTTTCTTTTATTTTATTGATGTAAGTTATTTTTTCAACTTCAGTTTGAATTAATTTATATTCTGTTTCTTCTTTAGATGTGTAAGGATAAGACGTTTTCAGTACTATAATACTCATCAGTCTTCACCTACTCCCAATTATTATTTACTTGTTAATCTAATTCCCGTATCTATCATCATTTAAACTATAATCAAAGAATAAAATTTTATTTCGTTATGCGTTTTAAACCTACACAATATAATTTGAAGATATTGATATGTTAACTGATTTTACATTATAAAATAAAAAGTAATTTTTGATAATTCAATATATTAAATATTCAGAATATATAGTATAATTTATAAAAATAGCATGGGGGTGCATCATGAAAATACACAGGCTTAAAAAAGAAGATTCGGTTATAGATTTTATTGATGGAATTGATGATGAGAAAAAAAGAAAAGAGTGTATAATGTTGCTTGATATCTTTGAAGAAACTTCAGGGTATATTGGTAAAATGTGGGGACCGAATATGATTGGTTTTGGAAAGTACCATTATAAATTGAATGACCTAATTGAAGGTGATGCTCCGTTAATAGCCTTTGGGATGAAAAAGAGTAAAATCAGTTTATATTTCGCACCAGATAATATCAATCGCGATCGATATTTAAAGGGTTTAGGTAAACATACATTAGGTAAAACGTGCGTTTATATTAGTGATTTAGAACAAATTGATATTAAAGTATTAAAACAATTGATTGTTGATTCAATGACATATTTATTGAATCAATATAATAAAGATTAAAAAAATAATGAATCAAGTTATGCACTTGTTTCATTATTTTTAATTTCATTTGGAAACAGGCTCTGTTCCAAATTACTTAAGATTATATAAGTTTCTTCATCTAAAGATTCGATTTTCTGTTCATCTGAAAACAGTGATTCAATAATTTCGATATCAATATCTGTGGCTGTAGATATTTGATAAGCAGTTAATCTACCTTTAAATAGATATGGAAGACGTTTCATTCAATCACCCTTAACTAAGTTTTTATTTTATTATATCTGATACATTATGTAATATAAAGTCTTTGTCTAAAGAATACATATCATTATCGCATAAAACCTATAATTTGTACACAATTTATATACAAATAACATTAAAAAATGTATTGTAATCGATGTATTTAAATAATAAAATAAGGTGCAAAGTAAAAATAAATTTCATAGGAGGTAAGGAGATGTATTCATTCTTACAAAGATTAGGTAGAAGTTTAATGTTACCAGTAGCTGTATTACCAGCAGCGGCTTTATTACTTGGTATTGGATACTGGATTGATCCAACAGGATGGGGGGTGAATAATCCTGTTGCAGGATTCTTAATTAAATCTGGTGGCGCAATACTTGATAATTTAGGTTTATTATTTGCTATTGGTGTGGCACTTGGTATGTCTAAATCAAGGGATGGTGCGGTAGCTTTAGCAGCTGTTGTTGGATTTTTAGTCGTAACTACAGTGTTATCTCAAGATTCAGTAGCCAACTTATTGCATATCAAACTTGAAAAAGTTGATATGAGTTTTGGAAAAATTAACAACGTTTTTATAGGTTTACTCGTTGGATTTATTTCATCTTGGACATTTAATAAATTCCACCAAACTGAATTACCAACTGCATTCGCATTTTTTAGTGGTAGACGATTAGTACCAATTTTAACTTCAGTATTTGCTATGATTTTATCTGTTATCTTACTATTTGTTTGGCCATTCTTCTTTGGTTTACTTGTTTCATTCGGGGAGTGGATGATTGGATTAGGGGCTGTTGGTGCTGGTCTATTTGGATTCTTTAACAGGTTATTGATACCAACTGGATTACATCATGCATTAAATGCAGTATTTTGGTTTGATGTAGCAGGTATCAATGACATTGGTAAGTTTCAAAGTAAAGATGCAGTGAAGGGTGTAACAGGTATGTATCAAGCTGGTTTCTTCCCTGTAATGATGTTCGGTATACCTGGTGCTGCATTAGCTATGTATCATTCAGCTAAATCAGAGCGTAAAAAAGCCGTTGCAGGTATATTCTTAGCAGGTGCAGTAGCAGCATTTATCACTGGTGTAACAGAACCAGTAGAATTCTTGTTCTTATTTATTGCACCTAGTTTATATTTAATTCACGCTGTATTAACAGGTATCTCAATGTTTATTGCAGCAACTTTCCATTGGACAGCAGGCTTTGGATTTAGTGCTGGAGCAATAGATTTCTTATTATCTACTAGGAACCCAAATGCGAATCATCCATTGATGTTGTTGGCATTAGGTTTAGTATATTTCGTTTTATATTACGTCATCTTTAGAGCTGTAATTAAATTACAAGATATTAAAACACCAGGGCGTGAATCTGATGAAGATATTGCAAAAATGATTGCGCAAGAAAACGAAGATATGGGTCATACTACTACAGAAAAGAATGATAACATTATCCAACCTAGTAAATATGATTCACTAGCTCAATCAGTCATTGCTGGTGTGGGTGGTAAAGAGAATATTGAAACAGTAACAAACTGTGCAACACGTTTACGTTTTGAATTAAAGGATAATTCATTAGTAGATGAGTCTATAATTAAACGTGCAGGTGCAACTGGTGTAATGAAAGTAGGACGTAAGAACGCTCAAGTCATTATTGGGACACATGTTCAACAAGTTGCTGATGTTGTAGATAAATACTTATAAGATCAAAGAGACCTTCAAGGTCTCTTTTTTTACATAAAAATACCGCTCAAGTGAGCGGTATGCTTCTTATTTCTTTTTAAATGTTTCGTAATATTTACGACCTTTTTCATAATCCAGTCGGTTTTCCCATCGTGCGATAACTAATGTTGATAATGAGTTACCTACAACATTAACCACTGTTCGCATCATGTCGAGAATACGGTCTATACCAATAATTAATGCTAATCCTTCAGGGTGAATGTTCATTGCTGTAAGTGTTGTAATTAACACGACAATTGAAGTGCCTGGTACGGCAGCCATCCCTTTAGAAGTCAACATTAACGTCAGTAATAGTATTAATTGTTCCATCACTGAAAGGTGTACACCATACATTTGCGCAATCGTCAGTGCTGCAATAGATTGGTATAATGCTGATCCGTCTAAATTAAAAGTATAACCTGTTGGTACTACGAAGGAAACGATTTCCTTTGGTGCACCGAATTTCTCCATTTTTTCCATAATCTTTGGTAATACTGTTTCAGAACTTGAAGTAGAGAAAGCTAAGATTAATTCTTCTTTTAAGATAACAAGTAGGTGGAAGATGTTGATTTTACATAGCGCAGCTACGCCTCCAAGAACAACTATTATGAAAAATACCATAGATCCAGCAACTACAAGTGCTAACTTTCCAAGTGGAATTAATGCACCTAACCCTAAGTTAATGATTGTAACTGCCATAAACGCAAATACACCGATTGGCGCATATTTCATGATTTGGTTTGTCATCCAGAAGATAACATCTAAGAAGCCGTCGAAAAATGCTTTAACGGGCTCTCCTTTTTTACCAATTGCAGCTAATCCTAATCCAAAGAATACTGAGAAGAAGATTACTGGTAATAGCTGGCCTTGCGCCATTGAATCAATAATATTCGTTGGAATAATATTGACGATTGTATCTATCATATGATTACCATAAGTAGATTCTGCAGCTGCTTCTGCATTCGCTGCATATTTCGTAACGTCACCTTTTGGGAGTAGGTTTTTATCAATACCTGAACCTGGTTTGAAGACATTAGCAAAAATAATACCTAGTCCAATTGCAATTGTTGTAATAACTTCGAAGTAAAGTAGTGTTTTCCATCCGTAACGTCCTACTGTTTTCATATCTCCAGTACCTGCAATAGATATAACTAGAGAACAGAAAACAATCGGTACAACAATCATTTTAATTAAATGTAAGAAGATATCTCCTAATGGCTGAAAGTAGTTAACATACTCTGTTTTACCATTTAGCATTGCACCAACCACGACACCTAGAACAAGTGCGAGTAATATCTGCATAGGTAAGCTTATCAATTTCTTTTTAGGTTTTTTTATCTCTGTAACTGAACTCATTTTTTCATCCCTCTTTTCTTCCGTACTTGATTATTTTAGTTTTAAAAATGAAAGATGTCAATTTTTATTTTGTACAAATGTCTGAAAATTCTGTAGTTATTATGTTATAATAATATCATTATTATTTAGAGGTGATATAAAATGAAACAAATTATTTTTGATGTAGATGGTGTATTTTTAAGTGAAGAAAGGTGTTTCGATGTAACCGCTATCACTGTATTTGAATTACTATATGGTAAACATTATCTTGATTTATCTGGTGATGATATTTCAGTATTATTGACAGATGAAGAAATAGCCTCAATTCGTAGAAAAATATTATATAAAGATAATATTCTGAGAAAACTTAAAGATAAAGGGCTCAATTCTAACTGGGATATGCTATTTATCATTTTTAGTATACATTTGATAGAGTTAATAAAACGAAACAGAAGTCAATTTAATAATGACTTTAATCATATTGATTTGAAATGGTTACAAGAAGCAAAGTTTTCAGATGAATTAATTAATTATGAGTTACCTCTTTCGTTCATCTCAAATGTACCTAGTGGTAAATTGGAAGTCTATGATCATTTGGTTACATATGCGAGTGAGGAATTACAGACAGATGCTGTTGAAAGTTTCCAATTAAAGAGTTCATTATGGAATATATCTCAAAATGTTTATCAAGAATGGTATTTAGGTGAGGCATATCATTTTGAGACTTCTGGAAAAGAAAGTTTATTAAAGGGAAAACCAGGTTATTTGAAAAATGAGGTAATTATACAACCTGCTGATAAAATAAAAAAAGTCCTCGATCGAATTAAAGAAAAAGGGTATATTATTGGTATTGCTACAGGTCGTCCAAGAATAGAAACACTAGTGCCTTTTGAATCGTTTGATTTACTATCATATTTTGACGAAAATAAAATTGTAACGGCATCAGAAGTATTAGATGCTGAGCGAATGTTCCCTGAACATCGACCACTTGGCAAACCACATCCATTCTGTTATTTAGCTAGTTATCATGGCAATAATCCATCTCATTATTTAGATTATATTAATGGGGAATGTGTAGAAAAATCAGAGTTTATAATAGTGGGAGATTCTTTAGCCGACTATTATTGTGCCAAAGCTATTGGCGCAACATTTGTTGCAACTTTAACAGGTGTGAAAGGGCAGTCTGAACGTTCTACTTTTGAAGACTTGCAGGCGGATTATATAATCGATGATATTTTAGATTTAGACAAAATTTTATAATAATATAAGTAGAGCAACAAAAATAGGCCAATCATTAACGAATGATTGGCCTATTTTTGTTATAACTCAATATTTTTTACTTGAATAAATCCTTCAATTGACTTTAATGCGGTGATAACATCTTCATTTACTTCGCTATCGACAGTTAAAGTCATAATAGCTTGTCCACCTTTATCATGACGGCCTAGTTGCATTGAACCAATATTGATATTGAATTCACCTAATACTTTTCCTGTTTTACCGATAACACCCGGTTGATCGATATGTTCAATGTAAAGATTATGTGCTTCAGGTTTGAAGTCTACAGGATAACTGTTTATTTTAACAATTCTTGGCCCATAACTTTTAAGAACTGTTGCGCCGATTGTCACTTTATTATTATCATTTTCTAGTGTGATTTCTAAATAATTTGTAAAATGATCTGCATCTTTATTTTTTTCGATTTGATAAACTACATGTTGTTCATTAAGTAAATATAATGCATTAATAATGTTGACGTTTTCCATTAATTTATTTTTCAGTATATGCATGACAATCGTACGTGTTAATAAAGAGGTGTCATCTAGCGCAAGTTCACCATTATATTTTAATAGAATCTTACTTGGGCCATCATTAAATAGGATTGTTGCTACTTTTCCTGCTAATTCGGCTACTTCTATAAATGGCGCAGCTTCTTTTGTGATTTTTTGTGTCATGACGGGTGCATTAATTGCATGTGTGACATTTTGTTGCGTAAAAATTTCGATAACTTCTTCGGCTACAGAAATAGCAACTTTTTCTTGAGCTTCTATAGTAGATGCACCAAGGTGTGGTGTGACAACAATTTTAGGATGATGAATGATAGGTTGGTGTAATGGAGGCTCTATGTCAAAGACATCTAAGGCAGCTCCTCGAATTTCATTTTCATCCAATGCATTAATTAAATCAGCTTCTACGATAATACCACCACGTGCAACGTTAACAATAAGGAGATTATCTTTTGCTTGTTTAAAGAAATTAGCATTTATCATACCCTTTGTTTTATCTGTTAAAGGCGTATGGACCGTTATCACATCTGCATTATCACGAATTTCTTCTACTGTAGCATTTGTGACTTCCAAACCTTGCGCTTTATCATTCGTTAAAAATGGATCATAAGCTAATACTTTCATACCAAAACTTTGTAAACGTTTTGCAACACCTTGGCCAATTCGACCAAAGCCTATGATACCCAGTGTTTTATTTTGTAACTCTAATCCTTGATATTTTTTTCTATTCCATTCATCATTTTGTAAATCATAATGTGCTTGAGGAATATTTCTAACAAGTGATAGAATCATTGCGACAGTGTGTTCAGTTGCTGAGATGGTATTGCCATCTGGTGCATTTATGACAATAATACCTCTTTTAGTTGCTGCATCAATATCGATATTGTCGACTCCAACACCTGCACGTGCGATTACTTTTAGTGAACTATTTTCAATAATTGGTGCCGAAAGTGTTGTTGCACTTCTAAGTAATGCACCATCATAGTGCTTTAATACTTCTATTAATTCTTGTTCAGACTTATTGTGATGTATATCTACAACAAAATCCGGATGTTCTATTAATGCATTCAACCCCGTATCACTGATTTCATCTAATACAGCTATTTTATACATGAAATAACCTCCTGGAATGCTGTTAATCCCTTACCTAAATAAGATTTCCCTCTTATGTCTGACAATATGATTTCTAAAGCACTGATAACTTTCAACATATCAAAGGGTGTAACGTAACCCATATGGCCGATACGTAATATTTTTCCTTTTAAATGAGCTTGTCCACCTGCAATGGTTATATTAAAGTCTGAAAGAAGTCGAGACTTAATTATATTAATCTCTGTTTGGATAGGCACGATAGCTGTAACTGTTGGAGATGCATCTTTATCATCTACGAAGAGTGGGATATCTAATGCTTTTAATGCACTTCTTAATCCGTCACGACAAGCATAGTGACGTTTCACTGTATTTTCGAATCCTTCTGATTCTACTATTTCTAACATGCCTCGAATACTTTGTATAAGTCCGATTGGAGGTGTGAATGGTGTAGTATCATCGAATAATTTATTAATATATAAAGATAGATTAAAATAGAATTTGTCTGATTTGCTTGAAGCTATTTTCTTTCTGCTTTCAGCCGTATATGCTACAAATCCCATCCCTGCAGGTAACATAAGAGCTTTTTGGCTACCTGCTACAAGAATATCTACTTTATCTCTGCTCATATCCATATCATATGCACCAATTATGCTAACGCCATCTACCACAAACAGTACATTATCATCTATTGATTTGATATAATGACCTATTTGTTCAATAGGGTGAATGACAGTGGTAGAAGTCTCACATAGTTGTGTAAAAACAGCTTTAATGGGCTGAGTTAATTGATTATAAAAAGACATAAAAGCAGTCATATTTAAAGCTTTACCCCATTCAATTTCAAATACATGGAGGTGATAATGATATGCTTCGGCAATTTTCTTAAAGCGGTTACCAAAAGCACCACTTACAATGACAACAATATGATCATCTTTATCGACCGTATTGACCATTGCAGTTTCTAAAGCACTTGTTCCACTTCCTGCCAATATTACAACAGGTTGATCAGTACCAAATATGGGTGCCAAACCTTTACTGACATCATGCAGAATTTTTTGGAAAGATTCTGTACGATGACCAATCATTGGTAAAGTTAAATAATGATTAACGATATCAGGAATAGGTGTTGGACCGGGAGAGAGTAGAACGGGTTGATTTAAGTACATCTTTGACCACCTCATTTCAAATGTTGTCACTAGTTTAACAGATGTCTTTCTAGAGTGGAATAGCGATTAGTGAATTTAAGGTGAATTTTATGAAAATCTATATAATTTATTGTATTAAAATTATTGTTTTGGAATTTAATGTGACGATATTACCATGTTATTCAAATAAATAGCATTAATTTGAACAGATACATTGCCTTGAATTGCACGTGTTATCATGCAACTTTTTTCTGCTTTATTAATAAGTCTTAGTAGTTTACTTAAGTCGATTTCATCTATAGTTATATTTTGTGTAGATAAGTAAACCTCATATGTTATACTTTCAAACGTCTGTAAACCTTTTTCAACCGAAATAGTAGCTATTGCGTCAACATAGTCCACTTCTGTATATATTTTATTCTTCTCGAAATAAGAACTCATCGTAATCGTAAAACAAGTGACAGCAGCTGATAATAACATTTCATCCGGATTTGTACCGATATCAGGGCCGTTCATTTCTACAGGAATTGAAATTTGAGATTTTAAATGTTTATTTTCTATCGTTCCAACCCCGTTATAACCACCTTTAAATTTCGCTGTGCACTTAAATGTGTGTTTCATATTAATATTCATCTCCTAAATATATTTAAATTTATATTCATTATACTGGAAACAGTAATATATCAATCTATAAAATGATTGAGAAGTGAAAATTCAAAAAAAAACACCAATCGAATGATTGATGTTTTTGGTTGAACTTATTAACGAGAGTAGTACTCAACGATTAATTGTTCATTAATTTCAGCTGATAATTCACTACGTTCTGGAACGCGTACGAATGTACCTTCTATTTTTTCAGCATCGAACGTTAAGTATTCAGGAACATGGTTAGATAATTCAACTGATTCAACGATGATGTTTAATTTTTGTGATTTTTCACGAACTGAAATTACTTGACCAGGTTTTAATTGGTATGATGGGATGTCTACGCGAGCGCCATCTACCATGATGTGACCGTGGTTTACTAATTGACGAGCTTGACGACGAGTACGCGCTAAACCTAATTGGTATACTACTGCATCTAAACGAGAAGCAAGTAATGCCATGAAGTTAGCACCGTGAATACCTTTCATTTTACCAGCACGGTCAAAGATTGTGCGGAATTGACGTTCATTGATTCCGTACATGTAACGTAATTTTTGTTTCTCTTGTAATTGTAAACCATATTCAGATAATTTTTTACGTTGGTTAGGACCGTGTTGTCCTGGTGCATAAGGGCGTCTTTCTAATTCTTTACCAGTGCCGCTTAAAGAGATACCTAAACGACGAGATTTTTTCCAAGTTGAACCTGTAAAACGAGCCATAATGTGACTCCTCCTCTTATTTTGTTTTTTATGTAAAAAACAAAAACGTGATAAATGCTAAAGAACGATATAATGTCATTCCGTGCCTTCGCCTTATAGCTTCGGTTACGCAACACGCCAACATAGGGGACATCATAGAGCGTCTTAATATTTATCTGCTATCTTCGTTTATTCACATAGATGTTATTATATCACGCTGATTATATTTGTCAACAACAAATTACACTAATCTAATGATATGCTTTTCAAGCACTTTAACAAAAGTTTCTAATCCAGCTTGATCTTCAGAGTCAAAGCGATTTTTAATTGGGGCGTCAATATCTAACACGCCAAATACGTCGCCATTTATAATAATTGGTACAACTATTTCAGATTGACTCGCAGCATCACAAGCTATATGACCAGGAAAAGCATTTACGTCTTCAATACGCATTGTTTTGCGCTCACTTACTGCTGTTCCACAAACACCTTTTCCGACAGGAATTGTTACACATGCGGGTTTACCTTGGAAAGGTCCTAGTTGTAAATGCGCATTCTTCATCGTATAAAAACCGACCCAGTTGACATCCGTCATGAACTCATTGAGTAGTGCACTTGCATTCGCTAAGTGGCTGACGATATCTTCCTCACCATCTAGTAAGGCATCAAGCATTTGATGTAGTGTTTTATAGTCATTTATTTGGTTAATTTCAAACATAATATCGCTCCTTTTGGTATAATCAATTTCTATAGGTTTAAATAGTGTATCTAATTTAAGAACTTTTCACAATTAATTGTTTTTGTAAAAGATTATTTACGTTATAATAGGTAAGAGTACTTTGGAAGGAATGAAAATTGATGATATATGCCATAGTTGGAGTAATCGTATTAATACTAATTATTGTTGGTATTATGTTTTATTTAAGAAATCAAAAGAGAATTAATGTAGAGCAAGTTGAAACAAGAAAAAACGAAATTAAAAATTTACCGTTTCAAGATGAGCTTGTTAAAGTGAAAGCTTTAAACTTATCGGGTCAAGCAAATAACCGTTTTGAAAAATGGAAAAAAGAATGGCAAACGGTATTAAATGAAGATATTAAAGCATGTGAGCTTACGATTAACGATGCTGATGAAGCTCTAGATAAGTTTAAGTTTAAAGACAGCGAGGAAAAAATTGCAGAAAGTAATCATTTACTCGATCAAATAGAGAAAAAATATAAACATTTTACTGAGGATATTAATCAATACTTATCATCTACTAAAGAAGACGAAAGAAAATATGATGAATGTAAAATTATTTATCGAGAAGCGAAACGTGATGTATTAGCAAATCGCCATCAATTTGGAGAGGCTGCTGATCCGCTTGAAGAACAAATAGAGACATATTCACCTAAAATTGAAGTATATGATAATTTAATTAGCGAAGGAAACTATGATGATGCGCATGAACATATTGATGCATTACATAGTGAAATGACTCGATTAAAAGAAGATATGGACGATATTCCTTTACTGATTCGTGATGTTCAAAAAGAATTACCAGGTCAATTTCAAGATATTCGTTTCGGATGTCGTGATTTAAAGATAGAAGGTTATAATTTAGAACACGTTAAAGTAGATGGTAATCTCCAAACTTTAAAAGGAAAGCTAAACTTAGTTGAACCATTGATTGCTAGACTTCAATTAGATGAAGCAGAAGGTATTATCGGTGAGATTAATGATTCGATTGATGAAATGCTAGAGCTGATTGAGTATGAAGTAAAAGCAAAAAATAATGTAGAGACAACGAAAGAAAGCATTACAGATCAATTATTCCATGCAAAAGATATGAACTATACTTTACGCACTGAAATCGAGTATGTAAAAGAAAGCTATTATATTAATGAAGAAGATGTTCAAAAAGTACGTCAATATGATAATGAAATTCAAAGTTTAGTGAATGTATATGACGAAATCTTAACTGAAACAGCAAAATCGAGTGTACGTTATACAGAAGTCGAAGATAATTTGAAGTATATAGATGAGCATGTTAAAGTGATTAACGAAAATCAAGATAAAATTCAGCAACATTTAACGAATTTACGTGAAGATGAACAAGAAGCTCAAAAGAACATATTAAAGATTCAAGCGAAGAAAGAAGAAATATACAGAAGACTTTTGGCATCAAACTTATCAAGTGTTCCAGAACGCTTTATCATTATGAAAAATGAAATTGATATTGAAACACGTGAAGTACATCAATTATTTAATAAACGTCCTATGAATGTGACGCATGTACGTGATAAAGTAAATAAGGCATTAATCACCATGAATACATTTGAAGCAGAAGCCGTTGATGTATTAGAGAATGCAAAATATGCTGAAAAATTAATTCAATATGGTAATCGATATAGAAAAGAAAGATCAGATATTAATAAAGACCTAAATGAAGCGGAGCGTTTGTTTAGTAATAATCGCTATAAACGTGCTGTTGAGATTGCTGAAGCTGCAATTGAACGCGTTGAACCCGGTGTTACTGAAAAAATCGAAGCAAGTGTAATAAATCAAAGACATTAATTTGAAATAATATGATAAGAAGTAAAAGACTTGAATTCATTCAAGTCTTTTATTCATTGAGGTGAATATATGAACTATTTAGACAATTGTGCAACAACAAAGCCGGATTCAGACGTACTAAATACTTTTAATACAGTCAATACTACTTACTTTTATAACCCGAGTAGTCCTCATGGAAAAGGATTAGAAGCAAATAAATTATTAGAATCTGCACGTGATCAAATAAAAAAACTATTAGGTTTAAAACACCAATCTGTAATTTTTACAAGTGGAGCTACGGAGTCAAACAATTTAGTAATTACAGGTATGGCACGTAGTAAGAAACAATTTGGTAAGACGATTATTACATCTAAACTTGAACATCCTTCAGTACTAGAAACAGTAAGAGCATTAGAAGACGAAGGATTTAATATTAAATATGTAAAATTTAATGAGGATGCAACTATTGATTTAAATCACTTTAAATCATTGCTGAATCAAGATGTCGTCATGGTATGTTTAATGCATGTCAACAATGTAATGGGTGCAATTATACCAATCAAAGAAATACATGATTTAATTCAAGATTATCCAAAAATTCATTTCCATGTAGACTGTGTTCAATCATTTGGTAAATTGCCAATCGATGCAAGCTTAATGGATAGCTTCGTGTTAAGTGGTCATAAATTTAATGGTTTAAAAGGTCAAGGGATTTTAGTATTTGACCAACTTGTCACTGTAACACACACGTTGTTTGGTGGTGGACAAGAATATGGCTTTAGAAGTGGTACGGTTAATGTTGCAAGTGATGTTTCAATGGCGAAAGCGATGCGCATTGCTCTAAATGAACAAGGAGTGATAATTGAGCGCATGAGACAATTTAAGAGAATGATTGAAACAAAAGTCGAACAATATCCAGGTATCCGTGTCAATTCTGTTGGAAACGGTGCGCCTCATATTGTGAATATCGCTTTTATAGGAGTGAAAGGAGAAGTTATTGTCAATAGTTTCTCAAAACGTGGTATTATGATATCTACAACAAGTGCATGTTCATCAAAGCGGGCTAAATTAAATGAAACATTGACAGCACTGAATGTACCGGATGACGCCATTACAGGAAGTGTACGTATTTCATTCGATAAATATACAACTGAAACTGATATCGAATCATTTGTTAAAGCATTTGATGAGATCTATGAAGAAATGAAGGAGCTATTAATACAATGAAATTTGACCACATTTTAGTACGATACGGAGAGTTGACTTTGAAGTCTGGAAACCGTAATACGTTTGTTAACCAATTAAAAAGTAACATTAAATATGCATTAATCCCATTAGAAGGATATAAAGTATTAGCCAATCGCGATAGAATGTATGTAGAAGTAACAGAAGATGCTGATGTAGAAGAAATTATGCATCGTATTTCTAAAGTATTCGGAGTGCACTCTGTAAGCCCAGTCGTGAAAGTCGATAAAGATATTGAAGTCATCAAAGAAACAGCAGTTGTTCTGGCAAAGGAAATTGATGTGCCTGGTAATACATTTAAAGTTGATGCGAAACGTTCTGATAAGAGTTTCCAATATGAAACGTTTGATTTGCAACAAATTTTAGGTAAAGAAATACTATCAAATATTGAGTATTTAACAGTAAATGTAAAAAAACCTGACTATAAATTATTAGTAGAAATACGTCGTGATGCTGCTTATCTGTATTCACGTGTCATTAAAGGTGCAGGAGGATTACCTGTTGGCACAGGTGGCAAGACGCTTTTAATGCTTTCAGGTGGTATTGATTCGCCTGTAGCAGGAATTGAAGTCATGCGTCGTGGTGTGACAATTGAAGCAATTCATTTTCACTCTCCACCTTTTACTAGCGAAGAAGCGAAGCAGAAGGTCATTGATTTAACGCAAATCATGGCAGAAACAGCTGGCGAGATTAAACTGCATCTAGTACCTTTTACAGATATTCAAAAGATGATTCATAAAACAGTACCAGAGAATTTGACTATGACATCAACACGTCGCATGATGATGCGTATTGCCGATCAGTTTGCGCGTCAAATTGATGCAAAAGCACTCGTCAACGGTGAGAACTTAGGACAAGTAGCATCACAAACATTAGGTAGTATGTATGCTATAAATGCAGTGACGAATTTACCGATTTTGCGTCCGCTCTTAACGTATGATAAAGAAGAAATTGTAAAAAAAGCAAAAGACATTGGTACATATGAAACATCAATATTACCGTTTGAAGATTGTTGTACAATCTTCACGCCTAAGAACCCGAAAACAAACCCAAGATTAGATAAAGTTGAAAGTTTTGAAGGAAAAGTTGATTTTGAAGCGATGATAAAAACGGCAATTGAGGGTATAGAAACAATAACACTTTCTAAAAATAATAAAAAGAGTGATACAGACTTCTCAGATTTATTATAAGGGGGTACCTTAATGCTAGATAAAAATGTTGTTATTGCTCACCGAGGGGCAAGTGCATATGCGCCAGAACATAGTTATGCATCTTATGATTTAAGTCATTTTGATATGCGCGCAGATTATATTGAATTAGATATACAAATGACGCTTGATGGTGAAATTATTGTAATGCATGATGAAACGATAGAGCGTACAGGACTAACGCAAGGAATTATTAAAGAAATGAAACTTGAGGAAATTAAGGAAATTCGTATCGGTCAATGGTTCAATGATAAATTTCCTGAACTTGCGCAAAAGTATTACTTAGAACAAACTGTTCCAACATTAAAAGAAGTATTTAAACGCTATGGTAAAGCTAACTATTATATTGAGACAAAATCGCCCGATATTTATCCAGGGATGGAAGAACGATTGACGATGATTCTTGATGAATTTGACTTATTGTCAGAAGAACGACTTTCGAATTATCAAACGGTCATTCAATCATTTAGTCTAGAAAGTTTAATTAAAATGAATCAGTTAAAATCAAACATGCCATTATTGCTTTTATGTCAAAAAGGCATGTTAAGAGCAATGACTGATGAAGATTTGAAGCAAATTAGTGCATTTGTATATGCTGTTGGACCGAATTATAAAGATTTAGATCAATGGTTAATTGAGCGTCTGCATCGTCTTGGTTTCCTAGTTTTCCCGTATACAGTTAATGATGAAGCAGACATGGAATGCTTAATTAATGAAGGTATCGACGGCGCATTTACGAATCATCCTGATTTATTAAGAAAGCAATTTCGCCTGGACAATGGAGAAGTTTTTGAAGATGAATAGAGCTAGCGATAAATGAAAATATCGCTAGCTCTTGTTGTGTTCACTTTTATTTAGAAAAAAAGCATCTCGCTTGATTTCTATCCACTCATCAGCATCTGGATTCTTCTCTACAAGCTGATTCACAAGTATGTCATGCCAAATAAAATTTTGCATTAAATAAATTTGTTGTGGGTCGATTGAGTAATAGGCTTGTGTATTGATATTGAAATCACTCCCATAAATCATTTCGCCTTGATCATTAATGATAATAAACCATTGTTTATTTTCAATGGACTCGGTATAACTTGTGTGTCTATGAATATAGATTTGGTTATTTTTATTTTTATTATTTAATGCGTGTTTATCACTGAATATTATTCCTTTAATCGTAATATCATTTTCATTCAGAATTGTTTCAATATTGCAAAGTGTGCCAGGCCAAAGTGAAATATATATCGCATTGTGTGCATTTTGAATAATGTCTTTAATTTTAAGAATGATATCGTCCTTATTTTGATATGTCTTAATAATAATATCTTCTGGTGTCACAGTATCAATATTGTTTAAATTAGTTTGTAGATTATTCATTGTTGCATCGTATTCATGACGTTTTCGTTCAATAAATGTTTCATACGGGAGTGCAATATAATAGACTTGTTCTGCTTCATCGATTTTTGATACTATTTCTTTTTCAATCAGTTTATCAAGCGTATCGTATATACGAGCGCGTGGGACAGTGGAAACTTTGCTAATTTGATAACCTGTCGTTTTCCCTAATCTTATACATGCTAAATAGCATTTCGCTTCATAGCTACTGAGCCCTAAATGCATCATTTGTTGAATAATTTCTGCTTCCAATAAAACACCTCTTTACGAATAAATAATTATAGATTATAGTTACTATTATAGTAGTAACTAAAGGGGAGTTCAACTTGGATATTCAAATATTATTGATATTAATTGTTTTTGGGTTTTTAGCGGCATTCATTGATTCGGTTGTTGGTGGTGGAGGTTTAATCAGTATACCAGCATTACTCGCTACAGGTATGCCACCTTCAATTGCACTTGGGACAAATAAATTAGCTTCTTCGTTCGGTTCTTTTACGTCGGCCATATCTTTCATTCGTTCACGTAAAGTTGATTTTAAAATTGTATTAAAGTTATTTCCTTTATCATTCGTATTGTCAATTATCGGAGCACTCGTTGCCACAAAATTACCACCAGAATATTTAAAGCCACTAGCAATTATTATGTTATCTCTTGTATTAATTTACACTTTATTTAAAAAAGAGTGGGGTGACATTTCCACATACAAAAAATTGACTCCAAAAAAATTGTTATTATTTATTATAGTTATTGGATTAATTGGATTTTATGATGGTTTTTTAGGAGGCGGTACGGGGAGTTTCCTACTTTTTGTTTTCTTAATCATTGGATTTGATTTCTTAAGGGCAGCAGGAAATGCTAAGGTGTTAAACTTCGCAAGTAACTTAGGTGCATTATTATTATTTATAGTATTAGGACAAGTGAATTATACTTATGGTTTAAGTATGGGTGCAGCGATGATATTTGGGAGTTATGTAGGTAGTCAATTTGCAATTCGTAAAGGTGTCTCATATGTGAAAGTACTATTTGTTTGTGTAACAGTCTTATTAATTGGTAAAAATATATATGATTATTTAAAGGATTACCTATAAGGTATTCTTTTTTTATAACCTTAAAATTACCTTAAATTAGCTTGTATTCTCTTTGTAATCAAACAATATCTGTTATGATAAAGATGAATTAAATAAACATTTGGAGGTAATCTCATGAGTAAAAGAGTCATTGCGATAATCATCGCGGCAGTTTTATTTATTTTGGGTACATCAGTTAGTATGGTTACAAGTACGTTTACAAGTGACTTTTCAAAAACATTTGAAGAAGCCGCTGGTTCATCTAAAGAAGAATTGAATACGAAAGTAATAGAGGGTACTGATTCATCTAATCAAATAGCACGTATTGAAGTTGACGGTGTAATTCAAGATACAGGAGCACCTAGTATCTTTAATGAAGGAGGTTACAATCATACTCAAATAATAAAAGAATTAGAGAAGATTAAAGAAGATGACAGTATCAAAGGACTAATGTTAGTCGTAAATTCTCCTGGTGGAGGTGTGTATGAAAGTGCTGAAATTCATGATGCAATTAAAGCGATTAAACAATCAGGTAAGAAAGTTTATGTAACAATGAAAAATATGGCTGCATCTGGTGGATATTATATTTCAGCACCTGCAGACAAAATTTATGCCTCTAGTGAGACAATTACAGGTTCATTGGGTGTCATTATGCAATCGATGAATTACAAAGAATTAGCAGATAAATATGGTGTGAAATTCAATACAATTAAAAGTGGTCCTCATAAAGATATTATGAGTCCAACAAAAGAAATGGATGACGAAGAGCGCAAAATTTTACAAGATTTCGTAGATGAAAGTTACGATGCTTTTGTAAAGGTTATTAGTGAAGGACGTAAAATGGATACTGCACAAGTGAAGAAAATTGCAGATGGTCGTATTTACTCAGGTTTACAAGCGAAAAAATTAAAATTAATCGATGAGATTGGCTTAGAAAAAGATGCCTTAAAAGCGATGAAAGAAGAACTTAAAGCAAAAAATGCAAAAGTTATAGAATTTAATACAGAAGATAATTTCTTTGGAAAAGATTTATTTGCTGCAAATTCTTACGTAAAACAGTTGATGGGTCAAAGTGATGTGGATCGTGTTCAACAAATCCTGTCTAAACGTCAAGGTTTAGAACCGATGTATTTATACGGAGAGTAGGTGATTAAGATGACAGATTATCATAATAAACATCATATTGTGCACCCCACTTCAACCATACAAGATGCACAATATTTACAAGAAAGACCTAGTCAAAATGAATTTCGAACAAGAGAACTTGAAGATGCTATATTATCATTAACCCATGCTGGTTTCGGTGTGCGCTTTCTAGCATATGTTATCGATTTAATCTTGCTTTCTTGTATCAAAGGATTGATCATTGGCCCTATAGTAGGCTTTGGTGGATTACAAGATACTTATTTTGGTATAAAATTATTTTCAGTAGAGAATATTTTAAGTGCCATCATATATTTTAGTTATTTTATATTAATGACGTATTACTTTAGAGCAACGTTAGGGAAGATGATTTTAGGGTTACAAGTATTAAGTACAAAAGAGAAAAAGTTATCGTTAACTACAGTATTTACACGTGAATTATTTGGACGATATATAAGCAACTTCTTTTGGTCATTACTTTATTTAGTTGTGTTATTCAATCCAAAAAAACGTGGTGTTCATGATATGCTAAGCGATACTTTTGTCGTTAAGGAAGATAAGGCACATGTAAGAGAGTTCATAATAAATGAAGGAATTCGTTAGTGAAAGTGCGTATGGTTTCATAAATTGTGTCTTTCGTGGTAAATTATTAAGTGAAGACACTTAAGGAGGAATACAAATGACTCAAGTAACTTTTAAAAATAATCCAGTAACACTATTAGGTGAGCAAGTAACTGTAGGAACAGCGGCACCTGATTTTTCAGTATTAGATACAGATTTAAACCTTAAAACTTTAGCAGATTTTGAAGGAAAGAAGAAATTAATCTCTGTAATTCCATCAATTGATACTGGTGTATGTGAACAACAAACACGTAAATTCAACGAAGAAGCGAGTAGTGTTGATAATGCTGTAGTAATTACAATTTCTGCGGACTTACCATTCGCTCAAAAGAAATGGTGTGCAGCAAACGGTTTAGAAAATGTTGTTACTTTAAGTGACCACAAAGATTTATCATTTGGTACAAATTATGGTGTTGTAATGGAAGAATTACGTTTATTGGCGCGTTCAGTATTCGTATTAAATGATGTAAACGAAGTCGTTTACACTGAAATTGTATCTGAAGGTACGAACCACCCAGATTATGATAAAGCAGTAGAAGCCTTAAAATCAATCTAATTATAATATAGGTATAATAATTACTGCCCCGAGTGGGCAGTTTTTATTTGAAAGGAAATAGACATGATAGAAGAATTATTTAAAACAATTGATGACAAAGCGAAAAGCTTCCAACAAGAGAATGGACATAGCTTTATAGAAAATTTAGGATTAGCTTTAGAAGATATTTATACGAATGAACGAGAGATGTTAGAAAGAAGTACAGTAATTGATCGTCGCAAAGCTTTTCAATTTAGTTATTTAAGTATGTTAAAAGAAGAAATGATACAGCCAAATCATCAAATGACACCAGACAGTATTGGATATTTAGTGGCTTACGTTATTCGTTTATTTATGCAAGATACAAAAGCAATAAAAATGATTGACTTAACAAGTGGTACTGGACATTTATCAGCAACTATTCATGAACAAAATCCTGAAACAACATTTGACCATGTACTTGTTGAAGTGGATCCTATATTATCAAGATTGAGTGTACACTTAGCGAACTTTTTAGAAATTCCGATGGATGTCTTCCCCCAAGATGCGATAATGCCTTTACCAGAAAAGGACTTCGATGTAGCGGTGGGTGATTTCCCTATTGGATATTATCCAGTGGATGAACGTAGTCATGAGATGAAACTAGGGTTCCAAGAAGGACACAGTTTTAGTCATCATTTATTGATTGAACAAGCAGTCAATGCGTTGAAACCTGGAGGACTCGCTTTCTTAATTGTACCAAGTATGCTTTTTGAAGGAGATAATGTAGAACAGCTACAAAGATTCATTGCTACAGAAACAGTGATGCAAGCGTTTTTAAACTTTCCAACTAATTTATTTAAATCTGAAAATTTACGTAAAAGCTTACTTGTTTTAGAACATAAAAAAGTCACAGAATCTAAGCCAGTAGAAGTTTTACTTGCAAATATTCCTGATTTTAAAGATGAAAGAAAAATGAAATCATTTTTAGATGATCTACAAAATTGGTATTCAGAAAATCGTAACAATTAGTCCTGTGTTATTATTGATTAAAAGCTGTATTAATGATTAAATAAGAGTGTTAATAATATTTTAGGAGGATTTTCATGAAGAAAATTATGGCAGTCAATGCCGGTAGCTCGTCTTTAAAATTCCAATTATTCGAAATGCCAGCAGAAAAAGTCTTAACTAAAGGTTTAGTAGAACGTATTGGAATGAAAAATTCAATTTTTACAATCACAGTGGACGGCGAAAAACGTACACGCACATTAGATATTAAAGACCATGAAGAAGCTGTTAATATGATGTTAGAACGTATGATTCATTATGGTGTTATTGAAAGCGTTGATGAATTAGATGGAACAGGACATCGTGTAGTGCAAGGTGGAGATTTATTTCCAACATCAGCATTAGTTGACAGAGATGTTGAAGAAAAGATTGGACGACTAATCGAATTAGCACCGCTTCATAATGCAGCAAACTTAATGGGAATTCAAGCGTTTAGAAGAATGTTACCAAATATCCCACATGTTGCAGTATTTGATACATCATTCCATTCAACTATGCCTGAATCAGCATTCTTATATAGCTTACCATACCAATATTATACTGCGCATAAAGTTCGTAAATATGGTGCACATGGAACAAGTCATAAGTATGTTGCGAAACGTGCTGCTGAAATGATGGATAAGAAACCTGAAGATGGTCTAAAAATTATTTCTTGCCATATCGGTAACGGTGGTTCAATTACAGCTGTTAAAGATGGTAAATCAGTTGATACATCAATGGGCTTCACGCCACTTGCAGGTATCACTATGGGTACACGTACTGGTGATATCGATGTAGCGACAATTCCATACTTGATGGAGAAATTACACAAATCAGCAGAAGAATTATTAAACGTATATAACAAAGAATCAGGTGTCTTAGGTATTACTGGTATTTCTAGTGACTTACGTGATGTTGAAATTGCCGCTGGAAAAGGTGAAGGTCGTGCGCAATTAGCATTAGACATTTATGTGGATAGAGTTCAAAAATATATTGGATCGTACGCAGCAGTAATGGGCGGCGTTGATGGAATCATCTTCACGGCAGGTGTAGGTGAAAATTCTGATACAATCCGTGCAGCAGTATGTGAGAAATTAGAATTCTTAGGTGTTAATGTGGATCCAGCTAAGAATGATGGATTACGTGGTAAAGAAGCAATTATTTCTACAGATGATTCACGCGTAAAAGTAATGGTTATTCCTACAGATGAAGAAGTAATGATTGCTCGTGACGTTATGGAATATGGGAATTTAGGATAATAATTATTTCAAGTACTTAGGACGAAATGTTCTAAGTGCTTTTTTATTTGCTATTCTTCACAATAAAACACATAATTAAGAAAACATATTTGAGAGGATGGTAAGAATGAATCAAGATATTAAAAGTGAAAACTTGATGTTTTTTGCAGGATTAAATCAAGATATTTATGCAGATAATGGACAATTCGAAGGGTTATCATCTGGCATTGCAGAACATCTTGAGAAATTTGATTATAAGTTGAATCAAGAAGATTTAATTTTTTCTTTTATGAAGGGTGAGGAAGTAAAAACATTAGTACTTACTCCAGAGAATAAATTGTATGATTTTGTCTTTGTGCCACAAGAGAAGAAAGTGAATTTAGAGAGTGTGAATAAGATAGACATTATTAAAGTAGACCCTGTATTTGAACAACAAAAACAATCATTTGGCACAAGTGAAATATCTTTTTCAGTTATGTCACAGTTAAAAATATTATTCTCAAATCATGATGTAATCGATATTAATGCGACGCAATATAGAGGAAACCATGAACTAAATACGTTATCTGAGGCATTGATGAAGCGTATATAATTAATGTTATTAGTAAATGCATAAATGGTTTTTTGCAATATAATGAACAACAAAATAAAGCTGAAGTGTCTTCAGACATTTCAGCTTTAATTTATGATTTATCAAGTTATGACTTTTTCTTTTTTTCGTGTTCAGTTAGATAGACAGCGTAAAAGCAAGTGGCTAATGCAATAATGATTGCGAATTCCATTAATTACACCTCCGAAGCCATCAAAAGTATTATTTGTTTTGATCCATAAATTCTTTAGTTGCCACTTCAGGTTCGAAGTTATCTGGCAATGTTTCTGTTCTTACAACTAATACATCACATTCTGCATGTCGCACAATCGCTTCAGATACAGAACCGATAATAAAACGTTCTACGGCATTTAATCCAGTAGATCCACACATAATTAAATCTGCCTGCAATTTTTGCGCGATTTTTTTAGGAATGATAGTTTTTGGAGATCCATATTCTATTAAAGTTTCCACCGCATTAACGCCACGTGATTCTGCAACTTTCTTGTATCCCTCAAGTAGAGATTCTGCAAATTGTGTAGCGCGTTCTGAAATTGAGCGATCATAAGCTTCAACACTTGCATAGCTTCTTGTGTCAATTACATTAATAATATGTAATTTCGCATCATTACGTTTCGCAACTTCTACAGCTTTATTAAATGCCCATTCTGCTTCGCTTGAACCATCTACTGCGATTAAAATATTTTTGTAAACTAACATGACATTCCCTCCAATTTATTTATCTTTTATACAACTTTATTATAGCACTAATATTGGAAAAAGTATGTGATTATATTATCATTTTTGCTTTATTCAGAAAATTTATGAAAAGGGTTTGCCTTTTTACAGTAAAGTGCTAATATGGTCATGTAAGCGTTATTATTAATAGATTAAGGGGATGAATTGTAATGATTATTGGTATTCCAAAAGAGATTAAAAATAATGAAAACCGTGTAGGTTTAACACCAAGTGGTGTTCATGCTTTAGTAGAGAATGGACATGTAGTTCGTGTTGAAAATGGTGCAGGTATGGGTTCGTATTTCACTGATGAGGATTTCAAAGAGGCTGGTGCTGAAATAGTTTCAGTAGAACAAGTTTGGGACGTTGAAATGGTAATTAAAGTTAAGGAACCATTATCATCTGAATTCCAATATTTCAAAGAAGGTTTAATTTTATTTACATACTTACATTTAGCGCCTGAAGTTGAATTAACAAAAGCGTTATTAGATAAAAAAGTTGTTGGTATAGCTTATGAAACAGTTCAATTGCCATCAGGTGGACTTCCATTATTATCACCTATGAGCGAAGTTGCAGGACGAATGGCGACTCAAATTGGTGCGCAATTCTTACAAAAAACAAATGGTGGAAAAGGCATTTTATTAGCAGGTGTACCAGGTGTTCAAAAAGGGAAGGTCACTATCATTGGTGGTGGTCAAGCTGGAACAAATGCTGCAAAAATGGCAGTTGGTTTAGGTGCAGACGTAACAATTTTAGACTTATCACCAGTCCGTTTACAACAACTAGATGATTTATTTGGTAACGATGTTCAAACATTAATGTCTACACCATTAAATATTGCTGACTCTGTTAAAAACAGTGATCTTGTAATCGGTGCAGTATTAATTCCAGGAGCAAAAGCTCCAAAATTAGTTTCTGAAGAAATGATTAAATCGATGAGCCCTGGTTCGGTTGTAATTGATATCGCAATTGACCAAGGTGGTATTTTCGAAACATCAGATCGTATTACTACACATGATGACCCAACATTCGTTAAACATGATGTTGTACATTACTCTGTAGCGAATATGCCTGGAGCTGTACCACGTACATCTACAATGGCCTTATCTAACGCGACGATTCCTTATGCATTACAAATTGCAAACAAAGGCTATAAACAAGCTGCATTAGATAATGCAGCAATCTTAAAAGGTTTTAATACATTAGATGGTAACATTACTTTTAAAGCGGTTGCTGACGATCAAGGTTTAGAATATGTTGATGCTTTATCATTATTAAATAAATAATTGTTAAATAAAAGCGACGTACATTACTTAATTTGTACGTCGCTTTTTGTTTATACAATTTTTGTGCCATGGACTTCTTGAAAAGGTATCAGCTCAAGTAGGGCATTTAAGTTATCTTTATTCAATCCACCACCTGGCATAATTTCAATATTGCCTTTTGAGTGACGTAATAAACGCGCAAGTTGTGTTACATTGTCTAAAATAGCAGTTGAACTATTGCTACTTCCATGTGTGAGTATTCGCTTAATTCCCATATCAATTAATGCATCCATTGCTTTTAATTGAAGTCTGACAGGAATTTGATCAAAAGCCATATGCATGACGCAAGGTGTTTCTTGCGCCGTTTGTCTTAAATATTGCATTGTGCTTGTATCCAAATCATTGTCTTTATTTAATGCACCAAACACGAAGGCATCAACATTTAATGTTTGCAGTGCAATGATATCCTCACGCATGACCTCTTTTTCGAATAAATTATACGAGAAGTTTCCGCCACGGGGTCGAATCATTACTGCAACGTCAATATTGAGTGGATGACAATATTCAACAGCAAGCTTCACGAGACCATAACTCGGTGTAGTTCCACCAACTGAAAGGTTATCACAAAGTTCAATACGATTTGCACCATGATTGGCAGCATAAATGATTTCATCAAACGTTTCTACAACCGCTTCTTTTATCATTTTCTGAACCCTGTTAACACTTCATAGCCATCTTCAGTGACCAAAATGTCATCTTCAACACGGACACCAATTTCACCGTGTAAATAAATACCTGGCTCAATTGTAAAGCACATACCAGGCTTTAATGTATCTTCATTTGCAGAAGAAATGTCAGGGAACTCATGTACTGTGATGCCTAAACCATGTCCTAAACGGTGAGGGAATGCCTCGCCATATCCCTTTTCAGTAATATAGTCACGAGCTAACGCATCAATATCACTTACTTTAACACCAGGTTTTACACCTTGAATCGCACGATTGTTTGCTTCCGTTACAATCGCATGAATTTCTTGATGGAATGTTGGTGGATTACCAAATTGAATCGTTCTTGTAATGTCAGAACAATAGCCATTATAAATGACACCCAAATCAAACAGAACATATTCATCATTTTGTAGTTGTCTGTTACCTGGCGTACCATGTGGACTTGCTGCGTGATCTCCAAATAAGACAGTGGTACTAAAGCTCATTCCGCTAATTCCTTCAATTTTTAGGATTTCAGCTTCTAAAGCTTGCGCAACTTCTTTTTCAGTTACACCGACCTTTAAGTTGTCGACACCAATTTGTAACGCTTGATCTGCGTATTCTGCAGCTTGTTTTAAAATATTGATTTCATCAGCTGTTTTAATGTTACGCATATCTTTAATTATTTGATCTATAGAAACTAATTCAGAGGCTTTGAAAGTATTTATTAAAGCTTTTTCACGTTTCACAGTAACATGCTCTTCTTCAATATAGAGCATAGCGTTATCTGGAAAGTGTATATTTAATTTGGCAATTAAAAAGGCATCTTCAGTATCAGAATAACCATAAGTTGTTATGTTGGACGCATTGTGTGCATCTTCGACTTCCATATTCGGTACTATGAGTGCTGCATTGTCTTGAGTAACATATAACGCTGTTAGACGTTCATGCGGATCAGATAAAAATCCGCTAAAGTAGTTAATGTTATCTGGCGTTGTAATCCACGCATATTCGATGGATTGTGACTTCATTAATTGTTGTAAGTTTGTAAGTGTTTGTTTCATAATAATGCTCCTTCTAGTTCTGAATAACTATAGTTTATGAAAGTTATCAACTTTATTCAATCAATTGAAACTTTCAATCTTTTTAAAACATTCCATAATAATGTATAATGAAAATAAATATATAGGAAGAGGTGCTAAATATGGATGTATTTTTTCATGGACAATCATGTATTTCTTTTGAAAGTAATGGTAAAAAGGTTTTAGTAGATCCTTTTATTACAGGAAATAAACTATCAGATTTAGATGCTTCTACAGTTCAGGCAGACTTTATATTACTTACACATGGTCACGGGGATCATATCGGTGACACTGTGGAAATTGCAAAACGAACAAATGCAACAGTCGTTGCCACGCCCGAAATTGTATCTTACTTAGGTGGACAAGGCATTGATAATGCACATCCGATGAATATCGGTGGGAAATGGCAATTTGATTTCGGTACTGTGAAATATGTGCAAGCGTTTCATAGTAATTCTTTATACGATGATGAAGGGAACATCATTTATTTCGGTATGCCTTGTGGATTAATTATTGAAATTGAAGGAAAAACAATTTATCACGCTGGTGATACAGGTTTATTCTCAGATATGAAACTGATTGCCGAACGTCATCCCGTTGATTTATGCTTTGTACCGATTGGAGATAATTTCACAATGGGTATCGATGATGCTGCTTACGCAATCAACACATTCATTAAACCGAAATTGACAGTACCAATACATTACAATACATTCCCATATATTGAAGTCGATCCAAATGAATTTAAAGCACAAGTACAAAGTCCAGTTGAAATTTTAGAGGCGGGACAATCAGTAACACTGTAAATGATAAAAGTGAGAGAAACTAGGTGGCCAATTGACTAAACATGAACAAATTATCGCACATATTTCAGGACTTGCAGTAGGCAGTAAAATTTCTGTCAGACAAATTGCAAAAGATCTTAATGTATCTGAAGGAACGGCATATCGTGCGATCAAAGAAGCGGAGAACAATGGTATTGTTTCTACGATAGAGCGTGTAGGAACAGTCAGAATAGAAAAGAAAACGAGAAACTCAATTGATCGATTAACTTTTGCTGAAATCGTTAATATTATTGATGGGCAAGTCCTAGGCGGTAGAAGCGGACTACACAAAACGTTAACGAAATTTGCAATTGGTGCGATGGAAATAGAAGATGTAAGTAAATATATTGGTGAGAATACCTTATTAATTGTAGGGAACCGTGTAGAAGTGCAAAAGTTGGCACTGAGTAAAGGTTCTGCTGTGTTATTAACAGGTGGATTTGATACAACCGAAGAAGTTAAAAATCTTTCAGATCAATTAGGATTACCGATTATTTCTTCTAATTTCGATACGTTTGCTGTGGCAAATATGATTAACCGAGCAATTTATGATCAATTAATTAAGAAAGAAGTATTGACTGCGCAAGACATCTTAATCAAACTAGATGAAACGAGCTATTTGAAAGAGACAGATTCAATTCATGATTGGCATGCTTTATCTGAAAGCTCTAAACATACAAGATTTCCAGTATTAGATGCCAATAACAAGTTAAGTGGTATGGTAACTAGTAAAGATATCTTTAATCAGAATCCATCCGAAAAGATTAAAAAAGTCATGACAAAGTCACCTGTGACGGTAAATTTAAATACGACAGTTGCAAGTTGTGCGCACATAATGATTTGGGAAAGTATTGAGTTACTACCTGTCGTATCAAGATATAATAATTTAATTGGCATTGTATCACGAGAAGATGTATTAAAAGCTATGCAATCAGCTGATAGACAGCCTCATATGGGCGATACATTTAACGATCAAGTTTTAAAGAAAATGAAGTTTAATAATGACCAAATTTCTGTGCAAATTACACCACAAATGTCTAATCAATACGGTAGTTTAAGCAAGTCAGTATTTTTAGCGATTATCGAAGAATCTGTGAAATTCCATATGAAACGATCGATTCGTGGTGATGTATTAATCGATAGTATTAATATTTTCTTTATTCGAACTGTGCAGATTGATTCAGTTTTAGATGTTGAAGTGAAATTATTAGATATGGGTCGTAAATTTGCGAAAATGGAAATATCAATTTTACAAAATAATATTGCTGTTGCTAAAGCGATGACGATTTTACAGGTGATTGAGCATTATTATTAAAATAAATATAAAATATTGGAATCAAGCATTACAAAAAGTTTAAAAATAAAAAAAGATTGAGGCGTTTTGCCTCAATCTCTTTTTAATCTAGTATCTGTTTTGCTGTTTTTTACGTAATGCTTCCCATGCCGCATCTTCTTCATCAAAGTGATTCTCAAAATGTTTCTTTGCTTTAATCGCATATTGATAATTATAAATTGCATATGCAATTAATAATGCACAAATGATAAATGTAATCATTTTAGGAAAAAGGAGCATTTGATTACACGCAAAGGCAAGCATAAAGATCGAAAAACATTGTCTTGCGCGTGCTCTATACCATGCACGTCTCACATCTCTTACTTCTCTGAAATATTTTGCGATATTATAAACAGTGAAGATAAATGAGAAAATCATAATTGTAACAGTGATCATAATAATATATGGGAAAATTGTATCCATCTTTAAACCTCCAGTCTTAAAGATTATAGCATATCTTTATAGACTGTAAATTAAACATTCGAAGGAGAATATATGAATAAACATGAAATCGGTGAATTAATAGAAACTATCAATGCATATGAAACAATTATCATTTTTAGACATGTTCGTCCTGATCCCGATGCATTAGGATCTCAACTTGGTTTTAAACATGCCATCCAAAAGTTATTTCCGAATAAGAAAGTATACGCAGTCGGGAGTACAGTAGATAACTTAGGCTTTATCGGTGCAATGGATAATATTAGTGATGAGATATTTAAAGATGCATTAGCACTCGTATTAGATACAGCAAATGCACCAAGAATTGATGACGAACGCTATCAATTATGTAAGGAAATCATTAAGATTGATCACCATCCACCAGTTGATCAATACGGTAAAATCAATATCGTAAATACAAAAGCGTCATCAACGAGTGAAATAATCTATGAAATATTAGTGGATATAGGTTATGGTAATGATTTAATTACTCGTGACATTGCACGATGTTTATATATAGGTATTGTAGGAGACACAGGTCGTTTCTTGTTTAATAATACATCAAGTAGAACGATGGCAATCGCTTCAGAACTATTAAAATATGATATTGAACATACGCAAATGATTAATGAAATGCAACAACGTGATTTAACATCTATGCGTTTCCAAGGTTATGTGTTACAACACTTCAAATTTGAAGATGGTGTAGGTTATATCTTTATTACAAAAGAAATATTACAGCAATTTAATCTCTCAGCAAGTGATGCTTCTTTATTTGTCAACACGTTAGCTGATACTCAAGGGATTAAAGCATGGGCATTTGCAATAGATGAAACAAGTGAAATACGAGTACGTTTAAGAAGTAAAGATGTTGTAATCAACACACTGGCTGCTGAATACAATGGTGGGGGACATCCACTTGCAAGTGGCGCATCTGTATATAGTCCAGAAGAATTAGATACATTGCTAACGAAATTAAAAGCACTTGTAAATGCGTAGTCGTAGTCGTATATTATAAATTTGAACTACTAGAGGTGAAAAAATGGTTGTACATTTAAATATTCATTCGTCATTTGATTTACTGCACTCAACAATAACGATTGATACATTAGTGGAACGCGTGAAAGCATTAGGACAAACTGCAGTCGCAATTACCGATTTGAATGTTTTATTTGGTGTACAGGCATTTTATACGACTTGTTTAAAAGCAGGAATAAAGCCAATCATCGGTATGGAAGTAATCTTAACAGATGGTATTGATGATTGTAATGCGGTGTTGCTTGCAAAGAATAATACAGGCTTTAAAAATTTGATGCAATTATCATCAAGAATTCAACTAAAGCGATTGTATAAAATTTCGTCAGATATTTTAAAGCAATACTCCTCTGATTTAATCATCATTTACAAAGGTTTAGGCGACAATCAACAACATTTTGTACTCAGAGATCAAGACTATTATGTGAGTCATGACAGTTCGTATGATGCACGACAAGTATATATCGATGATGTTCGTTACTTAACGCCAGATGGTATTGTAGATTTAAGTATTTTGAATGCAATTGATGAAAATAAAAAGATGCCACTTGAAACAGTCCAATTAAAAGCAGGCACAAAATATATTAAATCCGATGAAGTACTTATGGATTTAGGTGTTACGCGTGAACTACTTGAAACGTCAGAAGCAATTGCTGATCAGTGT
This sequence comes from Macrococcus animalis, assembly GCF_047425875.1. GTDB lineage: Bacteria > Bacillota > Bacilli > Staphylococcales > Staphylococcaceae > Macrococcoides > Macrococcoides animalis. The sequence goes on from NZ_CP179727.1 coordinate 1,993,767, forward strand.
ACAGTCAAGTTAGAAAAGTCATCGCATTTACCGAAGTTTCCAGTACCAAATGATAAGACAAGTGATGAATACCTTTATGAATTATTACAAAAGCAAAAATTGAAGTATCCTCAATTTGATGAGCGCTATGAAGCAAGAATGCAATATGAGTATGATGTAATATGTGAGATGGGATTTGCAGATTATTTCTTAATTGTTAGTGATTTGATTCATTTTGCGAAATCAAATCATATTTTAGTTGGTCCAGGTCGTGGTTCTTCGAGTGGCTCATTAGTCAGTTACGTTTTAAATATTACGACGATAGATCCTATTGAATATGATTTATTATTCGAACGTTTCTTAAATCCAGAACGTGTAACGATGCCTGATATTGATATTGACTTTGAAGATACAAAGCGCGATTTAGTAATTGATTATGTCACTAAGAAATATGGTGCATTTAATGTGAGTGGTATTGTCACTTTCGGTCATTTATCAATGCGAGCGGTTATGCGAGATGTTGGACGAATATTGCAATTTTCAGAAGGTGAATTAAAAGAAGCGAGTAGTATCCTCGGACGTGGTAACTATCATGATTTAAACGATGCTTATGAAGATGATAATTTTGCGCGTTTTGTCGATTACAATGAGCGTCGTAAGAAGTGGTTTCAAATCGCGAAGTCACTTGAAGGACTACCACGTCACACATCTACCCATGCAGCGGGTGTAATCATTCATGATCAGTTGTTAACGGATTATGTCCCCCTCATCATGGGAGATGACATTCCTTTAACACAGTGGAATATGACCGAAGTTGAGGCGGTTGGTTTACTCAAAATAGACTTTTTAGGCCTACGTAACTTAACCATTATTCAAAACGTTTTACGTTCAATTAAATCACAATACGGAAAAACTATTAATATAGAGCATGTGCCGATGGACGATAAAAAAGTGTTTCAATATTTATCTCAAGGCGATACAATGGGAATCTTTCAATTAGAATCTGACGGTATTCGTAATGTATTAAAGCGATTAAAGCCTGAAGCCTTTGATGATATTGTTGCAGTCTTAAGTTTATATCGTCCCGGTCCAATGGAACAAATTCCATTATATATTGAACGTCGTCATAATAAACAACCCGTTCAATTGCCGCATGAAGATTTAGCAGATATCTTGTTACCGACATATGGTGTTATTATTTATCAAGAACAAATTATGCAAATCGCGAACAAATTTGCAGGCTTTTCGTACGGTGAAGCAGATATTTTGAGACGTGCGATGAGCAAGAAGAATCGTCAGACGTTACTTGAAGAACAAATACACTTTGTGAATGGGAGTATGCACAATGGCTATTCAAAAGAAGATGCCACTGCGATTTATGAGCTCATTTTAAAGTTTGCTAACTATGGTTTTAATAAAGCGCATGCAGTTGCTTATGCCAAAGTTTCGTATTTAATGATGTATTTTAAAGTACATTATCCAAATATTTTTTATGCTGCAACCTTAAGTAATCAAATAGGTGTAGAAAATAAGACGAGAGAAATCATCTCAGAAATCAAAGCTCGTATGATTAATATTTATCCTGCTGATATCAACAAAGCGGGTTGGTATTATAAACCACAAAAAGATGGCATAATGATGTCACTTGGAATGATTAAAGGTGTCGGTTATAAAAGTGTGATTGAAATTGTTGATGAACGTAAAAAGGGTCCATTTAAAGACATTTATGATTTTTGCGCTAGGATTCCTAAACGAGTGAAATCAAAGGCGTTGCTAGAAGCTCTGATTCACGTTGGTGCCTTTGATAACTTTGAAGAAAACAGAGCGACAATGCTTGCTTCACTCGACGCAATATTAGATGTTGAAAAAGAAGCGTTTGGGGAGATGAGCTTTTTAGAATCATTAGGATTGAATAAAAAGAAGACCTATCATTATCAAGAGGAAATGTCAGATGATCAAAAGGCTAGTTTTGAACTTTCGTATTTAGGATTTTATATATCGAAACATCCGATTGAATCGTTGTTTAATCAATTGCAATATCTTCCGTTATACCGTATAAATCAAAAGGCCAATGATCAATATATATTAGTGTGGATTGAAGATTTGAGAAGAATAAGAACGAAAAAAGGTCAGCCAATGGCATTTGTCAATGCGATGGATGGGATACATCATATTGATTTAGTCGTATTTCCTACAACCTTCTATCAATATGAAACGTTAATTCAAACCAATCACCCGTTGATTATAAAAGGGAAGTTTGACCAAAAGAAAGAGCAACAGCTGATTGTAAGCGAAGTTGTTACAGTTGAAGACTTTAAATCCCGTATTCAGAAGCAAGCGAAACAGCTATATGTGAGAGTTCCAATTCAAAATCGTGAAATGTTACAAGAAGTAGGTGATATTGAAGTTATTCATTTTGAGAATAATCAATCGCAAGTTGTTGGATACATTCAAAAAATGCAACTCGATGACTTTATGGCAACCTATCACAAAGCAGATGTTCGATTAATTTAACTTTTCAAATAATAATATTTTATGATATAGTATTCCTTAGTGGTCTGACCACTAAGGTTTTTTATTGAACTTAAGGAGGTCAAGGCTTGAATCCTATTCCAAACAAAGGGTTTAATGCTGTAATTACAGCAATAAATGAAATAATAAAAACGAAAAACTTAACCGCAGGAGACAAATTACCTTCAGAACGCTATTTAAGTGAGAATTTAAATATTAGCAGGTCAAGTGTGCGTGAAGCACTTCGTGCATTAGAAATGTTAGGTGTCATTGAAACACGCCGTGGTGAAGGAACGTATATCACTGAGATGGATAACAATCAATTTATGGAAATGATTGCGGGCTATGTGATTACGACAGAGACACAACAGGCGGAAATATCAGAATTCATACATATAATTGAGACGATTGCCAGTGTGCAAAATGACGATACGCGTGAACTTGCTGAAGCAATAGAATCACGCAATACTATCTTGTTTCGAGTATGGAAATTACTGAAACAATTTGAAAAGACATATGATGTAGAGGAGTAAAGGTATGTTTAAAGATATATTCAAACGTAATAAAAAGAAAAAATATGTTGCGGTTCAGAACATGAAAGATACAGATGTACCAGAAGGTATTATGGTGAAATGCCCAAAATGTAAAAAAATCATGTACACGAAAGAATTAAGCACTAGTATAAATGTTTGCTTTCATTGTGATCATCATATGTCACTTAGTGCATACGAACGTATCGATGCCATTACAGATAAAGATAGTTTTGAAGAATTTGATCAAGTCATCGCATCACAAAATCCATTATCTTTCCCAAACTATGCAGAAAAGTTAGAGAGCGATAAAGAAAAGACGGGTTTAAATGAAGCGGTTGTTACAGGTATAGGCAAAATTGACGGTAATCCATATGGCATTTGTGTTATGGATTCAAGGTTTAGAATGGGCTCAATGGGGACTGTTGTAGGTGAGAAGATTAGTCGTGTGATTGATTATTGTACTGCATATGATTTACCATTTGTAATTTTTACTGCGAGTGGTGGTGCTCGTATGCAAGAAGGAATTTTGTCATTAATGCAAATGGCAAAGACAAGTGTAGCAATTGAGCGTCATAGTGAAAAAGGTTTGCTTTTTATTTCATATATGACACACCCTACAACTGGTGGTGTGTCAGCAAGTTTTGCGTCAGTAGGAGACATAAACTTAGCTGAACCTGAAGCACTAATTGGTTTTGCTGGTCGTCGCATCATTGAACAAACGATAAATGAAAAATTACCAGATGATTTCCAAACAGCAGAATTTTTATTAGAGCATGGGCAATTAGATAAGGTAGTGCATCGAAAAGATATGAAAGCAACGTTAAGTAAAATCATCGCGATGCATTCGGAAGGAGCATAAAGATGGCATTAGAATTTGAGAAACCATTATTAGAATTAGATCGAAAAATTGAAGAACTTAAAAAATATATGTCATCTGAAGGTGTAGACTTAAGTGATGAAGTAAAAACACTAGAGATTTCACGTACAGAAAAATTTAATGAAATTTACGAAAACTTAACGCCTTGGCAACGTGTTCAAATTGCTCGCCTTGCTGAACGTCCAACAACACTTGATTATATTCAATATTTATTTGATGACTTTATTGAATTGCATGGTGATCGAAACTTTAGGGATGATCCAGCAATTATCGGTGGATTAGCACGATATAAAGGGAAGTCTGTAACAGTTATCGGCCACCAACGTGGGAAAGATACAAAAGATAATATCTTTAGAAACTTCGGTATGGCTCATCCTGAAGGCTACCGTAAAGCATTAAGGTTAATGAAACAAGCAAATAAATTTAATCGACCGATTATATTGTTCATAGATACGAAAGGGGCTTATCCTGGTAAAGCAGCTGAAGAACGTGGACAAAGTGAATCAATAGCACGTAACCTTGTAGAAATGGCTGGGCTTACTGTTCCTGTAATTTCTATTGTAATTGGTGAAGGAGGAAGTGGTGGAGCACTCGGATTAGGTATTTGTAATCGCCTGTTAATGCTCGAGAACTCGACATATTCTGTAATTTCACCTGAAGGAGCAGCTGCACTACTATGGAAAGATAGTAGTTTGGCGCAACTTGCTGCTGAAAGTATGAAGATTACAGGACCTGATTTACTAGAGCTTGAAATAGTAGATGAACTGGTTTCAGAAGTTAAAGGTGGTGCACATTTAAATGTGCAAGAACAAAGTAAATATATTGACCAAGTGATTGAACGTCATTTAAATGAATTACTACTATTAACACAACAAGCGTTAAAGAATCAAAGATACGAAAAATTCAGACGCATCGGTAGTGTTATGTAAATTTTTCTTGCTGTATTTAAACAGTTTGTAAATTTATGAAAATACTATGTAAACGCTTATTTACAAACCCGTAGAAGCTTATTCTATCGGGTTTTTTAAATGTTCACATATAAAACGTTTACATCTGTTATAATACATGATTTTAATGGATATAAATTTTTAATTGTGTTAATTTAAGAGTATCAATTAACTAAAGGTGAGGATAATACTATGAAAAAGATAGCAGTATTAACAAGTGGTGGGGATGCGCCAGGAATGAACGCAGCAGTTCGTGCCGTGGTGCGTAAAGCAATGTATCATGATATAGAAGTTTATGGGGTCTATCAAGGTTATCAAGGACTCGTTAATAATAATATTCACAAAATGGAACGTGGTACTGTTGGGGATAAAATCCAACGCGGAGGAACTTTCCTTCAATCAGCACGTTGCCCAGAATTTAAAGAGCCAGATGTACGTCAAAAAGGGATCGACAATTTAAAAAAATTAGGTATAGAAGGTTTAGTTGTTGTAGGTGGAGATGGAAGTTACCGCGGTGCACAACGATTAAATGAGGAAGGTATTAGAACAATAGGTATTCCAGGTACAATCGATAATGATATAAATGGAACAGATTTCACGATTGGTTTTGATACAGCATTAAATACAATTATTGAAGCAATTGATAAAATCCGTGATACTGCATCAAGTCATGAACGTACATTCATTGTTGAAGTTATGGGTCGTGATGCAGGAGATTTAGCATTATGGTCAGGACTTGCGGGTGGTGCTGAAACAGTACTCGTACCTGAACATAAAAAGGATATTAAAGAAATTGCGAATAAGATTCAACAAGGTATTGAACGTGGGAAAAAACACTCAATCATCGTTGTTGCTGAAGGTGTTATGAGTGGACATGAATGTGGTGAACAACTTAAGAAGTATATTAATGTAGATACTCGTATTTCTGTATTAGGACATATGCAACGTGGAGGGTCTCCTTCAGGATTAGACAGAGTACTCGCTAGCCGATTAGGTGGATATGCCGTTGAATTATTATTAAATGATGAAACAGGATTAGCAGTAGGGATTCAAAATAATAAATTATCAAAAACAACATTCGATGATATTTTCACAGCTACGCATACTTTAGATGAACAAATGTATGCATTATCTAATGAATTATCAATTTAATATCAATATTAATTAATAATTTATTTATTGTAATTGTTATCGTTCAAAGAGAGATTTATAAAAAATTTACCGGAGGCTCATAATTATGAGAAAAACTAAAATTGTATGTACGATAGGTCCAGCTTCAGAATCTAAGGAAATGTTAGAAAAATTAATGCTTGCAGGAATGAACGTTGCTCGATTAAATTTTTCACATGGTAGTCATGAAGAACATAAAGCAAGAATTGAAACTATTCGTGAAGTTGCGCAAAAATTAAATAAAACAGTTGCAATCCTGTTAGATACAAAAGGTCCTGAAATCCGTACGCATAACATGGAAAACGATAAAATCGAATTAGTAAAAGGTTCTTCTGTTGCAATTAGTATGAAAGAAGTTATTGGAACACCTGCTGAATTCTCAGTAACCTATGAAGATTTAATCAATGATATTCATGTTGGGTCTACAATTCTTTTAGATGATGGCTTAATTGAATTAACAGTAAAAGATATCAAGCATGAAGAAGGTAGAATTATCTGTGACGTTATCAATGCTGGAGAGTTAAAAAATAAAAAAGGCGTTAATTTACCAGGAGTTAAAGTTAATCTACCTGGGATAACTGATAAAGATGCTCAAGATATTATTTTCGGTATTGAACAGCGTGTTGATTTTATCGCAGCATCATTCGTTCGTCGAGCTAGCGATGTTTTGGAAATTCGTAAAATTTTAGAAGATAGAAACTGTGACTTCATTAATATCATACCTAAAATTGAAAATGAAGAAGGTATTGAGAATATTGATCAAATATTAGAAGTCTCTGATGGTTTAATGGTGGCACGTGGGGATATGGGTGTTGAAATTCCTGCTGAAGAAGTACCATTAGTACAAAAAGAATTAATTCAAAAATGTAATATTGTTGGTAAGCCAGTTATTACTGCAACACAAATGTTAGACTCTATGCAACGCAATCCACGTTGTACACGTGCCGAAGCGAGTGATGTAGCTAATGCTATATATGATGGTACTGATGCAGTTATGTTATCAGGTGAAACAGCAGCTGGTTTATACCCAGAAGAATCAGTAAAAACAATGCACAATATTGCTTTTGCTGCTGAAGAAGCACAAGATTATAAACGTTTATTATCTGATAGAACAAAGTTAAACCAATCATCAATGGTGAATGCAATTGGTGTATCTGTAGCACATACTGCATTGAATTTAGATGTTCAAACAATTGTTGCTGCTACTGAAAGTGGCACAACAGCACAAACAATCTCAAAATACCGTCCACATGCACATATTATTGCGGTAACACCTTACGAAGAAACTGCGCGTCATATGTCATTAGTTTGGGGTGTAATTCCAGTCATTAAAACTGGGAAATCTACTACAGATGAGTTATTAGACAAATCTGTTCAAGCTGCTATTGAAGTTGGTACTGTCGAGAATGGTGATTTAATCATTATCACAGCAGGTATCCCAACAGGAGAAGCGGGAACTACAAACTTAATGAAAATCCATTTAATTGGGGATGTAATTGCTGCAGGACAAGGTATTGGACGTACAGCAGCAGTGGGTAAGGTTCTAGCAGTTAGATCAGCTGAAGAGTTAGCTGGACAAGACTTATCAGATAAAGTTATTGTTGCACCAGCTACAGATGCAGATATGGTTCCTTACATTGAACAAGCATTAGCAATTGTCACTGAAGAAGGCGGATTAACATCACATGCAGCCGTTGTTGGATTAACTCTAGGCAAACCTACAATCGTTGGTGTAGTAGATGTTATGGATAAATTAGAAACTGGTGCGTTAGTAACTGTAGATGCAGAACATAACAAAGTTTATGTAGGACATGCCAAAATTAATTAATATATAAAAAAAGAAGGTCATCATAATGATGACCTTCTTTTTTCGTATACTTATTTATTATAGTTATGTGGATCAAAGTTATCTTTCTTAAATCCACCTTGTGCAGCATACATAATTGCTAGTAATACAAACCAAATTGGTGAAACAAGTAATCCCATCCTTGTATCTTCAGCCATAAATAATAATCCAAATACGAATAAGAAGAAGATAGCAATGGCTGAAATTTTTCCACCTGGCATCTTATAAATACTTGTTTGATGTAGGTCTGGTCTACGTTTTAAATATACCAAGTATGCAGATAAGATGATTGACCAAACGACGATAAAGAATACTGTTGCAACAGTTGTTACTAATGTAAATACTGCGTTAGCATTTGGCATTACGTAATTTAATAGTACTGATAAAAGTAATAACACACTTGAGAATATAACAGCATTTGCAGGTACACCTGCTTTATTTGTGCGTTGGAAGAAACTGTTGTTTCCTTTAGAGTAGTTTTTACTTAATCCAAATAACATACGGCTGTTTGAGAAAATCCCACTGTTACATGATGATGCTGCTGACGTAATAACTACAAAGTTAATTAAACTTGCAGCAAATCCGATACCGATTAAGCCAAAGAACTTAACGAAAGGACTTTCATTCGGGTCAATCTTATCCCAAGGTGTTACACTCATTATGATAATTAGTGAACCGATATAGAATAGTACGATACGCATGGGCACACTATTTATCGCACGCGGCAATGTTTTTTCAGGATCTTGTGCTTCTCCTGCTGTAACGCCTATTAACTCAATACCTACGAAACTAAATATAGCCATTTGGAAACTTAATAGGAAACCATTTGTTCCGTTTGGGAAGAACCCATTATGTGACCATAAATTAGTGATAGAAGCCACACCAAAGTTTGTTTTAAATCCGATAAAGATTAGTACAATACCAGTAATTATTAAAGCAACGATTGTGATAACTTTTATTAATGCAAACCAGAATTCAAGTTCCCCGAATAATTTAGCTGTTAATAAATTTAAGAACATCAGTACGACAATACATAACAATGATGATAACCATGTAGGAAAGTCTGGCCACCAGAATTGGACGTACTTTGCAATGGCTGTTACTTCTGCCATACCAGTAACGACCCAACAGAACCAATATGTCCATCCAGTAATATATCCCGCGAAATCCCCTAAATAATCACGTGCGATATCAGTAAATGAATGATAATTCGTATTGGATAGTAATAATTCTCCTAAACCTCGCATAAATAGAAATAAAAATAAACCGATAATAAGGTAAGTAAGTAGAATAGATGGGCCGGCTAAGTTTATAGATTTCCCCGCACCTAAGAACAAGCCAGTCCCAATTGCGCCTCCGATTGCGATTAACTGGATGTGGCGATTAGAGAGTGAACGTTGTAAATCATTATTATCTTCGATGACTCTTTGATGTTTAGACATAAATAACCCCTTTTCCGTTTAGTAATATTATTATCTTACTATTTGCAAAAAATTACAAACCTTATTTTAAATATTCTTAATATTTTTAAGAATTAGTTAAATAATAAGTTTGAAATTTAAACATAAGTAAAAGTTATCACGAAAGATAAAGTTTTCTAAGTTCCTAATTCATTCACAAATGCATCTTATTTGGATATAATTAAGTTGTGAAAGCCATTACATTTGGCATAACAAAAATAATATAGTGCAAAGGGGAGTCAAAAATGGCAGAGATAGTAAAGGGTCTTGAGGGTATTGTAGCTTCAAATACTAAAGTAAGTTCAATTATTGGAGATCAATTAACGTATGCGGGGTATGAAATCGATGATTTAACTGAAAATGCTCAATTTGAAGAAGTTGTTTTTTTATTATGGAATTTCCGATTACCTAACGCTGAAGAATTATCACAATTTAGAAAAGAATTATTTGAAAATATGACTCTACATCCAAGAATGTACAGTCATTTTGAAGATTATGCAGCTGATCACGTTCATCCGATGACGGGTTTACGTACATCATTATCATATTTAGCACACTTCGATCCAAGAGCTGATGAATTTAACGAAGATGCGCACATGAATAAAGCGATTCGTATTCAAGCTAAAGTTGCTTCATTAGTTGCAGCATTTGCTCGTGTACGTCAAGGTAAGTCAGTTGTTAAACCGAAAGAGGATTTAAGTTATGCTGCAAACTTCTTATATATGCTATTTGGAGAAGAACCAACTGAAGTTCAAGAAGAAGGATTCAATAAAGCGTTAATATTACATGCAGATCATGAATTGAATGCTTCTACATTTACTGCACGTGTGGCAGTATCTACATTATCAGATATGTATTCAGGAATTGTTGCGGCTTCTGGCGCATTAAAAGGACCATTACATGGTGGTGCAAATGAGCAAGTTATGAAGATGTTGGATGAAATAGGTACATTAGATAATGTTGATGCATATGTAGCTGACAAGATTGCTAACAAAGAAAAAATCATGGGATTTGGACACCGTGTTTATAAAAATGGAGATCCTCGTGCGAAATATTTAAAAGAAATGTCTCGCAAAATCACTGACGAAACGGGTCAAAAAGAATTATTTGAAATGTCAGTAAGAATTGCTGAAATTTTAAAAGAAGAAAAAGGATTATTACCTAACGTTGATTTTTATTCGGCAACTGTATACCATTCAATGGGAATTGAACATGATTTATTTACACCAATCTTTGCGGTATCTAGAACTGCAGGTTGGATTGCACATATCTTAGAGCAATATAGCGATAACCGTATTATCCGACCACGTGCAACTTATGTTGGCGAAGTAGGTCGTAAATATAATCCAATTGAGGAAAGATAATTTGCATTTTGTGATTTTAATTTGGGTAAATAGAGGTTGAAAGTAATTTAATTATATAACTGGAGGCAATTAATAATGGCAGAAAAAATTACAAATAATAATGGTGTGTTAAATGTACCGAACAATCCAATAGTACCTTATATCATTGGTGACGGTACTGGTCCTGACATTTGGAACGCAGCTGTACGTGTATTAGATGCTGCAGTAGAAAAAGCATACAATGGCGAGAAAAAAATCGAATGGAAAGAAGTACTAGCGGGACAGAAAGCTTTTGATAATACTGGCGAATGGTTACCACAAGAAACTTTAGATACAATTCAAGAATATTTAATCGCGATAAAAGGTCCTTTAACGACGCCAATCGGTGGGGGTATTCGTTCATTAAATGTTGCTTTACGTCAAGAGTTAGATTTGTTCGTTTGTCTTCGTCCTGTAAGATATTTCGAAGGTGTACCTTCACCAGTTAAACGTCCAGAAGATACTGATATGGTTATTTTCCGTGAAAACACAGAAGATATTTATGCAGGTATTGAGTATAAAGAAGGATCAGAAGAAGTTAAAAAAGTTATAGAATTCTTACAAAATGAAATGGGTGCTAAAAATATTCGTTTCCCTGAGACTTCAGGAATTGGGATTAAACCTGTTTCAAAAGAAGGTACTGAGCGTTTAGTGCGTGCAGCAATTAATTATGCTCTTGAGCAAGGCCGTAAGTCTTTAACATTAGTACACAAAGGGAATATTATGAAGTTTACTGAAGGTGCATTTAAACAATGGGGTTACGATTTAGCTGAACGTGAATTCGGAGAAAAAGTTTTCACTTGGAATCAATATGATAAAATTAAGGAAGCTGAGGGTGCTGAAGTAGCTGATAAAGCTCAAAATGAAGCAATCGCAGCCGGAAAATTATTGGTGAAAGATTCGATTGCCGATATTTTCTTACAACAGATATTAACGCGTCCTGCTGAGTTTGATGTTGTAGCAACAATGAATTTAAATGGTGACTATATCAGCGATGCACTAGCAGCTCAAGTGGGTGGTATCGGAATTGCTCCAGGTGCAAACATCAACTATGAAACTGGACATGCTATCTTTGAAGCAACACACGGTACAGCACCTAAATATGCAGGTTTAGATAAAGTAAACCCTTCTTCTGTTATTTTGAGTGGTGTGTTAATGTTAGATCACTTAGGATGGAAAGAAGCAGGAGAATTAATCACGAAATCAATGGAAACTTCTATTGCGTCTAAAGTTGTAACATATGACTTTGCACGTTTAATGGATGGAGCTAAAGAAGTGAAATGTTCAGAGTTCGCAGACGAATTAATTAAAAACATGTAATTAATATTAAAATATAGGGATAGTAATATGAATGTTATTCATCATTACTATCCTTTTTTTAAAAAAAGGAGGATTCATCATGCCAAAGAAAAAGATTTCAATTGTTGGTAGTGGTTTTACAGGTTCAACAGCAGCCTTTATAGCAGCAACAAAAGGACTAGCAGATATTGTTTTAGTGGACACTTATGGTAGTTTAGATCCGACAACGGGAAAAGCATTAGATATATCACAAGCAATGCCTATTCTCCATCAAAATGTGAATATTAAATCAAGTAATGATTATAAGGATACTAAAGATTCTGATGTCGTATTAATTACTTCAGGTATTGCGCGTAAGCCTGGTATGACACGTGATGATTTAGTGCAAACAAATCAAGGTATTGTAGAAGCAGCAACAAAAGAAATAGTGAAATACTCTCCAAACTGTATTATTATCGTCTTAACAAATCCGGTAGATGCAATGACATACGCTGTTTATAAAGCATCTGGATTTGAATCAAATCGTGTTATAGGTCAATCAGGTGTATTAGACACTGCACGTTTTAGAACATTCGTAGCTGACAGTTTAAATGTAGCAGTTACTGATGTAACAGGATTTGTATTAGGAGGACATGGTGATACGATGGTACCTTTAATTCGATATGCCTCAGTAAGTGGTGTTCCATTAACGGATTTAATGGATTCAGAGACCATTGAATCCATTGTTGATAGAACACGTAAAGGAGGGGCTGAAATTGTAAATTTATTAGGTACAGGTTCAGCTTATTATGCACCAGCGGCAGCAATGGTTGAAATGGCTGAAGCAATTCTTAATGATAGTCATCGTGTCTTGCCTGCCATTGCTTATTTAAATGGCGAATTTAATCAAAATGATATTTATATAGGTGTGCCGGTTGTATTAAATAAAGATGGTGTAGAAAAAATAGTTGAATTACAACTGACTGTAGAAGAGCAGAAAGCTTTTGCTGATTCCGCGGAATCGGTTATTTCTGCAATACAATCATTGAAGTAATCAATATAATGTTAATTGATTAAATTTTTTTGAAAAACCTCCGAATTGTAAAGATAGTGTAAATTATTCGGCTGTTGCTTGAAGAATATTGATTTGTTGTAGCATTTCAATATTCTTTTAAGATATAATACAATTGTATAATTGTTTGGAGGGATTGGATGAGTCAGAAGGTTTTAGTAGTAGACGATGAACAATCAATCGTAACTTTACTACAATATAATTTGCAACAGTCAGGTTTCGAAGTTGTAACAGCCTATGATGGCGAAGAAGGTTTAGAAAAGATATTTAGCGAAAAACCTGACATCGTTGTTTTAGATTTAATGTTACCTAAGATGGATGGCGTAGAAGTTTGCAAATCTGTTCGAAATGAAAAGAATCAAGTGCCAATATTAATGTTAACTGCAAAGGACGACGAATTCGATAAAGTACTTGGATTAGAATTAGGTGCAGATGATTATATGACAAAGCCGTTTTCTCCAAGAGAAGTTATTGCACGAATTAAAGCAATTCTTCGTCGTTCAAATGCATTAAAAATGGTGGAAGAAGAAAAAGGTAATAAAGAAATAGTGATTGGTAAAATTAAAGTATTACCAGAACATTTTGAAGCATATCGTAATGATGTGTTATTGGATTTAACTCCGAAAGAATTTGAGTTACTTATTTACTTACTTGAACGCCAAGGTCGTGTGATTACACGTGAACATATGTTGAACTCTGTATGGAACTATGAATTTGCAGGAGACTCTCGTATTGTAGATGTACATATTAGCCACTTACGTGAAAAGATTGAAGAAAATCCGAAACAGCCACAATACATTAAGACAGTACGTGGTCTTGGATATAAGTTAGAGAATCCTAAGCGTAATGATTAGTTTTAAAAGTAGATTGTTATTAATGCTTACAACATTTATTGTTGTAAGCTTTCTTTTAATAGGAACACTATTGCATCTTACACTGGCTGATTTATTAATACAAAATGATAAAGAGACCATTACGAAAGATGCAAAAATATTTGATGCGTACGTTAGTGGCGACGAACGTATAAAAAAATTTATTCAGTCTTATGAAGATTCATATCAAAGTTCAATTTTAATATTAGATAAAAATCAACATGTTATTTATAAGTCAAAGGGAATTACCAAGCACCAGTTTGATCGTTTTATAACCAAATATACACTTGAGAATAATAATCAGGTGAATTATCGTTATGAAGGCTCAATTGAAAAAAGTTTATTGCGATATAAAGATAAAAATACAGTATATATATTGAGTGAAAATACGACAGTCAAAGATGTAGAATCAACATTAATAAAATATTTCTCTATTGCATTATTATGTATGATACCTATAATTTTTATCATCGTTCGCTATGTCAATAAAAGCTATATACAGCCCATTAAAGAAGTGACTTATGCTTCGAAATTATTGGCGGATGGCAATTACAAAGTACGTGTTCCGGAGAGTAGTGTGACAGAGACAAAAGAATTATTCAAATCAACCAACGTATTAGCCCGAACATTACAAGATTTAAATAACGAACAGAAGTTACAACGTAACAGACTAGAAACAACACTTCAAAATATTCCAAGTGCGACGATGTTAGTTAATAATCATGGAGAAGTTGCAATTGCGAATGAAACATATATTAACTTATTTAATAAGCGACAGCCGATTGAACATGGACATTACGAAACGGTCATTAAAAATCAATTTATTAAAAAAATGATTAAGGAAGCTATTGCAGTAGAAAAACCGGTTAATGACACTTTAAACTTAACAGTTAATGTGCATAAGAAGTATTTTGATGTGGCCGTTGTACCTGTATTATCAAAGAAACGCAAGAAGATTGAAGGCATAGTAATCGTACTCCATGATATTACGCAACTAAAATCTTTAGAACAAATGCGTAAAGACTTCGTTGCCAATGTTTCTCATGAATTGAAGACGCCAATTACAAGTATTAAAGGATTTACTGAAACGTTAATTGATGGAGCTAAAGATGAACCAGAAACACTAGATATGTTCTTAGAAATTATATTGAAAGAATCCAATCGCATACAAGTGTTAGTGAGTGAGTTATTGGAACTTTCGAAAATAGAACAAGCAAATCACTTTGAGATGACTAAAGTGAATTTGCCACAGAAAGTATTCAATAGTGTAGAAGTAGTACATCCTCTTGCGGAAAAGAAAAATATAAAATTTAATTTAGATTTCGAAAAAGATTTATATGTACTTGCTGAACCAAGTAAGTTAAAACAAGTAGTAATAAATTTACTTTCAAATGCAATTAATTATTCATATGACGATGCAAGTATCACTATTAAAGTTTTCCAAAAAGACCGAAATTGTATCTTAGAGATAACAGATGAAGGTATAGGGATTGCACCGGAAGAACAAATGCGAATTTTTGAAAGATTTTATCGTGTGGATAAAGCGCGTAGCCGTGATTCTGGCGGTACGGGTTTAGGCCTATCAATAGTGAAACATATCATCGAAGTTTTTAAAGGTGAAATTGAAGTTGAAAGTGAAGTTGGTGTTGGAACGACTTTCAGAATTATATTAAAACAACATATTTATTGAAACTTTACTTCATATTTACACTAAATTAACAAACAATGATTATAATAATAGGTAGACCCCTTCATTTTAGATGAAGAGAAACACAAGTGACTTTGAAGCAATCACTTGTGTTTTTTTTTGCTATTTTTAATATTACTATCCCTTTAAATATGTCTCAAATAGAAGATGTGATAGACTAGAATAGACATAAGATGGAGGTAGAATAATGAACAATAAGCTCATATTAATTGATGGAAATAGTATCGCATTTCGTGCATTTTACGCATTACCTTTACTAAAGAATTCATCTGAATTACATACAAATGCAATTTATGGATTTACTCTGATATTAGAAAAATTATTAAAGGAAGAAAAACCGACACACTTCTTAATTGCGTTTGATGCCGGAAAAACGACATTTAGACATGCAACATTTGGAGAATATAAAGGTGGACGACAAAAAACACCACAAGAATTAAGCGAGCAATTTCCGCATATTCGTCGTCTAGTTGAATCCTATCAAATTAAACACTATGAATTGGATAACTACGAAGCGGATGATATCATTGGGACACTTTCAAAGGAAGCGTCAGAAAAAAAGATGGAAACAATCATCGTTACAGGCGATCGGGATTTAACACAACTTGTAAATGACTATGTTACTGTATATTACACAAAAAAAGGTGTTACTGATATTGATAAGTACACTCCTGAATTTATTCAAGATAAATATGGGTTTGGTGCTGAAAAGATTATCGATTTAAAAGGTTTGATGGGGGATAAATCAGATAACATACCCGGTGTACCAGGTGTTGGTGAGAAAACTGCAATTAAGTTGCTGATGGAGTATGGCACTGTAGAAGGAGTAATTGAGAACTTAGATAAAATCACTGCTAAGAAACTGAAAGAGAATTTAACCAATCATCAATCTGATGCGATTATGAGTAAAAAACTTGCGACAATTGAAACAAGCGCACCAATTGAATTGAAGCTTGAAGATACAATTATTCCCGAAAAGGATGAAACAAAAAAAATAGAATTATTTAGAGAATTAGAATTCAAACAAATGCTTGAAAGTATTGATACTACAAGTCAGATTGCGAGCAATAAAGAATTAACGTTAAATGATAACTTTAAAACATTTGATTTTACTGCTATAGATATTATCGATTTACATATCAAATATTATCAAGATAATTATTTAAAAAATGAGATTTTGGGAATAGGAATTATTTATAATGGTGAGACATTTGTTATATCGCCAGAGGAAATTAAAGAAAATGATTCTTTTATTCAACTACTTGAGAACGACAAAGTTAAGAAACATGTGTATGATGCGAAAGCTGTAAAAGTATTGTTTGAACGTTTAAACATTAATATTGAAGGGATTTTATTTGACGTAATGCTTGCCAACTATTTACTTAATCCATCAACAACAGTTGTTGATGTAGCAAGAGTTGGGCAAGATTTCGGCTTAAATTATGTAGAATCGGATGATCATATATTCGGAAAAGGTGCAAAAGCGCATATTCCTGAAACTGATATATTATACAAACATATAGCAAACGAAGTGAACTTAATCAGTGATGTTACACCTTTAATTAAAGAAAAGCTCATAGAACACGAACAACTAGCATTGCATGATGAACTCGAACTTCCACTGGCTTTAGTACTCGCAAAAATGGAGATGCAGGGCATTAAAGTCAATAAAGCAACATTGCAAGAGATGCAAAAAGAAATTCAAGAACGATTAGATGTTCTAACAAAAAATATTTATGAACATGCAGGTAAAGAATTTAATGTCAATTCACCGAAGCAATTAGGTGTGATTTTATTTGAGGAATTACAATTACCAATTATTAAAAAGACCAAGACAGGTTATTCAACAGCTGTCGATGTACTAGAAAAATTACAAGGTAGTCATGAGATTATTGATGATATTTTAGTTTATCGTACACTCTCTAAATTACAATCAACATATGTTGAAGGACTTCAAAAATTAATTGGAGATGATCAAAAAATCCATACGCGTTTCAACCAAGTAATCGCACAAACAGGCCGCTTATCTTCAATTGATCCCAACTTGCAAAATATTCCTGTGCGCTTAGATGAAGGACGAAAAATTCGTAAGGCATTTGTACCTAGTGAGGACGATATGGTAATTTTCGCAGCAGATTATTCTCAAATAGAACTTCGTGTATTAGCGCATATTACCGAAGATAAGAGTATGATGGAAGCTTTCACACATGGTATTGATATTCATACAAAAACAGCGATGGAAGTTTTTAATGTAGAGAGAGATGCAATTGATAGCAATATGCGCCGTCAAGCGAAAGCAGTTAATTTTGGTATCGTATACGGGATTAGTGATTATGGTTTAAGTCAAAGTTTAGGAATTACTAGAAAGGCAGCTCAACAATTTATTGATGATTACTTAAACAGTTTTCCAAATGTAAAGCAATATATGGATGATATTATTCAAAAAGCTAAGCAAGATGGTTATGTAACTACAATTATGCATCGTAGACGTTATATCCCAGATATAACGAGTAAGAACTTTAACTTAAGAGGATTTGCAGAACGTACTGCGATGAACACACCGATACAAGGTAGTGCTGCTGATATTATCAAACTGGCAATGGTACAGTTTGATAAAGCACTGAAAGAAACAAACTTTAAAGCTAAGATGTTATTACAAGTACACGATGAATTAATTTTTGAAGTACCAAAAGATGAAATCGATGCTTTTAGTTTATTTGTCAAAGATATTATGGAGAATGCAATGGAACTAAACGTGCCACTTGAAGTTGAATATAATTCTGGTGAAAGTTGGTATGAAGCGAAGTAGGTGAGAAGATGCCAGAATTACCAGAAGTAGAGCATGTGGTTAGAGGTTTACGACCACATATATTAAATGAACATATAGTAACTATTATCTTTTCAGATGCGGTGAAAGCTGGGAAGGAACAGGGCAAAGAGACGATTATTAAGCAAGTTGGATTAGAAACGTTTCAATCGGTCTTAAGCAATACTGTGATCGACAGTATTGAACGCAGAAGTAAATATATTATTTTTCATCTCAATAAGTTTCAAAATGAACAAAAAATCTATTTGGTCGGTCATCTTGGAATGTCTGGTGCATTTTTTGTGAGACCGAGTGTTAAGGATATTCCAATACCTAATTATAGAAGACATTGGCATGTTCAGTTTGAATTATCCAATGGTCAAAAAATGATTTACTCAGATGTCAGACGATTTGGTGAGTTTAAAATCTTGGATGAAGATGCATACCAAACATTTTATCATACGATTGCACCAGAGCCCTTTGAAGAGAAAGCATTGAAGCATTTTCTTCAACAAACAAAACAAAAAAAGTTCATGAACAAACCGATAAAGCAAGTGATAATGGATCACAGTGTTGTCAGTGGTTGTGGAAACATTTATGCATGCGAAGCATTGTATATAGCACGAATTTTACCTACACATATAACACATACATTATCTGTACAAGAGAAGAAAAGGTTATTTTTAGCAATTGTAGATGTACTAAATAAAGGTATTGAATTAGGTGGGTCAAGTATCTCTGATTATCGCAATGTTGAAGGTGAAAGTGGTACTATGCAAAGTAAATTTAATGTCTACGGCTTAAAACGATGTAATACATGTGGCAGTGAAATTTCGAATATAATAATTGCCACAAGAAACACGCATTACTGTGAAAAATGTCAAAAGTAGGTGCTATATGAAAGTTATTGGATTAACAGGTGGTATCGCTAGTGGAAAATCAACGGTGGCAAATTTTTTGAAAGAAAAGGGCTATGTAATTGTTGATGCAGATATTGCTAGCCGCAAAGCAGTAGAAATCGGTTCAGCAGGATTAGCAGAAATTAGAACAGTTTTTGGTGATGAAGTGATACAGGAAGACGGGACACTTAACAGAAAAGCGTTAGGTGAGATAATCTTTAATGATCCTTTGGAACGTCAAAAATTAAATGATATTCTGCATCCTCGTGTAAGAGACATAATGGAAGCTGAAAAAGCTATAGGGCTTGCTCAAGGTAAAACAGTTGTTATGGATATACCTTTACTTTTCGAAAACAAATTAGAACATACTGTTGATGAAGTGTGGGTCGTATATGTCCCAGAGATGATACAAATAGAACGTTTAATGTCCCGTAATACGCTTACGCTAGAAGAAGCGACATCACGTGTATCTTCACAGTTATCAATAGAATTCAAGAAGCAAAAAGCCGATAAAGTCATAGATAATAGTGGTACTTTAGAAGACTTATTTCAACAACTCGAACAACTCGTAACAGCTAATCAAAAGTGATAAATTTTAAGAAAATTATGAAAATAATTTTCTTAAAGAAAACGCTTCCTTAACTTTATCATTGTGCTATACTAATGAAAGAGATTAGTATAACACATTGCGGAGGAGAAGATATGATGAAAACTAGAGTAGCGATTAATGGGTTAGGTAGAATTGGAAGAATGGTGTTCCGTGCAGCACTATTAAATGAAGAGTTAGAAGTAGTAGCGATTAACGCGAGCTATCCTCCAGAAACACTAGCACATTTAACGAAGTACGATACTACTCATGGTAAGTTTGAATTAGATGTTGAGCCTGGTGAGAATGCTTTAATCGTAAACGGAAAAGAAATCAAATTAGTATCTGAGCGAAATCCAGAATTATTACCATGGAAAGAGTTAAATATTGATATTGTTATAGAAGCAACTGGTAAATTTAATGATGCTGAAAAAGCTTCAGCACACATTAAAGCAGGTGCTAAAAAAGTATTATTAACTGCTCCAGGTAAAGGAAATGTTCAAACAATCGTTCGCGGTGTGAACTGTGCACAATTGGATATTGATACATATGATGTTATTTCTAATGCATCTTGTACAACAAACTGCTTAGCACCAGTGGCGAAAGTATTAAATGATAAATTTGGTATTAAAAATGGATTAATGACAACAGTTCATGCGTATACAAATGATCAAAAGAACTTAGATAATCCACATAAAGATTTACGTCGTGCGCGTGCATGTGCTCAAAGTATCATTCCAACCTCTACAGGTGCTGCAAAAGCTTTAGCTTTAGTATTACCTGAATTACAAGGTAAGCTACACGGTATGGCATTACGTGTACCTACAACAAACGTTTCGTTAGTTGACTTAGTTGTGGATCTAGAAAAAGAAGTAACTGTTGAAGAAATCAATGAAGCGTTTAAAGCTGCAAGTGAGAACGAATTAAAAGGTATTTTAGATATTACACATGAACCATTAGTAAGTGTAGATTTCAATACAAATCCAAACAGCTCAATCGTTGATGGATTATCTACAATCGTAATGGAAGGTTCTAAAGTAAAAGTATTATCTTGGTACGATAACGAGTGGGGTTACTCAACTCGTGTAGTAGAATTAGCTGTATTAATGGGCGAAAAGTTAGCGAAGTAATATAGAATAAAGACACCTCGCAATGTTGAGAGGTGTCTTTATTTTGGATTTAAATTAAAATGGTAAAAAGTGTTGATGGAGAGAGGTGAGTGTAAATGAGTACATTATGGTCGAGTAAAATTCAAGGGATTGATACTTTATATTTAAGTCGTAAATTACGATTTGATGATCGCTTTAAAGATGATTATATGAAGTACTTCGATTTACCACAGACTAACATAAAAATACTTGAAATTGGTTGTGGACCTGGTGCATTAAGTGAGGCGTTAAAAAGATGGTATCCGAATGCTGAAATAATTGGGATGGATAGAGATGAGATTTTTATTGATTATGCACGTAATAATATTAACGACATGAAGTTTATTGTTGGCGATATTTATGATTTACCATTTGAAGATGAAATTTTTGATGTCGTTATATCTAACACTGTGTGTGAACACGTTGAAACATCAGTATTTTTTAATGAACAAAAAAGGATATTAAAACAAAATGGGGTTTGTATCTGTTTATCCAATGTTACGAATATCAGAAGAATGGCGAAATGTATTGAAAATGATGTATTTGAGAATAACTTTTGGGCAAAGTTAGAGTCGGATAGAAATGAATTGGCAGAATATGATATTGCGAAGTATAAAATAAACGAATCGGAATTGCCGACAACGATGGAGCAATTTCAGTTTATTCATGTAAACTCAAATTATGTAACGCAGCAATTCACACCTGATCATCCTGCGAGTGGTCGAGATTGGGCGTTAACCATTATTGAGTCAGAACTTAAGACGAAAATAGAGATACTGAACCGTGTGAGAAATCAGAATACAGATAATCTATTCTTCGAACAAGTCGACAAAATGATTCAAAAGGTAAATAAAAAATATGCTGAACGTATGCGATTATATGATTATGGTGAGAAACAATGGGATACAAATATTATTACGACGCATGTTTTGAGAGGGATGAAGTAAAACATATTTCGTAAGTTATAAAAAATTAAGCATTTCTCAAAATTTATGAGAAGTGCTATTTATATTCATAACTTTTTAAGAATTGATGTTTATATTGTATCTAAGGAAAAGTTATCAGTTTCTAAGATATGTTAAATCATGTATTTTTAACTTTTCTAATATACAATATAAGGAGGGAGATTTATGCTAGAAAATCCTGGACCATTATTTATTTTAATTGCTTTATGTTCTTTGGCAAGTGCGGTGATATTAGCATTTAGTTTTGTGTTCATGCACTTCTATGATTACAATGCTTATGTTACAAACAAAAAAACTTTTACAAAAAAACGAAATACGTTGTTATTAAGTTTAGTTCTGGGATATTTAATATTTTATGCATTAGGAATGTATTTTATTAATTAAGATTTGAGGTATAAAAATGAAAGGTTTTAATATTCTCATAGTTGAAGATGATATGATAATTGCATCAAGTATAAAGAGATTAATCGAAGCAAAAGGTGCTAATGTATTAATTAATTCAACTGGAGAAGGTGTAATTGAACAATTAGATGATATCCATCTTATTTTGATGGATATCATGCTACCTTTTGACAATGGAATTGCTATTACTAAAAATATTAGAGAAGAAAATAATATTCCTATTATTTTTTTATCTGCTCGTAATGATATTGAAAGTAAATTAGATGGCTTACGTAATGGTGAAGATTACATAACCAAGCCGTTTCACCCTTTGGAATTAATTGCAAGAATAGAAAATATTTTAGAAAAAAGTTATTCTGATTATCACGAAAATCTTTATAATCTAAAGATCGATATTATGAATAAATTAGTGTTTGATGATGAGGGTAAAGAAATTGAATTATCAAAGACAGAAAGAAAATTATTTTTTTATTTATATCAAAATAGAAATATCATTTTAGAGAAAGAAAGAATCATTGATTACGTATGGTATGACGGTGATACATATGAAAATAGTTTAAATGTCTATATAAAGAAACTTAGAACAAAATTGAAAGATAATGACTGTAAAATTATTAATACAATATATGGAATTGGCTATAGGATGAAATCAAATGAAAAATAAAAATTTAATACAAAAATATTTTTATGTCATGGCATTCAGTATATTTTTAATCCCATTTACTTTTATACTTCTAAATTATTTTTTTCTATTGAGTTATACTGTAGTTAATTATTTTTTTAGGTTTGAATGGAAGTTTAAAAGTTCTTTTTTATATGTTAATTTTTATATCTTCTATTTTATTCTTTTACTATTTTTGGTCTGGATTGGATCAAAATATTTTAAGAAAGTTATTTCTAGAATTAGTAACATTCATGAAATAGTAGAAAAGATAACATATGATGAAGGTTTCCCAGAAAAATTGGAATATCAAAATGACAGTAAAGATGAAATTAACGTTCTGTCAGGTTCGATAAATAAATTGATAGATAGATTAAGGTATAAAGAGGCCATATTAGAGCAACAAAGTAATATGAAACAAGAACATATAAAACAATTATCACATGATATTAATACACCACTTACTGCAATAATGCTGGAATTGTATGAATTAGCGAATGAATATCAAATTCCTGAAGATAAAGTAGATCAAATTTACACAAAGATAATGTACACGAATCAACTCGTTAAGAAGGTATCTGAAACAGATGAGCTAAATTATAAAGAGCAGTATTTATTTTTAGAAGACTATAGAGTAGATGATATTGTTATGAAGTCATTGATGAAATGGAATTATTTATTAGAAAAGAATAAAATAAAGGTTTTTACTGATGTTGACAGCAATATTATATGGAAAACTGAAGTATTATTTTTTGAGCGACTACTAGATAATATACTTTCAAATATTATTAGGCACTCTCAAACAAAAAAGCTATTAATCAATTTAGATTCAAATAAATTAGAGATTATCGATTTTGGTGTTGGATACGATACCACTAAAATTTCAAAGGGTAGTAAGGGCATTACAATCATGAATGATATTAGTGAGAAATTAAATGTAGAATTAAATATCACATCAAATGAGATAGGTACGAAATACATAATAAACAAACAGTGATTTAAATATTAAATACAAAAATCATTTCTATATATTTAGAAGTGATTTTTTGTGTTATTGTAATTTATTTATTGATATTATTGTATTTTTTATACAAAATTTCTGTAAAATAAAGAAGACTATTTAAGTATGGATGGTGAATAGATTGGACAATCATGTATTAATTGTTGAAGATGATTTAGAAATAGCACATTTACTTTCATTAATGTTGACTAAAATGCATATTAAAGCTGATATGGCTTTTGATGGTAACAAAGCTAAAGATTTAATGAGTATCAATCATTATGATTTAATATTACTGGATTTAATGTTGCCAAATATTGACGTCGTAAATCTATTAAAATTGATAAAGCAAACTATTGATTCAAAAGTAATAGTAATTTCAGCAAAGAGCGATATTAATGATAAAGTTAATTTGTTACAACAAGGCGCGGATGATTATATTACGAAACCATTCGAAAATAAGGAAGTAGAAGCTAGAGTACTAGTTCAATTAAGAAATAGTACTTCTAATACTATGAAAGACTTTGTTCATCGCGATTTAACTCTCAATACCGTCACGAGAGAAGTTCTATTGATGAATGAGATAATAAAATTAACAAATTCCGAGTTTGAAATATTAACAGAATTAATAAAAAAACCAGGTATTCCTATTTCAAAAAGAGAAATTTATGAAAATATTGGACATGGCACTTACGTCGGTGATGATAATACAATCAGTGTACATGTTTCAAATATCAGAAAAAAATTCGAAAATATAACAAGCGAAGTTTATATAAAAACTATATGGGGCATAGGCTTTATGCTCGTATAAAAATCTTTATGAAATCTTTATGTTTTACTTAAAGGATATTAATATGAAATCTTTTATGATGATAATAATAAAACATAAAGGAGTGATATCGTTGGTAGATTTATTAAAAGTAAATAAACTATCTAAGCAATATGGTAATTATCAAGCATTAAAGCCTTTAGACTTTGTATTGAAAAGCGGAGAAATATGTGCAGTGATTGGTAAAAATGGTGCTGGAAAATCAACTTTTTTTAAAATGTTATCTGGTCAAATTAAACCAACAACTGGTGAAATAATACTCTTTCCAAATAATGATTTAATGAATATCTCTAGAGGAAGAAAAAAGATTGGTTTTATGATTGAAGAGCCTACTTTCTTTCCGAATTTGAATGCCTATCAAAACTTAAATTATTTTAGAATTCAAAGAGGTATTAGTGAGAAGCAACGAATAAATGAAGTGCTTGAAATTGTTGGAATTAATCAATATCCTAAAAAGAAATTTAAACAATATTCTATGGGTATGAAGCAACGATTAGGGTTGGCGCTTGCTTTATTATCTGGACCTGATATCTTAGTTTTGGACGAACCGACAAATGGCCTGGATGCTGAGGGTATTACTGAAATTAGAAGACTATTAATCAAGTTAAATAGAGAAAAAGAAATAACTATATTAGTATCTAGTCATATACTTGCAGAACTTCAACTTATCGCGACACGATATTTATTTATAGAAAAAGGAAATGTTGTAGAAAATATTTCAAGCAAAGAATTCAAAGAACGAAGTGAACAACATTTGAAGATAAAAGTAGATAATATATCAAAAGCTGTAAATATTTTAGAGTCTAATTTTGAGGGTATTAATTTTAAAGTTTATCCTGATAATGAACTTCGAATTTATGGTGACGATATCGATAAAAATCAAATTAATAGAGTACTTCTAAATCAGGATATTCAAATTTCTGAATTACGTGTTGAATCAATAAATTTAGAGGAATATTTTTTAGGTTTAGGAGGTCATGTAAATGATTAATTTTTTACGAAGTGAAAATTATAAAATGATGAAGACAAAAGGATATTATATTATATCTGCAATATGTATTATGTTATTGATTATGGCTGCATATACATTAAACCATTTCGGTAATTCTGGTAAGTATTTTCCGTATTATAGAGCTGATTTTTATTATAATAATATTATTGCTTTTGGAATATTAATCATTGTGATTGGTTCAATTATTAATTCATTTTTAGTAAATAATGAAAGTTTACGACTATTAAAACAGACAGTATCTTTTGGCATATCAAGAAGTAGCATTTTTTTCGGTAAATATCTTATTTCGTTAATGTACTTTGTTATATTGTGTGTAATATCATTGTTGGTTGTGTACATTTGTGGCCGTATTTTTTTACCTAAAGACAAAAAAGCATTTATTGATTTATTATATGCAATTGTTAATATGGTTCCGATTATATTAGGTGGTTTTTCATTAGCTCATGCTTTAAATATTTCAGGTATAAAAGAATTTTTATCTGGTATTATTTTAGTCGCAGTATTACTGCTTTCTTCTTCGTTATTTTATATATTGAGTAAATTCAATAAAGTATTTATGACTTTATCTGATTATAGTCCAAAAGTATTATTAGATGGTATATTAACAGAGTATATGGATCATAATGTGCAACTTAGTATTGATTATTGGATTACTGGTATATTCTTAACAGTTACTAGTTTATTGGTGAGTTTCTATTTATTTAATAAAAAAGATATATAAGGGTGATTTTGTTGATTACATTAATTTGTATATTACTGATTCTTTTAATTGTTGCTTGTTGGAAGTTAATTATTTATAGAAAAGATTTAAAATCTCTTACAGTGCAATTAAATGAAATGAAGAATTTTGAATATACAAATGAAATATTAAGAACAACTACTCATAATAGTACGATTAGTCAGTGTATAAATAGTATCAATCAATTAATCAATCATTTTCGCGAACAAAGAAATGACGATAGAAAAAAACTGCAATTGCAGAAAGAAGAATGGGCTAATATCTCTCATGATTTGAGAACACCATTAACTTCAATTAAGGGTTACTTAGAACAATTGAAGTTAGGTGTAAATATATCAGAAGAAAGTAATAATCATTTGAAAATTATGGATAAAAAAATAGATCAATTAATGAATAGTATTGATATGTTTTATCAAATATCATTAATTGATTCTAATTCGAATATTATAGAGTTAGAATATACCTCAATTACTGATCTCATAAATGAAGCATGTATGAGTCATTATTATGAAATTGAGAAAAACCATTTAGATCTACAAATACAAAATCAATCTGCAGTATATTTATTTATAGACAAACAAATGTCAAATCGAATTTTTAATAATATTTTAAATAATGCAATTTGATTTGCTCAATCTGAAATTAATATCAAATATAAAGATAATGAGGAAACATTTACAGTGATTTTCACTAATGATTTACAACAATTAGATTATCTAGATACCGATAAAATCTTTGAAAGATCTTTTATGATGGATTCAAGTAGAAGCGGAAATCATAATGGACTTGGTTTATATATAGTAAAAGAACTCATGGTTAAATTAAATGGAAAAGTAAGTGCAAATATCAGAGGGAATAATATTCAAGTTATATGTGAATTTAATAAATAATTATAACATAAATAATCCTTAAAAATGATGAATATCCATTTTTAAGGTTATTTTTATGGTAATATAAATAAAAGGTTGATTACAAGGTGGATACATTTGAATGGAAATATTATTCTTTTATCAGTTTACCTTGATTATGCGTTATTAACATCATAAATGATAGAGACAAGAGGTTGCTAGAATGAGAAAATATGAAGTTATGTTTTCAATGATAAGCGCTATATTTTGCTTGATTGGTTTAGTAATATTGTTTGTTACGAACAATATTCAATTGAGTAAAATATTTATTTATATAGGAATTATTTTTATTGGATTAAAAGTATATATTACACATAAATTATTAGGTGCGATTGTAATAATGCTCTTTATAACTTTAATCTTGATGCAAATGCTTATAAGTTTCTAATGCTCTTGCCTTTAGTGCGCTATAACCAATATGAGCGTACAAATATGTTATACTAATCTCTATTAATTTATGAGTGAGGTAGAACATGAATTGGATAAAAATTATCGTCGCTGCCATTTTTGAAATGTGTTGGGTGATCGGTTTAGCACATGCTGACGTTTGGTATGAGTGGTTACTTACAGTTATCAGTGTTTCTATTAGTTTTTATTTATTACTCAATTCATCTAAATTCTTACCAGTTGGTACAAGTTATGCTGTATTCGTTGGATTAGGGGCAACACTTGTTACAATCGCGGATGTTGTATTTTTCAATGAACCATTAGGTACGGAGAAGATTGTATTGATTAGTATACTGATTATTGGGGTTATTGGTTTAAAAATGGCAACACCAGAGGAGGCGAAGTAATGTATTGGCTTATTTTAGTTCTCGCTGGTCTCTGTGAAATGCTGGGTGTGGTGATTATTAATATGTATGTGAATACTAATCATAAACGTTATATTTTATTGTTAATTGTTTCGTTTTCATTTAGTTTATTTTTCTTATCTGTGGCTTTAGTTGAAATTCCAATGAGTACGGCTTATGCAATCTGGACTGGAATTGGTGCAGTCGGTGGTGCAATTGTTGGAATCATTTTTTATGGTGAATCTAGGAACGTATTACGATTGTTCTTTATGGGATTAATCTTGGTAAGTACGATAGGTTTGAAGTTGCTGCATTAGAACTCTGTTCATGCATCATAGCTATGTATGAACAGAAGTGGCCATGACAACAAAAATTGAGCTGAATTAAGATAATTCAAGACTGTTTGTTCATGCATCATAGCTATGTATGAACAGAAGTGGCCATAACAACAAAATTTGAACCGAATCCTGACAATTCAACACTGTTTGTTCATGCAACAAGACATTGTATGAACAAACACAAATAAAAACGGAATCTAGACTCAACAGTCTAGATTCCGTTTTTTCTTTTCAAAGGATATCGTCCACCGAACGCGGTTTCAACGACTTCAGCCATAATGTCGTACCCTAAAACGTGTGGGTGTAGTCCATCAACAGATAATTCAGCACGTAAGCAATCAATGCCATCTTTTGTTTCTGTCATTTTTGTATAGTAGTTGATGAAGATTGCATCGTGTTGTTTGCATAGTGCTTCAATTGCTGTATTAATATGTTGGACCAACTGTGAACGCACGACAAAACCCTCTAAATGGGGGCGGTTTGTTGATGTTAATGTCGTCACTGCAATCTTAATATCGCGTTCTTTCGCCATCACGATCATCGCTTCAATATCTTCTAGTATTCTATGCTTAATTTTTGCCTGATTCTCAGTGCTTTGATCTTCGTCTAGTTCTTTTGTATTATTAATGCCAATCGACAATACAATCCAATCGGGTTTAAGTTGTAATGCATCTGCTTCGAAGCGATCGCGAACCCATTGCGTACGGTCATTGCCAATGCCTCGATTAATGATGCGTTTATTATTCTCCAACTTAAAATAGCCTTCTAGGTCCCAGTAGTCAGTAATCGAATCTCCGATAAAGACAATACCAACAGAATCATTATGATAAAGTATCGTTTCATTTCTATGATTAAAGCTAGCGCGTAATTTGTTAACAGGATGTCCGTCTTCTAATTTAGGTAGTGATATAAATTTTGGTCTCATCAATATACTCCTTTGTCTAGTGATTATTGTTTATCCTCTTGGGTGTAATCTTATGGATTTTTAATTGCTTAGTATTATTGTATAATTAAATAATAATGATTAAAAGAGGAGTGATTGTCTTGAAATGTCCGAAATGTGGTTTTAATCAATCTAAGGTAATTGATTCACGCCATGCTGACGATTTGACTGCTATAAGAAGGCGTCGTGAATGTGAAGAGTGTGGGACGCGTTTCACTACATTTGAGAGAATCGAATTACAGCCATTAATCGTCGTGAAAAAGGACGGTACAAGACAAGCATTCAATCGTGATAAAGTCTTACATGGGTTGGTCCGTGCATGTGAAAAGCGTCCAGTTGCATTCGAATCTTTAGAGCGAATTACGACAGATATAGAGACTACTTTACGTGAAAAGGGTGCTACTGAAGTATCATCTGTCGATATTGGTGAAATGGTTATGGACCATTTAATGACATTAGATCAGGTGTCTTATGTAAGATTCGCTTCTGTATACAAGGAGTTTAAAGATGTAGATCAACTGTTACGTACAATGAGTGGATTATTGAATGATAAGGATAAGAAGTAGGTGCCAACATGCAGCATTATTTTACAGAATTAAACGGTACGGATCAATTTACCGTAACGACGAATTATATTAGCACGCATTTAACTGAAGATGTATTAAAAACGTTATATACACCATTAATCGGAATAGAGTGCGTAGGTGTATATCAGTTTTTAAGTCAATTTTTAAATGATTACAATCAAGTGAGTAATGATTATACACATTACATATTCCTAAGTGAATTGAAAATGAATTTAACGCACTTTGAAGTGATACGTAAGCGTTTAGAAGCAATTGGATTGATGAAAACTTATATGCGCATTGATGATAATAATCAGAAATTTATATATAAATTAATAAGTCCGGTGATGCCCGCACAATTCTTTAATGATCCAATGCTTTCGGTATTCTTATATCAACAAGTTGGTAAGCATCGTTTTCAGATGTTAAAGAGTAGATATTTCACGAATAATATTGATTATGATGGTTATCATGATATATCAAGTAAATATATGGATGTATTCGGAACACCGAAATCACCAGAACCGATTGTCTTTGAATATAACAGTGAGATTATTAAACAAAGTGATCCGTACGGTATTCCCGTGCATCATCAAACATTTGACTTTGATATGTTAGAGACTTTACTTGCCCAAAATTTAATTACGAGTGAGCAATTACCGAAGAAGACGCGTGATTTAATTTCACAACTAGCAGCCCTGTATGATATTGCACCGACAGAAATGCGCCAAATTATATTGAAATCATTAACGAGTAATCAAACGATTTCTCATGAAGATTTACGAAAAAATGCAAGAGATTTTTATAAAATTGAACATGATGGTGCATTACCAACTCTACAAGTACAAGAGCCTGTAGAACAAATGTCCTCAGAACAAAAAGAAGCGAGTACATTACTTAATTGGTTTGAAATGCTCGATACGACAAGTCCTATTGATATGTTAACGTCATTTAGTAAATCAGAACCTACTTTAAAACAAAAGCGTATGATTGAAAGCATTCTAGAGCGTGAACAATTGCCATATGGGGTATTCAATATATTAATACAGTATGTATTATTTACGAAAGATATGAAATTACCACAAAGTTATATTGAAGAAATTGCATCCAACTGGAAAAAGCAAAACCTTAAAACAAGTGCAGAAGCTTATCAATTTGTAAAATCGATGGATCAAAAACGAGCAGAACGTAAAGAAAAAGCAAGACGTCCAAAACAATATTTACCGCCATCAAAAGAAATGACACCAAAGTGGTTAACAGAAGAACCGGTTGTAAAAAATGAAACCAAACCAACAGTCGATTTAGAAGCGGAACGTCGTAAATTACAAGAAGAATTGAATCAATTATGGGAGGAGGATAAATAATGAAGCCGATGGGATCAATATTAAATGCAAATAATAAAATCTTTAAGCGCATTGAGCGTATTAAACAAGAAACGATACAAGATCCTGAAATTAGTGCGTTTATTACCGCAAATAACGTTACTGATAAAATGATTGATAATGATTTAACAGTCCTCCAAGAATATAAAGATTCTTCTATCATGTGCCGTGAGTGCGAATCATACGGTAAGTGTAAGAATTTCGTACCTGGCCATACGCCAGAGCTTTACGTAGAAAATAATCATATTAAGATTAAACATTTACCTTGTCCTTCAAAACTTGCATTTGATGAAGAACAAAAGATGAAGCAATTTATTACGGCAATCCATATGCCAAAAGATGTGTTGAATGCCAAGTTAGCTGACATCTATTTGGATGATACGACACGTATCGATATTGTGAGACAAGCTGGTCTTGTCTGTCGTGATATTGCAAAGGGTAACGTTGTTAAAGGGATGTATATTCACGGTCCTTTTGGTACTGGAAAATCATTTATTTTAGGTGCAATTGCGAACGAGTTAAAAGAGCGTCATATTTATTCAACATTACTCTATTTCCCAGAGTTTATTAGAGAATTAAAAAATGGATTTAATGACGGAACCTATGCAGAGCGATTAAATCGTGTGAAAAACACACCCGTTCTGATGCTTGATGATATCGGAGCGGAAGATTTAACCCCATGGGTCCGCGATGAAGTATTAGGACCGATCTTAAATTTCCGTATGATGAATAACATGCCAACGTTCTTCAGTTCCAACTTTGACTTTGACGAACTGAGTCATCATTTGTCTGTAACGAAACAAGGTGCAGAGCAAACGAAAGCGCGTCGTATTATGGAACGTGTAGAGTCACTCAGTGATGCGTATATGTTAAACGGTAAAAATTATCGCCGACAAAAATAAGTTTGAAAATTATAATAATCGGTGTATAATATGTAATAACAAACAACAAAATTAAATTCGTTTATATATAAGAACATGATAAGGATACGATATTTATCATTAATTTTTAGAGAGCTGATGGTGCTGTGAATCAGTAATTAAGATATAATATTACTCCCTTTATTGTATGGTAACTAATCCTTGCCCGGCTCAAGACCGTTATCTTATGCAGAGTTGCTGACTTGTCAGTAATTAGGGTGGTACCGCGAATAGACTTCGTCCCTTTTTGGGATGGGGTCTTTTTTGTTGTTTTAAATACAAAATATGGAAAAGTGAGGCGTTTTGAATGAGTGAAATTAATGTGAAATTCCCAGATGGTAATGTGAAAAGTTTTGAGTCTGGCATTACAACAGAAGACATCGCAGGGTCTATTAGTCCAGGTTTAAGAAAAAAAGCTTTAGCAGGTAAATTCAATGGTCAAATGGTGGATTTATCAACGGCGTTAAAAGTAGATGGGGATATCGAAATCATCACGCCTGATTCACCTGAAGGTATAGAAGTATTACGTCACTCTACAGCACATTTAATGGCGCAAGCATTAAAACGTATGTATGGTAATGTACATTTCGGTGTTGGTCCAGTCATTGAAGAAGGATTCTACTATGACGTAGATACTGAACACAAAATTTCAAGCGAAGATTTACCTGAAATCGAAAAGACAATGCGTCAAATCGTTGGTGAAAATATCACAATAGAGCGTCGTGTCGTAAGTCGTGAAGAAGCGAAAAATGAATTCGCAGATGACCCTTACAAACAAGAATTAATCGATGCGATTCCAGCAGACGAAAACGTAACATTATATACACAAGGTGAATTTACTGATCTTTGCCGTGGTGTACATGTTCCTTCAACTGCTAAAATTAAAGAATTTAAATTATTATCAACTGCTGGTGCATATTGGAGAGGTGATTCTAACAATAAAATGTTACAACGTATCTATGGAACTGCTTTCTTCGATAAAAAAGCATTAAAAGAACATCTACAAATTTTAGAAGAACGTAAAGAACGAGACCACCGTAAAATCGGTAAAGAATTAGAATTATTTACAACAAGTCAACTTGTTGGTGCGGGTCTTCCATTGTGGTTACCAAACGGTGCGACAATTCGTCGTGAATTAGAACGCTATATTGTTGATAAAGAAGTCGCTTTAGGATATGACCATGTTTATACACCTGTTATGGGTTCTGTAGATTTATATAAAACTTCAGGACATTGGGATCACTACCAAGAAGATATGTTCCCGGTAATGGAAATGGATAATGAGCAAATGGTGTTACGTCCTATGAACTGTCCACACCATATGATGGTTTATAAAAATAAACCACATTCATATCGTGAGTTACCCATTCGTATTGCGGAACTTGGTACTATGCATCGTTATGAAGCAAGTGGTGCTGTAAGTGGTTTACAACGTGTTCGTGGTATGACTTTAAACGATGCGCATATCTTCGTTCGTCCAGACCAAATCAAAGAAGAATTTATTCGTGTTGTTGAACTTGTAATCGATGTTTATAAAGACTTTAAATTTAAAGATTACAAATTCCGTTTAAGTTACAGAGACCCAGAAGATACTGAAAAGTACTTCCAAGATGATGAAATGTGGGAGAAAGCACAAGCAATGCTTAAAGAAGCAGTTGATGAAATGGGCTTAGATTACGAAGAAGCACCAGGCGAAGCGGCATTCTACGGTCCTAAATTAGACGTTCAAGTTAAAACAGCTTTAGGTAAAGAAGAAACATTATCAACGGTTCAATTAGACTTCTTATTACCAGAGCGTTTCGATTTAGAATATATCGGAAACGATGGAGAGAAACACCGTCCAGTGGTTATTCATCGTGGTGTTATCTCTACAATGGAACGTTTCGTAGCCTTTTTAACTGAAGAATACAAAGGGGCGTATCCTACGTGGCTTGCACCAAATCAATTAGAAATCATTCCTGTTTCTAATGAAGTACATTATGATTACGCACGTAAACTTTATGATGAATTGAAATCACAAGGCGTACGATGTCATATCGATGATCGTAACGAAAAAATGGGTTATAAAATCCGAGAAGCACAAATGAACAAAGTACCATATCAAGTAGTTGTAGGGGACAAAGAAGTTGAAAATAATGAAGTCAACTTACGTCAATACGGTTCTAAAGATTCTAAAACATTAGAGCGAGATGAATTTATTTGGAACCTAGTAGATGAAATTCGTTTAAAAAAATAATGTTAAAAATGGTTACGAGTATAACACTCAGTGTAAAAGCGTTTTGAGTATGAAGCGTTTAATCATTTAAAGCATTGAATATTATGTTGAATTTTATTTCAATATGATGTATATTAGAAACTAACTTAATATTCCTCGTTGAGGTAGAGGTCGCACTGTTTATGAGTAGATGATGGATATGTCATACACGTAAACGAAATTTTTCGAAAGGAAACAGTGCCGAAGAAATAATGTGTATGAGCATTAATTTCTGGGCTAACATTTAATAGGTGTTAGACTGTCACGTTTGTGATGCGCTACTAAATTTTGATTATTACTTTTCAAATGAGTACGCGTATCATACGCGTACTCATTTTTTAAATTTGAAAGGAAGTCAGAATATGAATAGTGGTAATAATGAAGTACAAAGAAGATTGAAACAACGCCATATTTCGATGATTGCTATCGGTGGCTGTATCGGAACAGGTTTATTTATGACATCAGGTGGGGCAATCCGTGATGCAGGTCCTGGTGGAGCACTACTTGCTTTCACGATTATTGGTATAATGGTATTTTTCTTAATGACAAGCTTAGGAGAGATGGCAACATACTTACCAATATCGGGGTCATTTTCTACATATGCTACACGTTTCGTTGATCCTTCACTTGGATTTGCTCTTGGCTGGAATTATTGGTTTAACTGGGTTATCACAGTAGCAGCAGATGTAAGTATTGCAGCAAGTGTTATTAAATATTGGGCACCAATGGATTTCTTACCAGGTTGGGCATGGAGTTTAGTATTTTTAGCAATTATTTTATTTTTAAATACATTATCAGTACGTGTCTATGGTGAAAGTGAATATTGGTTTGCGATTGTGAAAGTTGTGACTGTTATTTTATTCTTAATTATTGGGGTACTAACGATTGTCGGAATTCTTGGTGGAGAGTTTATTGGATTTAGCAACTTTACAACCGGAAATGCTCCATTTTTAGGCGATAGTTTAACTGGTTCTTTCTTAACAATTTTAGGCGTATTCTTAGTTGCAGGATTTAGTTTCCAAGGTACTGAACTTGTAGGGATTACAGCAGGGGAATCAGAAGAACCTGAGAAGACAATTCCAAAAGCAATTAAACAAGTATTCTGGAGAATATTAATTTTCTACATACTTTCTATATTGGTGATTGGATTAATCATACCTTATACAAATCCAAACTTAATGGGTGGCGATAGTGTTGCGAAATCACCATTTACGCTAGTATTTGAAAATGCAGGATTAGCATTTGCAGCATCATTTATGAACGCAGTAATATTAACATCAATATTATCTGCAGGTAACAGTGGTATGTATGCTTCAACCCGCATGTTATATGCAATGGGTAAAGATGGCTTAGCATCACGTAAGTTTTCGGAAACAAACCATAAAGGTGTACCAATTCCAAGTCTTTTAGCGACATTCGTAGTTGTTCTAATTATTTTCTTAGTAGAACGCGTTGCAAGTGGAGCTTATGAATATATTGTTGCAGCAAGTGGTTTAACTGGATTTATTGCTTGGTTAGGTATTGCTATTAGCCATTATCGATTCAGAAGAGCATTTTATGCACAAAATAAAGATACATCTGTATTAAAATATAAAGCAATGTGGTTCCCATTTGGTCCGATATTTGCATTTATTTTATGTTTATTTGTTATCATAGGGCAAGATACAGATTTAATTTTAGGTGGGAAATTTGATTTAAACGGATTCTTAATCACATATATGGGAATTCCAATTTTCTTAGCCTTTTACTTTTATCATAAATTAAAATATAAAACGCGTAAGATTCCATTAACGGAAGTAGATTTATCACAAAATCATGATATGAGTGAATTTGAAAAAATAGATGTTGACTTATAAAATATGACCTGTTATACTAAAGTCTGTTGAATACGAAACGGACAAGTAGAAGCATCCCGCTTCTCGCCCTGAAGACGCCAAGAGCAGTTACAGGGTTAAATAACATGGTTAGACATGTCTATTTTTAGCGGGTGCATTATGCGCTCGCTTTTTTGTTTGTCTTCGTAAATCAAATAGGAGGTGTCAACCATAGCTAAAGATCAAACTCAAATCAATGACAAAATTCGTGCGAGAGAACTTCGTTTAATCGGTCATGATGGTGAACAACTTGGCGTTAAAACTAAGTTCGAAGCAATTGAAATTGCTGAACGTGTTAACCTTGATGTCGTGTTAGTTGCTCCAAATGCGAAACCGCCAGTAGCCAAAATTATGGACTACGGTAAATTTAAATTTGAACAACAAAAGAAAGACAAAGAAGCACGTAAAAATCAAAAAGTTGTAGTCGTTAAAGAAATTAGATTAAGTCCAACGATTGAGGATCATGATTTCAATACGAAACTTAAAAATGCTCGCAAGTTCTTAGAGAAGCAAGATAAAGTTAAAGTATCTATCAGATTCCGTGGTCGTGCAATCACGCATAAAGAATTTGGTCAACGTGTGTTAGAGAAATTTGCAGAAGAATGTAAAGATCTTGCGACAGTTGAACAAAGACCCAAGATGGATGGCCGCTCAATGTTCTTAATGTTAGCGCCAATCGTCGACAAAAAACAAAACTAGGAGGAACAAATCATGCCTAAAATGAAAACTCACCGTGGTGGAGCGAAACGTGTTAAAAGAACTGGTTCAGGGAAATTAAAACGTTCAAGAGCTTACACATCACATTTATTCGCAAACAAATCAACAAAACAAAAACGTGGACTTCGTAAAGCGTCATTAGTGTCTAAAGGCGATCAAAAACGAGTAGCACAAATGTTAACGTACTTAAAATAATAAAATTAGAAACACTGAGGAGGAATTATAATGCCACGAGTTAAAGGTGGAACAGTTACACGCGCGCGTCGTAAACGTACAATCAAATTAGCTAAAGGTTACTTTGGTTCAAAACATACATTATATAAAGTAGCAAAACAGCAAGTAATGAAATCAGGTCAATATGCATACCGTGACCGTCGTCAAAAGAAACGTGACTTCCGTAAATTATGGATCGCACGTATCAACGCGGCAGCTCGTATGAACGACATCAGCTACAGCCGTTTAATGAACGGATTAAAATTAGCTGAAATCGATATCAACCGTAAAATGTTATCAGAAATCGCTATCACTGACGAAAAAGCATTTGCTCAAATCGTAGAACAAGCGAAAGCAGCATTAAATAAATAATTTGCGTAGAGACTGTTGAACTTTTGTTCAGCACTAAGCTAAAGCCTTACCATTTCAGTTGGTAAGGCTTTTTTTGTACACATTTTTATTTTTTCTTATTGAATTGCTTGCAATAATAATTATATAGGGAACTCCCTATATATACATGAATGTGAACATATTCACATTAAATTACGTTATAATAAAAGAGTATTGTGAATTAGGGGGGATGTAAGTGCAAGGTATCATTTATATTGCGCATGGATCTAAAATGCCAGATAAAAATCAACTATTTCGAGATTTTGTTGATTATATCAAAAAAGGTAGAAAAGAGACTGTGCAACAACTCGCTTTTTTAGAAAAAGATGATGAGAATGTTCCAATTATTACACAGCGAATGATTGATTTAGGGGTAACAAAATTGCTCGTCATGCCTATGCTATTATTTCCAGCAATGCACGCAAGAGAAGATATTCCAGCACAGTTAGAAGAAGTATTGAAAAACTATCCACATATCACTTACGAAATTGCAGATTGCTTTGGTGATGAACCTGCTGTTTACAAAGTGTGTGAACGTATCGTTTCATGTTATAAAGATGAGATGGTACTCATTACAGCACATGGTAACAAGCGGTTCACTG
Source organism: Macrococcus animalis (assembly GCF_047425875.1). GTDB lineage: Bacteria > Bacillota > Bacilli > Staphylococcales > Staphylococcaceae > Macrococcoides > Macrococcoides animalis. Next base: position 2,032,347 of record NZ_CP179727.1, read on the forward strand.
AACCAGATGAGCGTTTAACAGCAATGGTAAAGATGATGAGGCAAGAGACTGGACAAGATTTAATACCTGCAATGCTTTATGGTGCATTAAGTTTTGAAGCGCAACTTAAGCAAATAGATAAAGAGAAAAAGATTGTAATCATGCCTTATTTCTTATTCGATGGTCATCTCGTACGTAAGATAAAAAGATTGAGTGAACCGTTTATTGAGGCGGGCTATGACATTACTTTTACGGACACGCTTGATTTGGATTTCGGTATGGCAGAAGCTGTGCTGAAAAAAATCGCAGAAGTTGAGGAGGATGCATATGTATCCAGTCATGTTGAACTTAAAAGATAAAAAAATACTTATAGTTGGTGGAGGCCGCATTGCCAAACGTAAAGTTACTGGTTTACAAGGTGAAGGTTCACAAATTACAGTAATGGCACCAGAAATTGATGCAGCGATTGAAGCGATGGATGTTGAATGTATTCCATTTCCATTTACGAAGCAAGACATTAGTCAATATGACATTGTGTTTATCGCAACGAATGTTGAACGTGTGAATCAAGAAGTCATGGAATGTGTGCATGCTAATCAGCTCGTGAATGATTGTTCAAATAAAGCGAATTCTAATTTCTTTAATGTGGCATCATTCAAACATGAGGGTATGCGTGTGATGATTTCAAGTGATGGCGCGAGTCCTGAAAAAAGTAAAAACTTAAAGCAAAAGCTTAAAGATGTATTAAAATAAATGATTTATTAAAAAATTACTGATATAGCAGAGGAGTAAATAACATGAAACAAAAATTAGTTATGATTGGTAACGGTATGGCAGGTATTCGTACGATCGAAGAAATCTTAGATCGTAATCCAGATTTATTTGAAATTACAGTCATCGGAGAAGAACCTTATCCGAACTATAACCGTATTATGCTATCAAATATTCTTCAAAAGAAAATGGATATTGAAGAAACAATTCTTAATGATTATGAATGGTACAAAGAACAAGATATCACTTTAATCAATGATGATAAAGCAGAATCAATTGATAGAGATAATAAAACAGTAACAACGAAAAAAGGTGTTACAGTAGCGTATGATAAATTAATCATCGCTACAGGTTCGACAGCATTCATGTTACCGATTGATGGTGTGAAATTAGAAGGTGTTGTCGGTTGGAGAACAATCAAAGACACTGAATATATTATTGAACAAGCACGTCACTTTAAAAAGGCCGTCGTTATTGGTGGAGGTCTTTTAGGTTTAGAATGTGCCCGTGGTTTACTTGATCAAGGCATGGACGTAACGGTTGTTCACTTAGGTGAATGGTTAATGGAAATGCAGTTAGATCGTAAAGCTGGAGAAATGTTAAAAGCAGATTTAGAAAAACAAGGTATGAAATTTAAGTTACAAGGGAATACCCAAGAAATCATTGGTAAAGATCGAGTGGAAGCGATTCGCTTAAGCGATGGTTCAGTCATCGAAACAGATTTAGTAGTCATGGCAGTTGGGATTCGTCCAGTAACAAAACAAGCACGTGCAGCTGAACTTGAAATTGGTCGTGGTATTGTCGTAAATGATTTTATGCAAACGAATGACCCAGACGTGTATGCTGTAGGTGAATGTGCTGAACATAACTCAAAAGTTTACGGATTAGTAGCACCACTTTACGAACAAGGTAAAGTATTAGCGGATCACATTACAGGTATTGAAACGGATGGATATCACGGTTCAACGACATTTACATCACTTAAAGTATCTGGCTGTGACTTATTCAGTGCAGGTAAGATTTATGAAGGTGAAAATACACGCGGTATTGAAGTATTTAATGGATTAGATAATGTCTATAAAAAAGTATTCGTAGAACAAGGTAAAGTTGTCGGTGCGGTACTTTACGGTGATACTGAAGAAGGTAACCGTTTCTACAATATGATGAAAAAAGAAGAAGCGATTGAAGAATTTACATTAGTTTCTTTACTTCACAAAGCTGGAGAAGTAGATGCAATCAGTGTTGAAACAATGGATGATGATGAAACAATTTGTGGCTGTAACGGTATTTCTAAAGGACAAATCGTTAAAGCTGTTCACGAAAAAGGTTTAACAACAGTTGCAGAAGTAACAGCGCATACTAAAGCAGGTGGTTCTTGTGGTAAATGTAAAGGTCAAATCGCTGACTTACTTGTTTACACATTAGGTGATAAGTTTGAAGCAGGTGGACCTACAGGTATCTGTGGATGTACTGAACTTTCTCGTGACCAAATCGTGACACAGATTCGTGCAAAAGGATTAAAAACTTCTAAAGAAGTGCGTCACGTATTAGGATTCAAAAACTTAGGTGGATGTCCAAAATGTCGTCCAGCAGTCAACTTCTACTTAAATATGTGTTGGCCAGATGAACATGAAGACGAAAAAGATTCACGTTATGCAAATGAGCGTTTCCATGCGAATATTCAAAATGATGGTACATTCTCAGTCATTCCACAAATGCAAGGTGGGGTAACAGATCCTGATCAATTAATTAAATTAGGTGAAGTTGCGAAAAAATATGATGTACCTTTAGTAAAAATTACAGGTGCGCAACGTATCGGATTATTCGGACTTAAAAAAGAAGATTTACCACAAGTATGGGCAGATTTAGGCATGCGCTCAGCATCTGCTTACGGTAAAAAATTACGTTCAGTTAAATCATGTGTTGGTAAAGAGTTCTGTCGTTTCGGTACACAATTTACAACATCTCTTGCAATTCGATTAGAATCAACATTCGAATACATTGATACACCACATAAATTCAAAATCGGTGTTTCTGGTTGTCCACGTAGTTGTGTAGAATCAGGCGTAAAAGATTTTGGTGTTATTGCTGTAGAAAATGGATTCCAAATCTTTGTTGGAGGTAATGGTGGTACAGAAGTTAAAGCCGCAACATTATTAACGACAGTAGCAACTGATGATGAAGTCGTACAATTATGTGGTGCAATGATGCAATATTACCGTGAAACAGGTATTTACGCTGAACGTACAGCACCATGGATGGAACGTTTAGGATTTGATAATGTGAAAGAAGTATTACTTGATCCAGAACGTCAAAAAGAATTATATGACCGCTTAATGGAAGCGAACAAAGCACGTCAAGAAGAGCCTTGGAAACAAATCGCAACAGATGAAGAAAAACGAAAAATGTATGAAGTGGAGCGCGTATAATCATGGAAAAAATCAAATTATTCAATGTAGCTGAATTAGAACCTCAAATCGGTAAAAAAGTATTTGTGAAAGAAGAAGAAATCGGTATTTTCTTACTTGAATCAGGCGAAATTAAAGCGATTGGTAACCGTTGCCCACACAAAAATGGTCCTTTATCAGAAGGGACTGTGAGTGAACATTATGTGTTCTGTCCATTACATGACAGAAAAATTAACTTAAATGATGGACAAGTTCAAGCGCCAGATGAAGCAGACGGATGTGTTTCAACATATAAAGTAGAAGTAGATAACGGTGAGTTATTTATATGGATGGACTAGGTAAAGTCGTATTTATAGGAGCTGGACCAGGAGACCCTGGTCTTGTTTCTTATAAAGCTATAAGACGTATTAAACAAGCAGATGTGATCATTTATGATCGACTAGTCAATCCAATATTACTCCAATTGTCAAAGCGTGAATGTGAACTTATTTATGTGGGTAAAAATCCTGATGTGAAGTATAAAGCGCAAGATGAAATCAATCGTATTATTAATGAAAAGGCTGCACTTGGTCATACGGTTGTTCGTCTCAAAGGAGGCGACCCAGGCATTTTTGGACGTTTATCTGAAGAAGTAGATAGTTTAGAAGGAAAGTATCTATATGAAGTGATTCCAGGCATTACAAGTGCGAGTGCCGCTGCCCTTTATTCAGGATTTCCATTAACAGACCGTGCACATGCACCGCATGTAACGTTCTCTACAGGACACTTACAAAAAGATAGTTTAAAAGAAATTGATTTCCAAGCACTTGCTAAAGGTGGCACATTAGCATTATATATGGGGATGAAGGCATTACCTGAAATTGTTGAAGTATTATCAAAAGATATGGATGCACATTTAAAGGTAGCAGTCGTCGGTAATGCGAGTTATGGGTATCAGAAAACAGTGATTGGTGATTTATCTACGATTAATGACTTAGTGATTGAACATAAAGTGACGCACCCAGCAATGATTATTATTGGTGATGTTATCAATGTACGTGAAGGATTATCTTGGTATGAAACCTTACCTGAGTTTGGGATGCGTAAGCTTGTTGTATCGAAAGGAAAGTTAGACATCGAGACCATTCTTGAAATGTATGATAATGGCGGTTTTTATTATGCAATAGATCAGTTAAATGATGATGACATCCAAGAGAAATATCAAACCATTCATTCAGAAATATTATCGATTCATGGATTTGATGAAGTCATTACTGATGATATGGAAACTGTGTCTTTACTTGAGTCGCAGTTTAATATTAAAATCAATCCATCAAAAATAAAAGTGAATGCAAGCTTGAACTCATAAGTTCAAGCTTTTTTATTAATAAGGAGTATAAATATGACTATAATCGAACAAAATGTATTTGATGTTTTACATAAGTTAAATGATACAGAAAGCGTTTATTTAGAGATGCTTGCTGAACGCGGCTTAAATATTAATCGTGATAGTATTCAAACGGAAGTTATATTACCCAATTTAGTTGAAGCAGGCATAATTGAAGCAACACACGGTGATATTTTCTTTATGCCAATTGAAATTATCAATGGTTATAATCAGCACATTCTCAACAATAAATTTCCTGAAATAAAGCCACCAACTGAAGCGGAAATCAAAGCAGAGCAAGTTGCATTTGATGCGAATATTTCAGGATATATCGAACAAATGGCAATGGAAGAACAAATTGATACAATGATTCAAACCCATGGTAACAAACCTTTAAAAGAACACTTAAATCATGTTGATATTGAGGATTTAAAGGCCATTGCTATGTTTTATCAAGTTGATATCCATGAAGATAAGCAAACACAAATCAATTTAATACATGATGCATTTTTCATAGACTTTACGATGCTTGATAAAATGCTGAAATATATGGATTATGAATTGCTATTAAACATCGAGAACGCATTACAATTTGACTATGATAACTTTACATATATGAAAGGTGCAACGCGAGAAATATTCTTATTTGCACATACATTTAATGAAATACTTTTTTTACCGAATGATGTTGCAGCCCATATTAAGAAATATCAAAAGCACTATGGCAACTTAAATGAAGAAATTGAGAAGATTAAATTTTACCGTGGGATATTGAATCTATACGGCTTTACACGTATTGATATTATGCAACAAGTCTATTTAAAGTTATATCAAGAAAAATTAACGCGTGACATGATTTTGAAAGACATTCAGACGTTCTTCCCTAATTTAGTGCCAAATATGAAAGGAAATTGGATTAAGCATGAACTCTATTCACATCAACAGCTTGATTTAGATGCGATGTTTAGTAGCATGGAATATTATATGCCAAATACAAAAGAAGCGGTGTATAAATTCGTCCAAAATGCATACGTCGAACCAAGTAAGAATACACGCGAACTAAAAGCAGAGTTAAAGCGAAATATGAAGGGTGAAGTGATATATAATCAGCAAGTTGAATCACTTTATACAGAAATCATTGAAACTTTCCGTGTAACAGATAGCTTTGAAACATCTTTTGAGTTTATTGCGGATTTAGGTGCTAAGAATATGATCAGTATTGTGCCGACTGAACGATTAACGCAACTTTTAAAAGCCGTTTATACCGAAGTAAGACTTTGGCGATTAGGTGGGAAAAAAGTGAGTGAAATGCCGGAGTTCAAACGTAATAAAATTCAAGTGGTGCAAAAGAAAAGTAAGAAGAAAAAGAAGAATAAATAGCTGATTTTTAAGTTAAAAGCTGCTCAATGGAGTAGCTTTTTATTTTTTGAATATTTATTGACCAATACGGTCAATCAGTTTATAATGATATTGACCAGATTGGTCAAAGGAGTGGAGTTATGAATGAAGCATTTTTAAAATTAGATGAAGAAAAGCAGCAAACGATATTAAACACATGTTTTAAAATATTTGCTGAACATGGTTATAAAAGGACGTCGACAAATGAAATTATTGCGGCAGCTGGTATTAGTAAAGGTATGTTGTTTTATTATTTCAATAACAAAAAAGCGTTGTTCCATACGTTAATAAAATTATCAATGGATTTCTCTGAAGAAAAGTTTTATGAACAATCGATTAATGATCCTGATTTTATTACAAGGATATCTAAATATACGAAAAAAAAGGCAGAATTGATGCACCGCTATCCAGATATGACACGATTTTTAACGCGTGTGTTTACTCAAGAAATAGATTTACTCAATGAAGAGGAAATGAATCGTTATGAAAAGATAAGAATAGAAGCATTTAGTGCAATTTACAAAGGCATCGATTTCTCGCTTTTTCGAGATGATATCGATCAACAAATATTGATGTTAATGATTCAAGATTCCATTGTTGGGTATGAGCAACGGTTGATGCCAAAAATAACGGATGAAATGATCCAAAACAATAATTACGACACGCTATTTAATGAATTTGAAGCATATATTGAAAACTTAAGAAAAGTCTATTATAAAGGGGTGTAAACGATGATTGAAGTAAAAAATTTAACGAAAAAGTTCGGTAACGACAAAGGCGTATTTGATTTAAATTTTAATATTGAACCCGGTTCTGTTTTTGGATTTTTAGGACCAAATGGTGCCGGTAAATCCACGACGATTCGTATGATGATGGGATTTATGCAACCGACTTCTGGGAGTGTAACAATCAATGGGATGGATGCTTTCAAAGATAGAGAGAAGATTCAAAAATCAGTAGGATATATTTCAGGTGAAATTAGTTTAATCAATGATATGACCGGTAAAGGCTATTTGGATTTTATGTTAAAAGCAAGAGGAATGAATGATACAACTAGAAAAGATGAACTCGTAAGAAGATTACAACTCGATGAAAAGGTTAAAATCGGTAAAATGAGTAAAGGGATGAAGCAGAAAGTAGCCATCATCCAAAGCTTAATGCATGAACCTAGTATTTTAATTTTGGACGAACCAACGTCTGGTCTAGATCCATTGGTACAGCAAATCTTTTTAGAATTAATCAATGAAGAGAAAGCGAAAGGGACTACCATTCTAATGAGCTCGCATAGCTTTACAGAAGTTTCTCGTACATGTGATATCATCTGTATCATTAAAGACGGGCGCATTGTTGACTTAGATAATATTGAACAAATTCAAACGAATGCGCGTCAGCATTATATCATTCAATTTAAATCAGAAACGGATGCCAAACAGTTTAGTGTGCTATTCCCGGATAGTACAAGAGATGGGGTTAATGTTCGACTTAATATTAAAGGACAAACCAACGATGTCATTCAACAACTGAGCAAGTTTAATATCGAGCATATCAATATTGAAAATGAAACACTCGAAGAAATCTTTTTACATTTTTATGATAGAGGTGAGCAAAATGACGCTATTTAATTATTATATGAAACAGTCACTGACCTTTATGATGTCATTTTTATTTGGCGCATTGATTTACTTACTGATGATCGTCTATATTTATCCAACGATTGAGAAGATGGATGGATTAGAAGAGATGATTAAACAAATGCCAAAAGAATTAAATGCAATCTTCAATATGAGTTCTGGGTTACAAGATATTAATCAGTTTATTGCGATGGAATACTACGGTATGATTTTTATTATTTTGATGTTGTGTTTTGCAATTATGTTGCCAAATAAACTGTTAGGCAAAGGGATAGAAGATAAATCCTTTGCGAATATTATGAACTTACCTTTCTCACGTATTTCTATCATGAGTCAAATTCAAGTTGCGGCAATCATTGCTCATGTCGTACTTGGAATTCTTATGGCGCTCGGTTGTGTTGGATTAATCAATTGGATTGTTGAAAAACCGGATTATAATTTTTGGGATTTATTTCACTTAAATGTATTAGGCACAATCGTGTTCTTAATTATTTGTCTATTTACATTAACGTGTATGCTTATATTTAGTGAAGTAAGACATGGCATACTTGTTGCGAGTTTTGTGGCACTCATTATGTATGGATTTTCAATTGGTGCAAAGTTAAGTGAAGACTTTGAATGGATGAAAAACCTGACGATTTTTAGTTTATATGACAGTGCTGAAGTCTCGAGTGGAGATGCAGATTTAATAATGAATTACGGCATCGCCATTGGGATTATTGCAGTTCTGTTTGCTGTAAATCTAATATTATTTAACCGTAAAAATTTAAATTTATAATGATAGCCATCCATATGGGTGGCTTTTCTTATTTTACTTGGTTGAAATGTTTGGGTAAACTATTTAAAAAGAGGTGATCATATGTATTATGAAGTGAAACGCATTTGTATTGGTAAAGTTGAAAAGATGAATGTGAATGGCAAAGGTAAGCGCACTGCTTATTACAAATATCCAATAGAAGGACCTACATTACTGACAGTGACAGGTTTTGTAGGAGACAATCAAGTGTATAAAGCGCATGGTGGCGTGAATAAGGCAGTGTGCTTATATGATTTCAATGATTATGCGTTATGGAAAGATTATATGGTGTTAGATACACCTTATACTTTAATGGGTGAGAATATTACAACAGTCGGTCTGGATAAAGATACGATTTGCATTGGTGACATATTTAAGCTCGGTGACGCACTGATTCAAGTGAGTGAAGGTAGAGGACCATGTAATACGATTGCTCAAGTCCATGGCGTTCCTGATATTGTGAAGATGATGTGTGCGAGTCGTGCTACAGGTTGTTATTTTAGAGTACTGGTTGAAGGGATGGTCGCACCTAATAGTCAATTGGAATTGATGAAGAAAGATGATATTGGCTTTACGCTTCATGAATTCAACACGTTAATATATGGTGATAAGAAAAATAAAGCATTGATTGAGAAAGCATTAAAGGTGGATGCATTGGCAGAAGAATATAAAGAAAAGTTTGCGAAAAGATTATAAAATATGAAATACTCTTCAATAATAAAGAATATTCTGATAAATTAGAAGTATATTATTTAATTGAGGGGGTTTTTTATGAAATCATTAATAGCAGCAGATGATGTAATGTCTTTATGGGCGATTATCGTTATCTTTAGTAGTTTAAGTATTTATTTAGAGTTGAAATTTAAATGGGCAGCGAAAATATCAGGTGCCATTATTGCTTTAATCTTAGCGTTGTTACTCTCTAATTTTAAAGTTATACCAACAGAATCAATAGTTTATGATCAGGTTTGGGGATTCATTATTCCACTTGCTCTACCGTTACTGTTATTTCAAATTGATATCAAAGCCATTTGGAAAGAAAGTGGTCGCTTACTCGGAATATTTTTACTCAGTTCAGTGGGTACGGTTGTAGGTACATTTGTTGCATTCTTTTTGCTTAAAAATCATATTCCTTATTTAGATAAACTGAGTGCGATGATGAGTGCGAGTTATATTGGTGGTGGTGTAAATTTCGCTGCCATGGCATTAAAGTTTGATCCACCGAAAGATGTGATTTCAGCTGCAGTTGTTGCAGATAATTTAATGACGGCCATATTTATATTAACGTTAATGGCAATACCGGCAATTCAATTTTTCAAACTTAAATTTAATACACCACATATTGATGAAGTAGAAGGTCAACATATTGCCGGGAGTGAAGATTATTTTAGTCGTAAAGAGATATCTTTGCTTGATATCGCATTAAATTTTGGGTCTGCGTTTTTCATCGTTGCAGTGTCGTTTAAATTATCTGAGTTGATGACACATATTTTTCCTAAATCGGACGACAATCTCTTATATGAAATGTTTACAGGCATTGTGACTGATAAATATTTAATACTAACGACGATTACATTTATATTACTGCTTTTATTCCCTAAGTTTTTTAAACGAATGAATGGGAGTAGTGAGTTTGGAACTTATTTAATATATTTATTTTTCTTTGTATTAGGAATTCCTGCGTCAATTCCACTCATTATTCAAACTGCACCTCTATTACTTGTATTCGTATTTATTATTGCGATGTTGAATTTGGTCATTAGTTTGATTGGAGGTAAATTAATTGGTGCGGACTTAGAAGAAATATTACTTGCGAGTAATGCCAACGTTGGTGGACCTACAACAGCTGCAGCGTTAGCAATCGCGAAGGGGTGGCACAAATTAATAGGACCTATATTAGTTGTTGGAACGCTTGGTTATATTATAGGAAACTATATTGGAACTGCAATTGGTATATTCTTAAGTAATTATGTGTAATATATAATAATATAAATGCTATTTTAAGGGGTTGTAAGCATGGACGAACAGATAAATTTACTTAAGACGATGACAGATACAAATGCACCATCAGGATTTGAATTGCCGATGACACAATTAATGCAAAGTTTGTTTGATACGATTAATGTTGAAACGGTAAGAGATAATACGGGCAGTATTTTTGGCGTTAGAAAGACACATAGTAAACATTCAATAATGCTTCTTGGTCACTTAGATGAAATAGGATTTATGGTTACTGAAATTACGAAACAAGGATTTATTAAATTTACGAACCTTGGCTATTGGTCACCCATCGTCATGACGAGTCAAAAAGTGACGATTCATACGAAAGACAGAAATATTCGAGGTGTAATAGGTGGAAAACCACCCCATGTTTTAAGTGCTGAAGACCGTAATAAAGTAAGTTTAGATAACATGTTTATTGATATTGGAACAGCATCTTATGAGGAAACGATTGCATCAGGTATTAAAGTTGGAGATTGCATTACACCATATTCAGAATTTGAAGAGATGGAGAATCCAAATTATTTATTAGCGAAAGCTTTTGATAATCGATTTGGTTGTGCGTTAGCGTATGAAGTAGCTAAAAATGTGACAAATCCAAAGATAAATCTATATTCAGGTGCTGTTACACAAGAGGAAACAATGTCACGAGGTGCTAAGACAGCCGCAAATTTAGTAAACCCTAGTTTGGCGATTGCGATGGATGTATGTTTCTGTTCATTAACGCCTAGTATGGAGAATGAGAGCAATGCGAAGATGGGTGAAGGACCTGTGATTGTATTGTCGGATGCATGGAACATCGCGCATGTATGTTTCAAGCAATACATTATGGATGTTGCAAAAGATCAAGGTATCAATATTCAGTTTGACCACTTAACAGGAGGTTATACTGATGCAGGGCATGTGGCACAAAGTAATACTGGTGTACCTGCTGTAACAATCGCAGTGCCGACGCGTTATATTCATAGTAATGTGTCGATGATGCATAGAGAAGATTACGCTAATGCTGTGAAATTAATGACAGCAGTTGTTGAAGGATTAGATGATACGGTTGTGGAGCAGATCATCAGTCAAACTTACTAGTGTTGAGTGAATTGGTTGATTGTGGTAAAATAGAAACAAATCAACTAAGGAGGCCAATATGAAGAAGAATTTAATGCGATTCGCTATAGTAGCAATGATGATTTTAGTCGTAGCAAGTGTGTTAGTCGCAGCAGAAAGTTACTTTAATTGGCAAGAAATTAATGCACTTGTAGAAGGTGCTGACGCACGTGGGTTAGACTATGAGTTAACGATTACAAATGATCTAACGAATGATTATATATTCGAAACGAAAGCAAGCTAATACCCACTGTGAAGTGGGTATTTTTATATACTGATATTAAAGTCTAACTATCTTTTATTATAAGATAGTTGACTTTTTTTATTTTCTAGACTATCTTATATTATAAGATAGCTATCTTGAGTGTGGAGGTTTTATATGTCAGTACATAATCAAATGATGAAAGGGTTGCTAGATGGAGCGATTTTAGGTCTAATTTCACAAGGTGAGACATATGGTTATGAAATTTTAGAAAAGCTTAAAGAAAATGAATTTCCTGAAATTAGTGATGGAAGTATTTATCCAGTGTTACTTCGACTTGATAAAAAAGGTTATGTTACTACTCGTATGATAAAGTCAGATACTGGTGGTCCAAAAAGGAAGTATTATTCGATTACAGATGAAGGTATGAAAGAGCTTGTACTATTTAAAGAAAAATGGAGTTTGTTGAATACAGGTATTAATAATTTAATGAGGAGTGTTGATGATGTTAAGTAATGAAGCGGAACATTTTTTATTACAATTGAGATTAGAATTAGCATCAAGAGGAAAAAAAGATGAAGATATCGATGCAATTGAGGAAGAACTTCGAGATCATTTATACGAAGCAGAATTAAGAGGAGAAAGTGTTGAAAGTGTAACAGGTGGATCGGTTAAAGATTATATTAAGTCAATTTCGAGTGAATTGCCGTTTGATAAAGGGATATTTAGTTTTATATTCTTGATGATACTTTCAGCAATCATATTTTTTACAGTTCCTAATTTAATTCAAGGAGATTTTGATGTCTCTGTATACAAAGTGGTTTATTATAGCTTATTAATCTTTGTAATTGCACCACTAGAATTGTGGATAATGAAAAATTTACTAATAAAATATGGGGATACAAAAAAAACATATTTTTTAGTAATAGCTATGTCAATGGCAATGCTTGCATTTATGATTTTAGGAGAATTATTTATGAGAAAGTACAAAAGTCCAAGCTTAGCAAGTCTAGATGATAAATACAGTTTCTTTATAGGAATTTTTATTGCCATTGTTTTTATTGTTATATGTATTATTTTAAAGCATTGGTTCTTTGTAGGTGTTATGGTTTATCTTCTATTACCAGATTTATTAGGTACGCTACTCACAAATGGAAATCCTGAGAGTGAAAACTACATTAATATTTCGTTGATTACTTATACAGTAATGAATGTGATTTTTGGTACTTTAGCAATTATTTATTTTAGAAGAGAAGGAAAGAAAGATAAGGTGAAATAATGATGAAAATCAATAGTATACCCTTAAATGAAGATGGCTATGTAACATATCCTTATGAAGTTCTAAAGCATATTGAGCCATATGTGAAATCATTAAAGTGGAAAATCAATGCACAAGAACATAATGGGGATTTTCTCTATGCTGATTTTCCGTTTGATCATCCAAGTCATCAATTAATGGATGGTGAGACGTTATTAAGAACTTTAAAAGAATACTCAGATGTTCAATGGGTATGGGGTGTACTATCAGGTTTTCCGAATGAATTGAGTTGGGAAGAGATCGAAAGAGATGCTGTAATTTATGATGTTACTGAGGACCTCGATATTTGGAAAGGTGGGTTATCTCATATTGAAAGTAAAGCTATTTTTGAAATCATAGCTATGGATAGTTCAGAAACAATCGTGCTAATAGATGAAGTAACCGTAATGAATGAATTATTAAAACACTTTTCGAACCACGAAATATTGGAGTAGGGTGTCAAATTTAGGGAGTGGATATAATGCAATTCTTAAAATCAAACGATAAAGAATCATATCGTATAGTGATTCGAAAGTTATTGGACTATGCCGATACGATATTAATAACGTCTACATTGGGTGAAGATTTTACTCAAACGATTATCTATCAAAACCTATTACCTGAATTTATCGAAATGAAAGTACGAAGGAAATGGCCAGGTACTCAAGGAAATCTGTATTATTTTCATTATAATCAACGTGTCGTTAATGAGATAAAGTTATTTAATTGTTTTTATAAAGAATCTATTCAGGACTACTCGCCAATAGAATTAGATATAGATATCGCTTTTTTAAAGCATGGTAAAAGTGTCTTATATTCTATCGCTCATGAATATGAAGTTAGAGTAATAGATAATCAGCTCGCTGGTGAATTAAAACAGATGGGGTTAAAAGTAGAGAAATATGCGAGGTGAAGATATGCGTAAAATTTATTTTATTAGACACTCTATTCGTGATATTCGTTTTAAACATGATGTAAGTGCACCATTGACTGAGGAAGGTATATTATTAGCTAATGGATTAGTTGAGGTATTTAAAGATAAAGAAATTATGAGGATTTTTTCTAGTCCTTTTAAACGCGCGATTGATACAGTGCAACTAATTGCTGATGATAAATCGATTGAAGTTGAAATTGTACATGACTTATATGAGAGAACAGTTGGGGATTGGATTGATAATTTCTCGGCATTTGCTGAACAACAATGGAGCGATTTTGATCATAAATTAAAAAATGGTGAATCTCTGAATGAAGTGAAAAGCAGGATAGTTCCTGCTTTTGAAATATTGGTCGAAATGAGTGAAGGTGATATTATCATTTGTGGTCATGGGACATCATTTTCAGTATTATTCAATCATTTGACAGATGGTGTATTTGGTTATGATGAATTTCTTGAAATGAAGATGCCAGATGTGTTTGAATATGAGATTGGATCGAATAATATTGTTAAATACTTGTAATGGATGCCCCAACTTGAATGAGTTGGGGCAAGAACTATAATTAACTTACAAATCCTGCCCGAACTTAAAAATGTTCGGGCAGGATTTGTAATAAATTTGAATTCTATGAGTGAAACTACTATCTTTAGTGCACAGACAACCATAAACAGGAAAATTTCAACACCATATTTCATCAAAAATCCCAAATGTTCGAAAATATTTCGAACGTCCAGGTCATCATATTTTATTTCTTCTTATTCGCTTCTGCGAATGCTTTAGAAATATCGATTAATTTTTTAGGAGCGTCTTCAACTGCCATATGGATTTCAACAAAGTGTAAATGCTCTTTGTCTGCGTTGATTTTATCCATAACTGCTTTTAATTCATTTGAAGTTTTCGCATCATGCACTACGACTTCATCTTTTGCACCAAATGCTTTAGGCAACATTTTGTAGTTCCACATTTTAATATCGTTATATGGTTCTTCCATACCGTGAATTAAACGTTCCACAGTGTAACCATCGTTATTAATTACGAATATAATCGGTTTAATGCCTGTTCGAATCATTGTAGATAATGCTTGAACTGTTAGTTGTAAAGATCCATCACCGATCAACAATAAGTTACGACGGTTTACGTCAGCATGTTGACTTCCAAGAAGTGCTGGGAATGTGTATCCGATTGATCCCCATAATGGTTGACCAATGTATTGGTTACCTTTGTATAATGATAAGTCATATGCACCAAAGAATGATGTTCCTTGCTCAGCAAGTAAGATATCATCTTTTTCTAAGAATGCATTAACTAACTTAAAGTAGTTTTCTTGTTCTAATGGTGCGTCGTTTAATTCGTAATCCATTTTAGAGCGTTTGAAAGTAGGATAGTCAGATGTATTTTTATAATCGATTGAAGATAATCCATTGACTAAGTCGATGATTGAAACATCGTCACTTATCACTGATCCTGCTTTAAAATCATTTTGGTTCATGAAGATCACGTCATTAATATTAAATTCATAACTGAATCCAGCTGTTGCTGAATCTGTTAATTTTGCACCTAAGTTGATGATACAGTCAGAGCTATTCACATAATTACGTACATTTTCTTCTGCAATTTTCCCATCATAAATACCTAAGTATTTATCATTCTCTTCATTAAATGCAGATTTACCTAATGACAATTGTGCAACTGGTATATTTGTCTGATCCGCAAGTTCTTCTAATTGCTCATGTAAATCGAATGAATTGATTTCATGTCCAACGATGAAGACAGGTTGTTTTGCTGATGCTAAGCGTTCTTTCACAGCTTCAATATACTGGCTTACATCTTTTGACGCATGTTGATATGCTACAGGTGCATCTGTCACTTCAATTTCAGTTAATGCAACGTCAATCGGTAAGTGAATATGTACTGGGCGACGTTCGCGAATGGCAGCATTTATCACACGAGGAATTTCAGTTTGTGCATTTTCAACTGTTAATGTTGTTGTAGCACATGTGATATGTTCATACATTTTAGTATATGAATCAAAAATACCTTCGCCTAATGAGTGGTGGACATAACGACCTTCTTGTTGTGCTACACTTGATGGTCCGCCTGCAATTTTAACAACTGGAACACGTTCAGCGTAACTTCCAGCAATCCCGTTTACAGCACTTAGTTCTCCCACACCGAATGTAGTACTCACTGCAGATAATCCTTTAACTCGTGCATAACCGTCGGCCGCATATGCTGCATTCAGTTCGTTTGTATTACCAATCCATTCTAATTTTTCATGACTTACTACATCATCCAAAAAAGCTAGGGTGAAATCCCCAGGTACACCGAATATTTTATCGACACCGTTAACAGCTAGTGTATCTAAAAGTAATTGACCGATTCTTTGTTTCATATTTATCTCCCCTTATTCGATATTTACATATTAAGTATATTATTTTATGTCAATTAAGTCAATGTAGTTGACCTATTAATTGAAAATTTTAAAAGAGAGTATATAATGGAAGTAAGATAATTAAGGAGAAACAATAATGACAACTGAGCGAGATAACGAACATATTTTATTCTATTTTGCCTATAAAACTTACATTACTACTGCAGATAAGATAATTGAACAGTATGGCATGCATCGACAGCATCATCGCTTTTTATTTTTTATTTGTAAGAAACCTGGAATCACACAAAAAGAATTGTTACAAGTGCTTGAGATTTCTAAACAAGGATCACACAACACGCTAAAAGTATTAAAAGAAAAAGAATTAATAACGGAACAACCTGCTGTAAGTGATAAACGTCTAAAAGAATTACATCCTACGAAAGCTGGTTATGATCTTATCGAAACATTAAACCAGGCACAGCGTGATTTAATGGATGAAATGTTTTCTCAGAATGGGCATGATTGGCATAAAGTTATGGAAGGTTTATCGAAAAATAGAGAAGGATTTAGTATCATTATGAATGAACATGAGTCATAATATAGTTACTAAAGTTGAGAGAGGTATATCATGGAATTAATTGAGTCAGTCAATAATTTAAAAATTAAACAAATCGCAAAATTACATACAAGAAAAGAACGTAAGAAATCAAATCAATTTCTTATTGAAGGGTTTCATCTTGTTGAAGAAGCAGCAAAAAGTAATGTAGATATTGAAATGATATTAACGGTAACACCGGATAAATTGACAGAAGTGATGATTGAAAATAGTAAGCAACAATTTGAAATTACGTTTAAAATTGCAGAAAAATTATCACAAACAGAAGCACCACAAGGCATATATGCGGTGTGTAATATACCAGAACCAAATAAAATTGAATTGAATCAAGTACTCTATCTTGACCGTATTCAGGATCCAGGCAATGTGGGGACTATTATCAGAACTGCAGATGCAGCTGGCATTGATGCAGTAATTATTGCAAAAGGGACAGTTGATATTTATAACGATAAAGTTTTACGTGCCTCTCAAGGAAGTGTATTTCATATACCTGTATTTGAAATGGATTTTGAAGAAGCAAAATCAAAAGTACAAGGTAAAGTGTTTGGTACGAGCTTAGAAGATGCGACGGACTATAAACAAGTTGAAACAACACCACAATTCATGCTCGTGTTAGGCAACGAAGGACAAGGTGTAGATGAATCGATATTGAATCAAACAGATGAGAACCTATATGTACCGATTCATGGGAAAGCAGAAAGCTTAAACGTAGCCGTTTGTGCAGGAATATTATTATATCAATTAATATAAACTAATCAATAGAGAGAAGTGTTGTGAAATGGCGTATTTTCATCTTTTAGCGGCTTGGAGTAACCAAGATATAGAAAAAGTAAAAAAAATAATATCTCCTGATATTAAAGCTAAATTTTTAAAAGATAATTGTGATGAGATTGTCATGGATTACAATGAATTAATTGGATTATTTCAACAAAGATTTGAAAGTGAACAAGAGTGGAATTTTGAAGTGATTTATAATGCTGAAAAGAGGATATGTAATATCGTAGTGTTACAAATTACAAGAGAAAATAGTGATCATGAATTGATAGAAGATAAAGCATTATGCACATTGTTCTTTAAGAAAGATATGCAAGAAAATAATTTAATACGCTTAGATATGATAATGGGTATAAAAGATAACAAATAATCCTTCAATGCTAAGGGTTATTTTTTTGTAACATTTTATGACAAAATTGCGATTAATATTTCTATAAGTTCCATTTAATGTTATTATTGTCATAAGGAGTTGATTGAAAAGATGGAAGAATTAAAGTTCTTTTTCAATACATTTTTTAGGACGGATATTAAAGTTGGGATTGAGAGATATAAAAGACAACGCTGGGTAGCATTTTTATTCTTTTTTCCAATTGCGTTAGTATTATTATGGATTTTTTCAGATGCTTTTGGATATCCAGATTATTATTATGATTTATCTGAAAAACAGCAAATTAAATTTGAATTAAGTCATCAATTGAAGTATCAATCGATGTTCTTTTTCATGATGTTGTGCACTAACTTATTAACAATCTCAAATGAAATACATCGTGCGAATATGCTCAATAAGAATTGGAAGAAAAAAGTAGCCATTTTATTACTTTTTTATTTCATTTATATCTTGTTTGAAATAACTTTTTATTATTTATCTAAGCCTGAATTTATGCAACCCGGAATTTTTATATTAATATTTGCTAATTTTATTTTTAGTGCTAATGCCTATGCTACGTCGGATGAAGAGAAGTTGGGTAAAGTTAAATGATTGACGCAATAACTTTTTATTTTAAAACGATGTTTGATACGAAACTGAGTATTGATTTGAAAAGATATAAGCAACAAAGTTGGGTTTCATTTTTTATTTTGATAATTCTAATGGTAATTGGTTTCTATATCATTAAAGATGAACCGGATATTTATAATGAAGCTTTTTATAAGCTAACAGAAGAAAAACGAAATGCTATAGAACTTAAAAGTAAAACACCATTTATTTGGTTTATATCGATTGGATTCTTGTTATTTAAATTAAGTGAACTACCAAATGAAATACATCGCGCAAATCGAACGAAAATCAATTGGAAGATACATTTATTTTTCATGGTTGCTTTATTTCTTATATATTTTGCTTTACTTGCTTGGCAATACTATACAAATAATCCCGATTTTATCATGAGTTCTTATATTATCATATTGTTCACTGGTTTTTGTTTTGATAAAAACAATCGACCAACTGATGAGGAGAAATTACTAGAGGAGGCTAAAAAGTATGATAGAAACAACAAGTAGTATTGAATGGGGTACTGTACTTTTTTCATTATTGTTATTTATTTATATTCTTATCGCCATTTCACTATTGATTTATTTATCTAAACGTCGAAAAGGTTATAAAAATCTAGATCAACGTGTACGTGAACTTGAAAAGCGTGATAAACAAGACCAATTATAGGTTGAATATAATTTTTTAATTGATTATAATAGGTATTAATGAAATAAAGAACCGATAAAAAGACGTAATATGTGGAAGTGTTAAGAGAACTATCGTTTGGTGAGAGATAGTCATGGATACATATTTTTTCATCTTTTTGGTTGCTTAATAAGAAATTAAGCCGGTAGATACCGTTATCATCAACAAGTGTGCACAGGTGTGTAAATTTGGGTGGTACCGCGGAATTCTTTTCGTCCCTTCATCAGGGATGGAAGGGATTTTTTTGTTTCTAAATATTTAGGGAGGCATAACAATGGAATTAAAGGATAAATTACAAGCGTTGAAGGAAGAGGCTGTACAAAAAGTACAAGCGATTTCTGAGAAAAAAGAATTACAAGATATTAAAGTGTCTTACTTAGGTAAAAAAGGTGTCATTACGAGTTTAATGAAAGAAATGAAGTCATTACCAAATGAAGAGAAACCGATGTTTGGTCAGTTAGTGAACGATGCACGTCAAACTGTTGAAAAAGCAATTGCTGAGGTTGAAGAAAAGATTCAACGTGAGATGATTAATAAAAAATTAGCAAGTGAAACTATAGATATTACGTTACCAGGAAAAGAACTTACAAGTGGTGCAAGCCATCCACTGAACCGTATCGTTGAAGATATTGAAGATTTATTTGTTGGATTAGGATATGAAATTGTTGAAGGTTACGAAGTTGAAAGTGACTACTATAACTTTGAAGCATTAAATTTACCTAAATCACACCCAGCACGTGATATGCAAGATAGCTTCTATATTTCTGAAGAAGTCTTAATGCGAACACATACTTCTCCAGTACAAGCGCGTACTTTAGAATCACGAAAAGGGCAAGGACCAGTTAAAATTATTTGTCCAGGTAAAGTTTACCGTCGTGACTCTGATGATGCGACTCACTCACATCAATTTACACAAATTGAAGGTTTAGTCGTTGATGAAAACATCAAAATGAGTGATTTAAAAGGAACGTTAGAATATTTCGCGAAGAAGATGTTCGGTGAAGATCGTGAAATCCGATTACGCCCAAGTTTCTTTCCGTTCACTGAGCCTTCAGTAGAAGTTGATATTTCATGTTTCAAATGTAAAGGAAAAGGCTGTAACGTATGTAAAAGCACAGGCTGGATTGAAATTTTAGGTGCAGGTATGGTACATCCAAACGTACTTGAAATGGCTGGTTTTGATTCTAAGAAATATTCTGGTTTTGCATTTGGTATGGGTCCAGACCGTATCGCTATGTTGAAATACGGTATTGAAGATATCCGTCATTTCTATACTAATGATTTACGATTTGTAACACAGTTCTTACGTGCTGAAGATGGAGGTAATGCAGATGTTAGTAAGTAAAGAGTGGTTAAGTGATTACGTTAAAGTTGATTTACCTGTAGAAGAACTTGCAGAAAAAATTACGCGTAGTGGTATTGAAATTGAAGAAATTATTGATTATAAAAAGGACATTAAAAACTTAGTCGTAGGCTTTGTTGAATCAAAAGAAAAACATCCTGATGCTGATAAATTAAATGTGTGTCAAGTAAATGTTGGAGCAGAGACATTACAAATCGTTTGTGGTGCACCTAACGTTGATGCTGGCCAAAAAGTTATTGTTTGTCTACCTGGTGGGCGTTTACCAGGCGGTATTAAGATTAAAAAAGCAAAATTACGTGGTGTTGAATCAAATGGTATGATTTGTTCTTTAGGTGAATTAGGGATTGCATCTAATTTAGTGCCAGAACAATATGCTGAAGGTATTTATGTGTTCACAGGTGATGTTAAACCAGGTCAAGATGCGTTAGAAGCATTGGATTTAAATGATGAAGTTATGGAATTAGGTTTAACTCCGAACCGTAGTGACTGTATGTCTATGATTGGTACTGCGTATGAGACAAGTGCATTATATGAAGAAGACTTATCATTTCCTAACTCTGAAATTAAAGAAGTAGCTGAACTGGCAAGTGATTATATTTCAATTAATATTGAAGATACAGAAACAAGTCCATATTATGCAGCACGTGTCGTTAAAAATGTACAAATCGCACCATCACCTGAGTATATTCAAAGCCGATTAATCAAAGCGGGTATTCGTCCAATCAATAACGTAGTAGACGTTTCGAACTATGTGATGTTAGAGTTTGGTCAACCATTACATATGTTCGATTACGATAAAATAGGTTCTAAAGAAATTTTAGTACGTTATGCGAATGACGGAGAAGTCATGACAACTTTAGATGATCAAGAACGTAAATTACTAGCATCTGATATCGTTATTACAAACGGTGAAAAGCCAGTCGCACTTGCTGGAGTTATGGGTGGTGATTTCTCTGAAGTAACAAACAATACTGTGAATGTATTAATTGAATCTGCAATGTTTGCACCTTTAAATATTCGTAAAACTGCTGGACGTATAAACTTACGTTCTGAATCTTCTAGCCGTTTTGAAAAAGGTGTTGCAGCGGAATTCGTAGAAGATGCTTTAAACCGTGCAGCTTACCTTTTACAAGAAAATGCACAAGGTGAAGTATTAAGCGGTATCGTTGCTGCTGGAACTTTACCAGAGCTAACGACAAACGTTGAAATTACAACGGAAGATATTAACCGTTTAATTGGATTTGAAATAACAAACACTGAAATAAAAAGTATTTTTGAGCGTCTTGGTTTTGAATCAAAAGTCGATGGCGATGCATTTAGTGTTGTTGTTCCTAGTCGACGTGGTGACATCACTATTAAAGAGGATTTAGTAGAAGAAGTCGCACGTATTTATGGATATGATGCACTCCCTGCGACATTACCTGTAACTAAAACAAATAAACAAGTGGGATTAACAGATTACCAAGCGAAACGTCGTGCTGTGAAATCACTGTTACAAGGTTTAGGATTAAACCAAGCGATAACTTATGCTTTAGTTTCTAAAGAAAAAGCACAACAATTTGCTTTAAAATCAGCAGAAACAGTACAATTATTAATGCCAATGAGTGCAGATCATGCTGAATTACGTCAATCATTAATTCCACATTTAGTCGATGTTGTCGTATACAATAATGCACGTCAAATGAAGAATGTGGCATTCTATGAAGTTGGGAATACATTCTATAAAGTTGAAGGTGAAGAATTACCGTCTGAAGAAGAGCACATTGCAGGGATTATTACTGGAGAAGTAACGCCAAGTTACCACCAAGGTAAAAAAGAACTTGTTGATTTCTTCCATGTTAAAGGTATTGTCGAAGCCATCAGCGAACGATTAGGCATTCAATTTGCCTACAAACGTTCGGAAGAAACATTATTACACCCAGGACGTAGTGCTGATATTTATGTTGGTGAAGTTAAAGTAGGTATCTTAGGACAATTACATCCGTCATTTGAATCTGATAATGACTTAAATGAAACTTACATTTTTGAATTGGATTTAAAAGGATTATTAAATGATGCACAAGGTCAAATTCTTTATAATATGATTCCGAAATTCCCAGGTACAAGTCGTGATATCGCCTTAGAAGTTGAGCGTACAATGGATACTGGTGAATTGATTAAAGTTATTGAAGCAACAGAAACTAAGTTATTGCAATCAGCAAAAATATTCGATGTTTACCAAGGTGAGCATATTGCTGAAGACAAGAAATCTGTAGCAATTCGCTTAGAATTCTTAAACCCAGAACAAACTTTAACTGATGAAGATATTAAACCAATTTACGATAAAGTATTAGAAAACTTAACAGCAACTGGTGCGAAATTAAGAGGATAATACACATATAAGGCCATCTTTTTAGATGGTCTTTTTTTGTTGTGTTTTACTTTTGTAGTGTTGTATATTTGTTTTGTGTTAACTAATGTTAAATGAGGTGAAAGATTTGTTTTTGAAGACACGTGTTCTAAATTCATATGAGCGATATATTTTGGAGGTTTCAGGAAGATATGAAATGGATCAATTTGATAAAGATTATTTGTATACAACAGAGAAAGGCTTAATCGGTGAGCAATATTTTTACGAACGTATTAAAGATTGTATTGGTGGAGCGAAGATTTGGGATATGCGACTCAGGTTAAATGGTCAATCACAGTATGATTTTATTCTTGTGGCTGATGGGACAATCATGCATTTTGATACGAAATACTACGTGGGACAATATAATTATGTGAATGGCAATTTTGTCAGTGAAAATGGATATGTCATTCATAATCCTTTGGCATTGCAGACCAAGCAGCATATGAGATTACAACGATTTGTAGATAAATTTGGGCTTGGATATGAAGTTGTAAGTTTTATAATTTTTGTGGGTGAACAATTTAATGTTACTGGATTTTATGGGGATAAAAGAATTTTATTTGATAAAGATATTAGTAAATTAGTAGAAAGATTGAATCGAAGAGAAGTTACAAATGAAGAAATGGACATCGCACGTATCTTTGTTGAACACTATGATCATAAAGGAATGCATCCCCGCATTCATTATTACCCTTTTGATGCGTTGAAAAAAGGTGTGAAATGTACGAAGTGTCGTAAGTTTTTGCCGTTCTTTGAGAAGAATGCGAAAAAGGTTCGATGCCAATGCGGCTGGGAATATACGAAAAAAGAAGTTGTCCGTCTTGCGTTCGATGCAATTTACGTGTTGAAGCAAAGAGGTGTTACTGTAAGTGATGTGGTTGCATTTACTGGGGTAGGTAGAACATTGGCTAAAGAAGTTTTGGGAAAAGAGTATCAAAAATTAGGAACGTATAAAGACAGTAATTATTTACCACATAATATTGATGAATTTTTAATAAAAGAATTTGAAGAAGTGTATGTGTATAAGGAAAGTTGATGGATATATTTTTATTGAAATAATACGCGCCAGAAAAAAGAAAATACAGCCGTATACTCATAAATTAGAAAAAGAATAAACGAGAAGCCGGCCGTAAATAGAAAATACAGCCGCGTGCTCATAAATTAGAAAAAGAATAAACGAGTAGCCGGCCGTAAATGGAAAACACAGCCGCGTGCTTATAAATTAGAAAAAGAATAAACGAGAAGCCGGCCGTAAATGGAAAACACAGCCGCGTGCTTATAAATTAGAAAAAGAATAAACGAGAAGCCGGCTGTAAAGAGAGAATACAGCCGCGTGCTCATAGATTAGTGAATACAAGTAGCATTCCACTACAATAAAAGTCACTTCTTGCGTCGATCAATCAAGTTCACCTTGATATACCACAGCAAATACACAAATACGAGTACACCAAACGTCATATATAAGTAATCCATCATACTCAATCACTCCTATTTTTTCTTATTCACTAAAGCCAGTGCTTTCGCACGATTTTTAAAATCTTTCTTCGTCACACTGTCCAAGTAGGCTATACCTTTTTTAGAAATAATCTTCGCAGCCTCTAAATCAACTTTCGCTCCGGCACCTTTAGTAATATGTATGCCGGTTTCACGAATGATTTCATCGTAATATTTCACAAATGCATAACGTGCGATAATCGAACTTGCGGCAATCGCGATGGATTTTGATTCACCTTTCGTTTCGAAGCGGGTTTTATCACGTTCAGGTATAGCAGTTAATGCATAGTTCTCGTATACACCTTGCACGGCAAATTGGTCAATGACAATATAATCCAGTGGTTCACCATCAATTTTATCTAATACATTTAGGATCGCTTGATTATGCAATACTGCTTTCATCTTAACTTGTGACCATCCCATTGCTTTTCGTTCATTATATTTTGAATTGTCCAGTACGAGTAATGAATGCGGGATAATGGGGATAATTTGTTCTGCCAAAGCGATAATTTTATCATCTTTTAAATTTTTCGAATCCATCACGCCAAGTACCTTTAAGATTTCAGCATTTTTCTTAGAGACGTAACTCGCAACAACTGTCATAGGTCCAAAAAAATCTCCAGAACCGGCTTCGTCACTGCCGATACAGTTGAAGGCATCATAAGATATTGATTGACCACTTCCAGTTTTCTTTTTTTTACTTGTATTGCTACCAGCAACTTTAATGCCTGCATTCCCAAGTAATTTCACTGCAATGGCTTCACTTGCACTGCCTTGTACCATGAATTTATTTGAATTATAAACAGTGACAGTGTGTCCTTCTATTTTTTTTCGATACTTCGAACCAGTAGGTAAATTACTATCACTGCTTGGTAAAAAACTAATTACTTTACTCGCTGTATTTTCATCTAATTGGTAAACATTTGAGCTCATTATGACTTCACTCCGTAATTTTTGTAAATCAATATGTTTTTATTGTATAACTTCCTATAAAAATGGTAACATAAACAGTAATAAATGACGATGTTGGAGTGATTTTATGGGAGAATTTAAAAATCGTATCACTGTAACAATTTATGACCAACATTATACGATTATTGGTGAAGATGAGCCAAGTCACATCCGACATGTGGCAAGTCTTGTTGATGACCGTATTAATGAAATTGCTCGTATGAGCGCGGGACTTGATACTTCTCGTAAAGCTGTACTTGCGGCAGTTAATATTATGGACGATTATGTGAAGTTGCAAGAAGAATACGAAATTTTAAAGCAAAAGTTAATCAACATAGAAAGAATAGGCGAACAAAATGATTAATATTTTATTATTATTTTTCTTAATCCTAGGTACTGTGATTGGGTTAAGAAGAGGATTTATCTTACAATCGTTACATTTGATTGGGACGATTGGTGCTTTTATTATTGCACGTTTGTATTATGCAGAACTTGCGAAACATCTTGTTCTGATTATTCCATTTCCATCTGCTGAAGGAAATTACAAATCAGAATTCTTAAATATGATAACAAATGAAATGACTTTCTATAACGTTGTAAGTTTTATTATTATTTTCTTTGTTAGTAAAGTCATCCTGCAAATTGTAGCAACTGTGTTTGACTACATAGCGCAATTACCGTTACTGAAACAAATGAATGCAACACTTGGTGCATTTCTCGGATTTATTGAATGTTACTTGTTGCTATTTATCATCTTGTTCTTATTTTCAATGATGCCAAATGGTTGGGTTCAAGAACATTTAGAAGGTAGTTTTATTTCAAACATTATCGTTAATTACACACCAATATTAAGCGGTATCGCAAAGTCTTGGTGGGAGAATATCGGTATTATCAACATATTCAATTAAAGTCATAGGCAAACGTGTCTATGACTTTTATTATGGAGGTATTGTATATGCTAAACAAAAAAGATTACATTAAACAACTCGAGACAATCGCGACTTATTTAGAACTATCAGGAGAGAATCCTTTTAAAATCTCTGCTTACCGAAAAGCAGCAGCCAATATAGAAACATATCAAGGTGATATTTACGCGCTAGAAAACTTCACCGAAATTAAAGGTGTCGGAAAAGGCGTGGCTGAGGTATTAGAAGATTTAAAAATAAACGGTGAATCTTCTCTGTTACGCACTTTAAAAGAAACTACACCACCTGGGCTTGTACAAATGCTAAAAATTCGTAATCTTGGTGCTAAAAAAATCGTTAAAATTAACAATGCACTGGGTATTGAAGATATTGAAGCACTTAAACAAGCATGCATCGATAATAAGGTGAGTGAATTACCTGGATTCGGTAAGAAAAGTGAGGAGAATATTCTTAAAGGGATAGAAGAAATGCTAACGATGACTGAAAAGTTAAGCATTTATCAGATGCATCAATTTACAACAATGATTGATGATTACTTATTACAATCACAAGATATTCAACAATTCAATGCAACAGGAAGTTTCAGACGCAAAAATGAATTCTCTGGAGATATTGACTACATCATTGAAACGACAGCAAGACAAGCAGTGGCTGAATTTATTAGCAATGCACCTTTCATTAAAGAAGTTGAACTACATGGAAATGAAAAGATTACTGTTCAAGTCGAACGCGATGATTTAATAACGACAGCCGATTTCAGATTTACGGATAATGCGGGTTATGCGCATATGTTACAACACTTTACGGGTAGTAAAGACCACAATATTCGTATTCGTCAACTGGCAAAAGACAATAATGAAAAGATTAATGAATATGGTATTACGAAAGCAGATGGAACACTCATTCAGTATCAATCAGAAAAAGAGATATACGAACACTTTAACGTGAACTTTATTCCGCCTGAAATGCGTGTGGATGGCTCAGAATTTGAAATTACGAATCAAAGTGACATCATCACGATTGATGACATTAAAGGTGACATCCATATGCATACAACTTATAGTGATGGTGCACACAGCATTGAAGAATTGATTGATCGTGCGATTGAAAAAGGCTATGAATATATTGCTATTACAGATCACTCGAAAAGTTTATTCGTAGCGAATGGTTTATCTGAAGAACGCTTACTTGAGCAAAATGCGTTGATTAAGTCACTGAATAAACAATATAATGAAATTGACATTTACTCTGGTATCGAAATGGATATATTAGGTGATGGTTCGATGGATTATAGTGATGATATTTTAAAAGAATTAGACTATGTTATTGGAGCAATTCATCAATCTTTAACACAATCTGAAGAAGACATTATGAAACGACTTATCAATGCATGTCATAACCCATATGTTCGACATATCGCACATCCGACGGGTCGCTTAATCGGTAAACGTCAAGGTTATGCAGTGAATATTGAGCAGTTGATGGATGTTGCTAAAGAAACCAATACGATACTTGAGATCAATGCGCATCCGATGCGTCTCGATTTATCAGCAGACATATTAAGACAATATCCAGAATTACAATTAACCATTAACACAGATGCTCATGCTATCAATCAACTTGATTTAATGCCTTATGGGGTTGGAACAGCGATAAAAGGTCGCGTTACTAAGAAACAAGTGATTAATACGATGGACCGTGCAGCATTTAAGGAATGGGTAACAAAAGGGAAGTAACAGATATGAATAAAAAAGCATTAAATATATTAGAATATGACAAGATTATTGCGCGTGTAGTGGAATTTGCACAGAATGAATTATCAACACGCATCTTACAATCGACGCATCCAACGTCTGATATCAATGAGATTAACACAATGATGGCACATCTTGAGGAAGCTCGATTAATCGAAATGGGGCAAAGTGAACCGGGTATGAGCATGCTTTCTGATATCGAAGGGCTCGTACGTCGTGCAGTCATTGGATCAGTGTTATCTGTTAACGAATTGAATAAAATAAAAAATAACATTAAAGTAATCAATCGCTATAAAACATATATTTTTAATCAATACGAAGAACGCGAAGTGGAAATTCCACTGATTTATAATCAACTCAAAAACTTACCTACCATAACAGATTTAGCTGAATCGATCCAAGCGAAATGTGATGAAACAAGTCTTTATGACAATGCATCTCCAGTCCTTGCACAAATTCGTCAAGAGATGAATCGTATTAATCGTAAAATTAAAGAAAAGTTAGAACAAATTGTTCGTAGCTCAAATAATCAAAAGAAGTTATCAGATGCTATCGTTACTGTTCGTAACGGTCGACAAGTAATACCTGTACGAAGTGAATATAAACAAGACTTCCCTGGTATCGTGCATGATACGTCTTCAAGTGGACAAACATTTTATATTGAACCGAACAGCATCGTGCAACTTTCCACTGAATTAAATAGTGTGACACATCGCGAAAATGAAGAAGTAGAACGTATTCTATATGAACTTACAAATGAAGTGGCAGAGTATGATAATGCTTTAACGTATTCTACGAAAGTGCTTGCGGATTTTGACGTGAATCTTGCGAAAGCAAAATACGGTAATCGAAATAAAATGGTGATGGCGAATATTGCTGAAGAACGTACGATTGATTTACCACAAGCATGGCATCCAATGCTTCCAAGAGAAACGGTTGTCAAGAACAACATTGTCTTTTATCCAGATATTCATTCAGTTATTATTACTGGACCGAATACAGGGGGGAAAACTGTTACATTAAAAACAGTAGGCTTAATTATATTAATGGCACAAAGTGGGATGATGATTCCAGCATATGAAGGAGCCACAGTTAGTGTTTTTGATGAAGTATTCTGTGATATTGGGGATGAACAATCCATTGAACAATCACTTTCAACTTTCTCAAGTCATATGACGAATATCGTTTCTATTTTAGAAAATATGACTGAAAAAAGTTTTGTTATGTTTGATGAATTAGGAGCGGGTACAGACCCTGCTGAAGGTGCGGCCCTAGCAATGAGTATCTTAGACAGATGCTTAAATCGTGATGTCATGACGATGGCTACAACGCATTACCCTGAACTTAAAGCGTATAGCTATAACCGCGACCATGTTATGAATGCAAGTGTGGAATTTGATGTTGAAACATTGAGCCCAACGTATCGATTACTTATGGGGATTCCAGGTAAAAGTAATGCATTCGATATCGCAAAAAAACTTGGTCTAGACTTATCAATTATTAAAGAAGCGCGACAAATGATAAATATGGATAACAAAGAAATCGATAATATGATTGCGTCACTTGAGAAAAACGCGAAACAAATTGAAGATGACCGTGTCTTAACAGAATCGTTGAAGCATGAAGCACAAGTGTTACATAAAGATTTGAACAAAGCATTTATATCATACGAAAAGCAAAAAGAAAACCTAATCGAAAATGCAAAGCAACAAGCGAATGATATCGTGAAAAAAGCAGAAAAAGAAGCAGATGAATTATTAAAACAATTACGTGAATTAAAATCAAATGCAGATATTAAAGAAAATGAACTCATTGAACAACGTTCTAAATTATTAGGTATGTATCATGAAACTAAGATTAAAGAAAATAAAAAATCTACAAAAGATGAAGTGATTGTAAAAGGCGACCATGTTAAAGTCTTAAGTTACGGCCAAAAAGGTGTTATTTTAGAAATAGAAGGCGATGTAGCGGTTGTTCAAATGGGGATTATAAAAATGAAATTACCATTAAACGAACTTGAAAAAGAGGCCCCTCCTAAACAAGATAAAGTACGTGTTGTACCTCGTGCAAATCGTCAAACTATCAAAATGGAACTTGATATTCGTGGGGAACGTTACGAAGATGCGTTATATAAAGTAGAACAATATTTAGATCAGGCAATTTTATCTAACTACGGACAAGTAACAATCATCCATGGTAAAGGAACAGGTGCACTGCAAAAAGGAGTGCAACAATTTTTAAGAAAATCAAAAGCTGTGAATTCATTTAGAGGTGGTATGCCTTCAGAAGGTGGCTTTGGTGTGACGGTCGTTGAATTAAAATAAGAAAGCTAGGTGTTTCAATGGATAACTTTGATATGTATAAACTTGCAAAGGTATTAATTGTAGTATCAATTACTATGTTAATTGCGGGTATTATTTATTTAATTGTAGCTTAAAGAGATAATAAACATGTGATTGAGCAAAACAAGTGACCAATGATATTTAATTTGCTATACTCCATTTATATTAATTAAGAATCACTAGGAGGAAATTAAATTATGGCTATTATTAAAGGAACAGATGCAAATTTTGAAGAAAATATTAAAGAAGGCGTAACATTAGTAGACTTCTGGGCACCATGGTGTGGACCTTGTAAAATGATTGCACCTGTATTAGAAGATTTAGCGAAAGACGTTGAAGGTAAAGCAAACATCGTTAAAGTGGATGTTGATGAAAACCAAGAAACGGCAGCTAAATTTGAAGTAATGAGTATCCCAACTTTAATCGTATTTAAAGATGGACAAGCTGTAGACAAAGTTGTTGGTTTCCAACCTAAAGAACAATTACAAGCTGTTTTAGAAAAACATTACTAAGATTAAGCTAAAAAATAATATTTTAAGAGTGAAATCTTTTTAGATTTTGCTCTTTTTATTTTGATATGTTTTACTAATGATATGTTTAGAAACGTGGTGAGATGAATGGAAAATTATGAGTTAAAGATAAAAAGAAAACTTGCAGTGTTGCCCAATGAACCGGGTTGTTATCAAATGAAAGATAAAAATGGACAAATTATATATGTCGGAAAAGCTAAAAACTTACGTAATCGCGTACGTTCTTATTTTACTGGTGCGCATGACGAGAAAACGACGCGCCTCGTACTTGAAATTAGAGATTTTGAGTTTATTGTAACGAACACAGAAATTGAATCTCTCTTGCTAGAATTAACACTAATCAAAAAGTATTATCCAAGGTTTAATGTGTTATTAAAAGATGACAAAAGTTATCCGTTTATAAAAATAACAAATGAAAAGCATCCTAGAATATTGGTAACACGAATTGTAAAGAAAAATAGTGGTAA
Source organism: Macrococcus animalis (assembly GCF_047425875.1). GTDB lineage: Bacteria > Bacillota > Bacilli > Staphylococcales > Staphylococcaceae > Macrococcoides > Macrococcoides animalis. The sequence goes on from NZ_CP179727.1 coordinate 2,063,893, forward strand.
ATATTTTGGACCATATCCGAATGCATATGCAGCACATGAAACAAAGAAACTATTAGATCGAATTATTCCACTTAGAAAGTGTAATAACTTACCTGACAAATTATGCTTGTACTATCACATAGGGCAATGTTTAGGGCCATGCGTCTATAACGTAGATGAACAACAATACCGTCATTATATTCAAGTGGTTACAGACTTCTTGAACGGTCATGACACTTCAATAGTGGATGACCTACGTAAGAAGATGAATGAACGTGCAGAAAATTTACAGTTTGAAGAAGCGAAAGAATATCGTGATTTAATCTCTCATATTGAGTCATTGATGTTTAAACAAAAAATGATGACGAGCGATATGACTACACGTGATATTTTTGGATATTCAGTTGATAAAGGGTGGATGTGCATTCAAGTCTTCTTTATACGCCAAGGTAATTTAATCGAACGTAAAGTAACAATGATTCCTTTAATTGATGATTCTAAATCACATTTTTATAATTTCATTGGTCAGTTCTACGGGCTCTCAGAAAATTTATTGCCTGCTGAAGTCCATGTTCCGACAGGTCTTGATTTAGATATGATCAAATCAGTTGTTGATACTAAAGTGGTTCAACCGAAACGCGGAAAGAAAAAAGAAATGGTCGATTTAGCTGTTAAAAATGCAAGTATTGCATTATCAAATAAATTCGAAATAATTGAACGTGATGAAGAAAGAACGATTAAAGCAATCGAAGAATTAGGTAATGCAATGGGTATTCAAACACCAATACGCATAGAAGCATTTGATAACTCAAATATTCAAGGGGTCGACCCAGTCGCAGCTATGGTTTGCTTTGTGGATGGGAAACCATCAAAACGTGATTACCGCAAATATAAAATTAAAACAGTGACTGGGCCCGATGACTATGAGAGTATGCGAGAAGTCGTACGCCGAAGATATACACGTGTATTAAGAGAGAAATTGCCATTACCTGATTTAATTGTTGTCGATGGTGGAAAAGGTCATATGAGCAGTGTTATCGATGTGTTAGTTAATGAACTGAACTTAGATATACCTGTTGCAGGTCTTAAGAAAAATGATAAACATATGACAGCAGAATTATTATATGGAGAAGACTTTGATATTATTCCGTTAAATAAGAAGAGTCAAAGCTTCTATTTATTACAACGTATTCAAGACGAAGTCCATCGCTTTGCCATTACGTTTCATCGTAATACCAGAAGAAAGACTGGATTATCTTCACAATTAGACTCAATTGAAGGGATAGGTCCAAAAAGAAAGTTAAAATTGATGAAACACTTTGGATCGGTTAAGCGTTTGAGAGAGGCAACGATTGATGAGATTAATCAAATCGGTGTGCCGATCAAACTTGCAACAGAAATCTACACGGTATTAAATGCTGATAATACTGAATTAACAGAAAAAAAAGAATAAAAGTAAAATGTTTGTGAAATTAGTTAATTGAGAATCATTTTCATATGCCACAAAGCGTTAAAGAGTGGTACAATTATGATGAAAATTAAATTCACAAACTTTTTTTTATACTTAAATGTAATCGGTTTCTTGATTTACCGTTCGAACAGGCGTATCATTGAATTTGTGAATTTACTTAAAAAGATTTGTAGGGGGGACTTCACTTGGCAAGCTCAGAAAAATCATTTGCATTACGTAGGTTACATTCATTACTTGGAGTGATTCCATTAGGTGTTTTCTTAATTCAACATTTAGTGATCAACCACTTCGCAGTTAATAGCCCAGAGGCTTTTAACAAAGCTTCAGACTTTATGTGGAATTTACCGTTTAAGATTGTTCTAGAAACTCTTGTTATTTATTTACCAATATTATTTCACGCAATCTACGGTGTATACATTGCATTTACATCTAAGAACAATGTAACGAAATATTCTACATTTAGAAACTGGATGTTCATGCTTCAACGTTTTACTGGTATTGTGGCATTTATTTTTATCGCAATTCATGTATGGCAAACACGTGTACAAGCTGCGTTTGGACATCATATGAATTATGATTTTATGCACGATTTATTATCTAATCCAATTAACTTTATTGGTTATATCATTGGTATCGTCAGTGTCATCTTCCACTTCTCAAATGGTCTATGGTCATTTGCAGTTAGTTGGGGGTTAACGCAATCTGATAAGTCTCAAAAAATGATGGCTGGTGTATCATTAGCTGCATTCGTTGTCATTACATTTATTGGATTACGCGCATTATTTGCATTTATTTAGGACAAGAAATATAGGGGAGTGACAATATAATGGCAAAAAGTAATATCATTGTTGTCGGCGGTGGATTAGCAGGTCTGATGGCAACAATTAAAGCAGCAGAAGCAGGTACAAGTGTTGATTTATTCTCTTTAGTACCCGTTAAACGATCTCACTCAGTGTGTGCACAAGGCGGAATTAATGGTGCAGTAAATACAAAAGGTGAAGGTGACTCACCTTTAATTCACTTTGATGATACAGTTTACGGTGGGGACTTCTTAGCGAACCAACCACCAGTAAAAGCAATGACAGCAGCAGCACCAGGTATCATCCACTTATTAGACCGTATGGGTGTAATGTTCAATAGAACACCAGAAGGATTACTTGATTTCCGTCGTTTCGGTGGTACTTTATATCACCGTACTGCATTCGCTGGTGCGACAACTGGACAACAGTTATTATATGCACTAGATGAACAAGTACGTAAATTTGAAGTAGAAGGCTTAGTGACGAAGTACGAAGGATGGGAATTTTTAGGTGCGGTTATTGATGATGAAGGAGCAGCTCGTGGTATTGTTGCTCAAAACCTAACTACATCTGAAATTCAGTCCTTTGGTTCTGACGCTGTTATTATGGCGACAGGTGGACCTGGTATTATCTTCGGTAAATCAACAAACTCTATGATTAATACAGGTTCAGCAGCTTCAGTAGTTTACCAACAAGGTGCAATCTATGCAAACGGAGAGTTCATTCAAATTCATCCAACAGCAATCCCTGGTGACGATAAATTACGTTTAATGAGTGAATCTGCACGTGGTGAAGGTGGACGTGTTTGGACTTATAAAGACGGTAAACCTTGGTACTTCTTAGAAGAGAAATATCCAGACTACGGTAACTTAGTACCACGTGATATCGCTACTCGTGAAATCTTTGATGTGTGTGTGAACCAAAAATTAGGTATCAACGGTGAAAACATGGTATACCTTGATTTAAGTCATAAAGATGCACATGAATTAGACGTTAAATTGGGCGGTATCATTGAAATTTATGAAAAATTCACAGGTGATGATCCACGTAAAGTACCTATGAAAATCTTCCCAGCAGTACATTACTCAATGGGTGGTATATGGGTAGATTACGATCAAATGACCAACATTCCTGGATTATTCGCAGCAGGAGAATGTGATTACTCTCAACACGGTGGTAACCGTTTAGGAGCAAATTCATTATTATCAGCAATTTACGGTGGTATGGTTGCTGGACCAAACGCAATTAAATACGTTAAAGATTTAGATAAATCATATACAGATTTACCTGAAGAAATCTATACACGTAAAGTTCAAGAAGAACAACGCCGTTTCGATGCATTATTAAACATGAAAGGTTCTGAGAATGCATACAAGTTGCATAAAGAATTGGGAGAAATTATGACAGCTAACGTAACAGTTGTCCGTCATAATGATCGCTTACTGGAAACGGATAAGAGAATTGTTGAATTAATGGAACGTTACCATGATATCGATATGGAAGACACTGCATTATGGAGTAACCAAGCAGTATTCTTCACACGTCAATTATGGAACATGTTAGTATTAGCACGTGTTATGACAATTGGTGCATATAACCGTAATGAATCGCGTGGTGCGCACTATAAACCTGAGTTCCCAGAACGTAACGATGAAGAGTGGTTAAAAACAACAATGGCAAAATTCAAAGGGGCAAAAGAGGCACCTGAATTCTATTATGAGCCAGTTGATGTAAGTTTAATTCCTCCACGTGTACGTGACTACTCTAAGAAGTCAAAAGGGGGTAAATAATATGGCTGAAAAAACAATTAAGCTGATTATTACACGTCAAAAAGATCAAAATTCTAAACCATATGAAGAAACTTTTGTGATTCCACATCGTCCAAATATGAATGTTATTGCAGCGTTAATGGAAATTCAACGTAACCCAGTTAATGATCGCGGAGAAAAAACAACGCCTGTAACTTGGGATATGAACTGTTTAGAAGAAGTATGTGGTGCTTGTTCGATGGTTGTTAACGGTAAAGCACGTCAGTCATGTTCAACAATTATTGATACATTAGAGCAACCAATTCGTTTAGCACCAATGGCAACATTCCCTGTTGTGCGAGACTTACAAGTGGATCGTTCTAAAATGTTCGATAATTTAAAACGTGTTAAAGCATGGGTACCAATCGATGGTACATATGATTTAGGCGCAGGACCACGTATGCCAGAAAAGAAACGCCAAACTGCATATGAGTTATCTAAATGTATGACGTGTGGCGTATGTTTAGAAGTTTGTCCAAACGTTAATGCAAATTCTAAATTTATGGGTGCACAACCGATATCACAAGTACGTTTATTCAACTTACATCCAACAGGAAGTATGAATAAAGATGAAAGAATCCATGCTTTAATGGAAGAAGGTGGATTAGCGGAATGTGGTAACTCACAAAACTGTGTGAGAAGTTGTCCAAAAGGTATTCCTTTAACAACATCTATCGCTGCAATGAACCGTGAAGCAACGTTCCAAATGTTCAAATCGTTCTTTGGATCGGACCATCAAGTAAACTAAGAGGCTATAAAAAGAGGCTATCGACAAAGCGTTAAGTCTCAAGCAAACTGGAGACAAAGCCAAGAAATCGCTCTTTGATTTCGATGGGTTTGTTGAAGTTTGTCGAGAGACTGCTTTGGAGATGCCGTTTCAAAAAGAGGCTATCGAACTTGCGTTCAGCCCGAAAAATAAAGGTTTTGAGATTATACTTTATCTCAAAACCTTTTTTTATTTTGCTAAAATTTGATATGATAAGTTTAAAGTTGAATAGAGGTGTTGGCATTGGATCATTCAATAATTACATTAGAATATGAGTTGCGACGTCTTGCTGATATCATTAAGAATGAGGGGCGTAGTGAACTAAAGAAACAGAACATTACAGATACACAATTTATTGCGATTCAATGGATTAAAGAAGTGGGTCCTTTGAATATTGGATCACTCGCTAAGCACATGAATTTAGCGATTTCTTCAACGTCTGAATTAGTGGATTCTTTGAGCAATAATGGCTTTGCGGAACGTATTAAGAACTTAGAAGATCGACGTAAAGTGAGTATTCAACTAACTGATAAAGGCGAGTCAGTAATTGAAGCAGTTATTTTGAAGAGACAAATGTTTTTGAACAAGTTAGTTGAAGAGAGTATTATAGAAGAGTTACCAATATTAAATGAACAAATACATAAGTTGTACAGTGCAACAGAAGAAGGTGAAAAGTAGTGTCAGCTCCAATTGGTGTCATTGATTCAGGTGTAGGAGGTTTAACGGTCGCAAAGGAAATCATGCGACAGCTCCCTAATGAGTCGATATGTTATTTAGGTGACGTAAGTCGTTGTCCATATGGTCCGCGGCCACCTGAGCAAGTGAGAGAGTTTACAATTCAACTTGCTGAATTTTTACTTACAAAGAATATTAAAATGCTCGTTATTGCATGTAATACAGCAACAGCAGTAGCTTTGGAGCCATTGCAAAAGATGCTGTCTATTCCAGTGATTGGAGTTATAGAACCAGGAGCAAGAACTGCTATAATGACGACAGCAAATAATCATGTGCTCGTATTAGGTACTGAGGGTACAATTAAATCAGAAGCCTATCGTCATAAAATTAAATCAATTAACCCTAAAATCGCAGTCAATGGTGTGAGTTGTCCTGGATTTGTTCCACTTGTAGAACAAGTACGATATAAAGATCCAACTATTTCAAATATCGTTATACATCAAACTTTACGTAATTGGCGTCATGATAAAAGTGATACAGTTATCCTTGGTTGTACCCATTATCCTTTATTACAGGGGTATATTGAGAAGTACTTTGAAGGTGAAAAGAAAGTTATTTCATCTGGTTTAGAGACAGCTCGTGAAGTTAGTGCAATATTAACTTTTAGTCAAGAGCATGCGAAATATAATGAAACGCCTCACCACGAATTTTATGTCAATGGTGAGATTGATAAGTTTGCACGAATTGCAAAAGAATGGTTAAACGATGAAGATTTACAAATACATTCTATTCACTTGGAGGACATATGAAAGATATTGTGATTGCAACAGGAAATCAAGGTAAGATTAATGATTTTAAGCATATTTTTAAAGATTATAATGTAGTAGGTATCAAAAGCTTAATTCCTGACTTTGATGTTGAAGAGACAGGGGCAACGTTCGAAGAGAATGCTGCAATTAAATCAGAATATGGTGTCAAAGTATTAAATAAAATCGTTATCAGCGATGATTCAGGATTAGAAGTTGATGCATTAAATAATGCGCCAGGTGTATACTCAGCTCGTTATGCAGGTGTGGATGCAACCGATGAGGAAAATTTGCAGCTCGTATTAGAAAACATGAAAAATAAAGAAAACCGAAATGCTAGGTTTGTTTGTGTTATCGCGGTGAGTACTCCAGGCAAACCGACACAAACGTTCCGTGGTGAAGTAGAAGGAACATTATTAGATGAACCTATAGGTGAGAATGGTTTCGGTTACGATCCTATATTTTATATAGAAAGTCATGGTAAGACGACGGCAGAAATGACAAGTAAGGAAAAAGCACAGATTTCGCATAGAGGTAAAGCGATTCAAAAAATGCTTGATTCAGGCATAATCGAGGAGGCGTAATCATGAAATGGGTTGTTGTAAGTGATAATCATTCAATGAAAAATATTTTGACAAATATCGTTTCAATACATGATGATGCAGATGTATATATGCATTTGGGAGATTCTGAGTTTGATTATAGTGATGTAGAATTAAAAGATTATATCAAAATCAAAGGGAACTGTGATTATGGTAAAGATTTTCATGATACTTATGAATTACAACAAAAGGATATCAATGCCTTTTTAACACATGGACATATGTATCAAGTAGGACGTGGACGTGAGCGTTTAGCTAGTGTAGCACGTGATGCAGATTGCCAAATTGCGTTTTATGGTCACTTGCACATTAAACGTGTAGAAGTGATTAATGGCGTTATATGTATTAACCCAGGTTCTATTGCACAATCTAGAAGTGAAGAAGAAGAGACATATGCAGTATTGACTTTTGATGAAAGTGATAAGATGATAACGTTTTATAACCAACATCATGAAATAGTAGGGAAAGAAATTTTGGTGTTTTAATGTAGACTAGTTAAACAATAAAAATTAAGTAATATAGTATATTCTTAATTTTTATTGTGATTTTTGATAAAATGTGTAAATATACTTTATTTATTATGCTTATAAATTAATTTCCTTACTAATTGTTGTTGACTTTATAGCTTGAAGTTTATTATAATTAATCTTGTCTTAAAAATTATGTCCTGGTAGCTCAGCTGGATAGAGCAACGGCCTTCTAAGCCGTCGGTCGGGGGTTCGAATCCCTCCCAGGACGTCAAAAAACCGCTAATCAATATTAGCGGTTTTCTTTTTGCATTATTTTAAATATATTACTTATAGAGTCCTCAAATACAATCGCGTCATGTCTTACAGCTCTAAGAGGTGTTTTATTGATGACAACTAGGTGTTGCCCATTGAATAGGTCGACAAAGCCTGCAGCTGGGTAGACAGAGAGAGATGTACCGCCGACAATCAACATATCTGCATTTGATATTGCTTTAATTGCATTTTCAATGGTAGAACTGTCTAATGGTTCTTCATACATAACAATATCGGGTCTAACGATACCGCCATCTTTTGGACATCTCGGTATTCCTTCTTGATCTTGTTCCAGTTCATCAAGTGTATAGTTTTCGTTACAGTATAGACAGTAATTATTGATAACAGTACCATGTAATTCTAGTACATTTGTTGATCCTGCTGCTTGATGAAGACCGTCGATATTTTGTGTGACGATAGTAATTTCTTTACCCTGATCTTCAAGTGTCTTTAAGAAAGTATGGGCAAGATTGGGTTGTGCATTCGGGTACACTAACTTATCAAAATGAAATTCAAAATATTGTTGTGGATAGCGTTTAAAGAAAGAATGAGAGATGATTTGCTCTGGTGTGAATTCTGAATTTGTTTCTTGCATAAAGATGCCATTTGCTGAACGGAAGTCTGGTATGCCACTTTCAGTCGATACACCGGCACCTCCGAAGAAAACGATTTTTTTACTTGCATTAAGAGCTTGTTCAAATTGTTGAATGGTCATTATTATACTCCTTTCATCGTTATCAATAGTGTAACACGCAATATTTTGTGTCTCAATTTTGCAACATTGGTTAGATTCATTTATAATCTAATTTTGTGAGTAGAAACAATGATTCATTTGGCAACTAATACATTGATATAAATATATTTGAGTTAGTACTGAAATTTAGTTAGAATTTAAATAAGACAGATTTAAGGAGTATTATATGAATAAATTCGATGAACAAATTATTGTGGTGAATCGTGAGACGATTTTTAGCCATGAGAAGAATCATTTTAATGGTTTTATTTCTATTGAAGATCAAAAAGCATTAGAAATTTATGAAACTTTATCTAAATATGAAGTAAAGCGTCGAGGAGATATGGAAGAAGATGCTTCATATAAACAGTTGATTTCTTATTGTATTTTAGAAAATGAAAATGATGAAATATTAGTGTATGAACGTTTAACTGGTGGAGGAGAAGCACGTTTGCATGGTTTAAGCTCTATCGGTATCGGCGGTCATATGAATCAACTAGATAATACACAAATTGAAGATGTGTTGCTTGAAAATGCTGCACGTGAACTTGAAGAAGAAGTGGGTGTTAAAGATGTTAACCCACAAAGCTTTAATTTAATTGGCTTTATTAACGATGATGATAACGAAGTAGGTCGTGTTCATATCGGTTTAGTATTTAAATTACGTGTAAAGCAGGATGAAGTATTTGTTAACGAAACTGATACTTTAAAGATTGAATGGAAGCCAGAAAATACATTAATGCAAGATGCAGCGTATGAGTCATGGTCACGTATAATTATTGAATCTATTTTTAATGTAGGGCATTAATATGTCAGATATTATTATTTTTCCAAAGCTTCAAGGAAATTTAATGAAACAAATAAAGGCAGCAATGGCTTCAGCAAATTATGAATTGGCATATGATTTGTTTAATGATTATGAGAGACATTTTGAGTTAACTGAAGACGAGCATTTAATTAAACTCGATTGTTTATATCAGTTAGAAAGTTTTTTAGAACTTCGAGAAGAATCAAGTATATTACTCAATCAAGGGCACTACGCTTATGACAAAATAATTTCGTATTTTATTGAGAGTCTATTAAAGCTAAAGCAATATAAAACAGTCGTTGAGTTAATTGATAGTTTGCGTAGTGAAGATGTTGATCATAGAGTGATTGTTACACTGATGCCATTTTATGATGAAGCACATCATCAAATGAATAAACGCAATGATGCACACATGAAATTTATTCAAACGTTTAAAGAGAATGATATGCAAAAACAAATCGATTTAATTCTTGAATTGATTGAATCGGAAGATTTTCGTTTTCAGATGAGTTTCATTCAAATATTAGAGCATAACCAATTACATCCTATTGTGAGTAGTATGATGATTGAATATTTAGTGCTGTCTGAGTTTAAGGGAGAACTGAAACTTAATAAACATAAGCAATCACTTCGCTTGAACATGACTGAAGTACCTTCAATGGTTAATACGAAGTTTATGAAAGAAGTGGTTACTTTTGTCGCTGAATATTATGAATCTAATAGTCCAAGCGTCATTCACATGGTCATTGAAATGATGAAACAGCATAATACAATTATTTACCCAATTTCTATTGAAGACTATTTCAAATGTGAAATAGATAGTGTGAAAGCAGCTTATATTGAAATGTTTAATGACTTGCTTAATCTTTCCAATAAAACAGAAAATTTGCGTAAAGACTCACACATGAATACAATTGAAACTATCATTGCATTAGAAAAATATAATATCTTGAATGAATATTAATAAAAGATATATATATGTGATAAAAATATGATATTATAATTTGGAATATCAACTCAAAAATGTTGAAGCGATTGAGTTATATGCTATAATTAATGAGTTGAAAAAAATTTTAGAAAAACGTGGAGGAATAACACATGTCAGCAAAATGGGAAAAACAAGAAGGAAATCAAGGTATATTAACAGTAACAGTTCCTGAAGAGGAAGTTAAAACTGGATTAGATAAAGCATTCGCGAAAGTAGTTAAACAAGTAAACGTACCAGGTTTCCGTAAAGGGAAAATGCCGCGTCCAATGTTCGAACAACGTTTCGGAATTGAATCTTTATACCAAGATGCATTAGACGTCATCTTACCAGATGCATATGCTAACGCAATCGATGAAGTAGGTATCAACCCAGTTGATCGTCCAGAAATCGATGTGGAACAAATGGAAAAAGGTAAAGAATTAATTTTTACTGCTAAAGTTACTGTAGAACCTGAAGTTGAATTAGGGGAATACAAAGGATTAGAAGTTGAGAAGTTCGAAACTGAAGTAACTGAAGAAGAATTAAATGAAGCTATCAATGCTGATTTAGCACGTAAAGCTGAATTAGTTGTTAAAGAAGAAGGCGAAGCAGTAGAAGGCGACGTTGTTAACTTAGACTTTGATGGTTATGTTGGAGATGAGCCTTTCGAAGGTGGTAAAGCTGAAGGATATGATTTAGAAATTGGTTCAGGTCAATTTATTCCTGGTTTTGAAGAACAATTAGTTGGATCTAAAGTTGGAGATGACAAAGATGTTACCGTTACTTTCCCTGAAGAATACCATGCTGAAGAATTAGCAGGAAAAGAAGCAGTATTTAAAGTGAAAATCAACGAAATTAAATCTAAAGAAGTTCCTGAATTAGATGATGAAATGGCTAAAGAATTAGATGAATCAGTAGATTCAGTTGATGCATACAAAACAAAATACAAAGCTGATTTAGAAGAGCAAAAGAAATTACAAGCAGAAAACGATACAAAAGAAAGCTTAGTAATGCAAGCAGTCGAAAATGCTAAAGTAGAAATCCCTGAAGCAATGATTAACACTGAATTAGACCGTATGATGCAAGAATTTGAACAACGTATTGCTCAGCAAGGATTAAACTTAGAATTATACTTCCAATTCTCAGGTCAAACTGAAGAACAATTAAAAGAAAGCATGAAAGTTGACGCTGAACAACGCGTTAAAACTAACTTAACTTTAGCTGCAATCGCTAACGCTGAAAATATCGAAGTAAGCGATGCCGACGTAGATGCTGAATTATCAAAAATGAGCGAACAATTCGGAATGTCAGTTGAAGACATTAAAGCTGCATTAGGTAATGGTGCAATCTTAAAAGACGATCTTCGCATTCAAAAAGCAATTGACGTTTTAGTTTCTGAATCTAAAACTAAATAATTAATTGAAAGAATCTAAATTTAAATTTTTAGTATGAGCAGAATCCGAACAAACCGTAAAATCGCTTTTGATTTTTATGTTTGTTCGGTTTTGTTATGATAATGAACAAATATTTTAAAGGATTACAAAAACAAAACAGTTTCAGAATTAAAAGTTTGCAAACAGTGGTAAACTTTAGTATATTCTTTAAAAGATAGGGGTGTTAAGTGTGTCTAAATTTAACGAAGAAGAAAACTTAAAATGCTCATTCTGTGGTAAGGATCAAGATCAAGTTAAGAAACTTGTAGCGGGTAGTGGAGTATACATTTGTAATGAATGTATTGAATTATGTTCTGAAATCGTAGCAGAAGAATTAAAAACGATTGAACATGAAGAAATTACTGAAGTTCCAAAACCACATGAAATGTTAGCTTTATTAGATGAATATGTTATTGGTCAGACGAAAGCAAAGAAAGCTTTATCTGTTGCTGTATATAATCATTATAAACGTATATTTAAACCAATGGATGAAGAAGAGGTAGAACTACAAAAAAGTAATATCGCTTTAATAGGTCCAACAGGTTCAGGTAAAACACTATTAGCACAAACATTGGCACGTTCATTAAATGTCCCATTTGCGATTGCAGATGCAACAAGTCTTACTGAAGCGGGTTATGTTGGTGAAGATGTAGAGAATATTTTGTTACGCTTAATTCAAGCTGCTGACTTTGATATTGAACGTGCTGAAAAAGGGATTATTTATGTCGATGAAATCGATAAAATTGCCCGTAAATCAGAAAATACATCGATTACACGTGACGTAAGTGGTGAAGGTGTTCAACAAGCTTTGCTTAAAATTTTAGAAGGTACTGTTGCTAGTGTTCCACCACAAGGTGGTAGAAAGCATCCTAACCAAGAGTTTATTCAAATTGATACGACAAACATATTATTTATTTTAGGTGGTGCGTTTGACGGCATAGATGAAGTAATTAAACGCCGTTTAGGAGAGAAAGTTATTGGATTTACAGGTATAAAAGAGAAAGACTTTGATGATGCTACGTTATTATCACAAATTAAACCTGAAGATTTACAAAGTTACGGTTTAATTCCTGAGTTTATCGGTCGTATTCCAGTTGTTGCAAATTTAGAACAATTAGATGTTGATGCGCTTAAGAGTATCTTAACAGAGCCTAAAAATGCGTTAGTTAAACAATATACAAAGATGCTAGCATTAGATGAAGTCGAATTAGAGTTCACTGAAGAAGCTTTAACAGCAATTAGCGAACTTGCAATAGAACGTAAAACAGGTGCACGTGGTTTACGTTCTATTATTGAAGAATCGATGATGGATGTGATGTTTGACATCCCTTCACTTGACCACGTAAAACGTGTTGTCATTACAGAAAAAGCGATTAAAGATAATGTTGCACCAGAAATGTACGATGAAGAGAACAATCTAATTTTAGACACAGTCACTTCAGCTTAATAAACCTGCCACTTTGGCGGGTTTTTATTTTTATAATTCAATAGACATTATTTTTCTATAAAATCGTGTATAATAGTAAGACGTAAATGAAGAACGGGAGAAAGACATGAATATAAATCCAAATAATGTAGAAATATTAATCAGTGCAGTGAAACCTGAACAATATCCAGAAACAGGCTTACCAGAAGTTGCATTAGCAGGACGTTCAAATGTTGGTAAATCATCATTCATTAATACAATGATTGGGCGTAAAAGTATGGCACGTATCTCATCAAAGCCGGGTAAAACCCAAACACTAAACTTCTTCAAAATAGATAATCAACTGGTGTTTGTTGATGTACCAGGATACGGTTATGCTAAAGTTTCTAAAACAGAACGTGAGCGTTGGGGCAAAATGATTGAGACTTATATAACGACACGCGAACCTTTAGCGGTTGTGATACAACTAGTTGATATCCGTCATAATCCAAGTGAAGATGATCGTCTAATGTATGATTTCTTAAAGCATTACAATATTCCAACGATTGTAATAGCAACAAAAGAAGACAAGATTCCAAAAGGTAAGGTTCAAAAGCATTTAAAAGTCATTAAAGAAGACTTGAATCTTGATCCAGAGGATACTTTAATTAGCTATTCATCTTTAAGTAATGAAAAAAACGGTTTGATTTTAGATGCCATTTCAAAATATCTAGATTAAATTATGAACTTTTTGTGACGTATTTTAAGATATTGTAAATTAAAATTACAATAGATGTTACAATTATAGTAATGGCAAAAATTTGGGGGCGAAATACATGCATATTGTTGTTGTGAGTGTGAATCACAAGACAGCAGATGTAAGTTTAAGGGAGAAACTTACATTTTCAGATGATACGATTGAACGTGCACATAGTACGTTAATCAATCAAAAATCAGTGTTAGAAGGTGTGATTCTTTCTACATGTAATAGAACAGAAATCTATGCTGTAGTCGACCAAGTACATACAGGTAGATATTATATCAAATCATTCTTATCTGAGTGGTTTGATGTTGAATTAGATACAGTGAAGTCAGTTACGGATGTTAAAGTTGGAAATTCAGCAATTTATCATTTATTCAAAGTTATCACAGGATTAGACTCAATCGTTTTAGGTGAGACTCAAATTCTAGGACAAATGAGAGATAGCTTTTTACTTGCTCAAACTGAAGGTACAACTGGAACAATTTTTAATAAATTATTTAAAGATGCAATCACGCTTGCGAAGCGTGCTCATGCCGATACGGATATTTCATCTAAAGCGGTATCAGTATCATATGCCGCTGTTGAATTATCTAAAAAAGTGCTTGGCACTTTAGAGAATAAAAAGATATTAATTATTGGTGCTGGTGAAATGGCTGAATTAGCATTAGAGAATTTAGTGGGTTCTGGCGCTGCTGAAATTACTGTTATTAATCGTACAGCTGAAAAAGCGATTTCGTTAGCAGATAAATACGGCGGCAATCAAAAATCTATAGAAGAATTACAATGTGCATTAATCGAAAATGATATTGTTATTTCATCTACAAGTGCTCAAGACTTTATTATTACGAAACCGATGATGCAAGATTTAATGAAATTACGTCATAATCGCTCATTAGTTTTAATTGATATTGCGGTTCCGCGTGATATAGATCCAGCCGTTAACGATTTAGATTTAATCTTCAATTATGACGTCGATGATTTAAAAGGATTAGTTGATGCAAACTTAGCAGAACGTCAAAAAGCAGCAAATATTATTGAAAACATGATTGATACGCAAGTCGATGATTTTATCGCATGGATTAATATGCTGGGTGTTGTACCTGTAATTACGGCTTTACGCGAGAAAGCATTACGTATTCAAGAAACAACAATGGAAAGTATCGATCGTAAAATGCCTGATTTATCAGAACGTGAGCGTAAAGTCATTTCTAAGCATATGAAGAGTATCATAAATCAAATGTTAAAAGATCCTATCTCTCAAGCGAAAGAAATTAGTGGATCTGAAAATCGTGAAGCCGAACTTCAATTTTTCCAAGATATCTTTAATATTTCAAACGAGGTTGATAGTATTAATAAAAATGTACCAATGGTTCATCGTGCAGAAGAGAGTTTTAATTTAAGTCCTAAATATTAGGTGATATTATGAATGAACTATTATTAATGCGTTTACACGAAGCAATACTTATTCTATATATGATAAGTATTGCTTGTTATTTCTTTGATTTTGTTCAAAAGTCACCGAGATTAAAGCAATATGGACATATGTTGTTACTCGGTGTCTTTGTTTTACAGTCTATTTCAATAGTGTTATTTATATTGTTTGTGGGACGAATACCAATCGAAACTATAAATGAAGGTTTTTATTTTTTTACTTGGCTTATTATTTTGTTATCATTAATATTATCTAAAGTGATACAAACGGAGTTCTTTATCTTCTTAATGAATTTAATTGGATTCATTTTTATGATGATACATACCTTTCAACCACTTGATTTATCAACAGGCACAACTGTTTCGCATATGATGAATGAATTGTTATGGATACATGTAACGCTCGCGATTGTGTCTTACGTGATGTTTTTGATTGCAGCATTGCATGCAGTATTATATTTATTGCAAATGTATCAATTGAAAAAAAAGAAATTTAACCATAAATTTTTTAGAATTAGTGATTTAGAAAGCTTAGGTAAATTCGTGCAAATATTTTCGATTATTGGTTGTGTAATGCTAATGATTTCTTTGATTTTAGGGATTTACTGGGGTATAACATTTGAAGGAAATTCAATTTGGTTAGATTCAAAAGTACTCGGCTCATTATTACTTTTAACAGGTTATTGTATATATATTTATTTACATCAGAAAAACAAGCTAATGATGCACAAATTAATGGATGTTAATATTATTTTATTTTTATTATTACTCATAAATTATATAATCGTTTCTCGTTTTTCAGGATTCCATCAGTTATTTTACTAATCTTTGGAGGCTATTATGAAAAAATTTATCGTCGGATCACGTCGAAGTCAACTTGCACTGACACAAAGTAAACAATTTATAGAAAGCTTAAAAGCTAATAATCCAGGTGTTGAAATTGAAATTAAGGAGATTGTGACAAAAGGGGATCAAATCGTTAACGTACAACTCTCAAAAGTGGGAGGTAAAGGTTTATTTGTGAAAGAAATCGAGGCGGCACTCTATAATAAAGAAATAGATTTCGCAATACATTCACTAAAAGACGTGCCAAGTGTATTGCCGGAAGGTTTAACACTTGGATGTATTCCTGACCGAGAAGATCCTCGAGATGCATTCATTTCGAAAGGACATGTGAAGTTAGCTGATTTAAAGGAAGGCTCAGTTATTGGAACAAGTTCTTTACGTCGTGGTGCACAGATTTTAAATCAATATCCACATCTCAATATCGAATGGATTCGTGGAAATATTGATACACGACTTAAGAAGCTTGAAACAGAAAACTTTGATGCAATTATATTAGCAGCAGCAGGACTGAACAGAATGGGTTGGGGCGAGGATATAGTTACAGAGTATTTAGAACCAGAATTGATGTTACCAGCGATTGGACAAGGCGCGTTAGGTATTGAGTGTCGTATAGATGATTTAGAAACGTTATCATTATTAGCAACTGTACATAATAGCGAAACTGAAGTATGTACTCAGGCTGAACGCGAGTTCTTAAAGTTAATGGATGGTAGTTGTCAAGTTCCAATTGCAGGTCATGCTATTATGAAAAAAGATGAAATTGAGTTTACTGGACTAATCATGTCTACTGATGGTAAGGAAAAGTATAAAGTGACTGAACGTGGAACAGACCCTGTTCATTTAGGTGCTAAAGTTGCAAAAAGTATGCATCAAAGTGGTGCCCAAAAGATTATTGAAACATTAAACAATACACCAAAATCAAATTAGAGGATGGTTAAAATGAAGCCAATTGTATTGATGACAGATAGTAAACCGTATATGGATGAGCGTGTGAAGATTTTACATCTTCCGTTTATTGGGATTCGTACCCTACCTATACAAACTATTCGTTCTCATTATGATTGGCTTATTTTTACGAGCAAAAATGCAGTAGATATCTTTTTTAAGAATTATCCTCAGACTCAGTATGATAAAATAGCTGCAATCGGGAGTAAAACGAAAGAATACCTTGAGCAAATGGGATATTTTGTAGACTTTGTACCTTCTGCATTTAATCAGGAATGTTTCATTAAAGAAATGAATAATAGATTTGATGGTTTGAGTGTATGTTTACCTGTATCGCGAAATGCACGTCCAAAGATGTTTAATGCATTGAAAAGAAGTGCAAATGTCGATAGAATTGATTTGTACGCCCCTGTATCTAATAAAGTGAATATATTAAAAGCTGCATCGATGATTACAAACGGTGAAGTTAATTGGATTACATTTATGTCGCCATCTAGTGTAGAGGCTTACCGTTGTTATAATTGGCATAAAGATGTTTCGATAATGGCAATTGGGCATGTAACAAGTCACGCATTAGCAGAAATTGGCATTGAGCATTATGTGAGTCCACTTGAGACAAAAGAGAGTATGATTGAAAGTATATTAACAATAGAGAAAGAAAAGGTGACTAAACATGAGTTTTGATAGACATAGAAGATTACGTTCTTCAATTAATATGAGAAACATGGTACGTGAAACGAGTGTAAAGAAGAGAGATTTAATATATCCAATATTTGTTGTGGAAAAGGATGATGTAAAAAAAGAGATTCCTTCTATGCCTAGTATTTATCAATGGAGTTTAAATATCGTTGAGGAAGAAATTAAAAATACATATGACTTAGGTATACGCGCAATTATGTTCTTCGGTATTCCAAACAATAAAGATGAATGTGGCACAGGTGCATTTGATGACGAGGGTGTCATACAAAAAGCAACACGTTTAGCAAAATCTTTATATCCAGATTTATTGATTTTGGCTGATACCTGCTTATGTGAATACACAGACCACGGACACTGTGGCGTGCTTGATGAGCATACGCATGATGTAATCAATGACGAAACGCTACCACTATTAGTTAAAACTGCAGTGTCACAAGCTAAGGCTGGTGCTGATATTATCGCCCCAAGTAATATGATGGACGGTTTTGTTTCTGAGATACGTAAGGGATTAGATGAAGCTGGTTTCTTAAATGTACCAATTATGAGTTATGGTATTAAATATGCTTCAGCATTTTATGGTCCATTCCGTGACGCAGCTGAAAGTGCACCTAGTCATGGTGATCGAAAGACGTATCAAATGGATCCTGCAAACAGATTAGAAGCATTACGTGAGCTTGAAAGTGATGAAAAAGAAGGTTGCGATATGATGATTGTTAAACCTGCTTTGAGTTACTTAGATATTATTCGTGATGTCCGTAATAATAGTAATTTGCCGATTGTTGCATATAACGTAAGTGGTGAATTCTCAATGACGAAAGCTGCAGCAGCAAATGGTTGGATTGATGAAGAACGTATAGTAATGGAACAAATGATTTCAATGAAACGTGCAGGAGCAGATATGATTATTACTTACTTTGCTAAAGATATTTGTCATTACCTAGATAAAGGAGACTACTAAAATGAATTATTCAAAATCACAAGCTGCTTTTAGTGAAGCTATTGATTTAATGCCAGGTGGGGTTAACAGTCCAGTACGTGCGTTTAAAAGTGTAGACATGGATCCAATATTTATGGACCATGGAAAGGGTTCAAAAATTTTCGATATAGACGGCAACGAATATATCGATTATGTGTTAAGTTGGGGACCACTGATTTTAGGTCATGCAGATGAGAAAGTTACGAACGAATTACAAAATGCAATTTTAAAAGGAAGTAGTTTCGGTGCACCAACAACTTTAGAGAATGAAATGGCGAAACTTGTAATTGAGCGTGTACCTTCAGTTGAAATGGTCCGCATGGTTTCGAGTGGTACTGAAGCGACATTAGCAGCATTAAGATTAGCACGAGGTTTTACTGGAAAAAATAAAATATTAAAATTCATCGGATGTTACCATGGGCATAGTGATTCATTGTTGATAAAAGCAGGTTCAGGAGTAGCGACACTGGGATTACCAGATTCACCTGGGGTACCAAAAGGAACAGCTGAAAACACAATTACTGTACATTACAATGATTTAGCAGCTGTACAAGTTGCATTTGAAAAATACGGTGATGATATCGCATGTATTATAGTGGAACCAGTCGCTGGTAATATGGGTGTTGTTCCACCAGTTAAAGGCTTCTTAGAAGGTTTACGTGATATTACGACTGAATATGGTGCATTATTAATCTTTGACGAAGTAATGACAGGATTTCGTGTAGATTATAACTGTGCACAAGGTTACTTTGGTGTAACACCTGACTTAACGTGTCTAGGTAAAGTCATTGGTGGTGGTTTACCAGTAGGTGCTTTCGGTGGTAAACGTGAAATTATGGAGCAAATTGCCCCGGCAGGAAGTATTTATCAAGCAGGAACATTAAGTGGCAATCCGTTAGCTATGACTGGTGGATACTATACTTTAAGTCAATTAACGAAAGAAAGTTATGTTCACTTTAATCAGTTAGGCGATCAATTAGAAAAAGGATTATACGATGTGTTTGGTAAACATAATGTGCCAATTACGGTAAATCGTGCTGGTAGTATGATTGGTTATTTCTTAAATGAAGAAGAAGTAACGAACTTTGAAATTGCCTCTAAGTCTGATTTGAAATTATTTGCTGCCATGTATAAAGAAATGGCAAATAATGGTGTATTCTTGCCACCTTCACAATTTGAAGGTATGTTTATGTCAACGAAACATACTCAAGATGATATTGCCAATACATTAAATGCTTTTGATATGTCATTAACAAAGATTAAAAATAAATAACTAAATCAACTTCACAACAACGCTCATTTTATGTTAATTTGAGTGTTGTTTTTTTGCATTTAAATTTTATTTACAATTAAGTTGTATCATATAAAATATTGAAAACAATGAAACATTACTATCGAGGACGTCTTGTGAGAATTTTAATTTTAATTTTTAACATATTATAAATGCCGTAATAACAGGGTTTTAATCAAGTAATTAAAATTATTTGCATATAAAATGTTTATATATGAGTTTTTAAGGCTATCTTACTTATGTAATTAATTTTCAATTACAAAACAAAAAAGTGGAGGTAGTTATCATGACAAACAATAGAAACGATAACAACAAAAACAATCAAGACAGAGATGTAATTTACAATTCGGAAACGAATCGCAACAACACACACGTTACGCATCAAGCGGACGGCGATACATATAAAGATGGCCGTAAAGTACGTGAAGGTGATCATCATGACAAGGTTGTAGTTGAAGAACGCGACCATGTACGTCATGACCACATCGAAAGAGAACCAAAGAAAAAAGGACCTTGGGCTTGGTTAATTCCTTTATTATTATTACTATTAGCAATTCCACTAATTATGGGGTTATGTAATGATAAAAAAGACGATGAAAAAGCAACAACTGAAGAAGCAACAACTGAAGAAGTAGAAACTACTGAAGATGCTGATACTACAGAAGAAGATGCTGAAACAACTGAAGAAGCATCAATCAAGAAGTTTGACCTTGCTACAATCACAAACTTTGATTTAGCATCATAATAATAAATATAAGATAGGACTCAAATGAGTCCTATTTTTTGTGTTTAAGCGTGTTTCATGATTTCTTGTTTAAATTGATTTATAGTTAGTAATAACAAGTTAATTGGATGTGTATTATATGAATTATATTATATTATTTGTTGTCAGTATTATTATTGGATACTTACTGGATATTGTCGGTTTAATACTACCCTGGTTATTTGGACCGATACTTGCTGCTATAGTATTAAAAAAATATACTGAGCTAGAATATCAATGGCCAAAATGGATTGGGGATATTGGTTTATACATATTAGGAGCACAAATCGGTGTATCCTTTACGAAAGAAATATTAGGGGATATCGTGAGTGATTTTTGGTCTGTAGTTTTTTTAAGTGTGATGATAATCATAAGTGCAGTGGCTATATCATTTTTATTTAAAAAAATTGTAGGTTGCACGACTGAAACTGCGTTACTTGCATCGATACCAGGGGCATTAAATCAGATGATAGTAATGGCAGAAGAGAACAACCGTGCAAATATATTAGTTGTTACGTTAGCGCAAACATCCCGCTTATTATTTGTCATAATGATAGTGCCATTTATCTCAAGTATAACTTCAGAGGAGCATATGTTTTACAAATTAAATAAAGCGAAAGATATTTCTGAAATATTAAATTTCCAACAAATTTTATTAATTATTGTGATGATAGCAATCAGTATATATTTTTTAAAGATGATTCATTTTCCAGTTCCTGATATGCTTGGTCCAACATTTGCAATATTAACTTGGAATTTAATCACAGGTATGAACTTTACGATACCTATGCCACTTATAAATTTTGCACAAATATTATTTGGAGTACGTATTGGACTTCAAATGTATGATTTGTCAAGCCAAGTTAATAGAAGCTTATTCATAGGAATATTCGTTCAAAATGTATTGCTTATTTTATGTGCAATTGGATTAAGTATAATATTAAATGTTGTTACACATCATAATTTCAATGATGTATTTTTAAGTGCTGCACCAGGAGGTATGGCACAAATTATCATTGTAGCACTTGAAACAGGTGCCAATGTCGCAATGATTTCAAGTTATCATATCTTTAGAATCTTCTTAATATTGCTTGTCGTTGCACCCATAATGGCATGGTATTTAAACCATCGTACAAAATCTGCGGTTAAGTAGTGCGCATTGACAGTGTAAGTATAATCTTATACAATAATCTTAATTAAATATTCCTACAGGAAGAGTAATTTAATGGATATTCTAGAGAGTGCATGTTTGGTGTGAATGCATATTGAAGTTAAACGAAGGTAGCCTGACATGAAATGTATATTGAAGTACTATTCAGTAGATATACACGTGAATCGAGCGATAATCGAATTGAGTGCAGCGTAAGCTGAATTTAGGTGGTACCACGGTCATCCCGTCCTATTGTTATAGGACGGGATTTTTTTGTAGGAATGATTAAGGAAATAAATATTATTTGGAGGAATTGCGATGGATACTAAATATAATCCACAACAAGTAGAACAAGGACGTTACCAAGAATGGTTAGATAAAGGCTTATTTCAAGCAACGGAAGACGATCATAAAAAGCCATTTACAATTGTAATTCCACCACCCAACGTAACTGGGAAGCTACATATTGGACATGCTTGGGATACAACATTACAAGATATTATTACGCGTATGAAACGTATGCAAGGCTATAATACATTATATTTACCTGGGATGGATCATGCGGGTATTGCAACGCAGGCAAAGGTAGAAGCAAAGTTACGTGAAGATGGCATATCACGTCATGATATTGGTCGCGCGAAATTTTTAGAACATACAATGGAATGGAAAGAAGAATATGCAGGATTTATCCGTGATCAATGGGCAAAACTAGGTTTAGGATTAGACTATTCGCGAGAACGATTCACATTAGATGAAGGACTAAGTGAGGCTGTAAAAGAAGTTTTCATTAAGATGTACGAAAAAGGTCTTATTTATCGTGGGGAGCGTATTATTAACTGGGATCCAGTAGCACGTACGGCTTTAAGTGATATCGAAGTAATACATGAAGAAGTTGAAGGCGCTTTCTATCATATCAAATATCCCTTTGCAAAAGGTGATGGTTATATTGAGATTGCAACGACGCGTCCAGAAACATTATTAGGGGATACTGCAGTCGTAGTGCATCCAGAAGATGAACGATACAAAGCGGTTATCGGTAAAAAAGTCATCTTACCTATCTTAGAACGTGAGTTGCCGATTTTAGGGGATGACTACGTTGAAATGTACTTCGGTAGTGGAGCAATGAAAGTTACACCAGCACATGATCCAAATGACTTTGAAATTGGAAACCGTCATAACTTAGAGCGTATAAATGTGATGAATGAAGACGGCACTATGAATGATTTAGCTGGTAAATATACAGGAATGGACCGTTTTGAATGCCGTAAAGCCTTAGTGAAGGATTTAGAAGCAGCGGGTCTGATGATTAAGATTGAGAAACATATGCATCAAGTAGGGCATAGTGAACGAAGTGGCGCAATTGTTGAACCTTACCTTTCTAAACAATGGTTCGTAAAAATGGCACCATTAGCTGAACAAGCGTTGGATTTCCAAAAAACAGATGAAAAAATAGATTTCGTACCACCTCGTTTTGAAGGGACATTCAATCGTTGGATGGAAGGGATTCATGACTGGTGTATATCTCGTCAATTATGGTGGGGACATCAAATACCGGCATGGTACCATAAAGAAACGGGTGAATTATATGTAGGTAAAAATGCTCCTGAAGATATCGAAAATTGGACGCAAGACGAAGATGTTTTAGATACCTGGTTCTCAAGTGCATTATGGCCATTCTCAACTTTAGGTTGGCCAAATGTTGATGCAGATGACTTTAAACGTTTTTACCCAACAAATGTACTTGTAACAGGTTACGATATTATATTCTTCTGGGTGGCACGTATGATTTTCCAAGGAATTGAGTTTACTGACACTAAACCATTTAATGAAGTACTAATTCACGGTTTAGTACGCGCAGAAGATGGTCGTAAAATGAGTAAATCATTAGGTAATGGTGTTGATCCAATGGATGTTATTGAACAATATGGTGCCGATAGCTTGCGTTATTTCTTAGCAACGGGCTCTACGCCAGGTCAAGATTTACGTTACTCTACTGAAAAGATTGAAGCAACTTGGAACTTTATCAATAAGATTTGGAATGCATCGCGTTTCAGTTTGATGAACATTGGTGAAGAATTTAAGGCAAGTGATATTAACTTAGAAGGTAAAAAATCATTAGCAGATGAATGGATATTAACACGTTTGAATGAAACGATAGAAGAAGTGACCCGATTAGCAGATAAATATGAGTTTGGTGAAGTAGGTCGTGTACTTTATAATTTCATTTGGGATGAGTTCTGTGACTGGTATATTGAGATGAGTAAAATACCAATGAACGGTGAAGATGAAGCTGCTAAGCAAATGACACGTTCGATATTAGCGTATACGTTAGATGCAATTATGAGAATGTTGCATCCATTTATGCCTTTCGTTACTGAAAGTATATGGCAAAACTTACCGGTAGAAGGTGATTCTATCGTTACTGCTAGCTGGCCAGTAGCTCGTCCGGAATTATCGAATTTAGAAAGTAAGAAAGACATGGAACAGTTAATGGAAATCATTCGTGCTGTTCGTAATACACGTAGCCAAGTGAATACACCTATGAGTAAACAGATCCCAATGATGATTAAAACTAATAATGATAATATCGCTTTACGTCTTAAAAATGAACGACCATTTATTGAACGTTTCTGTAATCCTAGTGAATTAACGATTAAAACAGATATTGAAATACCTGAAGAAGTAATGACAACAGCTGTAACAGGTGGTCTCGTAGTATTACCACTTGAAGGTTTAATTGATATGGCAAAAGAAATTGAACGTCTTGAGAAAGAATTAACAAAATGGGCTTCTGAACTTGAGCGTGTAAATAAAAAACTAAGTAATGAAAAATTTGTTTCTAAAGCACCAGAAAAAATTATTAATGAAGAAAAAGAAAAACAAGCACTTTATACAGAAAAATATGAAAGTGTTCAAGCACGATTAAATCAATTGAACGGGAAGTAATCATATGAATTATTTAGAGAGTTTGTATTGGATTCATGAACGTTATAAGTTTGGTATTAAGCCTGGAATTAAGCGTATGGAATGGATGCTTGAACGATTAGATCATCCAGAGCGTAAGATCAACGGGATTCATGTTGTGGGTACGAATGGTAAAGGATCTACAGTGAGTTATTTAAAAGATGCATTAATGGTTAATAACTATACTGTTGGGACGTTCACGTCACCTTACATTGAAACTTTTAATGAACGTATTAGCTTAAATGGTATGCCTATAACGAATGATGAAATTGTTGAATTAGTAAGTATCGTTAAACCGGTGAGTGAAATGTTAGATGAAGAAACTGATTTGGGTGTTGCGACTGAATTTGAAATCATCACGATGATGATGTTCGTTTATTTTGGGCAACTTCACCCGGTTGATTTTGTTATAGTTGAAGCAGGTCTTGGTGCTAAAAACGATTCGACTAATGTGTTTATGCCGATTATGACAATATTAACGAGTATTGGACTCGATCATACTAATATTATTGGAGACTCTTATTTGGATATTGCGAAGGAAAAATCTGGGGTTATTAAGACAGGAGTCCCATTAATCTTTGCAGTTAAAAATGATGAAGCTAAATCTTATATTAATTCCGTAGTAGAAGAAAAACACGCTAAGGGTATTAAGTTGAATAGAGATATTCAATGTGTATCGAATGGTAAAGAATTTACCTTTAGATATAAAGAATATGAATTAGAAAATATTGAACTCAAAATGATAGGGACACATCAGCAAGAGAATGCGTCACTTGCGATAGCAACATTATTAGAAATGTTTGATCGTGGCATGATATTGTTGAATTTTAATAAAATGATAGATGCGATTGAGAACACAACTTGGACAGGACGAATTGAAAAAATACAAGAACATCCTACTATCATCTTGGATGGGGCTCATAACAAAGAATCCATCGATGTACTCGTAGAAACGATGCAAAGTTATTATCAAGATCGTCAGATTGATGTGTTATTCTCAGCAATTGATGGGAAACCTATTGGCAGAATGTTAAAGTCACTTGAAGAAATTGCTGATTCATTTTATGTGACTTCATTTGATTTTCCGAAAGCTTTACCAATAGATACGATTTATGAAAGTGTTGAGCACAAAAAGAAAATTAAAATTAAAAACTATACAGATTTTATTAAATCTTATGAAGGTGATGTATTACTCGTTACTGGTAGTCTCTATTTTATAAGTTCTGTAAAAGATAAACTTAAAAATCTAAAGTAAATATACTGTTAAACAAAGAATCTGAAATATAATTCAGATTCTTTGTTTTTTTTAGTGAATTTTCAGAATATTAGGGAAAAGAAATGAAAAGGAGGAAATGTTATGGAGAAAAAAATGAAAATGCCGCATACGTACTTTTTATTATTATTGATTGTATGTTTCGCTGCTGTGATGACTTATTTGATTCCGGCAGGTGAGTTTGATCGAAAAGTAGTTGATAAACAAAATATTGTAATTAATGGATCTTATCACGAAGTAAAACAGTCACCAGTACAACCGATTGATATTTTTAGGTCGGTACCACAAGGTTTGATAGAAGGTGCTGAAATCATATTTTATATTTTTATCGTTGGTGGTGCTTTCGGTGTAATACATAGAACAGATGCAATAACCACAGGTGTAAATTCTTTAATGAACCGAATTGGAAAACAAGGTAGATGGTTAATACCTATTACTATGATTGTATTTAGTATTTTAGGGTTTTCAATTGGGCTGAGTGAAGAAACGATAATATTCGTACCTATTGGTATTGCACTTGCAACAGCACTTGGGTATGACGCAATGGTTGGGGCTAGTATGATTGCACTTGGGGCAGGAATAGGATTCTTGGGTGGAATGATTAATCCCTTCACTGTAGGAATAGCTCAAAAGATTGCTGAAGTAAGATTATTCTCAGGGTGGGGATTTAGAACAATCGTATATTTGCTCGTTCTAATTACAGGTATTATTTATGTTATGGTGTATGCGAAAAAGGTAAAGCAAGATCCGAGCAAAAGTTTATTATTTGATATTAATGTCGATGAGCGTAGTACGATGAGTGATGATGTTATGGATACGAAGTTTGATTCTTTTAGAAAGCGACATGCGTTAATATTATTAATACTTACGCTTACAATTGTCATAAATGTTTTTGGTATTTTTAAATATGAATGGTTCTTATCGCAAATGAGCGCAAACTTTTTATTAATGGGTATTATCGCAGGCCTTATAGGTGGATTGGGGATAAACGGTACATTTGATGCATTACTCGAAGGTATGAAGGATATTTTATTTGGAGCGATTATTGTTGGTTTTGCAAAGGCAATAGTAGTTATATTAACATCTGGCAAAATTATTGATACGATTGTTTTTTATATGACTGACTTTATTGATCATTTACCGGCTGGTTTCTCAGTTATCGCGATGTTTTTTACGCAACTAGTACTGAATTTCTTTATCCCATCAGGTTCTGGCCAAGCGATGACCACAATGCCAATTATGGTACCGATAAGTGATTTACTGGACATCAATCGTCAAGTAGCTGTGCTTGCTTTTCAATATGGTGATGCTATTAGTAATAATATTATTCCAACGTCCGCTTCTTTAATGGGATTATTGGCTGTAGCAGGTATTCCTTATTCAAGATGGTTGAAATTTGTATGGAAGATATCACTGATATGGGTTGTAATTTGTCTGTCAAGTCTGATCCTGTACACATATCTTTACTAGATTCAAAAAAAGTCTCAAAATTAAAATACTGCAAGATATTAATGCAGTATTTTGTTTTTGAGACTTTTTATATTGATTTCTGTATTAGAAATAATTCCAAAATTAAATTGTTGCGTTTTTACAACAATTTATTCTTGTTATATAGTCTGGGTGATATAAGTGAAAGGAGGATACTTATCAATGTCGAGGAGGATATTTTAATGATTTATTTTATGCTAGGAGCAATAGTAGGTTCTTTTATGTTATGTCTAACATTTGAGTCATCTAGTTTACTTCGAAAATCACATTGCGATTATTGTAAGCATATACTTAGTTGGCGTGATTTAATACCGATTTTATCTTTTATTTTTATGGGAGGGCGTTGTCGTTACTGTAATACTAAATTAAGTAGCAAATATCTTATTAGTGAAGTGACTACTGGTGCTGCTATATTTTTAATTAGTTT
Organism: Macrococcus animalis; assembly: GCF_047425875.1. GTDB lineage: Bacteria > Bacillota > Bacilli > Staphylococcales > Staphylococcaceae > Macrococcoides > Macrococcoides animalis. The sequence continues at coordinate 2,091,944 of NZ_CP179727.1, forward strand.
TAATCAAGTGCTTGATATTACAGTATTAAGTGCGATAGCTGTCATACTAATTCCACTTGCAATTTATGATACACAATATCTTATGATACCAAACTTTATGTTAATTTTATTACTACAAATATTATCGACGATTTATTTTATTGATTCTTTTAATAATATTGCATTTGATTTTACAATTATATTCAATAAAATTATGATATTCATTTTACTACATTTATTTTTCTTTCTTACAAAAAGTATTGGCTATGGTGATATTAAATTATTGTCGATACTTCTTCTGTTTTTACCCATTCCATTTTTTATTGCTTTATTTTTTGTAACTTATTTAATTGGTGGTATCGCCTGTATCATTTTCTTGAGTTATAAGACTGCCCTAAAAAGAATGCCACTCGTACCATTTATTACATCAGCATATTTTGTTGTAATTGTACTTTATGATGAGATTAATAAAATATATTTTGGAGGATTTATTTAATGATAGAATTTGCGTTAGATATAGATAAACCACGTGAACGTCTAATGATTTATGGGCCGGATAAGCTAACGAATCAAGAATTATTGTCATTAATTATTGGCAGTGGTGTGCGTGATAAATCGGTATATCAGTTATCTGATAATATATTAAACCAAGTAGATAGTATTAAAGATTTACGATATTTAACTCTCCAAGAATTAACCTGTATTAAAGGGATTGGTGATAAAAAAGCAGCAACAATTTTAGCAGTGATTGAACTTGCACAACGTATGCATACGCATTCATTGGAAGAAAAATTTCGAATAAAATCACCTCAATGTGTATCTGATTTATTGATGGAACGTATGCGTTATTTAACGCAAGAACATTTTATAATATTAATGTTAAACACTAAAAATATTGTTATTCATGAGCATACAGCCTTTATCGGCTCCTTAAATGCCTCTATTGTGCATCCAAGAGAAATATTTCGAGAAGCAATTAAGCGAAGTGCGGCAAATATTATAGCAGTGCATAACCATCCATCTGGTTGTGCTGAACCGAGTTATGAAGATTTGGAGGCAACGCGTCGTTTAGTGAATGTTGGTGAATTAGTAGGGATTAGTTTGTTAGATCACATTATTATTGGTGATGGAGAATTTATCAGTATCAAAGAAAGGGGGCAGTTATAGTGGGTTTAGATATGTATATTTATTTGAAGGAAAAAGAGACACATGAAATGATTGAGTTTTCTTATTTTAGGAAATTCAATGCACTACACGGCTACTTTGATAGTAAGTATCAATTAGATAATCCATGTAGCATTGAAATTACGGACGAAGATATATCGAACTTAATATTTAAAGTTAATGCAATTCGAATGAATTCCAAGGTTGCGGAGAAAGTATTACCAGTCTATTATGGTCCTTTCTTTGGTAGTTATGATTATGGATATATCTATTTTGAATATATTAATCAACTCCATAAGGATTTGAGACGTCTTATACAAGTGGATCGTAATAAGTTTGATATTTATTATCAAGCGGATTATTAGATAATTGTAAATATAATGTAAAAGTTCTTCGAAAAACGAAATTTATTTATTTGAACTATTGAAATTTTCAGAAGATTAATTTATGATTAAAACAACTATTAAAAGGAAGGAGGAAAATACAATGAACAACTTACGACAGTATGACTTATTATCAACAAATTTATATTTTCCTCCTGCATACGAATAAATAATTTTCCATAGCATATTCAGTTAACATTTGTAATGTTTGTGATGATGCATTGAATTTATTTTATTGTTTGTGGGAGTTTATCCCACTCTAAGAAATGTGCACATGCTCATGATATGAGTGTGTGTATTTTTTTATGAGTGAAAAAGGAGTGTGTGACATGTTAGACGTTTTATTTAAATTAGGTTGGTTCTTTAAACAGGAGAAAAAGAGATATATATTTGCGGTTGTATTACTCCTTTGTGCGAATGTAACTGAAATTATCCCGCCGTGGTTAATTGGTAAGACAATTGATTTTGTGAATTTAAAGTCTTTATCAGAAGATAAGTTTAACTGGATACTGATTGTATTTTTAGTGACACTTATTTTGAGCTATTTAATTAACTATTTATGGCGTTATTTATTATTTAATGGTTCTCAAATATTAGAGAGTATGATGCGTAAGAAGATTATGGCGAAGTTTTTAACGATGAGCCCAAGTTTTTATGAGAAGAATCGAACTGGAGATTTAATGGCTAAAGCCACAAATGATTTAAGTGCAATTCGCCAAACAGTTGGTTTTGGTATATTAACGCTTATTGATAGTACAACATATATGATTACTATTATTGCAACAATGGCGATAGCAATATCATGGAAACTAACGCTAGCAGCATTAATTCCATTACCGTTTTTAGCATATATCGAACAACGTTTAGGGAAAATGATTCATGAGCGTTATACAGTAAGTCAAGATGCATTTGGTGATATGAATGATAGTGTTTTAGAATCGATAGAAGGTGTGCGCGTCACTCGAGCTTTTGCGCAGGAAGATCAACTTGATATTCATTTTAAACATATGACAACAGATGTCGTAAATAAGTTTATACATGTTGAAAAGTTAGATGCATTATTTAAACCGATCACGATTATCGTAACTTCTTTAAGCTTCATGATTGGTTTAGGTTATGGAAGTTATTTAGTCAATCAAGGCGAAATTACAGTAGGTGAATTAATTGCCTTTAATGTATATTTAAATATGCTTGTTTGGCCAATGTTTGCAATTGGTTTATTATTTAATATTATGCAGCGAGGTAATGCATCTTTAGACCGTGTAATGGATACGTTAAACGCCGAAGACGTCATGCAAGATCCAGTTGATACCCACGTACCAAAAGATCATCATGTGGCATTTGATGCTGTTACATTTAAATACCCATCGAGTGAAGAGGAGAATTTAAAAGATATTTCAATAGAGATTAAAGTTGGCGAAACACTGGGTATCGTTGGGCCGACTGGTAGCGGTAAAACAACTTTAATTAAGCAAATCTTAAAAGAATACCCTATGGGACATGGAAATATTAAGATTGGTGAATTAAGTGTGAAAGATTTATCGAAAGCTGAAGTAAGAAATAAAATTGGTTACGTGTCACAAGAAAATATTCTGTTCTCAAGAAGCGTCAAAGAAAATATCAAGTTTGGTAAACAAGATGCTACAGATGACGAAATTAAAGAGTCGATTCGATTAGCAAACTTTACCAAAGACGTAGAGAGATTACCTCAAGGTTTAGAAACATTAGTCGGAGAGAAAGGTATTGCTATCTCAGGTGGCCAAAAACAACGTATTTCAATTGCGCGCGCAATGATTAAAAATCCTGATATATTAATATTAGATGATTCACTAAGCGCAGTTGACGCAAAAACAGAAACAGCAATCATTGATAATATTCAAAAGTCTCGTCGTGGAAAAACAACTATTATATCAACACATAGATTATCTGCAGTGCAACATGCTGACATAATCGTCGTGTTAGATCGTGGAGAAATTGTTGAGCGTGGTACACATGACGCACTGATACAACAAGCAGGATGGTACAAGTCACAATTTGAACGTCAACAGTTAGGAGGTGTTTCTTAAATGTCGACAACGAAACGTTTATATTTAGAAGCGAAAAAAGAAAGTACATTGTTTATCATAGGATTTATTATTTTATTCTTTTCTGTGATTATGGAATTGATAGGACCTGTTATTGGCATGTATATAATTGATCACTATATTAAAACTGCGAGTGAAGGTACTATTAATATGACGCCAATATTTTTACTGTTAGCCGTGTATTTCTTAATTGCAATTATATATGCAGTATTGAGTTATTATCAGACAATTTATTTTCAAACAGCAGGTTCAAATGTAATTAAGCATTTAAGAACAAATTTATTCAGTCATATTCAAAAATTACCAATCAAATTTTTTGATAATTTACCAGCGGGTAAAGTAGTAGCGCGTATTACAAATGATACACAGACGATTTTAGAATTATTTACCATGATGTTACCTACTTATATAGCAGGAATTACTAACATTGTCGGTATCATCGCAGTTATTTTTTACTTTAATATGAAAGTTGGACTCCTTGCATTAATCGTAGTACCCCTTTTATTTGGTTGGTTATTAATTTATAGAAAGATAAGTGATCAATATAATAACGTTGTTCGTGAACGTAATAGTGATATGAATGCGATGTTAAATGAATCTATTAATGGAATGACAATTATTCAAGCCTTTAACCAAGAAGAAAAGATTCAAAGAGAGTTTAATGAATTGAATGATGAATATTTAAAGAATTATAGTAAAATTATTCAACTCGACTCTTTAACAAGCCATAACTTAATGGGAACGATTCGTTCGTTCGTATTTTTAGTTATGATTTATATCTTTGGACAATCTTTTTTAAGTGATGAAGCAACTTTAACAGCAGGTATGATGTATATTTTAGTAGATTATTTAACGCGTTTATTTAATCCAATGTTTAATATGGTGAACCAGTTAAGTGTATTAGAACAAGCGCGAGTTTCAAGTAATCGTGTATTTGAAATGATGGATGAAGAAACTGAAATACAAGAAGATAATATGCTAGATAATTGTTTAGGGCATGTTAAATTTGATGATGTGTCGTTTGGTTATGACCCAGACGAGCTCGTGTTAAAACACATCAATATTGATGCCTTGCCAGGAGAAACAATTGGATTAGTTGGTCACACAGGCTCTGGAAAAAGTTCGATTATGAATTTATTGTTTCGATTTTATGATCCTACGACGGGTCGCGTAACAATTGATGGGGTGGATACTACAACTGTTACTAAACAATCAATGCGTAAGCATATGGGTATAGTATTACAAGACCCTTACTTATATTCAGGTACAATACTTTCTAATATTACTTTAAATGATCCTCGTATTTCTCGTAAAATGGCTGTTGATGCACTTGAACGTGTAGGTGGATTCAGAGTACTGCAATCCCTAGAAAAAGGGATTGATACGGAAGTTGTTGAAAGAGGGTCTACACTATCAAGTGGCCAACGTCAGTTGATATCATTTGCGAGAGCATTAGCGTTTAATCCCAAAATATTAATTTTAGATGAAGCAACAGCAAGTATAGATAGTGAAACTGAAGCAGTTATTCAACAAGCAATGGATGTTCTTAAAGAAGGACGTACAACTTTCATTATTGCTCATCGATTATCCACTATTAAACATGCCGATGAAATTATCGTCTTAGATAAGGGTGAAATCATAGAACGTGGTACACATGATGTATTAGTACGCCAAGGTGATGTATATGCTAAAATGTATGCATTACAGTCAGGCGTTAAATCATAGAGGTGTGTATATGTATAAAGTTGAAATTATGAATAAACCGACAGCTGAAATTATTAGTAAATGGGATTTCGGAAAAGATTATTCTTTCTATAACATAGAAGAAGATCCATTTGTAATTGAGACGTTTCTAAATGGACATTATTATATCGTGTATTTTAATGATGAAATTTTCGGATTCTTTTGTGATGGTGAAAGTGCGCGTATGAATGAAAATTATGAACTGAAAGATGAAGTAATAGATATTGGATTTGCACTCAATCCAATGTTTATTGGAAGAGGATTAGGAGTAGAGTTGTTAAAAATCATATTTGATTACTATCATGAGTACAAGATATTTCGCTTAACCGTTGCAGACTTTAATCAGAGAGCGATAAGACTATATAAGAAAATCGGCTTTCAATTTGAACGTTCATATACCGAAATGATTGATGGTCAACTGATGCAATTTAACATTATGATATTGAATCAACCCCAAGACCGATGTAATCTACATAAATCATCGGTAAAATAGTCTTTGAAAGTAGGGGATTCAATGTTTAAATTAATTAGAAGATTGATTAAACTTAGTTTATTTGCAGTAATTGCAATCATGATATATTACGTATTTCAGACCAACCCAATGAACAGAGAAGCACAAAATGCAATGCAGGAAGTGCCGGTTCAAAATGCAAGTTCTTTTACATTAGAAGATAATGCTTTGTTTAGAAATATTCCATTATCTCAGGTGAAAAATGCGTTCAATTTTATGGATAAACAAGAATTCATGGATGTATCAGGATTGTCATTATTGGGTTTTAACGATGAATACTTGATTGGTAAGCGTGGTAATGATTATATCATGTACCATTTTGGAGAAAGTAAAGTTTCCGTATTTGAAAATGAAAATGATTTAAATCAAGCAATGGTTGAACGTAATCAATCTATTCAAATGAAAGATAAAACTCAATATTAGTTAATAAGCCGAGAATACAAAGATAATTTTCTCGGCTTTATTTTGTTTTTTAAACTATTTTGTTTATAATTAATACGGTAAATATGAAAAAGTATTGGATGTGTTCTATTGTTTTATTATAAGAAATGTATCAGTGTTCTCATACTCTGTATGATTTGTTTTGTTTTTTCTGGTTGTAATCAGCAATACAACGTAGAACAATCAAAAGCAACATTTAAATTAAAACCATTGAAAGAAGTTTCAATGATATCGTATTTAACAAGCAAAATGACATTAGAGGAGAAGATTGCACAACACTTTATATTAGGTTTTCATGGAACAAATTATAACGATACATTAGTTGAATATAATCGCTTGAAAATCGGTGGTGTTATATTATTTTCGCGCAATATACATAATGCAAGTCAAACTAAAATGTTGAATGAGGCAATCATGCAAGACCAACAAGGGATACCAATGTTTATCGCTGTGGATCAAGAGGGTGGTCGAGTCAACCGTTTCCCAAAAGAGGTTGCCAATATTGAACCTGCGTATCAAATACGCAGTAGCGGTGATCCAATGCTTGCTTATGATAAAGGAGAATATATCGGCAGACAGTTAAAGCAATTAAGTTTTAATGTTGATTTCGCACCGTCATTAGATATATGGAGTAATCCAAGTAATAAAGTAATTGGTGATCGTAGTTTTGGTACGAATTATCATGATGTGATTAAATATGGCCTACCATTTAATAGAGGTATTAATGATCAAAATATAATTACGAGTGCGAAACATTTCCCTGGTCATGGAGATACCATTGTTGATAGTCATGAATCATTACCTGTTAGTACGCTTAATAAAGAACGATTATGGAGTAATGAATTACAACCTTTTAAAGCAGCGATTCAAGATGAAATTGATATGATTATGGTAAGCCATATTCTTTTTCCTGAAATCGATGGAGTATATCCCAGTTCTATGAGTAAAAAGATGATTAACGACATTTTAGTGCATCAATTAGGTTATGATGGTGTAATTGTGACTGATGATTTAGCAATGGGGGCTATCGTTAATAGTTATACTCGAGAACAAGCGTTAATTAATGCTATTAATGCTGGAGAAACGATGTTATTAATAGGATCTGATATTGGAGATATTAGATATCAAATACAATTTTTAAAATCACAAGTTGAATCTGGGAAGTTAGATAGGAAAATTATTGATAAAAATGTACAAAAAATTCTCAAGTTAAAGCAAAAATATGGTATCGTATAATATATTAAAGTAATTTTAATGAGGTGTTGAGTTTGCCCAATTTTTATAAAAGAAATAAATTAGTATTTTTTCTTTTTGGTTTAATTATATTCATGGTTTTAGTTGGATTCTCGTTAAGAGAAAGAGAAACAACGTCTGTTGAATCGTTTGTTGGAGATACTACAGCAATGGGTCAACGCATCGTTTCTTACCCCGCTATGTTTATTACTGGGAACTTTAGTAATTTAATTAATATGTGGGATGCTAATGAAGAGAATAAAAAATTAAAAGAAAAGTTAAAAGGATTTGCCCAAGTTGAAGCGGACAATTATCGTCTGGAAAAAGAGAATCAAGAACTACGTACAGCATTAAAAGTAGATAGCATTGCACAATATGATCCTGTTGTAACAACTATAATTGCTAGAAACCAAGATCAATGGATGAATACTTTTATTGTGAATAAAGGGAAATCATCAGGTATACGTGAACATATGGCCGTATTAACTACAGAAGGATTAGTTGGCCGCATTAAAAAAGTGAACAGTTATTCTTCGCAAGTCGAACTGATTACTTCAAGTATAAAATCTAGTAAGATTAGTGTTACTTTGCAACAAGAAGGTCAAGATATTTTTGGTATGATTGATCACTTTGATGAGAGCAAAAACTTGCTTGTATTATCGGATATTAATAACAATGTAAAAGTGAAATTAGGAACTAAAGTTGTAACGAGTGGTTTAGGTGGACAATTCCCTAAAGGAATATTAATTGGAGAAGTTAAGAAAGTAGAAAATGACGAGTTCGGTTTAAGTCAAATCGCTTATGTTGAAACACAAGCAGATATCAATGAAGTTACTCATGTATATGTTGCTAAGAAAAGCCCGAAAGTGATTTCGCTTGAAGGAAGTGGAGAATAATGCAACTGGTGATTATGCCGCTTATCGCACTTGTATTATTTTACATGGATTCACTCATTAATTCTATATGGCCAGTAACAATTTTAGGAACAGAATACTTTTTTAAATCTCATTTGTTATTAATGTTTTTACTTATTATTACAGTATATAAGAACCCTAAAATTGCTTTAATTTTGGGTGTACTGTTTGGAGTCATTTCAGATGTCTACTTTGGTACGATTTATGGAATATATTTATTTGGATTTATTATAGCCATATTGCTAATGGATCAATTATTTAAAGTATTTTATAAAGATTTAAAAATGATGATTGTACTTTTTTTAGGTTTCATACTAATTTTTGAGCATTTCTATTACCTTGTGTTAGCAATACTTGGTATTGCACATATTGGTTATTTTACATTCATATGGACACACGTATTACCATCATTACTAATCAATTTTATATTAATCATTTTAGTATTTCCATTTATCTTAAGAATATTAGATAAGTATGTGAAATAAACATTGACGTGGATTGCGTAAAATGATACTATATTGAAGTTGAGTAGTTTCAGAAGGCTACATACAACCGCACAACTTTGGGTTCTAAGTGAGTAATCCACCTAAAGATGGCGTGACTTAAATAAAATAGGAGGTGCAAGTATGTTTGCAATTATTGAAACTGGTGGAAAACAATTAAAAGTTGAGCAAGGTCAAGAAATCTGGGTTGAAAAATTAGACGCAGAAGCTGGTTCAACGTTCACGTTTGATCAAGTATTAATGGTTGGTGGAGACTCAGTTAAAGTAGGTTCACCTGTAGTTGAAGGTGCTACTGTTACAGCGAAAGTTGAAAAACACGGTCGTGGTAAAAAAATCACTGTTTTCAAATACAAACCAAAAAAGAACTACAAACGTAAACAAGGTCATCGTCAACCTTATACTAAATTAGTTATTGAAGCGATTAATGCATAATGATTAATGTTACTATCTTAGTAAATGAAGAAGGTCAAGTGACTGAATTTACTATGGAAGGGCATGCAGATAGTGCACCACATGGACAAGATCTTGTTTGTGCAGGTGCTTCAGCAATTGTCTTTGGTAGTATGAATGCAGTAATTGGTTTGACAGATGAACGACCGGACATTGATTATGAGGATGATGGTGGTTACTTTACTGCAAGAGTTGTAGACTTGAACAATAAAGAAGCACAATTGATTATTCAATCAATGCTCGTGTCATTACAGACAATTGAAGCTGAATACGGACAATATATTAAACTAAACTATAAGTGAGGTGTAACTCATGTTAAAATTAAACTTACAATTCTTCGCATCGAAAAAAGGGGTAGGTTCTACACGCAACGGACGTGACTCTGAATCAAAACGTTTAGGTGCTAAACGTGCTGACGGTCAATTCGTAACAGGTGGTTCAATTTTATATCGTCAACGCGGTACTAAAATCTATCCAGGTGAAAACGTTGGACGTGGTGGCGATGATACTTTATTCGCTAAAATCGACGGTGTTGTTAAATTCGAACGTTTCGGACGCGACAAAAAGAAAGTTTCAGTATACGCTGAAGCAAAATAATAAGATGATAGAGGGACTGAGACATAAACCATGTCTCAGTTCTTTTTCTATGTCGACAAGCTTCTATTATTATGTTCACGTCAGTCGTACAAATAGTATATAAATGTTATAATAATAAAAGGTGATATTATGCATAATTTAGATACGTACATGAAAACAAAACATGATTTAGCAAACCAATTACAGTTGTTAGATGCTTATTTCGCATTGGGACAAATTGATAAAGCAGAGCGTTTGGCAAAAAGTACTATTGCACAATTTAGGGACGAACAGCAATTATTAAGATTAAATTGTCCAACGTTGATTCAATATTATATTGATACAGTTTTAGAAGAACGTTTGTTTGAATGGTCATTCGAAATTGAGCATTTAACCAGTGCAATTGGTAATTATGATAGTGATTTAAAAGCATTTATTGAATCATGTGTACTAGATTATAAAGAACGAGTTGAAACAAAATCATTATTAACATTGAGTTTGTTTGACTCTGATAGTGAGATTAAATGTTTAGTTGCATTAACAGGTGAAATAATCGACGCAACAAATCTTTTGTCACATTGTAATTATTTAGATGAAGAAATGATTGAATATGAATTAGTCATAAATAAAAAGTAGTAGTAGAAACTAGAAAATAAGAGGTGTTTATATGTTTATAGATCAGGTTAAGATTAATTTAAAAGCAGGTGACGGGGGTAACGGTATCGTTGCTTTTCGTAGAGAGAAATATGTTCCATTAGGTGGTCCAGGCGGGGGCGATGGAGGTAAAGGTGCATCTATCATTTTCCAAGTAGATGAAGGTTTACGTACATTATTAGATTTCCGTTTCCAACGTATGTTCAAAGCTGAAAAGGGTGAGAATGGCCAAACGAGTAATATGCATGGTCGTGGTGCTAAAGATTTAATTCTTAAAGTTCCGCCAGGCACAATTATTAAAAATGCTGAAACTGGTGAAATTATCGCTGATTTAGTGTTACATGAACAAAGTGCTGTTGTGGCTCGTGGTGGTCGAGGTGGTCGTGGTAACTCACGTTTCGCTTCAGCAAGTAACCCTGCACCAGATTTTTGTGAGAATGGAGAACCTGGTGAAGAATTAGAGGTCTCATTAGAACTTAAATTATTAGCAGACGTTGGTTTAGTTGGATATCCAAGTGTTGGTAAATCTACGTTATTATCTATTGTCTCTAAAGCGAAGCCAAAGATTGGAGCTTATCACTTTACGACGATAAAACCTAATTTAGGTGTTGTTCAAACAAAAGATAACCGTAGTTTCGTCATGGCGGATTTACCAGGTTTAATAGAAGGCGCATCTGAAGGTGTTGGTTTAGGACATCAGTTCTTAAAGCACGTTGAACGTACACGCGTTATTATTCATATTATAGATATGGGGCGAACTGACGGTCGAGATCCTTATGAAGATTACGTATTGATTAATAAAGAATTAGAAAATTATAATAAAAAATTAGCACGTCGTCCACAAATCGTTGTTGCTAACAAAATGGATATGCCAAATGCTGAAGAATACTTAGCAGAATTTAAAAAACAAATTGATGATGATATTGAAATAATCGAATTAAGTGCAGCAACCTATCAAAACATCGATACGTTATTATATCGCGCAGCTGATTTGTTAGATGCTACCAAAGATGTCGATTACGATATTGATGAAGAAGATACTGCAGTTCACCGTGTAATGTACAAACATGAAAAATCAGCAGATCATTTTGAAATTACACGTGCAGACGATGGTGCATATGTGGTAAGTGGTAATTCAATTGAACGTTTATTCAAGATGACAGATTTCACGCGTGATGCGTCAGTTCGTCGTTTTGCACGTCAAATGCGTACAATGGGAATTGATGATGCATTGCGTGAACGTGGTTGTAAGAATGGCGACATCGTACGAATTATGCGTGGTGAATTTGAATTTGTAGAATAGCAGGTGAGGGAAATGTCGGATCAAAATAAAAAGTTTTATTTAATTCGTGAGGATGTGTTACCTGAATCAGTGAAAAAAACATTATTAATAAAAGATTTACTCGATAAAAATCCAAAGCTTTCTATTTTTGATGCAGTAAAAACGCACGACTTATCACGTAGTGCGTTCTATAAATATAAAGATACTATCTTTCCAGTTGATGAAAAAACACGTGAACGTAATATTACAATAATGGTTCAAGTTGATGATACTGTTGGTTTATTAAGTCGCATTTTAGAATTTATTGCAAGTGAAAACGGGTCTGTATTAACCATCCATCAAACGATTCCAATTAAAGATAAAGCGACTATTACGATTTCGTTAAATGCATCAAATATGGATTTGACAATAAATGAATTACTTGAGAAATTAAAATCACTTGATCATGTAAATCATGTCCAACTGCTGGGAATGAGTTTATAGGAGGGTACTATGTACGCTTATTTAGAAGGAAATTTAAAAGAAATTTTACCGACACATTTAGTTGTTGGTGTGAACGGGATTGGCTATGAATGCCTTGTGCCAAACCCATATCGTTTTCAAAAATATTTAAATAAAGATTTCAAATTATTTACGCAATTAATCGTTCGTGAAGATGCTCATACACTCTATGGTTTTGACTCTATTGAAGAAAAGCAATTATTTCTATCTTTAAATAAAGTAACTGGCATAGGGCCAAAGTCAGCACTTGCAATTCTTGCATCAAGTACGCCTAGAGAAATAAAAAATGCGATTGAAAGTGAAAATGATAGTTTCTTAATAAAGTTTCCTGGAATCGGGAAAAAAACAGCACGTCAAATGATTCTAGACTTAAAAGGTAAGTTGATTATTACAGATGAAACAGAAGTATTTAAAGAAATTACTGAGCAAAAGACAGAAGTTATTGAAGAAGCATTACTTGCTTTAGAAGCGCTTGGTTATACAAAACGAGAACTTCAAAAAGTAGAAAAAGTGTTAAAACAAGAACAACTCACAACCGTTGATGAGAATGTCAAACGTGCCTTTCAAATGCTTGTGTCTTAAAGGGGTTGGAATGATTGGATGATAGAATAACGGATGAAACATTGTTAAATATTGACGAATTTCAAGATGAATTAAGTCTTCGCCCAACGAAACTCACGCAATATATCGGACAAGAAAAAATAAAACATAACTTAGATGTCTTTATTCAAGCAGCGAAATTACGTAATGAATCGCTAGATCATGTATTATTATATGGTCCGCCTGGATTAGGGAAAACTACTCTTGCTTCTATAGTAGCTAATGAGCTAGATGTGAATATCCGTACAACTTCGGGTCCTTCAATTGAACGTCCTGGAGATTTAGCAGCAATTCTTTCTAGTTTGAATGCAGGAGATGTACTCTTTATTGATGAAATACATCGCTTAAGTCGAGTTGTTGAAGAAGTGCTATACCCGGCAATGGAAGATTTTATGCTTGATATTGTTGTGGGTAAAGGTGAAGAAGCACGGAGTATACGTATCGAATTACCACCCTTTACATTAATCGGTGCGACAACGCGCGCAGGCAGTCTTTCAGCACCATTAAGAGATCGTTTTGGTGTACATTTACGACTCGATTATTATTCAGTTGATGAGTTGTCGCAAGTAGTAAGTCGTACAGCTGACGTCTTTGAAGTATTGATTGATGCATCTTCAGTAACTGAACTTGCGATGCGTAGTCGTGGAACGCCACGTATTGCTAATCGTTTATTACGCCGTGTCCGTGACTTTGCCCAAGTGAAGAATGAAGGTAAGATAGATTTTGAAATTACTTCAAACGCTTTGAATTTATTACAAGTGGATGCATATGGGTTGGACCATATTGATCACAAAATATTAATGGCTATTATTGAAAGATATAACGGGGGACCAGTTGGATTAGATACGATTGCTGTTTCTATAGGTGAGGAACGTATGACGTTAGAGGATGTGTACGAACCCTATTTAATTCAAAAAGGATTCTTGGAACGTACACAACGCGGTCGTGTAGCAACACCATTTGCCTATGAGCACTTTAATATACCGTTTGATAATGAAAAGAGGAAATAAAGTTGGATGTAAATGAATTTGATTTCGAATTACCAGAAAATTTAATTGCACAAACACCATTGTTAGATCGTACTGCGAGTCGTTTACTTGCTTTAAATAAATTAACGGGTAAAATGACGCATACACATTTTAAATCAATTATAGATTATTTAAACCCTGGAGACACGCTTGTATTAAATGATACCAAAGTAATGCCAGCACGCCTTTTCGGTGTTAAAAGTGATACCGGTGCTAAAATTGAAATGTTAATGCTAACGGAACATGATAATGGATGGGAAGTACTGATAAAACCTGCAAAACGTGTTCAAATTGGTACAGAGGTATCATTTGGAAATGGTAAGATTATAGCAACGTGTGTTGATACACTTGAACAAGGTGGTCGTATCATGAAACTGCAATACGATGGTATTTTACAAGAACGTTTAGATGAACTTGGTCTAATGCCATTACCACCATACATCAAAGAAACACTTGAAGATCAAGATCGCTATCAAACGGTATATGCAAAAGCATTAGGTTCGGCAGCGGCTCCAACGGCTGGTCTTCACTTTACTAAAGAATTATTAGCTGAGATTCGTAAAAAAGGTGTTAATGTAACTTATATTACGTTACATGTAGGGCTTGGCACATTTAGGCCTGTGAGTGTTGATTCCATTGAGGATCATGATATGCACAGTGAATATTATGAGATGACAGCAGAAACGGCACGACTGTTAAATGAAACAAAGGAAAGTAATCATCGTATTATTTCAGTAGGAACAACCTCTACCCGTACGCTTGAAACGATAGCAGATGAAAATGGTCTTTTCGTAGCACAGAGCGGTTGGACAGATATCTTTATTTACCCGGGTTATACTTTTAAAGCAATTGATGCTATGATAACAAACTTTCATTTACCAAAATCAACATTAGTTATGCTCGTTTCGAGTTTAGCTACAAAAGAAATTATTCTTAACGCATACAATGAAGCTGTAAAAGAAGAATATCGCTTTTTTAGTTTCGGTGATGCAATGTTTATTTATTAAAGGAGATTTTAAATGCGAGCAGTAACTTATGAACATATAAAAACATGTAAACAATCAGGTGCACGTCTTGGAATAGTACATACACCCCACGGTTCTTTTGAGACACCAATGTTTATGCCTGTAGGAACACAAGCAACTGTTAAGACAATGAGTCCAGAAGAATTGAAAACAATGAACGCTAAAATTATCTTGAGTAATACGTATCACTTATGGTTAAGACCAGGAAGTGACATTATTCGTGAAGCAGGTGGTTTGCATAAATTTATGAACTGGGATCGTCCAATCTTAACTGATAGTGGTGGCTTTCAAGTCTTTAGTTTAAGTGATATGCGAAAAATAGAAGAAGAAGGTGTACATTTTAGACATCATTTAAATGGTTCAAAACTTTTCTTAAGTCCTGAAAAAGCGATGCACATTCAAAATGATTTAGGTTCTGATATAATGATGGCTTTTGATGAATGTCCTCCGATGCCTGCTACATATGAGTATGTAAAAGCAAGTATAGAGCGTACTTCAAGATGGGCAGAGCGTTGTTTAAAGGCACATCAAAGACCACAAGATCAAGCATTATTTGGCATTATTCAAGGTGGGGAATATGAAGAATTAAGAACACAATCAGCGAAAGATTTAGTTTCATTAGATTTTCCTGGATACGCAATTGGGGGATTATCTGTCGGTGAACCCAAACCAGTCATGTATAGAATGTTAGAACACACCACACCATTAATGCCGTCTGATAAACCACGCTATTTAATGGGCGTTGGATCACCTGATGCTTTAATTGAAGGTTCGATTCGTGGTATCGATATGTTTGACTGTGTATTACCGACTCGTATTGCGCGTAATGGAACTTGTATGACAAGCAAAGGTCGTGTCGTTGTAAAGAACGCAAAGTATGAGCGTGACTTCACACCGCTTGATGAGAATTGTAATTGCTACACTTGTAAAAATTATACTAAAGCTTATATTCGACACCTAATAAAAGCAGATGAAACATTTGGTATTAGATTAACAACAATTCATAATTTACATTTTTTATTGAACATGATGGAACAGGTTAGAGAAGCAATTCGTAATGATCGTTTACTTGATTTCAAAGAAGAATTCTTTGAAGCTTATGGTTTAAATGTAGAAAATCCAAAAAACTTTTAGGAGGCAATTATGACACCAGAAATGCAAGCAATTATCATGCAAATTTTACCTTTAGTTGTTTTATTATTTGTGGCATATTTTTTAATGATTCGTCCACAACAAAAACGCACGAAAGCACAGCAAGAATTATTACGTAATTTAAAAAGAGGCGATAAAGTTTCAACAATTGGTGGCTTGCAAGGCACAGTAAAGTCAGTAGAACCAAAC
Source organism: Macrococcus animalis (assembly GCF_047425875.1). GTDB lineage: Bacteria > Bacillota > Bacilli > Staphylococcales > Staphylococcaceae > Macrococcoides > Macrococcoides animalis. Next base: position 2,108,356 of record NZ_CP179727.1, read on the forward strand.
TTTGTAACTATCATTGTAAATAATAAAGGTACTGAAATGACTTTCGACAAACAGGCCATTAAGAAAGCAGAAAAATAATAAAATCAATTTAAATGCCGCATTCAAAGTATATATATTTTTACAAAGCTTTAATGTCAACAAAAGTTTCTTTTGTGGTATGATATTGGTATTTATTAAGTATCATATTTGAGGTTAAAATTTGAGTTTCGAGGTGGAAGTGTGAAAAAACGCAGTAGATTAATAGCTTTATTGCTATTAACGATTCTATTATTTAGTTCGATGGGTTTGACTGCTAAAGGAATCATGGAGAAAGTCAACCTAGGTTTAGACTTACAAGGCGGATTTGAAGTTCTTTATAAAGTAGATAAATTGGATAAAGGTGACAAAATTGATAGTGAAGTTGTCAAAGCGACGAGTAAGACACTAGAATCTCGTGTAAACGTATTAGGGGTATCAGAACCTAAAATTCAAATCGAGAATAAAGATAGAATACGTGTTCAACTTGCAGGTGTAAAAAACCAAAATGAAGCACGAGAAATTCTTTCAACAAGTGCAAACCTTACGATTCGCGATGCTAACGATAAATTATTACTATCTGGTAAAGATTTAGTGCAAGGTGGAGCAAAACAAGCATTTGATCAAAACTCAAATGCTCCAGTAGTAACATTAAAATTAAAATCAGCTAAAAAGTTTGGTGAAGTCACAAAAAAAATCGCTAAACAAAATCCTAACATCATGGTTATTTGGATGGACTTTGAAGAAGGGAAAGATAGTTACAAAAAAGAAGTAAAAAAAGAAGAAGCAGGGAAAGAACCTAAATACGTAAGTGCCGCAGGAGTATCTCAAGAAATTAATTCTCAAAATGTTGAAATTTCAGGTGGATTCCAAGGTGAAAAAGGATTAATTCGTGCGAAACAAATTGCTGATTTATTGAATTCAGGTGCATTACCGGTTAAATTAACTGAAGTTTATTCTACCTCTGTTGGTGCACAATTCGGTCAAGATGCGCTAAAAGATACAGTATTTGCATCAGCTATTGGAATTGGTTTAATTTTCTTATTCATGGTTTTCTATTATCGATTACCAGGTATAATAGCAGTAATTTCATTATCTGCTTATATTTGGTTAACGATGATTGCATTTAATACAATTCATGGGGTATTAACATTGCCTGGTATCGCAGCATTAGTGTTAGGTGTTGGTATGGCAGTAGATGCGAATATTATCATGTATGAACGTATTAAAGATGAGTTAAAAATTGGTAGAAGCATTAAACAAGCCTTTCAAAAGGGTACCCAGTCATCATTTTTAACGATTTTGGATGCGCAATTAACGACAGTACTTGCAGCCTTGGTATTATTCTTCTTAGGTCAAAGTAGTGTTAAAGGATTTGCGACAATGTTATTAATAGGTATATTAATGATATTTATTACACAAGTATTTTTCTCAAGATTCTTGTTAAGTTTAGCAGTTAAATCTGGGTTCTTTGATAAGAAGTTCAGCTTCTTTGGAGTAAACACAAAAACACGTCATAACATCTCAGAAGGCATAGACGTTCATGATTTAAAAACACGTTGGGACAAAATCAATTTTGTAAAATTAGCTAGACCTTTACTAGGAGCTTCACTCGCATCAATTATCATTGGTGGTATTATTATCGCTGTATTAGGATTAAATTTAGGTATAGACTTTAAGAGTGGTTCACGCGTGGATGTAAAAGGTAGCGAACCACTTCAAATTGAAACATTAAAGAAAGATTTAAAATCTATTAATTTACCAACAGACAAAATTATCATTAATGAAAATTCTAGTAAAACTGCCGTTTTACAATATAAAGATCCACTTTCGAAAGATGAAATCAAAACGTTAAAAGCAGAATTTAGCAAAAAGTATAATAATGAACCGAATGTAAATACAGTATCAAGTGAGATAGGAAAAGAATTAGCAAAAAATGCTATGTTATCAGTGATTCTCGCTTCTATTGGCATTATAATCTATGTAACATTTAGATTTGAATGGAGAATGGGGTTAACTTCTGTATTATCTTTATTACATGATGCGTTCTTAATCATTGCATTCTTTAGTATCTTTAGGGTTGAAGTGGATGTCACATTTATTGCAGCGATTTTAACTATTATCGGTTATTCAATTAATGATACTATCGTTACTTTTGACCGTGTACGTGAAAACTTACATAAAATGAAAGTGATTACGTCTCCTGCTCAAATAGATGACATTGTAAACAGCTCAATTCGACAAACATTAACTCGCTCAATTAATACGGTGTTGACGGTACTAATAGTGGTTATCGCATTATTATTGTTAGGGGCATCAAGTATCTTCAATTTCTCATTAGCATTACTTGTAGGATTAATCTCTGGGGTATTCAGTTCAATCTTCATCGCTGTACCACTTTGGGGTATCTTAAAGAAACGTCAATTGAAATCGAACGGTGGACGTTTAATAGTATATGAAGAGAAGAAAGCCAATGAGGAAAAAATTTACGTTTAATAAAAAAGGAAAGTCATGTATATGCATGATTTTTCTTTTTTTTGCGTAAACTTCACAAATTTCACTAAAATTTTATTATTATATAGATAACTGTAATTTGGAGGGGTATTATGAAGATTACTAAGATTAAGGGATATTATATAAAGCTACCTTTGAAAGAACCATTCATTATCAATTATGCAACGTATGATAGCATGCATTCAATTATTGTTGAAATTCATACAGATACTGGTCTTGTAGGCTATGGAGAAGGAGTAGCAGACGAACATGTAACAGGTGAAAGTGCAGAGGGGATTTATGCAAATTTAGAATTAATAGCACCACAACTTATTGGAGAGAATCCTTTAAATATTGAAGCAATGCACAATAAATTGGATACAATGATTATTGGTAATCCTGCATTAAAATCAAGTATTGATATAGCTTTATATGATATTTTAGGCAAACAAGCGAATTTACCAATTTATCAATTACTTGGTGGCGAGACGGTTGAAAGGTTAGATTATGCAAAAGTATTAAGTGTAAAGTCAATTGATGAAACTAGAAAAGATATTGATTCATTACTTTTAGCTGGGTATAAAGTGATTAAAGTTAAATTAGGCGGAAATATAAATGATGATATTGAAAAATTAAAACAGATTTTAGACTATATTAAAGATACAGATGCTGAAGTACGTGTAGATTGTAACCAAGCCTGGTCAAATCCAAAAGCGATTGTACAAGCTATAAATACTATACATGATCCAAAGTTAAAGTGGATTGAACAACCGTTGAAATATTATGATATTGATGGTATGAAATATTTATTTGATCACATGAATGTAAGCTTAATGGCCGATGAAATGATTAAAGATGTCAATGATTTAGCAAGGTTAAAAACACCTCACTTTGATTTATTGAATGTAAAATTAATGAAGTGTGGTGGTATACATAATGCTGTAAAACTTATTCGAGTTGCTGAAAGTTTAGGTATTGAATGTCAAATTGGTTCGATGGTTGAATCATCAATTGGTAGTGCAGCAGGTTATCATACAGCAATGGCTTTAAAGAATGTTAAATCGACAGAACTAACAGGTCCACTTTTATTTAGTCAAGATATCGGGGATTTAAAATATGATATTCCGTATGTTGATTTGGGTGAGGCAACTGGTTTAGGAATTAAGATTAATGAAAGAGCCTTAGAATCGTTAACAGTAAAGCAATTTGAGATGTGAGGATTTTGTAAATCACTCGTAATAATTAATAATATTTTTAATATAAAGATGAAAAGTATAAAGGGGATAGAAATGGATAATACAGATTTTCATGACAAGATATTAGATATTAATCGTGAGTTAAATTTAAGAGCAGAAGTGAGTTGGGATGAGGAAAGAACGACAAAATATATCGAGAAGTTGTTTAAAGAAGATTATGAAGTAAAGCGTTTTAATAAGACTGGGCTTTATATTAAAATCCCTGGGGATATTGATAAGACGATTGCATTTAGAAGTGATATCGATGCACTGCCGTATAACTTTGAAGAGGGTTTAAAGGTGATTCATGCATGTGGTCATGATGCACATATGACCACATTAATTGGATTATTATTAAAACTGAAGATAACCAATTACAAGCCTAAATATAATTTGTTATTTATTTTCCAACCTGCTGAAGAAGCAGGTAGTGGTGCTAAATATGTATTACAACATGATATATTAAGTAATGTTGAATACATGTTTGGTATGCATGTACGACCGAAAAATGAATTAAAAGGAAACGAATTCTCAAGCAGTATTCAACATGGCGCTAGTGCAACATTACATGTCGACATTACAACGACTGAGGGACATGCTGGGCGTCCTTGGGAATCAATCAACAGCATAGATGTCGCAATGGATTTAAACCAACAAATCAAAAATTTAAATAATGAGTATGATCGCTCATTCTCGGTTAAAATGACGACTATAGAAACGTTAGGTGGTACTCATAATACTATTCCAGGCACAGTGAACTGTGTCTTTGATGTACGTGCGCAATACAATGATACGATGCAAATATTACAGCATAATATTGATATGATTTGTGAATTGGTACGTGCACAATATGATTGTACATTAAAGTATTATTATACGAGCAATACGGTAGCTGCAGATATTAGTGAAGAAGCAAAGAATATCTTGGCAGAAGTATTAAGAGAGCAACAACATGATTATATTGAAACAATTGTGACACCTGGTGCTGAAGATTTCCATACGTATTCAAATGCGTTACCTAATATTAAAACGACGATGCTTGGTATTGGTTGCAATATGAATCATGGGTTACACCACCCTGAAATGAAATACGATAAAGAATCGATTTTTACTGCTATAAATATTTATTATGATGTGATAAAAAAACTCGATAAAAAATTGGACTAATTTGAGGCATTCATTTTCTAAAATGAATGCCTTCATGTATAATTCAAGAGTGTAGGGGGATTGTTATGAAGAAAATGCAGTGGCAAGTGTCTAGGATAAAAAATACAATTCCTGAAGACTTGATTAATAAATATAAAATCTCTAACATCAATGCAAAAATATTAAATGCACGTAATATTGTAACTGAGCATCAACTTAATGAAATATTCTCTGAAGGTATGATTCATGATCCTTACCTTCTATTTGACATGGAGAAAGCTGTTACGAGAATTAAATTTGCAATAGAGAATAATGAGCCAATATTAGTATATGGTGATTATGATGCTGATGGTGTGACGAGTGTAACGGTGCTCGTAAAGACATTGGAGTCGATGGGAGCAATTGTAGGTTGGTATATTCCTAACCGTTTTTCTGAAGGCTATGGTCCAAATGAAGATGCTTTTCGTCAAGCAGCTGAAGAAGGTGTAAAGCTAATTATAACTGTGGATAATGGAATACAGGGCCATGATGAAATCAAAGTTGCAAATGAACTCGGTATAGACGTAATTATTACAGATCATCATGAAATTGGTGAGACCATACCTGATGCTTTTGCCATTATTCATCCGATGCATCCACATGGGGATTATCCATTTAAACATTTAGCAGGTGTCGGTGTTGCATTTAAAGTAAGTCATGCATTGCTTGGTGAATCAGATGACAGTTACTTACCTTTTGTAACGATTGGAACAATCAGCGATTTGGTGTCAATGACTGGGGAAAATAGAACCATGGTTAAACATGGGTTGAGGATATTAAATCAATCGCCTCCAGTCGGTGTCGCTGCACTTTTAAAACAGGCAAATTATTCAGGTGAAGTGAATGAAGAAACAATTGGGTTTGTCATAGGACCTAGATTGAATGCTGTAGGTCGCTTAGATGATGCTAGAATAGCGGCAGAATTATTGATGATAGATGATAATGAAGAGGCGGTATGGATTGCAGAACAGGTAGATTCATATAACGCTGAAAGAAAAGCGATTGTTGAAAAGATTACGACAGAAGCAATGATAGAAGCTGAAGAAAAAATTAGCAATGGGAATAGATTCTTAGTGTTAGCAAAAGAAAATTGGAATGAAGGAGTATTAGGAATTGTTGCTAGTCGTATCGTTGAAAAATATAACTTACCGACGATTGTCTTGAATATTGATTATGTTAATGACTATGCAAAAGGATCGGCTCGTAGTGTTGAACAGATTTCAATGTATGAAAGTCTTGATCAGGCACGTGATTTAATTACAAAATTTGGTGGGCATCATATGGCAGCTGGAATGACTTTACCGATTGATAATATTGAACAGTTAGAACGCAGCATCAATCTATATATGGAAAGTATATTAGATGAAGCACCCATTACGGCTCAAATCAATATAGATACTATCGTTGATATAAGCGATATATCAGTAAAAAATATAAGTGATATGGATTTATTACGTCCTTTCGGTACTGATTTTAAAGCACCAGTCATAGGATTATTTAATCAGACAATAAGTGATATTAAGCAAATTGGTCAAAATGCGGCACATTTGAAATTTAAAACAATGTCTGACTTAAATTGTTTAATGTGGAAACAAGGAGAATTAATCAATGAGTTTCCAGCAGGAACAGAAGTGAATCTTGCTGGGGCATTACAATTAAACGAATGGAATGGAAATGTTTCTCCTCAAATGGTAGTAACGGCGATGCAATCAGAAGACGTGAAGATGGTTGATTTTCGTAATGCACATCCTAGAAAATTTGCATTTTTAAAGGATGAACAAGTTGCTTATGTAATACACCCAAGTCAAACGAAACTTAATGAATTTTATTATTACTATGGCGAATCTGTGTTTGGACATGATAAAATAGTATTCAGAGACATGCCAGATTCATTTGACAGCTTCAAAAAAACATTTGAGGCAATTGATGCTGAAACAGTATATTTTATTTTTCATAAAAAAAATCAAATTTACTTTGAAGGTATGCCGAGTATCGATAAATTTAAATTATTATTTAAATGCTTTAGAATGAAGCCTGAAATTGATTTAAAAACAGATGGTGGTTATATCATTGATTTATTAAAAGTTAAGGCAGAAACGCTACTCTTTATGTTAGATGTTTACAAAGAGTTAAACTTCATACATCAAACGGATTTAACATTTCGTTTAAATGAGTCGATTCAAAAAGCAGAAATTCAGTCTTCTGAAACGTACAAAGAAAGATTAAACGAATTAAAATTAGAACAGAATTTTTTATTCTCAACATTTGATAATTTAAAATCACAAATCAAGTAGTATAATGAAAAAAATAAATGATACAACCATGGGGGCACTAATAATGGATTTAAAAAAGTATATTGCAGAAGTTAAAGATTGGCCAAAAGAAGGTGTCAGCTTTAAAGATATTACAACATTAATGGATAATGGTGAAGCATATTCTTATGCAACAGATCAAATTGTTAACTTTGCTAAAGAAAAACAAATTGATATTGTAGTGGGACCTGAAGCACGTGGATTCATTATCGGTTGTCCAGTTGCTTATGCAATGGGTATTGGTTTTGCACCAGTTCGAAAAGAAGGGAAATTACCACGTGAAGTGATTCGATACGAATATGATTTAGAATACGGGAGTAATGTATTAACAATGCATCAAGATGCTATTAAACCGGGTCAACGTGTATTAATTACAGATGATTTACTCGCGACGGGTGGTACAATAGAAGCAACAATTCATTTAATTGAACAATTAGGTGGAATCGTTGCAGGAATTGCATTTATTATAGACTTAAAATATCTAAAAGGAATGGATAAATTAAAAGGATACGATGTATTAACATTAGTCGAGTACGATGATGAATAAATAGATTTTGTATAAAAAGATTGGGTAGTAATAAATAGACTCAGTCTTTTTTTATATTTCATTTAAAAATCATATAAATTATAGTATTATTAATACATTATAAAAATAGGTGGTGATAGAATGAACAATGAATATCCATATACTAAAGACGATGTCCTTGCGATGACAAAAGCATACTTATCAGATGAGGATTATCAATTCGTTGTCAAAAGCTATCAACTTGCCGAAAAAGCCCACACAGGTCAATTCCGTAAAAATGGTCTACCATACATAATGCATCCGATTCAAGTTGCGGGTATATTAGCAGAAATGAAACTAGATGGACCAACAATTGTCGCGGGTTTCTTACACGATGTTGTAGAAGATACGCCATATACCTATGAAGACTTAAAGGCAATGTTTAATGAAGAGGTGGCTTATATTGTTGATGGTGTAACGAAATTAGAAAAAGTAAAATATCGTTCTAAAGCAGAACAACAAGCTGAAAACCATCGAAAGTTATTTATTGCTATCGCAAAAGACGTACGTGTTATATTAGTGAAACTAGCCGATAGGTTACACAATATGCGTACACTAAAAGCAATGCCCCATGAAAAGCAAGTGCGTATTGCAAAGGAGACATTAGAAATTTATTCTCCATTAGCACATCGTCTCGGGATAAACACGATTAAGTGGGAATTAGAAGATATTTCATTGCGCTATATTGACAGCATACAATATTTTAGAATCGTGCATTTGATGAAGAAGAAACGTAGTGAACGTGAAGCATATATAGAAAATGCTATTGAAAACATTAATAAAGAAATGAGTATCACTGGTATCAATGGAGAAATAACGGGTCGTCCGAAACACATATACAGTATTTATCGTAAAATGGTTAAACAGAAAAAACAATTTGATCAAATTTTTGATTTATTAGCGATTCGTATTATTGTCAGTTCAATTAAAGACTGTTATGCCGTGCTAGGTTTAGTTCATACATTATGGAAACCAATGCCGGGTCGATTTAAAGATTATATTGCGATGCCTAAACCAAATATGTATCAATCGCTACATACGACAGTTGTTGGGCCTAATGGTGATCCTTTAGAAATCCAAATAAGAACGTATGAAATGCATGAAATTGCAGAACATGGGGTTGCGGCTCATTGGGCATATAAAGAGGGTAAAACACTTGTAAATCCTGATGAAGCAAAGAGTTTAAGTAATATGAGTTGGATGAAAGAAATCGAAGAAACAGATTCAACTTCTCCTGACGCAGAAGCATTTATGGAATCTCTAAAATATGATTTACAGTCAGATAAAGTTTATGTCTTTACACCAGAGAGTGATGTCGTTGAATTGCCAATTGGCGCAGTGCCAATTGATTTTGCTTATGCTGTTCACAGTGAAGTCGGAAATAAAATGATTGGTGCAAAAGTTAACGGTAAAATAGTTCCAATCGATTATGAACTACAAACTGGTGATATTATTGAAATCAGAACCTCGAAACATTCTTATGGACCAAGTAGAGATTGGTTAAAGATTTGTAAATCGGCAAGTGCAAAAAGCAAAATTAAAAGTTTCTTCAAGAAACAAGACCGTTCAAGCAATGTTGAAAAAGGAAAATTCATGATTGAAGCTGAATTAAAAGAACAACGTATAAATATCGATGAAATCATGGTAGATGAAAATATTTCTGTTGTTATTAATAAATATAACTTTACTAGTATTGATGATGTATATGCTGCAGTTGGCTTCGGGGGCTTAACTGCATCTGCTGTGGTAAATAAATTAACAGAACGCTACAGAATAAAAGAAAAAGAGCAAAAGTTAAACCAAGTTCAGGAAGTAAGTAAAACATTAAACGTAAAAAGAGATATTCAAACAGAAACAGGAGTATATGTTGAGGGTATGGACAACATGTTGATTAAATTATCGAAATGTTGTAATCCAGTTCCTGGCGATGCTATTGTTGGATATATTACGAAAGGGCATGGTGTGAAGGTCCATCGTTCTGAATGTCCAAATGTAGTTAATGAGACAGAACGTTTAATTGATGTAGAGTGGGTAAAAGCTAGTGATATTAAAACGTATCAAGTGGATCTTGAAATTACTGCATATGATCGATTAGGACTATTAAATGAGGTCTTACAAGCGGTTAACGCAACGAAAACGAAGCTAACTCAAGTATCTGGTAAGGCAGATATAGATAAAAATGCAAAAATAAACATAAGTATCATGGTGAAAAATGTTACAGAATTAATGCGTGTAGTAGATAAAATTAAGCAGTTAGGTGATATATACACTGTAACTAGGATATTAAATTGAGGTGTAAGGCATGCGTGTTATTTTACAAAAAGTAAAGAAAGCATCAGTGACTGCTGGAGATTATTATCAATCAATAGGCAATGGATATTGTTTATTTGTGGGTATAGGGGTAAATACGTCAGAAGAAGATTTAAAAGTTGTCGCAAAAAAAATTGCTAATACACGAATATTTGAAGATGAAGCAGGTAAGATGAACCTCTCTATACATGATGTTGGGGGTTCAATATTATCTATTTCACAATTTACGCTATATGCAAATGTAAAAAAGGGCAATCGTCCAAGTTTCACAGATGCTAAACCACCGATTATTGCTCAAAAGATGTATGAACAATTTAATGAAATACTAAAGAGTTATGATTTAGAAGTATACCCTGGCGCATTTGGAGAAATGATGGATATATCGTTAATTAATGATGGTCCAGTAACAATTTCTTTTGAAAGTGTTGAGGGAAAAATACAATGAAAAAAATTGATTTAAGACCTTTTCAACGTTCTAGACCATTACGCATTGCTTTTTTTTCATTATTAACGATTATTATTATCATTTTATTATTTTACATATATTCTAAGCAGACTAGTGAACCCACGCAATTATCAATGATTGAAAATGGTTCATTACGTACAGGTCCGCAAGCTTTTTACCCAATTATTTTTGATGTGAAAAAAGGTGAAGACTTCAAAATTTTAAAACAGACGGGCAAGTGGTATTACGTTGATAATGGTGAGAAAAAAGGTTGGATTGCAGGCTGGCATACGAATTTGAATATTAAAAAGGATAAAGTAACTGGTGCAAATCCTTTTAAAGGTAAAGTAATCATGATCGATCCAGGGCATGGGGGGAATGACCAAGGTGCTTCAAGTAAAGATGGAACGATAGAGAAAAATATTACGCTCAGAACAAGTTTAATGTTAAAACAAAAACTTGAAAATGTTGGTGCGAGTGTAATAATGACCAGAAATAATGATGAATATGTAAAGTTGAAAAACCGTAAAGGTGTTGCAGATGTATTTTTAAGTATACATGCAGACGCGCTTGAATCATCGAGTCCACATGGACTGACAGTTTATTATCATCATGAAAATCAAAAAGTTTTAGCGGATACTTTGCATATGGCTATCAATCAAAAAGCCTTACTATCAGACCGAGGTGTACGACAAGATAATTTCCAAGTAATTCGTCAAACGAAGACGCCAGCAGTATTACTTGAACTTGGTTATATTAGTAATCCAACAGATGAAAAATTAATGAATAATAAAGTTTACCGTCAAATTATAACTACGAGTATCGTAGATGGCTTACGTAATTACTTTTTATATTAACTTGACTTTAGTATATTAACTTAGTAATATAGACCTATTCAAACTTAACAACTGCCGTTTTAGTCTATCATTTATAAGAAATTTATTGAATAGAGACATCTATCTTGCTGAAATTAGATGATAAATACTTATAAGATGTAACAATAGATGAGGCTGTGATATGAGAATATCACCGTTTTACATGCGTTAAATGTACTTGAGTGGGTACTTAGTACCAATTAGGGTGGCAACACGGAAAATTTTACGTCCCTTATGCATTATTTATGATGCATAAGGGACGTTTTTATTATTTAAGGAGGAAAATTCATGATTAATATACCAAGAGGGACACAAGATATTTTGCCAACAGAAACTCCTAAATGGCGTCATATAGAGGACAGATTACATGAAATTGCGGCATCATTTAATTATAAAGAAATTCGTACACCTATCTTTGAATCGACAGATTTATTTGCACGTGGTGTAGGTGATACAACAGATATAGTACAAAAGGAAATGTACACATTTAAAGATAAAGGAGATCGTAGTATTACGCTTCGACCAGAAGGTACTGCTGCAGTTGTGAGAAGTTATATTGAGAATAAGATGAATGGTGATGCAAATCAGCCGATTAAATTATATTATAACGGACCAATGTTCAGGTATGAACGTAAACAAAAGGGACGATATCGTCAATTCGTACAATTTGGAGTTGAAGCGATTGGTGCAGAAAATCCTGCAATGGATGCTGAAGTCATTCACATGATTCACACAATATATAAATCTTTTGGCTTGAAGCACATCAAGATTGTATTAAATTCAATTGGAGATATTGAAAGTCGAAATTCGTATAAAAATGCGTTGGTTGATCACTTCGAACCACATATTGAAGATTTCTGTAATGACTGTAAGAATCGATTACACACAAATCCTATGCGTATATTGGATTGTAAAGTTGATCGTGAACAACCATCAGTAAACAATGCACCAAAAATTACTGAATATTTAAATGATTACTCATTAAATTACTACAATGAAGTAAAGCGTTATTTAGATATTCTAGAAATTCCATATGTAGAAGATGCAAATCTTGTTCGTGGATTAGATTATTATACACACACTGCATTTGAAGTAATGAGTGATGCAGAAGGATTTGGAGCAATTACAACATTATGTGGTGGTGGACGTTACAATGGTTTACTTGAGATGTTAGATGGTCCGAAAGAGACGGGGATTGGATTTGCTTTAAGTATTGAACGATTATTATTAGCAATTGAAGCTGAAAATATTGAACTTGATATTGAGAATAGTATTGATTTATATATTGTTACAATGCCTGAAACTGTTGATGCAGGCTTTAAAATATTAGCTCAATTACGTAATAATGGTATTAAAGCGGATATTGATTACTTAAATCGTAAAATGAAAGGCCAAATGAAACAAGCTGACCGAATTAATGCAAAAAATACAATAGTACTAGGATCCAACGAACTTGAGAGTGGTAAAATCAATGTGAAATCTATGGTTACTGGCGAGAGTACTGAAATTGATATTGAAAAATTAGCATTATTTATTAAGGGAGAGAAATAAAATGGAGAAAAGAACGACATACTGTGGCTTAGTCACTGAAAAATATATTAATCAAGAAGTAGTTTTAAAAGGATGGGTACAAAAACGACGTGATTTAGGCGGGTTAATTTTCATAGATTTACGTGACAGAGAAGGTATAGTACAAATTGTATTTAATCCAGATTTCTCTAGTGAAGCGTTAGCGATTGCTGAAACGGTTCGTTCAGAATATGTTATTGAAATTAAAGGTAAAGTGACAGCACGTGATGCGTCTGTTGTTAATCCAAAAATTAAGACAGGAAAAATTGAAGTTCAAGTTGCTGAAATTAACATTATTAATAAATCTGAAACACCTCCGTTCCAAATTGAAGCGGAAACTGATATTTCTGAAGATGTACGTTTAAAATATCGTTATCTAGATTTACGACGTGAACCCCTGGCAAATACATTTAAAATGAGACATCAAATTACACGTGCAGTTCGTAATTATTTAGATGAAGCAGGATTTTATGAAGTTGAAACACCTGTATTAACAAAATCAACGCCTGAAGGAGCACGTGACTATTTAGTACCTTCACGTGTACAAGATGGAAAATTCTTTGCATTACCACAATCACCACAAATCTTTAAACAATTATTAATGATTGGTGGTTTTGATAAGTATTATCAAATCGTAAAATGTTTTCGTGATGAAGATTTACGTGCTGATCGTCAACCTGAGTTCACGCAAATTGATATTGAAATGAGCTTCGTTGATCAAGAAGATGTAATGGCGATGAATGAAGGTATGCTTTCACGAATTATGAAGGATGTAAAAGGCATTGAAATTTCAACACCATTTCCACGCATGACATATGAAGCAGCAATGCGTGATTACGGTATCGATAAACCAGATACACGCTTTGATATGAAATTAAAAACATTAAATGATTTAGCATCAAAAATGGATTTTAAAGTCTTCAGTGAAGCTGTGAAAAATGGAGGAGCAGTTAAAGCAATTGTACTTAAAGGTGTTGCAGATAAATATTCAAGAAAAGACATTGATGCATTACAAGAATTTGCAAAAATTTACGGAGCGAAAGGATTAGCTTGGGTAAAAGTAATAGAAGAAGGGTTGAATGGTCCAATTGCGAAATTCTTTAATGACACGACTACTTCTGAATTACTTGAATTAACTGAAGCGAATACGGGTGACTTAGTTTTATTCGTTGCTGATAAATCATCTGTTGTGAATGCAAGTCTTGCTAATTTACGTAATAAGTTAGGAAAAGATCTAGGATTAATTGATGAGAATAAATTCAATTTCTTATGGGTAACGGACTGGCCATTATTTGAATATGACGAAGACCTAGACCGATATTTTGCGGCACATCACCCATTTACAGCACCTAAACCTGAACATTTAGAATTATTGAAATCTAATCCAGAAGCTGCCGAAGCAAATGCATATGACGTTGTCTTAAACGGTTACGAGTTAGGTGGAGGGTCAATCCGTATTCACAATCAAGAAGTACAAGCACAAATGTTTGAAGCATTAGGCTTTACTAAAGAGGAAGCGGAAAATCAATTCGGTTTCTTAATGAATGCATTTAAATTTGGAGCACCACCTCATGGCGGTATTGCTTTAGGTTTAGATAGAATGGTCATGTTACTTGCAGGTCGTACAAACTTACGCGATGTCATTGCATTCCCTAAAACAGCTTCTGCGACTGACCTATTAACTGAAGCACCAAGTACTGTTGAAACAGCGCAATTAGATGATTTACACATTGCTTTAAAAATTAAAGAAGACGAAAAAGAAGAAACGAAATAGTTGCAATTCATAAAATATATGCTATTATATAGACATAAGATAGGTATCTGAAGAGTTCGATGTTTGTTTATTCTATTTTGACCTAACACTTTCTGATCGGGAGTCTAATAGGTTTTCTTTTAGCGCACACGCCTCAACTGGAGGACTTGCAAAATTAGAAACGGGACACCCACCTGTTTATAGCAGGCCAAAATGATCAACACTTGAAATGACGGCTCACTTGGATACTATCGTAAGGCGAGAGACTTTTGTCTCTCGTCTTTTTATTTTGTAATGATTAAGTCATAGTAATATGGTAGGATATATTTAATGAATATAAGAAATGGAGAAATAAAATGAAACATCAATTTTCTAGAAATGAATTAGCCTATGGTAAAGAAGGATTGGACGCATTAAATAATAAGACTGTTATGATATTGGGTGTTGGTGGCGTCGGTTCATTTGCAGCGGAAGCCTTAGCAAGAACAAACATTGGACATATTATTTTAATTGATAAAGATGATGTAGATATTACAAATATCAATCGTCAGTTACATGCATTAACGACAACTGTTGGCCAATCGAAAGTAACATTGATGGAAGAGCGAATTAAGTTGATTAATCCGGAATGTAAAGTCACACCGTTACATATGTTTTATACAGATGAAACATATGAAGAAATCTTTAAATATGAAATCGATTATGTAGTAGATGCGAGTGACACAATTATGTTTAAAATTCACCTAATGAAAGAATGTTTAAAAAGAAATATAAAAATCATTTCAAGTATGGGCGCTGCAAATAAAACGGATCCAACAAGATTTAAGATTGTGGATATTTCAAAAACACATACAGATCCTATGGCAAAAGTGATACGAACAAAATTGAAGAAAGAACGTATTCAAAAAGGTATACCAGTTGTATTTAGTGATGAAAGTCCAATTGTTATTCGTGAGGACGTAAAAGAATACGTTGGGAATGCAGATGCGCCTGTACGTAAGGCACAAATGCCACCTTCAAGTAATGCATTTGTTCCAAGTGTAGTAGGATTAATCTGTGCGAGCTGGGTTGTCAATGATATATTGAAAGATTTTCCACTAGTAAGAGTAAAGGATAAATAATAAGGCTGTTTTCGATGCGTTTAGGACCGAACAAATTGGAAGGGCCATCAAGAAATCGCTCTTTGATTACGAAGAGGGTGCTGAATTTTGACGAGGCATGCATCGAAAGCGCCGTTTAAAGGTTGTTGAACTTAAGTTCAGCAGCCTTTTTATTTTTAAGATTTGTCTCCAGTTTGCTTGCATCTAATCAATTTGTTGTCAGCCTCTTAAACTAACCTTAAATTTACCTTAAATCTATGCTCGTTTTAGAAAATCATTGATTTTATAGTGTATGATTGTTGTATTGGAGGTGTAAAAATGGAAGAAAGAAATTATAGTTTACAAGTAAGTCATTTAAACAAAACGATTAACAAGAAACATATTATCAAAGATTTAAACTTCGAAGTGAAAAAGGGTGAGGTTTTCGGATTTTTAGGACCTAATGGTGCTGGGAAAACAACTACAATTCGTATGATTGTTGGTCTTACGTCACCTTCCTCAGGGGATATTAAAGTATTTGGACGTTCAGTGTTAACGAATCGTAGTGAAGTGATGAAAGAAATTGGTGCTATAGTTGAGAATCCTGAATTATATCCATTTTTAACTGGTTTAGAAAACTTGAAGCAGTTTGCAAGAATGCAAGACGGAATAAAAAAAGAAGATATCGATAGAGTAGTAAAATTAGTCGGATTAGAAAACCGTATTAAAGAAAAAGTTGGTCGTTATTCTTTAGGTATGCGTCAACGTTTAGGTTTGGCTCAAGCCTTATTGCATAAACCGAAGATATTAATTCTAGATGAACCTACGAATGGTTTAGATCCAGCGGGTATTCGTGAGATTCGTGATTATATCAAACGATTAGCACGTGAAGAGAATATGTCAGTGATTGTTTCGAGTCATTTAATGAGTGAAATGGAATTAATGTGTGATCGATTTGGAATTATTCAAAATGGCAAAATGATTCGTATAGAAGATGTTAACACAACTGTTACAGCAAACGATATTGTAAAACATGATTTTGATGTATATCCTGTTGACCAAGCAGTTAAGTTTTTAAATGAAAAAGGTATTTCATTTAAAATCAACGAGAATATTGTTGCAGTTGATATTGCTTCTAAAGATGTTCCGCAACTTGTGCGTGATTTAGTGAAAGCAAATGTTGATATATACGGTGTAACAAAAGAGAAATTATCATTAGAAGATCGCTTCATGGAATTAACGAAAGAAGGAGGCGGTAGCATTGCTTAAACTAGTTATCAATGAATTTAATAAATATTTTAACCGTCTTGGAACATACATTATGCTCGGAATAATAGTTGCATTTATGCTTTTAGGTGTTATTTTAAATATGCAGTTTGGCAGTAAAGAAGATAATAAAGCATATTCTGATCAATGGAAAACAGAAGTAAAAGAAGATATTACAAAATATCAGAAACGTTTAGCTGAAATTGCTAAAAAACCTCAAGATAAAAAATCATTTAAAGAAATAACAGATGAAATGACTCTAGGGAAACGTTTGGAAGAGTTGCAATTTTATTTAAAGAAAGATGTACAGCCGCCACCCACAAATAACTTTTATCAAAACCTATTAGACACGGGTGGATTTGCATCTTTAGTGACGATTATGATGATAATAATCTGTAGTGGATTAATGGCCCGTGAACATCAACAGGGAACAATAAAATTATTACTGATACGACCTGCTTCAAGATTGAAAATATTTTTTTCAAAATATATTTTCTTAATGATAGCGTCACTTATATTCTTATTATTTACGTACTTAGTGAGTGCAATCATAGGTTTATTTACTAGTAAATTGAATCCGACAGCTGAATTAGCTGTTCAAGGTAAAAAAGGAATGAAAATGATAAATGTATTTGAATTACTCGGTCAACAATTATTTGCGAATCTAATTTTTATTTTGACGTTTGCAATTGTTGCTTATGCATTATCAGTCATCTTCAAAAATACAGCATTAAGTTTAGGTGTAACTTTTGCATTAATGTTCTTTGGAGATTTAGTAATTATGTTTTTGCAGGGAAAAACGAAGTTACTTGAATATTTATGGCCAGCTAACTGGGACTTATCTCAATACTTACCAAATAATACAACAGAGTTAGTAGATAAAGATCTATCATTCGTGTTTAGTTTAACGTATAATATCGTAATTCTGGTTATTATTACAGCAATTGCGGCATGGATTTTCAAGAAACGTGACGTTGCAAATTAAAGAGAATGAAAACAAGCATTGAGTGTAATTTTGCTCAATGCTTGTTTTGTTGGTGCTTTATATTATCATATATTTGTTTGAATTGATTTTCAGCTTTACTCGTTGTTTTAGGAATATAATATTGTTTCTTTTTCATAGTGTCTGGTAAGTACTGCTGAGGAATAAATCCTGAATCAGCATTGTGTGGATATTGATAATCTACTCCATTCCCTAATTCTTTAGCACCTTGATAATGAGCATCCTTTAAGTGTTTAGGAATTGCACCAATTTTACCACTTCTTACGTCAGAAAGTGCCAAGTCGATGGCCATTATTCCTGAATTTGATTTAGGTGATAAACAGAGTTCAATGACAGCTTGTGCGAGAGGTATACGAGCCTCTGGGAAACCAAGTCGTTCTGCAGATTCAATGGCAGCAAGAGTTCTACTACCAGCAGAAGGACTTGATAGACCAATATCCTCATAACTAATAACAAGAAGTCTACGTGCAATTGTGGGTAAGTCACCACCTTCGATGAGTCGAGCTAAGTAATGAAGAGCTGCATCTACATCGCTTCCTCGAATTGACTTTTGGAAGGCACTCATTAAGTCATAATGCATATCTCCATCTTTATCAAATTGAAAGCTTGATTTTTGTAAGCAATCTTTCGCGTCTTTTAAAGTAATTTTAATAGGATTCTTACTTTCAGATGACAGGATTGCTAGTTCTAAAGCATTTAGGCTAGTTCTAATATCACCTTGTGCGCTTTGGACGAAATGGTTGATTGCTCCATCTTCAATTTCAATATTTTCATTGCCAAAACCATTTTCTTTATCGTTAATTGCTCGGATTAAAGCTGTTTTAATATCTTCTTCTGTTAATGAATGAAGCTCAAAGATTTGTGTTCTTGATCTTATTGCTGGATTAATTGCATGATATGGATTACTCGTAGTTGCACCTATTAAAATAATTTGTCCATTTTCTAAGTGCGGTAACAGAAAATCTTGTTTGCCTTTATCAAGTCGATGAATCTCGTCGAGCAGTAGAATGACTTGTCCACTCATTTTAGCTTCTTCTGCAATGATTTGCATATCTTTTTTCGTATTGGTTACAGCATTCAGTTGTCTGAATTTTACTGCAGTACTACCTGCAATTGCTTTGGCAATACTAGTCTTACCAACTCCAGGTGGCCCATAAAGTATCATGGAAGATAGTCTTTTGGCATTGACCATTCTTCTAATGATGCCTCGTTCACCTACGAGATGTTTTTGTCCAATGACCTCATCAATTGAGGAAGGACGCATTCTATACGCTAAAGGTTCCAAATTATTCACTCCTTTAGCAAAAGTGTACCTTATTTTTCTACAAAATGTGATAAAATTGATTTATTGAAAAGGGGCGTATGAAAATGAAAATTTCAACTAAAGGTAGATATGGGTTAACTTTAATGATTTCGTTAGCGCAGCGCTATCAAACCAAGCCTGTATCGTTAAAAATTATTGCTGAAGAAAATCAGCTGAGTGATTTATATTTAGAACAACTAGTGGGCCCATTACGTAATGCAGGTCTAATTAAGAGTGTCCGAGGAGCAAAAGGTGGTTATATGTTAATGAAAGCCCCTAAAGATGTTACTGCTGCTGATATTATTCGATTGTTAGAGGGCCCAATTACTCCTGTAGAAGGTATTGAGGATGAACCGCCTGCGCAAAAGCAACTATGGATAGATATTCGTGATGCAGTTAAGAAGGTTTTGGACGAGACGACTTTAGAAGATTTAATGAATTATAAGGAAGAGGATATTATAGAAGGTTATATGTTCTATATTTAGGTGATTGTTATGTCAATTTTAAAAAAATTAAAAATTGAAGATAAAGAGATTTATGTCGTAAATCAACCAGGGGATTATGATTTATTTATTGATAATCATAAAAGTATTCAAGGAAGCCATGATATCATTTTTGCATTTGTTGAGGATATTGATGGTTTTATTAATATAGTTCAAAGTTGTTTAAATGTAAACGGACTTAACAATGCGGGTTATTTATTTGTTGCTTATCCAAAGAAAGGTAATAAGAAATATAAAACATTTGTACATCGTGATGAAATATTCCCAGCATTAAAAGTAATGGAAGACGGCTATATTGAGGGTACAGATTATAAATTTAACCGAATGGTAGCGATGGATGAAGTATTCACTGTTGTAGGAATCAAGCATTTACCTAACCGTGTAGTTTCTAAAGCGGCCAGTCAATGTGTAGCTGATTATGAAGATCAAATACAAGATATATTGCCCTTATTAAATGAAGATGTCGTTCAATTTTTTGAAAGTTTGACGCCTGGTTATAAAAGAGATTGGGCGCGTTATGTATTCAGTGCAAAGCAAGAAAAGACAAAATTAAAACGTATCGATGAAATGAATGCAATTTTAGCTGAAGGTTATAAGTCAAAAGAATTATTTAGACAAAAGAAAAAATAGTTATCGCATATGCGATAACTATTTTTCATCTGTGATTTCTTTTAACCATTTGAAACTTTGATGAAGTTTATCGAGGTCGTATATATAACTTACAACAATGAATTCATCAACATTAAATTCATCTTGGAAGGCTTGAAGTTCTTTTTTAACCGTTTCTTTTGAACCGACAAAACCAGTTCTTGTACGAGACATTGCCATTTGTTTTTCTTGTGGTGTCCAAAGTGCATCCATATCTTCAACAGGAGGTTGAAGCGGAAGACGAGAGTTACGTACAACACTTAAGAAGAATTGATGTGTTGAAGTTGCTAAATACTTAGCTTCTTCGTCTGTTTCACCAATGATAATATTTGTTCCAACCATAACATAAGGTTTATCTAGGTATTCTGACTTTTGGAATAAGTTACGATAAATTGCGATTGCTTCTTTCATTTGCTCTGGTGCAAAGTGACCAGCGAATGCATAAGGTAAACCAAGACGAGCTGCTAAATGAGCTGAATCAGTTGATGAACCTAATACATAAATAGGTACATTTGTATCAGCACCAGGATAAGCTTTAACAAATCCTTGTTTTTCTTCAGGGCCAAAATACTTTAATAGCTCTTGAATTTCTTCAGGGAAAGTATATACACTATCATGACGATCACGACGTAAGGCACTTGCGGTCATCATATCTGTACCAGGCGCGCGACCTAAACCTAAATTTAAACGGTTAGGATAAATTGTTGCGAGCGTACCAATTTGTTCAGCAACAACAAGCGGTGCATGGTTCGGTAACATAATACCACCAGAACCAACTTGAATTGAGTTTGTATGCTGTAGAACATGGGACATTAGAATTGTAGTTGCCGAACTGACAAGACTTGGGGTATTATGATGTTCAGCAATCCAATAACGATTGTAGCCTAATTCTTCTGCAAGTTGCGCAAGTGAAACTAATTGATTGATTGCATCTTTATTTGTATCTCCTTTTCTTACAGGTGCTAGGTTCAGAATTGATATCGGAACATTAATATTAGACATTGATAAATCTCCTTTTATTTTAGTACCGATAGTTTAGCACTTAGGTCGGGAATAATGGTAGTTTTTTGCTTGTGTGTGGATAGGATGGCGATTAGATTTGTTAGTACTAGCGGAATCACTTTACGGTAGGTTAATATACCGCTTATTCTGACAAGTACTGGCGGAATTGAAAATACAAAAATAAAGATACCGCTAATATGTGCTAGTTTTAGCGGTATCTATAACTCCAATATAATAGTACCGCTAAATCTAATGAGTACTAGCGGAATAGCCAATCATCAATAATAGTTACCGCTATTTCTCGAAGAATAGACTATCAATAAGAAAATAATGTCGTTTCTTTATATATTTAATTGTACTTGAATATATCCATTTCTTTAAATAATCATTTAAAGTTCGAACTGAAATAGACATATTAATAAAACGGTGGAAATCATAAATATCAACATTATTCTCTCCCTTAACCAAGCAATAGAACTGCAGGTTCTTAAATACGACTTCCTCTAAATAGTGACTTTCTCCACAACTACGACAGTGATATTTCTTTTTCGTGCGTTCTCCGAGTAGGCTAAAGCAATTAGGACAATTTAAACCAGTCAGCATTTCATCGATTTTCTCTGGATAGTGTTTTAAGAACGGGTTATATTTAGATCTTAATTCATATAGTTCATCTGTCGAATGCATTGATATGCGGTGTCTGAGTAAATTTCTTAAAAATAAGTCTAGTCTGTTATATTGAATAATCGGTAATGATTTATCGAGTCCGTATATATAAGTATTTTCATTACACCAAACCATATAGCCTGTTATTTTTAAGTTAATGTCATTTTGATAAAGCAATTTTTTCATATGTTGTGTCACTGTCGTATTTAAACTTTTCAGAGGATCTCTAATTTGCAAATCTTCACAATACCAATCGCCACCTTTAATAAAGACATCACTACTATAATATTTTGCGTCTAATACGATAAGATGATTGCCATTAATAATCAAATGATCGATTTGAAAATAACTGCTATCTACTTCAAAAAAGATATCGTGTATTGCGTCAATACAATCAAATCCTTCAATCATTTCCCGTACCATTTTTTCTCCAAGTGCACCTAATCTTAATTTTTCTAGTTTTTTAATTTGATTAAAGTAAGCATCTCTACTATTCAATATTTCTAAAATGATATTTTGCACATAATCTCCTCCTACATATATATAGTTGAAAATCGCCGAAATATTTTTCGAAATGTGAATCTTTACAATTTTTACATTTGAGCAAATTTGATAGTTTTTTTTCTTAAAGGGTGTTAAGATAAGTTATTGAAAAAATCGAAAGGATGTTCTCAAACTATGAAGGTATATGCAGATTATGCAGCAACAACAAATGTCGCACCAGACGTGGTCGCAGAAATTACGAAGGTACTGAGGGATCATTTTGGTAATGCTTCTTCAATTCATAATGTTGGACGTGATGGGCGTAGAATTTTAGATCAAGCGCGTTCAATCATTGCTAAAACATTAAATGCGACACCACGAGAGATTATTTTTACGAGTGGAGCGACTGAATCGAATAATTTAGCGATAAAAGGTGTTGCATACCAGAATCAGCATATGGGTAAGCACTTGATTACCACTTCTATAGAGCATCATTCGGTATTGCATGTTTTCGAGCAGCTTGAAAAAGAAGGTTTTGACGTTACTTACTTGCCTGTTGACGCAAAAGGTTTTATCTCAATCGATACATTGAAACAAGCATTACGAGATGATACCATTCTAGTTTCTATTATGTTTGGGAATAATGAAGTCGGCACGGTACAGCCAATTGATGAGATTGCTGAATTACTTAAGGACCATCAAGCATTATTCCATACAGATGGTGTTCAAACGATTGGTCATATGCCAATTGATATAAAAGCACTAAACGTGGATTTATTTACGGTAACAGCGCATAAGTTTTATGGCCCCAAAGGTGTAGGTTTATTATATGTTAAAGATAAGACACCAATTCAGTTTCAACAACTTGGAGGCGCACAAGAGACGAAACGTCGTGCGGGTACAGAAAACATTGCATATATTGCTGGGATGGCAAAAGCACTTGAACTTGTAACTGAAAATATTGAAGCATCAAATGTGCATCTTGCCAATTTAAAACAAACGTTTATCAACGCATTACAGTCAAATGAGGTTCCTTTTGAGATGAACGGGGATATGAATATAACATTGCCACATATTACAAACCTTTACTTTCCGTTTAGTGATGTAGAGAAGATGCTTACAATATTAGATATGAATGGTGTTTACGTATCGAGTGGTTCAGCATGTACTGCTGGAAGTATAGAACCGAGTCATGTCTTAACAGCAATGTTTGGAGAACATCCAAGAACGAAACAATCGATACGTTTTAGTTTCTCTCATCAGAATACTGAAGAAGAGGTAGTGTATATCGCAGAACAAATCAAAAAAATTTATGAAATGAATAGAAAAGAGTAGATGAAATGACAAATGAAAATACAAAAGTAGTTGTAGGGATGAGCGGTGGCGTTGATAGCTCAGTCACAGCTTTACTGTTAAAAGAACAAGGATACGATGTGATCGGTATATTTATGAAAAACTGGGATGACACTGATGAATTTGGTGTATGTACAGCGACTGAAGATTACGAAGATGTCATTCGTGTATGTAATCAAATCGGTATTCCATATTATGCTGTAAACTTCGAAAAAGAATATTGGGATAAAGTATTCACTTACTTTTTAGATGAATACAAAAAAGGTAGAACTCCTAACCCAGACGTTATGTGTAATAAAGAAATTAAATTTAAAGCTTTCTTAGATCATGCTATGGCTTTAGGGGCAGATTATGTTGCAACAGGTCATTATGCGCAAATGCGTCGTAATGATGATGGTACGGTTGAAATGTTACGTGGTGTTGATAACAACAAAGATCAAACGTATTTCTTAAACCAATTATCACAAGAACAATTACAACATGTCATGTTCCCACTCGGTCACTTACAAAAACCAGAAGTACGTGAAATCGCTATTAAACATGACTTAGCAACAGCGAAGAAGAAAGATTCAACTGGCATTTGCTTCATCGGTGAACGTAACTTTAAAGAATTCTTAAGTGGTTATTTACCTGCACAAAACGGTAAAATGATGACATTAGATGGCGTAGAGATGGGTGAACATTCTGGATTAATGTACTATACGATTGGTCAACGTCACGGATTAGGTATAGGTGGCGATGGAGATCCATGGTTTGTGGTCGGTAAGAACTTAAAAGAAAATGTTTTATATGTAGAACAAGGTTTTGATCATGATGCATTGTATAGTGATTACTTAATCGCTTCTGACGTATCATTTATTAATCCTGTTGATTTATCAAATGGCTTTGAATGTACTGCAAAATTCAGATACCGTCAAAAAGATACGAAAGTAACGATTGAACATATCGATGATAATACAGTGAAAGTCATTTTTGCTGAGCCTGTTAGAGCAATTACACCAGGTCAAGCCGTTGTATTCTATCAAGATGAAGTATGTCTTGGCGGTGCTACAATTGATGATGTATTCAAAAATTCTGGTCAATTAGAATACGTTGTATCACAATAATTTTTAAAGAAGGCAGCGATGTCTTCTTTTTTATTTTTTGATATAATATAACAATGACTAAGACTGAGGAGAACGATGATGGACGATAATCAATTAATGCAACTCATAGAAAATAAACAATACGAAGAAGCACTAAAAATCTTAGTACA
The DNA here is from genome assembly GCF_047425875.1 of Macrococcus animalis. GTDB lineage: Bacteria > Bacillota > Bacilli > Staphylococcales > Staphylococcaceae > Macrococcoides > Macrococcoides animalis. The sequence continues at coordinate 2,133,671 of NZ_CP179727.1, forward strand.
AGCGATTGATACTGAACCTGAGGAAGTAACCCACTATATCAATGTCGGTACGATTCTTCTCGATTCAAATCAACCGATAGAGGCTGAACGTTTCTTTCAAAAGGCAATTACAGTAGACCCAACACATGGCGGGGCATATTATGGACTCGCAAATATTTATTACAATGAGGATCGCTTTGATGAAGCGGTGAAATTGTATCATAAAGCGATTGAAAATGGACTAGAAGATGGTGATACGTATTATATGCTAGGTATGTCGTTTGTGAATTTAAGTGATTTTGCTTCAGCATTACCTTTTTTAATGCGTGCGAATGAACTGAAACCTGATGACACGGAAATCACTTTCCAGTACGGGTTAGTGATGTGCCAAATGAATATGTTTGAAGAAGCATCAAAGACATTACAACGTGTATTAAGTGATGATCCAGATCATACAGATGCACTATACAATAAAGCATTAGCAGATTATATGATGAACGAAAATATCGATGAAGCAATTGCAGCATTTGAACGTGTTGTTGAGATTCAACCGGATCATTTACTTGCAGGACATGCGATTACAACTTTTAAAGCGATGAAGGAGGAATAAAACTTGGAGAACGCCACTTTGTTTGATCAATCTTACGTGAAAGGCACAATTATCCGTATACTTTTTCAAAATAACGATAACTTTTATACGGTATTAAAAGCCGAAGTGATCGATACAAATGAAGATTTTGATGATGAAGTGACGGTCACAGGTTTCCTCCCTCAAATCGCAGAGGGTGATACCTATACATTCACAGGTAAACTTGTAACACACGCGAAATATGGTAAACAACTTCAAGCTGACAAGTTTGAGAAAGACTTACCGCAATCTAAAGATGGCATCATTCATTATTTATCAAGTGATTTATTTAAAGGTGTGGGTAAAAAGACTGCGAGAACAATTGTGGAAATGTTAGGTGAGGATGCACTCAATATCATTTTGGATGATAAATCGAGTTTAGATAAAATTCCTAAACTAGCTCGAGAAAAAAAGGATTTAATCTATAATACAATCAATGAAAATCAAGCTATTGAAAAAGTGATGATTCAACTTAATGATTGGGGATTTGGTCCTCAACTTGCAATGAAAATTTATCAATTTTACAAGGAAGAGACGATAAGTATTATTAATGAATCACCATATCAACTGGTGATGGATATAGACGGGATAGGATTCAATAAAGCGGATGAACTGGCCCGTCAAATTGGTATAGATAACAATCATCCAGAACGTCTGAAAGCAGCATTAGTTTATGGCATTGAACAAGCTTCATTACAAAATGGTCATACGTATATTCCAGATCAAATATTACTGGAAACAAGTTACGAATTACTGACTAAAAATGGCTCTCAAGTTGACCCTGATGCACTTGTTATTGCACTGACTGAACTTTGTGAGATAAAAGAAAAGTTAGTTGAACACGAAAAAAATATTTATATTCCAAGTTTGTTTTATTCTGAAACCAAAACAGTTCAGATTTTATATCGTTTGATGAATCATAAAGAACAACTTAAGCAATTCGAGCAGTCTGAAGTAATGCTTGCAATTGGTGAAATTGAACAGTTATTTGAAGTGACATATGCTGAAAAACAAAAAGAAGCATTAATGCAAGCGATGAATAGTAAGTTGATGATTCTTTCAGGTGGGCCAGGTACTGGTAAAACGACTGTCGTTCGTGGTATTGTCACACTCTATGCCGAACTTCATGGACTAAGTCTTGATTATGATGATTACGACGGGCAAGACTTTCCAATAGTAGTGGCCGCACCAACAGGTAGAGCATCCAAAAGGTTATATGAATCAACTGGACTTGAAGCGACAACGATTCATCGATTAATCGGCTGGACACGTGAAAATAAACCAGACGATATATTAGAAAATGAAATTACTGCAAAATTGATTATTATTGACGAAATGTCGATGGTTGATACATGGTTGATGTTCCAATTGATGAAGGCTGTCCCCAATGATGCACAAATCATCTTTGTTGGAGACCAGGATCAATTGCCTTCAGTTGGTCCTGGGCAAGTATTCAAAGATTTAATTGAGTCTCAAATTATGCCGCAAATCGAACTCAATGAAGTGTATCGTCAACAAGAGGGGTCTTCTATTGTTGAACTTGCTCATCAAATCAAACGTAATGAACCGTTCGATATTACGAAGCGTTATAGTGATCGTAGTTTTATTCCTTGTTCAACAGATCAGATTCCTGAAGTTATTGAAAAAATTGTAACTTCAGCTGTTAACAAAGGATATGATATGCGCGATATACAAGTACTCGCGCCAATTTATCGTGGAAATGCAGGGATTCGTGCACTCAATAAAGTATTACAAAAAATCTTAAACCCTGCAGATGAAAAAGTACGTGAAATGGAGTTTGGCGATGTTATCTATCGTAATCATGACAAAGTATTACAATTGGTCAATCGACCTGAAGACGGTGTATTTAATGGGGATATTGGAGAAATCGTTGGCATCTTTAAAGCAGCTGAAAATGCGCTGAATAAAGATGTTGTCATTGTGGATTATGATGGTAATGAGGTAACGTATACGAAGGCAGATTTAATTGAAATTACACATGCGTATTGCTGCTCAATTCACAAATCACAAGGCTCTGAATTTCCAATTGTTATTATGCCAGTCGTGAATCAATATTATAGAATGTTACAGAAGAATATATTATATACAGGCTTAACACGGGCCAAACAGTCATTGATTTTTTGTGGTGACGTGAATGCATTTAATTCTGGGATTAAACGACTCGGAAACGCTAGATTTACATCATTTTATCAATTTCTACTCGATTACTTTAGTAAGGATGAGCAAAAAGAATTAAGTGATGAAAACGCGGATGACAATTCTGATGAAAACGAAGATAAGCATTCAAATAGACTGCCATTTAAAGTCGGTGAAATGACCGAAGAAAATATGCATCTCGTGTCACCAATGATTAATATGGAAGATATTACGCCGTTTGATTATCTTTAAGTTGACGATAGACATTCAATTCCATTATAATTTAACTAATTCAAATTTAAAGCTGAGTAGGTAATCCCTCAATTTCAAAGAGACATATCGGTTGGTGCGAGATATGATTGATATTACTGAAGCTACTTTATCTTATAATTTATGAATATTAATCGAGTGATGACTTTGTCATAACTAGGGTGGTACCGCGAACACGTTCGTCCCTTTTATAGGGATAACGTGTATTTTTTTATTTAAAAAGGAGAAGATAAAGATGAAACGATTAACAGCAGCAGAAATTAGACAAATGTATTTAGACTTTTTCGTTGAGAAAGGGCATATGATAGAACCGTCAGCACCATTAGTACCGATTGATGACGACACTTTATTATGGATTAACTCAGGTGTTGCGACTTTAAAGAAATACTTCGATGGTCGTGTGATTCCGAAAAATCCTCGCATTACGAATGCACAAAAATCAATTCGTACAAACGATATTGAAAATGTAGGATTTACTGCACGTCACCATACTTTCTTCGAAATGTTAGGAAACTTCTCAATCGGCGATTACTTTAAAAAAGAAGCAATCGAATTTGCTTGGGAATTCTTAACGAGCGAAAAATGGATGGCGATTGACCCTGAAAAATTATACGTTACGATTCATCCAGAAGATACAGAAGCTTATAATTTCTGGGTAAACGATATTGGCTTAACAGATGATCGAATCACACGTATCGAAGGGAATTTCTGGGATATTGGTGAAGGGCCAAGTGGACCGAACACTGAAATCTTCTATGACCGCGGAGAAACATACGGAACAGAAGATCTTGCTGAAGAAATGTATCCAGGTGGAGAAAATGAACGTTATTTAGAAGTTTGGAACTTAGTATTCTCTGAATTCAATCATAATCCAGATCATACGTATTCACCACTTCCTAAGCAAAACATTGATACGGGGATGGGGCTTGAGCGTATGGCTTCAATCTCACAAGACGTTCCAACAAACTATGATACAGATTTATTTATGCCAATTATTGAACAAACAGAAGCGATTTCTGGTAAAAAATATCGTACGAATAAAGCAGATGATGTTGCATTTAAAGTCATAGCAGACCATATTCGTACAGTAAGTTTTGCGATTGGTGATGGTGCATTACCATCAAATGAAGGTCGTGGATATGTATTACGTCGTTTATTACGTCGTGCGGTACGTTTTGCTCAAAAATTAGATATTAATAAGCCTTTCATGTATGAATTAGTAGATATCGTAGCAAGCATTATGAAGCCTTATTATCCAGATGTTGATAATAATAAAGACTTCATTAAGAAAGTCATTAAATCTGAGGAAGACCGTTTCCACGAAACACTTGAAGAAGGTTTAGTGCATTTCAATGCATTAAAAGAAGCTGCGAAAAGTTCAACTAATCAGTTAAAAGGTGAGGATGTATTCAAACTATATGATACATTTGGATTCCCTGTTGAGTTAACTGAAGAGTTAGCGGAAGAAGCGGGTGTTGAAGTAGATCACGCTGGTTTTGAAAACGCGATGGAAGCACAACGTACCCGTGCACGTGAAAGTCGTCAAAAAACACAAAGTATGCAAGTACAAAGTGAAGTATTATCAAGCCTTACTATGCCAAGTACGTTCGTCGGATATGAAACCTTATCAAACGAAACAGAAATTATTGCAATCATTGAAAACGTTGAAAACGTTGAATCTTCAAAAGAAGATAAGATTCAATTTATATTATCTGAAACACCATTCTATGCGGTAAGTGGTGGACAAGTTGCAGATATAGGTATTATTTCAAATGATGACTTTGAAATTGAAGTGACTGAAGTAACGAAAGCGCCGAATGGTCAAAATCTTCATACTGGAACAATTCGCTTTGGGAAAGTAACAGTTGGTGCGAAAGTGAAGACGCAAGTTGATAAAAGCTTTAGAACATTTGTAATTAAGAACCATAGTGCAACCCACTTAATGCACCAAGCATTAAAAGATGTATTGGGTACACACGTAAACCAAGCAGGTTCACTTGTAACACCTGATCGTTTACGATTTGACTTCTCGCATTTCGGGCCAGTAACGCATGAAGAAATTGCAAAAATCGAACAAATTGTAAATGAAAAGATTTGGGCTAATTTAAGTGTTGAAATCAATGAAATGCCAATTAATGAAGCGAAAGAAAAAGGTGCTATGGCATTATTCGGTGAAAAATATGGCGAAATTGTTCGTGTTGTAGAGATGAGCGATTACTCGATTGAATTATGTGGTGGTGTTCATGTGCGCAACACAGGTGAAATCGGATTATTCAAAATTGTTTCTGAATCGGGAACAGGTGCAGGAGTACGTCGTATCGAAGCTGTGACAAGTAAATCAGCATATGAATATTTATCAGCATACCAAGAGATTGTAAATAGAATATTACCAAAAGTAAAAGTGAAACAACAAGATCAACTGGTAGCTAAGATAGATGAGTTAACTACTAACATTCGTACACAAGAAAAAACAATCACAGACTTAAACAAATCTATCGCTTCACTTAAAATGGGTGACATCACAGAACAAGTTGAAGAAATCAACGGTCTTAAAGTATTAGCTGTTCAGGTGGAAGCTGAAGATAACAAAATGTTACGTGAATTAATGGATGATTATCGTTCTAAATTACAGGACGCAGTTATTTTCATTGTAGCTGCAAATGATAAGTTAAATTATATGGCTAGTGTACCAAAGGATAAAACTTCACAAGTTAAAGCAGGTGACATTATTAAAGGTGTTGCTAATGTAACAGGAGGTAAGGGTGGAGGGCGCCCAGATTCAGCTCAAGGTGCTGCAAATAATCCTGCTGATATTACAACCGCATTACAATTTGTAAAGGACTACATTAATACATTGTAATTAAAAAATGTTTTATAGTATGATATTATTGAATAAATGTCATACAAAGGAGTGTATTGCAGTGGAAAATTTCGATAAAACAATGAAGTTCAATTTTGATGAATTACCAAAAGAAGAAGTAAGAACTGTATTATTGAACGTATATAATACATTAGAAGAAAGAGGATATAGCCCAATTAATCAAATTGTTGGTTATTTATTATCAGGAGACCCAGCGTATATTCCAAGACACAATGATGCAAGAAATCAAATTAGAAGATTAGACCGTGATGATATAATGGAGCAACTTGTATCAAGTTATATACAATCAGAGACTAAAGGAAATGAATAAAATAATCGGTTTAGATGTTGGCTCGAAAACAATTGGTGTTGCCTTAAGTGACGCTATGGGATGGACTGCACAAGGTCTTACTACACTCCGCATCGATGAAGCAAATCATGAATTTGGTTTAGATGAACTTAAAACAATCATAGATGAGAATAATGTTGATACTGCTGTTATTGGATTACCTAAAAATATGAATAATTCAGTAGGTCCGAGGGGAGAAGCATCGATTCAGTTTGGTGAAATGTTGAAAAGTAGTTGCCCGGATATTACAATAGTGATGTGGGATGAACGACTTTCTACGGTCGGTGCTGAAAGAACACTGCTCGAAGCAGACGTTTCACGTAAGAAAAGAAAACAAGTTATTGATAAAATGGCTGCAGTATTCATATTGCAAGGGTATTTAAATTCTAAATAAAAAGGATGATTAAAATGACAGAAGAAATGAATAATCAAGAAGTAAACGAAGAGACTTTGGATATTAATAACGAAGAAGAGTTATTAACATTATTTGATGAAGAAGGAAACGAAGTATTATATCGTAAATTAGTAAGCTTCTATCACCCGGGATTTGAAAAAGAATATGTTATCCTAGCTGAAGAAGGATCTGACGAAGAAGAAGAAATAGAATTAATCCCAATGATTAATGAACCTGATAGTGAAGGTGACGGTGGTAAATTTATGCCAATCGAAACTGACGAAGAATGGGATATGATCGAAGAATTCGTTAATACAAATTTTGACGAAGAAGTGCTATAACGCCAAAGGAGTTTAAATATGTCTAATAGAAACAAAGAGATTAGAGATTCAAAATCTTTCTCTAAGCTTCTTTCTTCTATCATTATTGGAATAATATTAATAGGCGTGTGTATTTTAGCGATTGGAAGTTTCTTTTATATGAACTCTAGCCAAAAGCCACTAAATCCCGATGATAAATCTACAACGAAAGTAGAGATATTGCCTGGTGAGTCTGCAACAATGATTGGAGAAAAATTAGAAAAAGAAAAAATTATTAAAAGTAGTACGATGTTTAAGTACTATTTAAAATTTAATAATATTTCAAACTTTCAAGCTGGAAGTTATGAATTGTCACCATCAATGACTTTTAAACAAATTTCTAAAAGTCTTCAAAAAGGAGAAGTATACATTCCTGTTGTCTTTAAAATGAATATTCCTGAAGGAATTACGATAGAACAAATTGGGGATATTGTTCAAAAGAAAACAAAAATTAAGAAATCGGACTTCGTTAAAGAAGTAAATGATTCAGAATTTATCAAGAAAATGCAGAAGAAACATCCGAAGTTAATTACAAAAGATGTATATAATAAAGAGATTAAATACCCGTTAGAAGGTTATTTATATCCTGCAACGTATGATTTCACTGAAAAGAATCCAACGACAGAAGAAATCGTTGATAAGATGCTTACCGCAACTGAAGAAAATGCATTCCCGTTGTGGGATAAATATGGTGGTGTATTATTAACTGAGAATGGTACTGAACGTCGATTAAATTTCCATGAGTTTCTGACATTCTCATCGTTAATAGAACGTGAAGCTACCGGTTTGACGGATCGTGCGAAGATTGCATCTGTATTTATTAATCGTATGGAAGAGAATCCAGCAATGCCATTGCAAACTGACCCGACTGTATTATATGCACTAGGTCGTCATAAAGCAGTGACTTATGAAGCTGATTTAAAGGTAGATTCACCATACAACACATACATTAATACAGGATTACCACCTGGACCTATCGCAACAAGCGGTAAAGAATCTATGGAAAGTGTATTAAACCCTGCGAAGACAGATTATCTATATTTCTTAGCAGCAAAAGATGGTAAAAACTACTTCTCGAAAACATATGATGAGCATTTAAAATTAAAGGATAAACATATTGACAGCCAGCAGTAGAAATAGGACGCATAGTCCTATTTTTTTATATTAATACGTAGTAATTTTACTATTACTTTTTTTATCGTTTTATGGTACAATATCATGAAAATAAAAACACAACTACCAGCCTATGTGGTTGGTAATTTTTTCGTTAAAGGATTGTTTCAATTGATTAAAGAAGAGACATATATTAGTAGATTGAATCCGGTGAACGCTATCGATGATTTAATTGAAATTGCAAAGTTAAATGAAGTGCCAATCATGGATAAAATTTCAGTTGAGTTTGTTAAACAGATGATTCGAATTCATCAATCAAAATCTGTGCTCGAAATTGGTACTGCTATAGGTTATAGTGCATTACACTTTGCATCAGTAAATGAAGAAGTGCATATAACTACGATTGAACGTAGTGAAGAAATGTATAAATCTGCTTTGAAACATATCGAATCATATCAAAAGCAACATCAAATTCGTCCAATCTTTAAAGATGCACTTGAAGCATTTGATGAGGTAAGCGATAAAGAATATGATATATTATTTATCGATGCAGCTAAGGCTCAATCGCGCAAGTTTTTTGAGTTGTATAGTCCATTGGTAAGACAAGGTGGGTTAATCATCACAGATAACATTTTATATCATGACTTTGTAGGTAATATTGAAATTGTACGAAGTCGTAATATAAAGCAAATGGTGCGAAAGATTGAAAGATACAATACTTGGCTAAGTGAAAATAAAGATTATAATACGAATTTCATCGATATAGGGGATGGAATGAGTATTTCAGTGAAAAAATAAAGGAGTACATTATGACAGAATTATTAGTAACACCAAAGTCGTTAACACATATTAGTGATTTATTAGAAGCAGGTGCAGATGCGTTTGTGATTGGAGAACAGCAATTCGGCTTGCGATTAGCAGGCGAATTTAATCGTGAGGACTTAAAAATAGCCATTAAATTAATTCATGAGCACGGTAAAAAAGTATATGTTGCTGTCAACGGCATTTTTCATAACGAACATTTAGAAGCTGTTGAAGATTATATGAAATTCTTACATGAAGAAAAACCCGATGCGATTCTTTTTGGGGATCCGGCAATCGTTATGTATGAACGAGAATTAGGTAATACTATCCCATTACAATGGAATCAAGAAACATTGGTTACAAACCATTTCCAAGTCAATTACTGGGGTGAGCGTGGTGCGAATCGCGCTGTATTAGCACGTGAATTATCACTTGATGAAGTAATAAATATTAAAGAAAACAGTAACGTTGCAATAGAAGTACAAGTTCATGGTATGACATGTATGTTCCAATCTAAACGAAGTCTATTAGGGAATTACTTCTTGTATCAAGATAAAGTAATGAAGATTGAAAATCGCGAAATTAAAGATGCAATGTTATTGTATGACGAAGAACGTAATAATAAATACCCAATTTTTGAGGACAAAAATGGAACACATATTATGAGTCCGAATGATATTTGCGTTATCGAAGAGTTAGAAGAACTGATTGAAGCAGGTATTGATTCATTTAAGATTGATGGTGTTTTACACTCAGAAGAATATATTACTACCGTTACTAAAGCTTATCGTAAAGCATTAGATTTATATAAAGAAGATGTAGACGCATATGAAGATGCTAAATTTGATTTAGTTGATATGATAGAAGAAATCCAACCAGAACACCGTCCACTAGACCAAGGATTCTTATTTAAACAAACTGTATATTAAGGAATGATTTGATGAAAACGGAATTAGAAATAAAAAAGCCAAAAACAATATTAAAAAAACCAGAATTACTAGCACCTGCTGGCAATCTTGAAAAATTAAAAATTGCAGTCCATTACGGCGCAGATGCTGTATTCCTTGGTGGACAAGAATATGGATTACGTTCAAATGCCGATAACTTTACAATTGAAGAGATTAAAGAAGGTGTTGAATTTGCAAACAAATACGGTGCAAAAATTTATATCACTACAAATATTATTGCCCATGATGAAAATATGGATGGATTAGAAGATTATTTAATTGCTTTAGAAAGTACTGGAGCAACGGGTATTATAGTAGCTGACCCACTTATCATTGAAACATGTAAACGCGTAGCACCCCGTTTAGAAATTCATCTATCAACGCAACAATCACTTTCAAATGTGAAAGCTGTTGAGTATTGGAAATCTGAAGGGTTAGAACGTGTCGTATTAGCTCGTGAAACAACTGCTGAAGAAATAAAAGAAATGAAAGAAAAAATTGATATTGAAATTGAAGCATTTATTCATGGTGCGATGTGTATCGCTTATTCAGGTCGTTGTACCTTAAGTAACCATATGACTGCACGTGATTCTAACCGTGGTGGTTGTTGTCAAAGTTGTAGATGGGATTATGACTTATTAACAGTGGATAATGGTGAATTAGACGTTGTTTACGATGGTGATGCTACTCCTTTTGCAATGAGTCCCAAAGACTTAAAATTAATAGAATCAATTCCTAAAATGATTGATATTGGCGTCGATTCTTTAAAAATTGAAGGGAGAATGAAGTCAATTCACTATATTGCAACAGTTGTTTCTATATACCGAAAAGTAATAGACGCCTACTGTGCAGATCCTGAGAATTTTGAAATCGATCCAGAATGGTTAATCGAATTAGATAAATGTGCAAACCGAGATACTGCAAGTGCTTTCTTTGAAGGTGTACCTGGATTTGAAGAACAAATGTTTGGACATGAGCAATCTAAAAAAACACCTTTTGATTTCTGTGGATTAGTGTTAGACTATTCTGAAGAAACACAAATTGCGACAATACAACAACGAAATAACTTTAAACCAGGTCAAGAGGTTGAATTCTTTGGTCCTGAAATTGAAAACTTTAAACAAGTGATTGACGTAATCTATGATGAGGAAGGTACAGCATTAGATGCAGCGCGACATCCACTCCAAGTCGTTCAAATTAAAGTTAATCATCCAGTTTACCCAATGAATATGATGAGGAAGGAACTAAACTAATGACATCTACTACAATCATCGGTATTGCAGGGGGTTCTGGTTCTGGTAAGACATCAGTAACTTCGAAAATCCTTAAAAATTTAGAAGGCTACAGTGTAGCTTTGATTGAACAAGATTATTATTATAAAAATCAAGATCATTTAAGTTTTGAAGAACGTTTAAAAACAAACTATGATCATCCATTAGCTTTTGATAATGACTTGTTAATCAAAAATTTAATTGATTTAAGAAATGGTAATAATGTAAAAGTACCAACATATGATTATACAAATCATACAAGAAGTAAGAAAACGATTACATTTGAACCAAAAGATGTTATTATTGTAGAAGGCATTTTTGCTTTAGAAAACGAAACACTTCGTGATTTAATGGATGTTAAGATTTATGTTGATACGGATGCAGATCTTCGTATCTTAAGAAGATTGGTTAGAGATATAGAACAACGTGGTCGTACGATGGAATCTGTTATTGATCAATATCTGACAGTTGTTAGACCAATGCATAATCAATTCATTGAACCAACGAAACGATACGCAGATATTATTATCCCTGAAGGTGGTAGTAATGCAGTGGCGATCGATATTATGACAACAAAAATACAATCATTAATTCAAGTGAATTAGTAGAAAGAAGGATTTATCCATGGAAATGCAAAAAGAGTATCCGATGACTAAAGAAGGATTTGAAAAGTTAGAAGTCGAGTTAGAACACTTAAAAACTGTAAGACGCCCTGATGTTGTAGAAAAAATCAAAGTAGCACGTAGCTTTGGTGATTTATCTGAGAACTCAGAGTACGATGCTGCTAAAGATGAGCAAGGTTTTGTAGAACAAGAAATAACAAAAATTGAAATGATGTTAAGACATGCGGTTATAATTGAAGATGATGGATCTAAATCAGAAGTACAATTAGGTAGAACAGTAACATTTACAGAAATTCCGGGTAACGAAGAAGAGTCTTACAAAATCGTAGGTTCTGCAGAAGCTGATCCTTTTGAAGGTAAAATCTCAAATGAATCACCTATTGCTAAAGCATTATTAGGAAAAAAAGTTGGCGAAGAAGTAAATGTACCACTTCCAAACGGTAATGAAATGAAAGTTAAAATCGTAGAAATTAGTTAATGATAGCTTCATAATTAAAGGACAAACATTGAATGTTTGTTCTTTTTATATCTTTATTTGGAGGAATGACCATGATTGGTATTATCGGTGCTATGCAAGAGGAAATTGAAATCCTAAAAAATGACATGACAGACTTAGTTACTGAAAAACAAGCACATGTTGAAATTTATAAAGGTTACCTTTATGGTAAAGAAGTAGTCTTAATGCAAAGTGGTATAGGTAAAGTTAATGCCTCAATTTGTGCTACTTTATTAATTAAAGAATATAGTCCAGATTTGATTATTAACACTGGTAGTGCGGGTGGATTAGGTAGTGCATTATCCGTTGGTGATATTGTGATAAGTAAAAATGTTTTACATCATGATGTCGTTGCTACTGCTTTCGGTTATGAATTAGGTCAAGTTCCAGGCATGCCATCAAGTTATGCTGCAGATCAAGATTTAATCATGATTGCAAAACAAGCAATTAGTCAAAATGATTTAACAGCACATATCGGTTTAATCGTTTCTGGTGATAGTTTTATTGGTTCGTCTGATCAAAAACAACTTATAATAAAAAATTTTAGTGAGGCATTAGCAGTTGAAATGGAAGCTGCAGCAGTAGCACAAACATGTCACCAATTTGATGTTCCATTTATTATTACCCGTGCTATCTCAGATTTAGCAAATGGTGAAGCGAATATGAGTTTTGATGAGTTCTTAAAAGTAGCTTGCGTATCAAGTTCTAAAATTGTAAAATCAATATTAGATACATTACCTGCAAGGAGATAGGAGGCGCAATTATGATTTTTATTATGGCATTATCTGTGATTGCTACTGCAATTATCGGATTTATGATTTACACTGGAACTGAAGTAGATTACGCTCCAAATCAAGAAATCGAATAATGCAAGTAACCCCAATCCTTTGTGGATTGGGGTTATTGATTGCAATAATGGGTATAAATAAGCATTATAATAATTTTTAGAGGTGACATATGGGAGTATTTCAAAAATATTTATTACCAAGTAAGTATGCAAAATCAGTTTTTGAAATTACACCGGAGGAATTATCAGGTCTTGGTGTAAAGGCAATCATTACAGATTTGGATAATACATTAGTCGGTTGGGACGAAGCATTAGCGACACCTGAAGTAATTAACTGGTTTAACAGTATGCGTGAGCATAATATAAAAGTAACAATTGTATCGAATAATAATCAGGCACGTGTTGCGACGTTTGCAACACCATTGAAAGTTGATTATATCTTTAATGCAAGAAAGCCAATGGGTCAAGCGTTTAAGAAAGCTTGTACGGCTATGAGGGTAAGACCAGAAGATACGGTTGTAATTGGTGATCAAATGATGACTGACGTGCTCGCTGCAAATTCAAATGGTTTTTATTCAATTATGGTTGTACCAGTGAAATCAAATGATGAATGGAAAACACGTCTAAACCGTATGATTGAACGTAAGTTTTTAGCCTACTTTAAGAAAAAAGGACTTATAAACTGGGATAATTAGTGGATTATTATTTGCCTATATAAAGAGACAAATTTATTTATCTCTTTTTTATTTAGTTTTAAACAACCTTAAAGTTACCTTAAAAATTCACACTATGTACTAATTTGAGCAATATTTAATGATAGAATAAATACAATACTTCTTAAGAGGAGGATGCATTTGAAATTATTATTAATATGGTTGCTCGTATTAATGATTGTACTCGTAGTATTATATTTCGTGTTGAATAAATTATATGATTATTTTAGTCTAAAAGAATCATTGCATAACATAGAAATACAAAACGAAGTAGCACAGCGTCAATACGAATTAAATCAAGCCGCATTAAAGAGTAAGAAGAAAATGTTGGAGCGTGAAATCTTTGCGAAGTCAGATATGATTGAAGATTTAGCAGAGATAAAACAATTAGAAAAGGAGTTGGATGAAGTTAATGAACTCATCGACACAATCAGTAAAACCAATTAGACCAAAAAGTTCTACACCAAGAAAGCCAATGAACAAAAAGTCATTAATATTAACAGCTGTGCTAGGATCCATTTTATTGTTGGGAATATTGCTTGCATTTATGTCAATAGAAAAAGTACCTCAAGGACATCAGGCTGTTGTTTATTCTGTTAGTGGTGTGAAAGAAGAAACTAAACCAGCAGGATGGCATTTTATTTTCCCACTTGATAAAGCTGTGCATTATCCAATACGAACACAAACAAAAGAATATACAGACCTAAATGTAGCTACAAGTGATGGGAAGAATTTAAATATGGATATTAGCGTGAACTATCATGTAGATTCGACGAAAGTAGTAAAGATCTTTAATAAGTTTGGAAACGCGGATATTACCGGACTAGAAAATGGATTTTTACGTACACGAGTATTAGATGGATTGCGTCAATCAGTAGCGAAATTCTCAGTCATTGAAACGTTTGGTGTAAAAACGGGTGAAATTAAGAAAAATACAATAGAACAATTACAACAAAATTTAACAGAGCAAGGCTTTATCGTTGAAGATATTGCTATTTCAAGTCCTAAAGCTGATAAAGCAACCCAAGATGCGATTGATGAACGTGTAAAAGCGAATCAAGAATTAGAAAGAGCGAAGACAGATCGTGCCATTGCTGAACAAAATGCAAAAAAGAAACAAATTGAAGCTGAAGGACAATCGAAAGCCAACGAAATTTTAGAAAAATCATTAACTGATAAAATTATTCGTAAACAGATGATTGATAAATGGGACGGAACGCAACCGATTACGATTGGTGGAGAAGGCGTAATTGTTGATTTAAATAAATAGTCGAGAGAGTTCAGATTAAAACTGAACTCTTTTTTAATTAATTATCGTGAACAATTTTTTTCAAATTATCTTTACTCTTTACAAAAATCGTATTATTCGATATTATATTTATACGAATTTAATATATGCGGGTGTAGTTTAGTGGTAAAACCTCAGCCTTCCAAGCTGATGTTGTCGGTTCGATTCCGATCACCCGCTTATTTTGAGAGGGTCGTGCTTATGCTTATATGCACAGCCCTTTTATTTTGTCTTACAATACTTAAACTGTGTTATGTGCTAAAATAGAAGTATTGATAATTGATATTCAGGAGGAACAGTATTTGAGTAATGAAATGAAGTGTATCGGCTGTGGCGCGGTCTTACAATCTACGGATCAATCGAAGCCAGGGTACGTTCCAAATTCAAGTTTAAATAAAGAAGATGTCATTTGTAAACGTTGTTTTAGATTAAAGCATTATAATGAAATTCAAGATGTCCATTTAACGAGTGATGATTTCTTAACCATGTTGAATGCATTAAGTGATAAAGATGGTATTGTTGTTAACGTTATCGACGTATTTGATTTTCAAGGATCTTGGATTAGTGGTTTAAAGAGAATCGTTGGCAATAAGAAAGTAATTATTGCGGCTAATAAAATGGACTTATTACCAAAACTCATCAACAAACGCCGTGTAAAACTTTGGATTGAAAAGCAAGCGAAAGAGTTAGAAATGAAAGCAGATGATGTTATATTAATCTCAGCTCAAAAAAATCACGGTATTGATACGTTATTAGAGGCGATTGAAACACACCGCGAGGGTAAAGATGTTTATGTTGTTGGTACTACGAATGTAGGAAAATCAACGTTAATCAATAAATTAATTGAAACAAGTGTTGGTGAAAAGAACGTAATTACAACGTCACATTTTCCAGGTACAACACTTGATTTGATAGATATACCACTGGATGATACTTCATTCATGTATGATACACCAGGGATCATTCAAACACATCAAATGACACATTATGTGAGTGATAATGAATTAAAAATTATTATGCCGAAAGATGAAATCAAACCGCGTAATTTCCAGTTAAATGAAGGTCAAACATTATTCTTGGGTGGATTAGTGCGTATAGATTATATGACAGGCGGACGTCGTAGTTTAAATTGTTTTGTTTCTAATGTATTAAATATTCACCGTACTAAACAAGTAAATGCTGAAGACTTATGGCGACGTCAAATTGGTGAATTATTAACACCACCGGGAACGAAAAATTTTGACTTTGATAATGTACGTAAGACGACATTATCAATTAAAGAAGATAAACAAGATATTATTATATCTGGTCTAGGGTTTATTACAGTAGAACAAGGAGCTGTAATTGACGTATATGCACCGAAACAAGTCGATGTATATTTAAGACCAAGTATTTTATAAAGTAGGTGTCAAAATGAACTTTGCTGTCATTGGGTATCCTATAAGTCACTCTTTATCGCCAATAATGCATCACGCTAATTTTAAAGCTTTAGGACGAGACGATGAATATTGTGCTTTAAGTATTGATCCAAAACATTTTCATCATATTAAGGATATCATCGATGAAAAAGCATTGGATGGTTTTAATGTTACGATTCCATTTAAGATAGATATTATGAATTATTGTGATGAAATTGATACCACAGCCCAAATGATTGGTGCGGTAAACACAGTACTCATAAAAAATAATAAATGGTTTGGATATAATACGGATGGTCTTGGGTATCTAATGAGTATTCAAGATTATTTGAGAGATGATATGAATGTATTGATTTTAGGTGCAGGTGGTGCAAGTCGTGCAATAAGTTATACTTTAATGCAAAATCATCGTGTTACAGTGGCTAATCGATCTTTAGAGCGTATTCAATCTTGGCCATTTGAAATAGAATGTCTAACGTATGATAGGCTTGATAATTTATCAAGGTACGATTTGGTTATTAATACTACGCCAGTTGGAATGACGGGTTATGATGAGCCGAGCATCATACGTTGTCATAATTTAAATAAATCGTGTGTTGTAAGTGATATTATTTATACACCAGAAAAAACAGCATTTTTAAAAGAAGCTGAATTACAAGATTTAAAAATAATAAATGGATTAGGTATGTTTGTCATGCAAGGTGCCAAAAGTTTTGAAATTTGGACCGGTGATGTTGCAGACGTTGAAGCTATGACTTTAGCAGTACAAACAGCCTTGAAAGGAAGAAATCAATGTTAACAGGAAAACAAAAGAGATATTTAAGAGCAGAAGCACATCACTTAGATCCAATTTTTCAAATTGGTAAAGGTGGCGTAAATGACAATTTAATTGAACAATTAAATGACGTATTAGAAAAGAGAGAACTGATAAAGGTAAGTGTTCTTCAAAATAACGATGATGATAAGCAAGAGGTTGCTGAAACGATAGCACGTCGTGTATATGGTGAATTAGTTCAAGTGATTGGGTCTACGATTATTTTGTATAAACCTTCAGTCAATAATAAGAAGATTGAATTGCCAAGATGAATATCGTTGTATATGGTGGATCTTTTGACCCAATACACATGGGTCACTTAACAGTGGCAAATGAGGTGTATCAACATATACAACCTGATTTATTTTTATTTATACCAACCGGTCAGAGCCCTTTAAAAGACCGAGGAGCACGTGTCAGTGATGATGCACGTGTTATTATGTTGAATATGGCAATTGATTTTCTTGGGTTTGGTGAGGTAGAACGATATGAATTAGAACGAGAAGGAAAAAGTTACACGTATCATACAATGCTTTATCTTAAAGTAAAGTATCCAGATGCAAATATTTCAATGATTATTGGTACGGATCAATATGAAGCACTTGACCAATGGTTTGAAATTGAGAAATTAAAATCAATGATTACTTTTATTGTGGTGAATCGTGATGTTGATACGCAAAACTTACCTGCACCGTTCCAGGCTTTTCATATACCGAGAATGGATATTAGTTCAACAATGATTCGTGAACGTATCGCACATGGTAAAACAATTCGTTGTTTTGTGATTGATACAATTGAACGTTTTATAAGAAAGGAACGTCTTTATGAAGCAAAAGAAAGCTAGAAAACTTGTTGAAGAGAAATTACCTAAGAAAAGATTCGAACATTCAATGCGTGTAGCGGAAACAGCCGTAAAAATGGCAGAAATTTTTGATGGAGATAAAGATACTGTTGAAATGGCTGGCATATTACATGATTATGCGAAGTATGATGAACTCAGTTTATTATATCAAGCAGTAACGAAATACAAATTGGATAATGATTTACTAACATATAATTCAGAGATTCTACATGGTCCAATAGCTGCAGCGTATTTACAAGATAAGCATGAAATTGATTCAGAAATTTACGATGCGATTTATTATCATACAACAGGCCGTGCAGGTATGGGATTAAATGAAAAGATTATTTTTATTAGTGATTATATTGAACCCGGTCGTACACAACCTGGTGTAGAAGAAATTCGTGAGATTGTTTTTGGAGAAAAGAAATTAGATAAAGCAATTTATGAAATTTCAAAACGTACTGCATTATTTTTAATTGAGAATGATAAGCCTATTTATCCTAAAACGATAGAATGCTTAAACTACTATAACTTACAGAAATAAAAGAAAAGGAATGATTGAATGGAAGCAAAAGCATTATTAGAACTAGCGTTTGACGCTTGTGATAACAAAAGAGCAGAAGATATTATTGGAATTAACGTTGCAAATGTTACTGGGATTACAGATTATTTTGTTATTTGTGAAGGTAATAGTGATCGTCAAGTTCAAGCTATTGCACGTGAAGTAAAAGATGAAGCACAAAAAAATGGTATAGAAGTGAACCGTTTAGAAGGATTCAATGAAGCACGTTGGATTCTAGTAGACTTAGGTGACGTTGTAGTGCACGTATTCCACCATGAAGAGCGTGATTACTATAATTTAGAAAAGTTATATCGTGATCAAGAAATTATTCAATATGAGCCGGAGCAAGTGTAATGTCTTACGGGCAATTTGCATCGATTTATGATCAATTTATGTATGATCAACCGTATGACAAATGGCTAGCTGTAATTCAACCGTATTTAAAAAATAATCTTTTAGATTTAGCAACAGGAACAGGATCGTTCATCGAATTATTACCGAAGACTATCAAAGTAACGGGTGTTGATTTAAGTGAAGATATGTTGACTATTGCTGCGTTGAAACGTAATGATGTTACGTTCATTGCACAAGATATGACTAATCTTGAATTAAATCAAACGTATCAAACAATTACGTGTTTATGTGATAGTTTAAATTATTTGGCTGAATCTGATGATGTGATAGCAACATTTAATCGTGTATATGATCACTTAGATGACGATGGCGTCTTTATCTTTGATGTACATAGCACAGCGAAATTTGAAGCATATTTTACGAATCAAACGTATAGTGATGAGCAAGAAGGGATGTTGTATGTTTGGCATGCAGTCCAAGGCGAAGTACCTTATTCCGTTTATCATGATTTAACGTTCTTTACTGAAGATAATGGTGTGTATCATCGTTTTGATGAACAACATTATCAAAGAACATTTGAAATTAGTGATTATTTAACGATGCTCAAACAAGCAAGGTTTGAGACTATCACGATATTTGCAGATTTTGATCCAAACTTTGTTATTGATACAAAAAAAGATGAATATTTTGAGCGTGTATTTTTTGTTGTGAAAAAGAAATAATTAATAAAATATTATTTAATTTGTGACAAATAAAATAGTTCAGACACTTCTACAGATAATTATGTGGAGGTGTTTTTTTATGGATTTTGAAACGTTAAAATCATGGATAGAAAAAAACAAACTATTATCTGGTTGTATTATTTTGATTGCATTACTTCTTACGATTATTGTCTTTCAAAAAGAAAATAAGTCAGATGAAGCGCAACATATAATGCCAAATAATCAATTTGCGAATACAGGTGTATTAGATCCAAATGAGTCGAAAGGTTCTGTCTTACCGGTCAATGAGAAAGCAACTAATGTTGCAAATACGAAGCAAGATGTTACAGGAGTTAAGGTGGATATTAAGGGTGCTGTGAAATTTAGTGGTGTATACCCTGCAAAATCTAATCAGGTGGTCAACGATATCGTTCAGCTTGCAGTACCGCTTAAGAATGCAGACTTAGATGCTGTGAACTTAGCTGCAACATTGCAAGATGCAATGGTAATTTATATTCCGTTTAAAGGTGAAGTGAAAGAAGAAAAATTTTCGATGTACCAACAGCAAATTGGATTAAGTAATAATAGCAGTGTTGAAGGTAAACAAAAAGTAGTTAATATTAATACTGCTGAGCAAAGTGCATTAGAAGAAATACCAGGAGTTGGTCCAAAAAAAGCACAAGAAATTATTCAATATCGAGAATCTAATGGTGGTTTTAAGAGTATCGAAGAAATAAAAGAAATTAAAGGTATAGGTGATAAGACATATGAAAGTTTAAAAGATTATATATCTATTTAACAGATACTATCAGAAAAAATATGTATATAAATTGATATCATCTTGAATAAAATATGAATAAATATTACAATTAGTTCAAAACGACGTAGGTGATTTCATGGAAAGAATTCAATGGAAAGAGTATTTTATGGCACAATCACAATTATTAGCTTTACGCTCTACGTGTACGCGTTTGAGTGTTGGCGCAACGATTGTTAAAGAAAATCGCGTTATTGCAGGTGGTTATAATGGCTCTGTATCTGGAGAAGTACATTGTATCGATGAAGGATGTTATGTCGAAAACGGACATTGTATCCGGACTATTCACGCTGAAATGAATGCGCTATTACAATGTTCGAAAATGGGTGTTTCAACTGAAGGTGCTGATATTTATGTTACTCATTTTCCATGTATACATTGTACTAAATCGATTATTCAATCAGGTATTAAAAAGATATACTATGCACATAATTATAAAAACCATCCGTATGCTATTGAGCTATTACAGAAAGCGAATATTGAAACAGAAAAGATTGAATTCAATCCAAAACATGTTGCCGGGTATTTTGAACATATGTAAAGATTGGAGGTAATGTGGGCTTAATTGTCGTTTTGCTTATAATAGCAGGTGTAGTATGGAAACATTCCATTTTAACAACAATATGTTTAATTCTATTGTCGAGCGTTATTATAATAAAGAAGCATTTCCAAAAGTGGGTATTCATTTTTATTACTGCATTTTTTATATCACTTTATTTCTATAGTACAAATGATTTTAGACGTGAATCATTGCCTTTTGATTTTGATCCAAATACAAGTGGAAAAAGTGATGTTAGGTTTTCAGATGATTTGAAAATTGATGGAAATTTATTAATGGGTTCTTTTAAAATGAAAAATGATAATTATCAATTTTTATACAAAATAAGTAACGAAGCTGAAAAAATTCATTTAGAAAAATTGAATTTATCTTTTTATTATTGTAGTGCCCAGTTTAGTCGACAGCACGTCTTACCAAATACGAATTTTTCAGGATTTCATTATGATGCATTTTTATATCATACATATAAAAAAGGCAGCGTAAAAATTTCCAGTATCGATTGGCAGAATTGCCAAAAATCTAATTTGAACATAGTAGAACGTATTCAAGATTACCGGAAAAATATTGCACTTTTGATGAACCAATCTGATATACTTCATAAAGGCTATTTAATAGCTTTAACACTAGGTGATACTAGTTATTTAAATAAGGAAGAAATGAATATACTAAAAACATTAGGTATATATCATTTATATGCTATTAGCGGTAGCCATGTTGCGCTAATTTCAGTTCAATTGTACTCTGTTATGCGTCGGTTAAATATTCCGCTCGTGTTCTGTAAATCACTATTATTTATTTTACTGCCTATGTATCTGTTTTTTACAGGGGGACAGCCATCTGTATTTCGCTCAACAATTTTTATTTTACTGATATTGTTTAATCCAGCTCGCCAAACGCAAATGATTGATTTATTGTCACTCACATTGATAATTAATATACTTTATGATCCATTTGCAATATTTGATATAGGCTTTCAACTTTCTTATATTATTTGTTTTAGTTTTATTCTTATTTTACCGCTTTATAAGGAACGCTCAACAATTTTTCAGTTTTTCCTCATTAATATAATCTCTCAATTTGTAACGATTCCAATTCTTTTTTATCATTTTAATAATAACTATTTTATTGGTATTATCACGAATATTTTTTACATACCATTATTTACATTGATAATTTTTCCTTTGTGTACATTAGCCTTAATTATGTTTATGTTGAGCTATAAAATGATGTGGCTGATAAATCTCGTAAACTTTTCTTTTATGATTAATGATGTACTGACAGCACAATTTATGCAAATGTCGCGATTTGAAATGGTAATTGGTCAGCAGCACATGCTTTTATATTTTTTATTATTTGCAATTCTTATATATCTTTTCAGTAAAAAGAATATATTACGATATTTAGGAGTGATACTATTAATTATAATAGCTATTTTCTCAGCAAAAGATAATAAAGATATAGTGCATTTTATTGACGTGGGTCAAGGCGATGCATTTATCTTAGAATTAGGAAAAAAGACTATTATGATTGATACAGGGGGTAAACTCGAATTTAGTAAACCGTGGGAGAAGCGTCAAGATGCGCAGAGTATTAGCGATAAAACGACAATTCCATTTTTAAAACACCGTGGAATTTCAAAAATAAATACTTTAATCTTAACTCATCCTGATGCAGATCATTTTGGTGAAACAGAAAATTTAATAAAAGCAGAGATGATAGAACGAATATTACTTGATGCGAAAGCACATGGCAGCGAGAAATATCAAAATGTTATTAATTTAGCCAAAGCAAACGGCATCGAACTAATTGATGTAAATCAATATTTAAATAATGACAAAAAACAACTTAATAATTATATGAATGTTAATAATAAAGCAACGCTAGAATTTTTAAATGTAGGAGATACAGGAGAAGAGAATGATGATAGTATTGTTGTATTCTTAAAGTATCATCAACCTGGGCAAAATATATTATTTTTGGCGGACTTAGGAAAAGAGTATGAGGATGAAATAATTAACCAAATATTAGAACCAATTGATATTGTCAAAATTGGCCATCACGGTAGTAAAACAAGCACAAGTAAAGCGTTACTCAAACGTGATCCTAAAATAGGTATAATTTCTGCAGGACGAAAAAATCGTTATAGTCATCCGCATCGTGAAACGGTTGAGGCATTACAACATGAAGGAATAAAAATCTTGAATACGCAAAAGGATGGTAGAATATCTATTGATTTAGAGAATGGAATGGTCGAAACACAGTATCAATCAATATTTTTAAACAAATAAAAAAAGCGGTGTTATCCGCTTTTGCTAAAAATTACCCAGCTACTAGGTCAAAGATTTGAGCGATAATATAAATCGTTGCAAATCCACCGAATGCGATTAAAAATGCATACCCTGAATCTTGAACATCATTGTTTTTTGATTGTGTGTTTTTTTCGAAATGATTCATTTCTAAAACCCCCTACTTTTGTATCTACTTAAGTATATGATAATGTACTAAAAAAAGCTATAATGAAATTAAGATTTTTAGGTTAGGAGTGCTCATATTGAGTCACATTTATTTAGTATACGGTAGTACGAAACCTCTAGTGGAGGATAAAGTAGATAAAATTATTTATCAATATATTGAAACACCTGACGATTTCAATTTTAGTCGTTATGATTTACAGGAAACCCCATTTGAAGTTATTACTGAAGATGCGATGACATTGCCTTTCTTAAGTGATCAAAAGGTCATAGTGATTAATAATAGTTTTATCTTTACTGGTGAAAAAATTAAAACAGCCATTGATATCGATTTAGAAAAGGTTATAACCTTTTTGGAAAAGTTTGAAGGACCTAATATCGTTATCTTTAAAGTATTACATGATAAGTTGGATGAACGTAAAAAAATTGTTAAACGTATCAAAAACTTGCATACTGTTGAAAAAATCGAGCCACTGGACGAAAATGGTATGAAACATTTAATTAAACAGAGCTTTAATCAACACTATAAAGAGATTAAGGCAGATGCACTTGATGAGATGATTCATTTAACAGGCTTAAATTATAGTAATGTCGTTAAAGAAATGGATAAGCTGATTTTGTTTGTTGGAGATAATCCGATAATAACAAAAAGAGATGTGAGCGATGTAGTAAGTCGTAGTTTAGAACAAAATGTTTTTTTATTAACAGACTATATTACAAAAGGCGACAAGCATAGAGCGATTCATTTACTAAAAGATCTAATTAATATGAAGGAAGAACCGATAAAATTATTGGCGCTGATTAGTAGTCAATATCGGTTGTATTATCAAGTGAAGATTTTATCTCAGAAAGGATTTTCGGAAGCTCAAATTGCGAAGCAAGTGAAAGTTCATCCTTACCGTGTTAAATTAGCATTACGTAAAGTGAAAGCAATGGATTTGAAAGTTATACTTAATATTATTAGGGAATGCGCCGAAACAGATTATGCATTAAAGTCAAGTTATTTAGATAAAATTTTGATTTTAGAATTATTCATTTTGAAAATTTAATACAAAAAATGAACAACAAAAAAAGCGACCCTTGGGTCGCTTTATTTATAAGAATTATTTATTACGCATAACTTGTGATTTTAAACGGTCAGCTTTGTTAGAGTGGATTAAGTTGCTTTTTGCAGCTTTATCAATCTTTTTAACAGCTACTTGTACTAATTCTGATTTATTGTCAGCGTTATTTTCGATTGCCGTTTTTGCATTTTTCACAGCAGAACGCATATCATTCTTTTGAGAAATGTTTGCTTGTTGTGCTTTATTGTTAGTTGTAACACGTTTGATTGCAGATTTAATGTTTGGCATAATGTCACCTCCTAGAAATGTCTTGCACTTAAAATAGATATTTTGATTGCAACAAGAAATATTTTATCAAATTCAGGCACTATATGCAATCTATATTTTTAAAACTAATTGAACAACGGTTTAAGAGTTGTTATAATCAAATATACGTACAATTTAAGAAAGTTGGGCAAAAGACATGAATAACGAACAGCGATTAAGTCGTCAAGAAAAAATAAGAAACTTCTCAATTATCGCACATATTGACCATGGGAAGTCGACTTTAGCAGATAGAATTTTGGAGAATACAAAAACAGTTGCAACACGTGAGATGAAATCACAATTATTAGATTCCATGGATTTAGAACGTGAGCGTGGTATTACTATTAAGTTGAATGCAGTACAATTAAATTATACAGCAAAAGATGGGGAAACTTATATTTTTCATTTAATAGATACGCCAGGGCATGTCGATTTCACTTATGAAGTATCACGTAGTTTAGCGGCATGTGAAGGAGCAATTTTAGTTGTAGATGCAGCACAAGGAATTGAAGCACAAACGTTAGCCAACGTGTATTTGGCTTTAGATAATGAATTAGAATTATTACCTGTGATAAATAAGATTGACTTACCAGCAGCAGAACCAGAACGCATACGTCAAGAAATTGAAGATGTGATAGGATTAGATGCAAGTGAAGCGGTACTTGCTTCTGCAAAAGCGAATATAGGAATTGAAGAAATTCTCGAGCAAATTGTTGAGAAGGTTCCTGCACCAATGGGGGATCCTGAAGCACCATTAAAAGCGCTAATCTTTGATAGCGCATTTGATGCTTACCGTGGAGTCATTTCATCTATACGTGTCATTGACGGTACTGTAAAAGCCGGTGATAAGATAAAAATGATGTCAACAGGTAAAACGTTTGAAGTTGTTGAAGTTGGAATAAACACACCGAAACAAATACCAGTGAGTGAATTAACAGTAGGCGATGTAGGTTATATCGTAGCGTCTATTAAGAATGTTGCGGATTCAAGTGTTGGAGATACCATTACATTAGCAGATAATCCTGCTGAAGCGCCATTACAAGGATATAAGAAAATGA
This sequence comes from Macrococcus animalis, assembly GCF_047425875.1. Lineage (GTDB taxonomy): Bacteria > Bacillota > Bacilli > Staphylococcales > Staphylococcaceae > Macrococcoides > Macrococcoides animalis. Next base: position 2,159,677 of record NZ_CP179727.1, read on the forward strand.
ATCCAATGGTGTTCTGTGGTATATACCCAATTGATACAGGGCGTTACAATGATTTACGTGAAGCATTAGAAAAGTTACAATTAAATGATGCATCTTTAGAATTCGAAGCAGAGACGTCTCAAGCGTTAGGCTTTGGTTTCCGTGTGGGATTCCTAGGTTTATTACACATGGAAATCATACAAGAACGTATTGAACGTGAATTTGGCATCGAGTTAATAGCGACAGCTCCTTCAGTTATTTACAAATGTGAAATGACAGATAATAGTGAAGTTATTGTTGATAATCCATCAAAAATGCCAGATCCACAAAAAATAGATAAAATATATGAACCATATGTTAAAGCAAGTATAATGGTACCCAATGACTACGTAGGTTCTGTTATGGAGTTATGTCAAAGGAAACGTGGGAACTTTCAAACGATGGACTATATGGATGATATTCGTGTGAATATCATTTATGAAATTCCTTTATCAGAAGTTGTCTTTGATTTCTTCGATCAATTAAAGTCGAACACAAAAGGTTATGCCTCATTTGATTATGAATTAATAGGTTATCAAGAAAGTCGTTTGGTGAAGATGGATATTTTATTAAATGGGGAAAGTGTAGATGCTTTAAGCTTTATTGTTCATAGAGATTTCGCATATGATCGTGGAAAAATTATCGTAGAAAAATTAAAAACATTAATTCCACGTCAACAATTTGAAGTACCTGTACAAGCAGCAATTGGTCAAAAAATTGTAGCACGTACAAACATAAAATCAATCGGTAAAAACGTTCTTGCAAAGTGTTACGGTGGGGATATTTCACGTAAACGTAAATTATTAGAGAAGCAAAAAGCCGGTAAAGCAAAAATGAAATCTGTTGGATCTGTAGAGATACCTCAAGATGCTTTCTTAGCTGTTTTAAAAATGGACGAAGAATAACTATTAAACACGATTGTATCTTGATAAGAGCAATCGTGTTTTCATTTGGAGGTGCAGTTTTGAGAAGTATATATATCCATATACCATTTTGTAATCGTATATGTACGTATTGTGATTTTAATAAATTTTTAATTAAGAACCAACCAGTTGATGAATATATTGATGCATTAATCAAAGAACTTGATATGATTGATGAAAAAGAAATATATACTATATTTATTGGAGGTGGCACACCTACTGCATTATCTAATAGCCAATTAGAACGATTGCTGAAGTTTGTCACTGATAAATTTGTCATCAATAGTGAATTCTCAGTAGAAGCTAATCCTGATGAATTGACGACTGAAAAAATAAAAATAATGAAACGATTTGGCGTTAATCGTTTATCTTTAGGAGTTCAAACTTTTAATAATCGCTTGTTAAAAACACTTGGTAGAACACATTTAGAAAGTGATATCAAACGTGCGGTTAATGATGCAAATCAATTAGGTATACAATCAGTAAGCATTGATTTAATGTATCACTTGCCAACGCAGACTATTGAAGAATGTCAATATGACTTAAAACAAGCAATTAAACTTAACATAAATCATATATCAAGTTATTCTTTAATATTAGAACCGAAGACTCAATTTTATAATCAATATCAAAAAGGTCTATTGCAAATCCCAGATGAAACTCTTGCGCAAGAGATGTATGAATATACAATGAATTTCTTGTCGAAACAAGGTTTCCACCAATATGAAATTTCTAATTATGCAAAAGGTGATCATGAATCATTGCACAACAAAGTATATTGGAAGAATAACGAATATTATGGTGTAGGTGCGGGGAGTCATGGATATGTTGAAGGTAAAAGATATTATAATGTGGTACCTGTACCACACTATATAAAAGCAATGGCAAATGGAAGCGCCGTAAAAGAAGTCATACCTGTTGATGAGAAAGCTTCAATGGAAGAATATATGTTTTTAGGTTTACGATTAAATGAAGGCATAAACATAATTGATTTTGAAAAGCGTTATGGTATTTCTTTTGAAGATGTGTTTGGCACTGTTAGTCAAAGTTTGCTAAATGAAAATCAAATAATATTTGAAAATAATCAAATTAAATTGACTGACAAGGGCCGTATGCGTGGTAACGACGTATTTGAAAAGTTCTTATTAACCTTGTAACTACACGGTTTTTAAGCACTTTTTTTCTTTTGAAAAAATTTAGACGTTATTTGTTGACATACTTTGACCAATTTGATAAATTATTATTAGCACTTGAGTTAATAGAGTGCTAACGAGGTGGATTATGCTAACAGATAGACAATTACATTTACTAAACGTAATTGTTGAGGATTTTGTTGATAGTGGATCACCTATCGGTTCAAAAAAATTGATTGAACAACATAATTTAAATGTAAGTCCTGCAACAATTAGAGCAGAAATGAAACGTTTAGAAGACCATGGTTTAATTGAAAAAATGCATTCTTCTAGCGGTCGTATTCCGTCTGAAGCAGGTTACAAATTTTATGTGGAATCGTTGCAAAAAGAATTTCCTTATGAAGAGCACTTTTTTACTGATCAAACAAATTTCATTGATTTTAGAATGTTAGCTAAGGACATTGCGATGGATACCCAGTATTTATCAATTGCAACGACAACAGAAATCGATAAACGATCAATTTCACAAATTCATTTGACGTATTTAACACCAACAAATTTGGTTTTAATTATTGTCTATGAAAATGGTAATGTTGAACATCAACAAATTTCATGGCAAGTACGTTTGACGAGACAAGAGATTGAGCGCATGAACAATTATTTAAACCAGAATTTACTATCAATTATTGAAGGTAATATTTATTTTGATGTAAATCAACAAGGTTTTAAGCAGTTACCCTTGACACATTTAAAGTCTGAAATTGTTAAGAAAGCACATACGATGTCACATTCTGTTTATTTTGAAGGACGTGAATACTTGTATGAAATAATTGATTCAGATAACTTGAATGCAGTGAAAGAAACTTTGAAATTTATTGATTCAGATAATCTTCCACAAATTTTAGGGAGCTTAGAATCAAATAATATTCAAGTTACTTTAGGTCAAGAAATTGATAAAAACTTAGAAGGTATTTCAATTGTGACGACGCCAATTCATTTACATAATGTGAATGGTAAGATTGCAGTTATTGGACCAACACAAATGAGTTACCGAAAAGTCTTTAATAAATTAGCAAGTATTAATCACTTGTTATAAGGAGGTAAATAACTTGTCAGAAACACACAAAGATAATAATTCAGAAGAAATTAATGAATCACAAGAAGTTGAACAAGATGTTACTGAGGAGATTGTGCCAGAAGCACCTTTAGAGGCAACTGATGAAAGGGAAACAAAAGAAGAGACAGAAGAAATAGACGAATTAACTGAAACAAAAAATGCATTAAATAAAGCTGAAGAGAAATATTTAAGACTTTACGCTGAATTTGAAAACTATAAAAAGCGCACACGTGCTGAACTTGATACAGAACGAACATATCGTTCTCAAAGTGTATTACGTGATATATTACCAGCAATTGATAACATAGAACGTGCATTAGCACAAAAAGGTGAAAGTGAAGAATTTAAGTCACTTCATAAAGGTGTAGAAATGGTATATGAAAGTTTACTCAATTCTTTAAAAGAAAATGGATTAGAAGTAATTGATGCGCAAAATCAACCATTTGATCCTACTTTACACCAAGCAGTAATGAAGGACAATGTTGAAGAAAAAGATTCTGGCATCGTGTTAGAAGAACTTCAAAAAGGTTATAAATTAAAAGAACGTGTATTAAGAGCATCTATGGTTAAAGTAAACGAGTAATCACTGAAAGTAATATTTTATTAAATATTTTCTAAAATAATGGAGGAATTATATAATGAGTAAAGTAATTGGTATTGACTTAGGAACAACAAATTCATGTGTATCTGTTTTAGAAGGCGGTGAACCTAAAGTAATCGCAAACCCAGAAGGTAATCGTACTACTCCATCTGTAGTTGCATTTAAAAATGGTGAAGTACAAGTCGGTGAAGTTGCTAAACGTCAAGCAATCACAAACCCAAACACTATTATTTCTATTAAACGTCATATGGGTACAAACCATAAAGAAAACATTGAAGGAAAAGAGTACTCTCCACAAGAAATTTCAGCTATGATTTTACAAAATTTAAAAGCAACAGCGGAAAGCTACCTAGGTGAAAAAGTAACGAAAGCCGTTGTAACGGTACCTGCTTACTTTAATGACGCTGAACGTCAAGCAACGAAAGATGCTGGTAAAATTGCTGGACTTGAAGTAGAACGTATAATCAACGAACCAACAGCTGCAGCTTTAGCATATGGTTTAGATAAAACAGATAAAGAACAAAAAGTATTAGTATTCGACTTAGGTGGCGGTACGTTTGACGTATCTATCTTAGAACTTGGTGACGGTGTATTTGAAGTATTATCTACTGCTGGTGACAACCGTCTTGGTGGAGATGACTTTGACCAAGTAATTATCGACTTCTTAGTAGAAGAGTTCAAAAAAGAAAATGGTTTAGACTTATCAAATGATAAAATGGCAATGCAACGTTTAAAAGATGCTGCTGAAAAAGCTAAGAAAGACTTATCAGGTGTATCTTCTACACAAATTTCATTACCGTTTATCTCAGCAGGAGAAGCTGGTCCATTACACTTAGAAGTAACTTTATCTCGTGCCAAGTTTGAAGATTTATCTCGTACTTTAGTTGAACGTACAATGGGTCCTACACGACAAGCTATGAAAGATGCTGGATTATCTAATTCAGATATCGATGAAGTATTATTAGTTGGTGGATCTACACGTATTCCAGCTGTTCAAGAAGCAATCAAAAAAGAATTAGGTAAAGAACCAAATAAAGGTGTAAACCCTGATGAAGTTGTAGCGATGGGTGCTGCAATTCAAGGTGGAGTATTAACTGGAGACGTTCAAGATATCGTATTATTAGACGTAACACCATTATCATTAGGTATTGAAACAATGGGTGGCGTTTCAACAGTATTAATCGAGCGTAATACAACAATCCCAACATCTAAATCACAAGTATTCTCTACAGCAGCTGATAACCAACCTGCAGTAGATATCCACGTATTACAAGGTGAACGTCAAATGGCAGCAGACAATAAAACATTAGGTCGCTTCCAATTAACTGATATTCCACCAGCACCACGTGGTATGCCTCAAATCGAAGTAACATTTGATATCGATAAGAATGGTATCGTTAACGTTACTGCTAAAGATTTGGGTACTCAAAAAGAACAAAAAATCACAATCCAGTCTTCATCTTCTTTAAGTGATGAAGAAATCGATCGTATGGTGAAAGATGCTGAAGCAAATGCTGAAGCAGATAAAAAACGTCGTGAAGAAGTAGATTTACGTAACGAAGCAGATCAATTAGTTTTTGCAACAGATAAAGCAATAAAAGATTTAGAAGGCAAAGTTGAAACGGCTGAAGTTGAAAAGGCTGAATCGGCTAAAGAAGATCTTAAAAAAGCATTAGAAGGAAATGATCTTGAGGATATTAAAGCTAAAAAAGATAGCTTGAACGAAATCGTGCAAGCGATGTCTATGAAGTTATATGAAGAAATGGCTGCACAACAGCAAGGTGCTGAAGGACAAGATCAAACTGCATCTGAAGATGATGTAGTAGATGCTGACTTTACTGAAGTAAAAGATGACGACAAAAAATAATAAGAAAAATTTTAAAAGTCAAAGTCAATTTATTGACTTTGGCTTTTTCTTTCAGCATATTTAACCTAAGTAGTAAGAAAGGGAGAATGAATCGTGGCGAAAAGAGATTATTATGAAGTATTAGGTTTGCAAAAGGGTGCTTCAAAAGAAGAAATTAAAAGAGCATATAAAAAACTATCAAAAAAGTTCCATCCTGATATTAATAAAGAACCTGATGCAGATGTGAAATTTAAAGAAATTGCTGAAGCATATGAAGTACTTAGTGATGATCAGAAGAAAGGGCAATATGACCAATTTGGACATGCTGGCATGGGTCAAGGTGCTGGATTTGGTGGACAAGACTTTGGTGGCTTCGGAGGATTTGAAGATATCTTCAGTTCATTCTTCGGTGGTGGAGGACGTCGTGATCCAAATGCACCACGTAAAGGTGATGATCTTCAATATCAAATGAATATATCATTTGAAGAAGCTGTATTTGGAGCTGATAAAGAAATATCAGTTAAAAAAGAAGTTGAATGTGATACGTGTAATGGAAGTGGTGCTAAACCTGGCACTGCCGTTAATACATGTAAAACGTGTCATGGTCGTGGTAATGTGCAAGTTGAACAAAATACGCCTTTTGGTCGTGTGAGAACTGAGCGACCATGCCATGATTGTGGTGGTACTGGAAAAAGTTTCGAAGAAAAATGTCATGACTGTAGTGGTACAGGTCGTTTAATTAAAACTGTAAAAATTAATGTAACTATCCCTGCAGGAGTTGATACAGGTCAACAAATCCGATTAGGTGGACAAGGTGAGCCTGGTATTAACGGGGGTCCAGCTGGTGATTTATATGTTGTGTTCAAAGTATCAAATCATGAATACTTTGAACGTGATGGCGAAGATATTTTCTATACATTAAATTTATCTATTGCACAAGCAGCGCTAGGTGATGAAGTAGAAGTTCCAACGTTAGATGGTAAAGCAATGATTACGATTCCTTCAGGAACACAAACAGGTAAACGATTTAGATTGAAAGAAAAAGGAATTCAAAATGTTCATGGCTATGGAAAAGGTGATTTATATGTCACAGTAAATGTGGTAACACCAGTAAAAATGACCAATCGTCAAGCTGAATTACTTAGAGAATTTGCTGAAATAGATGGAACAGATATTAAAGAACAGCCATCAAACTTTTTCGATAAAACAAAACGCTTCTTTAAGGGAGAATAAACATGAATTATAAAGAAATTACTTTAATGATAAACCATGAATTGGAACCGTTTATAGCTGAAATTTTAAACGAAGTTGGTGCAAATGGGATTGTAATAGAAGATAGCTTAGAACTTGAAAAAGGTCGTATTGAAACATTCGGTGAAATTTATGAATTAAATCCGGCAGATTATCCAGAGTCAGATGTGCGTGTAAAAGTATATTTTAGTGAATTAGACTTTAGTGAAGCAATTATTGAAGATATTAAACAGAAGATTAATGCATTAGAAGATGTAAGAGTGAGTCGATTAGAGTTTTCTACAAACGAAGTGCAAGAAGAAGACTGGGCGAATGAATGGAAAAATCATTTTCATGCATTTAAGGCGTCAGAACGATTTGTTGTAGTACCAAGTTGGGAAGTTTATGACAAAAAAAATGATGATGAAATTATTATCGAACTTGATCCTGGAATGGCGTTTGGTACGGGTGATCATGCAACGACATCAATGTGTTTAAGATTAATTGAAAAATACGTTTTACCGAAACAGTCCGTTATAGACGTTGGTACAGGTTCTGGTATATTAAGTATTGCAGCTCATAAGCTTGGTGCAAGTCCAATTAAAGCACTAGATTTAGATAGTGTGGCGGTACGCGTAGCTGTCGATAACTTTGATAAGAACGATTGTGCAGATAAGATTCAAGCTGAACCTGGTAATTTACTAACTGGAGAAAGCGAAAAGCGCGATGTGATTTTTGCCAATATTTTAGCCCATATTGTTGATTTAATGATTGATGACAGTTATAAATTATTAAATGACAAAGGTTTGCTGATAACTTCCGGTATTATTTTGGAAAAAGAAAGAATGATTGTAGAACATTTAGAACGTGTAGGCTATAAGATTTTAGAAATTACTCGTGAGAATGGTTGGATTGCTATCGCCGCTCGAAAAGAGGCATAATATGCAACGTTATTTTTTGAATTTAGAAGCTACTCTTAATACGCAATATATTGTTAGTGCTAAAGATGATGTACATCATATTAAGACTGTAATGCGCCTAACCATCGGAGACAAGATTATAATTAATTTTTTAAATGCTACTTATATTTGTGAAATTAGAGATGTTAGCCAAGAAATTGAGGTGACAACGATTGAACAAGTTGAATTATTCACTGAATTACCGGTTAATGTAACTATAGCAAGTGGTTTATTGAAAAATGATAAATACGAATGGATGTTACAAAAAGCAACTGAACTTGGAGCACACAGCTTTTTACCGTTTATTTCAGACCACACGATTATTAAGATTGATGATAAGAAGATGGTTAAAAAAGTTGAACGGTACCAAAAGATTATTAAAGAAGCGGCCGAACAAAGCTATCGACAAATCATTCCAGAGATTAGTGTTGTTAAAAATAGTAAAGTTTTGAGTGAATTAATCAGTCAATTTGATTTCGTATTAATTGCGTATGAAGAGTCTGCAAAAAATGGAGAAACATCTACATTACATCAAGTGATATCTGAAATTCAGCAAGGTGCTAGTCTACTTGTGATTTTTGGACCAGAAGGTGGACTTAGTCCAGAAGAAATCACTTTATTTAATGCACCGTCGATTGGATTAGGACCAAGAATACTTCGTGCCGAAACAGCGCCACTTTATTTATTAAGTGCTATTAGCTATCAATTAGAGTTATCTTAATAATTTCTTTATTTTAACAGTGTAATGGTAAATCCATTACGCTGTTTTAATATTATTCCATTGAAATTCTTAATGAATAATGTTATTTTTATATAATGTGATTTATTGAACGAAAATAAAATGAGGTGAAATAAATGTCAACCGTTGCCTTTCATACATTAGGATGTAAAGTAAACCATTATGAAACAGAAGCCATTTGGCAATTATTTAAAGAAGCAGACTATGAACGTGTGGATTTCGAAACAAATGCAGACGTTTATGTGATAAATACATGTACTGTAACAAATACTGGTGACAAAAAAAGTCGACAAGTTATTCGTCGTGCGATAAGACGAAATCCTGAAGCTGTTATTTGTGTTACAGGTTGTTATGCACAAACATCTTCAGCAGAAATTATGGATATTGCTGGTGTTGATATTGTTGTTGGTACGCAAGATCGTAATAAAATGTTGCCTTATATAGAGCAATTTAGAGCAGAACGTCATCCAATTAACGGTGTTACAAATATTATGAAGAATAGAACGTATGAAGAATTAGACGTGCCTTACTTTACAGATAGAACACGTGCTTCACTTAAAATTCAAGAAGGTTGTAATAACTTCTGTACATTTTGTATTATTCCTTGGGCACGTGGTTTAATGCGTTCAAGAGACCCTCAAGAAGTCGTAAGACAAGCCACTCAACTTGTTCAATCCGGTTATCAAGAAATCGTTTTAACAGGAATCCACACGGGTGGTTATGGGGAAGACTTAAAAGATTATAATTTAGCGCAATTATTACGGGATTTAGAAATGATTGATGGGTTAAAGCGTATCCGCATTTCTTCTATTGAAGCTAGTCAGTTAACAGATGAAGTCATTGATGTTATTGATGCGAGCAATAAAGTCGTACGTCATCTTCATATACCGTTACAATCAGGAAGTGATACTGTTTTAAAACGCATGCGTCGTAAATATACAATGGAACATTTCTCAGAACGTTTAACAAAGTTACATGCAATCATGCCTGGACTTGCCGTGACGAGTGATGTTATTGTTGGTTTCCCTGGTGAAACCGAAGAAGAATTTCAAGAAACATATGACTTTATTCAAGCACATGGTTTTTCTGAATTACATGTTTTCCCTTATTCTATGCGTACAGGTACACCAGCTGCTCGAATGACTGATCAAATTGATGAGCATGTTAAAAATGAACGTGTGCATCGCTTAATTAGTCTCTCAGATCAACTTGCAAAGGAATATGCAAGTAATTTTGAAGGTGAAGTCCTTGAAGTAATTCCTGAAGAAAAAGCAAGTACTGAAAATATGCTTGTAGGGTATACAGACAACTACTTAAAAGTAGAGTTTGAAGCAGATGAAAATCTTATCGGAGAATTAGTTAAAGTGAAGATAACTGAGGCTGGATACCCTATGAATAAAGGACAATTCGTGAAAGTTATTCCGAATCTATACAAAAAAGTGGAAGAAAAGCAGGAACTCACTGTAAATTAAAAAATCAGTGTTGACCGAAGTTATAATTTCTATTATAATATTTTAGTACATAGAAATATTTATTTAAATAATTCTATGTTTAATATGTTCCGTTGATATTTGGAGGGAGGGAAATTAAATGTCTAAAACTGTAGTTCGTAAAAACGAATCAATCGAAGATGCTTTACGTCGTTTCAAACGTACTGTTTCTAAAAATGGTACAATTCAAGAAGTTCGTAAACGTGAATTCTACGAAAAACCAAGTGTTAAACGTAAAAAGAAATCAGAAGCAGCACGTAAACGTAAATTTAAATAATAATTGCTCCCTCAAATATTATTTATAGATATGCACACCACAATTGTGGTGTGCTTTTTTGTGTCTTCTTGAACCTAAACACTTATTTGATAATATCTTCTAACCTTAAATTTACCTTAAAAGTACTTAAAATTTACAGATTAATTTTATATTTCAGTTATAATATAGATAAGGAGGTGTTTGATTGGAAATTAATATGTATGATTATGTGATATTATTGCTCATGGTCATAATGGTATCGACAGGATTATGGCAACTTTATTCACCAAGAATAGGTATTTCAGGCATCATCTGTAGTATTGCAACAATCTGTTTCTTAGGACTCAATTTATATAACAACCAAATGGAAGCTTTATCAATAATATTGTTTCTTGGTGGAATAATATTAATAGTTCTAGAACTTTTTGTTGTCGGAGCGATTCTTGGGATTTGTGGAATGGGCTGTATTATCGCAAGTTTCTTGCTCATTGGTGATAATGTAGCGAAGATGGGTGTATTTGTTGCGATTTGTTTAATTATTGCAATTGTAGAGTGGGTGATTTTAGTGAAATTTTTAAATAAAAAAATACCGATTTTCTCTCAAGTAGTCCTCCATGATTCTACAAATAAAGAGTCAGGTTACACATCACATGATGATAGAAGTTATCTCTTGAATCAAACTGCAACGACATTAACTGAGTTACGTCCTTCAGGTATAATTATTCACAATGGACAACGTATTGATGCAGTGAGTGATGGAGCCTTTATTAAACGTGAGAAAGAAGTACGTATTATTGAAGTTGAAGGTACGAGAGTTGTAGTAAGAGAAATTTAACAAATAGGAGTGAATAATATGACAATGGCAGGATTAATTACGATCGGTATAATTGCATTTGTAGTACTTATTTTATTAATGATTTTATTTTCATTTGTACCAGTTGGACTATGGATATCAGCTTTAGCTGCAGGTGTTAAAGTTGGTATTGGTACGTTAGTTGGTATGCGTCTACGTCGTGTATCACCAAGACGTGTTATTGATCCATTAATTAAAGCGCATAAAGCAGGATTACATTTAACTACAAACCAATTAGAGTCTCATTATTTAGCAGGAGGTAATGTTGATCGCGTTGTTGATGCAATTATCGCAGCACAACGTGCAGATATTAACTTACCATTCGAACGAGGTGCAGCAATCGATTTAGCGGGTCGTGACGTATTAGAAGCGGTTCAAATGTCGGTAAACCCTAAAGTAATTGAGACGCCATTTATTGCTGGTGTAGCAATGAACGGTATCGAAGTAAAAGCAAAAGCAAGAATTACAGTTCGTGCAAACATTGAACGTTTAGTCGGTGGTGCAGGTGAAGAAACTATCGTAGCTCGTGTAGGAGAAGGTATTGTCTCAACGATTGGTTCTAGCGCATCCCATACATCTGTATTAGAGAATCCAGATATGATATCACAGACAGTACTCGGTAAAGGTTTAGATAGTGGTACTGCATTTGAAATTCTATCGATTGATATTGCAGACGTTGATATAGGCAAAAATATTGGTGCAGACTTACAAACTGAACAAGCAATGGCAGATAAAAATATTGCACAAGCAAAAGCTGAAGAACGTCGTGCAATGGCTGTAGCACAAGAGCAAGAAATGAAGGCTAGAGTACAGGAAATGAGAGCGAAAGTAGTGGAAGCTGAGGCTGAAGTACCACTAGCAATGGCACAAGCATTAAAATCAGGTAATATTGGAGTTATGGATTACTATAATCTAAAAAATATTGAATCTGATACGGGAATGAGAAATTCTATTAACAAAATGACTGATCCAAGCAGTAATGAGACGCCTAAAAAATAAAGGGTGATTAGATGAATATCGGATTTATTATATTTATTATTTTTACGATTATTAGTGTTGTTTCTTCATTAATTGAGAATGCCAATAAACAAAAGGCTAAACAAGTGAAGAAACCGATGTCAACTAAGCAACAAGTAGATTCAAAAAATGTGTTCTCACAATTTCAAAAAACGATTGGTTCTTTAGAAAAAGAGTTCACAGATTTTAAGAATAATCCAGAAGCAAAGCTTAAAGAAATTGAAAAGCGTATAGAATCTGGAAATAAGTCAGTCAAAAAAGTTGAACAGGTAACAAAAAATAAAGCTGCAGAAGTCAAAGAACAAAAGCGCCCGGTTGAACGTTCAGCAGCAAAAAAAAATCAAGCATTTGAAGATAAGAAACAAGCAAAAGAAAAATTATCTTTAGCTGAACGAATTGCAAAAATTGAAGCAGACACTCATTTGTCTCCAAGACAAAAAATGAATCGAATAAATATGATTCGTATGGAGGAAGATATCGATAGCGCAAGTTCACTTGTTGAAATAACGCCAGAGAATACTTTAAAAGGAATTATATTTAGTGAGATTCTAGGACCACCAAAAGCAAGAAGATAAATAACTGTGATACGTATAATTATTTGCGTATCATAGTTATTTTTTTTGATTTTTTGATAAAATAAAAGAGGGTGATATTATGAGATATAAAAGCTGTATCAATACCTTCCAAAAATTGATGTGCGCAGTCGTTTGTTTATTAATAATTATTGCATTAATTATGAATCCTTTTATGAGTGGGATTGCTTCATTAATTATAGGTAGTGTATTACTGTTTATTTTATTGCATGAATATTATGAAATAAAAGCGCAATACTTAATGATTAAAAAGGGTCTAGAAAAGAGTAGGATTAATATTTTAGATATTGAATTATTGAATATGGTAAAAGTTAGAGAAATAATTTATGTAGAAATTTTGAGTCAAAATAATAAGATTTCAGTTAAACCAGTTGAAACGGAAGTGTTTATCCAGCATCTAATCAAAATCAATCCAAATATCAAAGTACAAAATATGATGCAGGAAATGAAAAATCCGATTAATACCTTAATAAATGAGCCTTTTCAGTAGGAATTTATTGTTTGTTTTTCAACAGTTTGATACAGTTAAATTAACGCTAATTAAAGGAGTTTTTGAATGTCGCAACTAATCCGCTTTGATAACATTAATGAAGCACAAGCAATGCTTGGAAACCAAGATGATCATTTAAAATTTATAGAAGACTCATTTGATGTAGAAATTCATACACGTGGTCAAGAATTAACGATTTATGGTGAAGATGACAAAGTCACAATTGCTGAACGTGTTGTAATGAGTTTGTTATCAGTTATCCGTAAAGGCACAACGATTTCAATGCGTGACGTACAATCAGCAGTTCAAATGGCTGAAAATGGTACATTACAATATTTAAGTGATTTATACGATGAAGAAATTACGAAAGATGCCTTTGGAAAGCCGATTCGTGCTAAGACGATGGGACAACGTCTATATGTGCGACATATTAAACATAATGATCTAGTCTTTGGTATTGGTCCAGCAGGCACAGGGAAAACGTTCTTAGCGGTTGTAATGGCTGCACAAGCCTTACGCAATGGAAAAGTGAAACGTATTGTTTTAACTCGACCTGCTGTTGAAGCTGGAGAATCTTTAGGTTTCTTACCTGGAGATTTAAAAGAAAAAGTAGATCCTTATTTAAGACCTTTATATGACGGGTTACATTTTGTTTTAGGCGCTGAGCATACAGCACGTTTAATGGAACGAGGCGTCATTGAAATTGCACCCCTTGCCTATATGCGTGGTCGTACATTAGAAGATGCTTTTGTTATTTTGGATGAAGCACAAAATACAACACATGCACAAATGAAGATGTTTTTAACACGTTTAGGATTTGGTTCAAAAATGGTTATTACAGGTGATGAAACACAAATCGACTTACCTAAAGGTGTTAAAAGTGGTTTAATTGAAGCTGTTCAAAGACTAGGGAAAGTAAGTGGCATCGAAGTACATCATTTTGATTCAGCAGATGTTGTAAGACATCCATTAGTAGGAAAAATTATTAATGCATATGAGGGTGATGAATAATGTTAACAGTAGATTTTATTGATGATGCGGAAATGATACAACCCGTACATTTAGAAGTTTTAGAAAAATTACTTCAATTTGCAGCAGATGAAGAAGGCATTGAAGAAGATGCAGAAGTTGCAGTTTCTTTTGTATCGGAAGAAGAAATTCAAAGTATTAACAAAGCTTATCGAGATAAAGATAGTGTGACGGATGTCATCAGTTTTGCATTAGAAGAAGGTGAAGATGAAGATTTTGAAATGCCTGATGCTCCGCGTGTGTTGGGTGATATCATCATTTGCGTCAAGCGTGCTGAAGAACAATCAGAAGAATATGGACATTCATTTGAACGAGAACTCGGTTTCTTAACCGTTCACGGATTATTGCATTTACTTGGATATGATCACATGAATGAAGCAGATGAAAAGAAAATGTTTGGTCGTCAAGATGAGTTACTAAATGCTTTTGGTTTAACAAGAGATTAATATGAAACGATTTATTTATCCAATACAAGGTTTTTTAACATTATTAAAAAAAGATATCAATTTTGTAATACACATAGTGATTGCTTGTCTTGTTGTTATTGCATCTTTCTATTTTCAAATTACGAAAGTAGAATGGTTATTTGTTATTATAGCAATTTTTTCGGTATTGTTTATGGAAGTGATCAATACTTCGGTTGAATTTGTAGTTGACCTCATTACAAAGGATTATCATGAATTAGCGAAACATGCAAAGGATACTGCAGCATTTGCAGTGTTACTTGCTTCGATTATGAGTTTGGTGATTGGGGTAGTCATTTTTCTTCCGTATGTATTGGCATTATTTTAGGAGGGGTATTAATGGAATTTAAAAAAGAATGGTTGGAAGGTGTGAAAGCTGCGAGAGAAAAAGCTTATACACCCTACTCAAAATTTAAAGTTGGCGCATATTTAATAGCAAAAGATGGCGTAACGTTTGATGGTTGTAATGTAGAAAATGCAGCATATGGTGATTGTATTTGTGCTGAGCGTACAGCACTCGTTTCAGCAATCGCACATGGTTATAGACCTGGTGATTTTGAAGCGTTAGTTGTAACAACAGATACTGAGAATCCATCATCGCCTTGTGGATCATGTCGCCAAGTAATAAAAGAATTATGTGATGATGAAATGCCAGTATTTTTAACGAATATTAATGGAGATGTAATTGAACGTACGGTAGATGACTTATTACCACTTGGGTTCTCAGGAAGGGACTTAGAAGATGTCAAATAATTTTAAATCAGGATTTGTAGCAATTATTGGACGCCCAAATGTTGGAAAATCAACATTTATGAATAAAGTACTAGGGCAAAAAGTTGCAATCATGTCTGACAAGGCACAAACTACAAGAAATAAAGTACAAGGAATTTTAACGACTGAACAATCTCAAATTATTTTTATCGATACACCTGGGATACATAAACCTAAACACGTATTAGGCGATTATATGATGAAAATCGCTAAAAATACTTTGCGTGAAGTTGATGCAATTCTTTTCATGGTAAACGTTGAAGAGAGTTTAGGACGTGGAGATGAATTTATTATAGATTTATTAAAATCAAACAAAACGCCAATTTTTTTAGTGTTAAATAAAATCGATAAAATTCACCCAGATCAATTGATTAAAGAAATTGAAAAATATAAAGATTTATTACCATTTGCAGAAGTTGTACCCATTTCAGCATTACAAGGTAATAATATTGATCGTTTAGTAGAAGTCATTGAAGGTTATATGCCTGAAGGGCCAATGTATTATCCTAAAGATACGATTTCAGATCACCCAGAAGAATTTATTGTAGCTGAACTGATTCGTGAGAAAGCTTTACATTTAACGAGCCAAGAAATTCCCCATGCGATTGGTGTTCAGGTAGAAAAGATGACACGTGTTTCTGAAGATCAAGTCGATATTGAAGCAACCATATATATTGAACGTGATTCTCAGAAAGGAATCATCATAGGTAAAAAAGGTTCTATGTTAAAGCAAATTGGACAGAATGCACGTAAGGATATCGAAATGTTACTGGGTTCGAAAGTTTATCTAGAGCTTTGGGTAAAAGTACAAAAAGACTGGAGAAACAAACCGAACTTTATTCGTCAAATTGGTTATAGAGAAGATGAGTATTAATGCTTAAAAAATCTGTTGGTATTGTTATCAAGAGAGTTGAATATGGTGATAATCATTTGATTATCACCTTTTTGAATGAAGCGGGTGTTAAAGTGCCAGTGATGGCAAGAAATGCTCGTAAATCAACAAAGTATGGTGCAGGTTTAGATTTGTTTTATGAAAATCTTTTTATTTTCTCTCAATTTAAAGGGATGGGGACCCTCAGTTCAGTTGATACGATTGAAAGTCATTATTCGATTCGTAGTGATATTATGCGTTTATCTTATGCACAATATATTGTTGAATTAATCGATCGAGGTTTAGATGATGATACTTCAAATCAATTAGTGTATCGATTATTGAAATTTGGATTAGCTAAAATATCACAAGGAGATAACGAAGCATTAATTGCTTTATTTGTTTCGCTTAAAATGATGCCTATCTATGGGTTTGAACCGAATTTTAAATTTAGCACTCATGATGGTGCGATGGACCATAAAGATTTTGTTGCGTATTCTTTTAAATATAATAGCGTGTTGACGAAATTTGGATTAATCGATGATCCGTATGCCATTCGTATATCGAATAAAGCATTATATATGTTATATTTGTTAGATGAAATACCACTCGAGAAAGTCAGTGGTATGAAAATAAACGATGAATTAGTGCGAGAAATGGAAATGCTTATATTTAAATTGTATGATGAATTTGTAGGAGTTTACATAAAGTCACGAAATATAATAGAGCAGTTGACAAATATGAATAAAATGTAAAAAGCACTCATGTTTTATTGGACATGAGTGCTTTTAATTGTATAATTAAAATTTAATTTTTTCATCTAAGAAAGCTTTTACTTCATTGATAGGCATACGTACTTGTTCCATTGTGTCACGGTCACGAACTGTAACTTGATTATCTTCTAATGAATCAAAGTCAAATGTGATACAGAAAGGAGTACCGATTTCATCTTGACGTCGGTAACGTTTACCGATAGATTGACTTTCATCAAAATCAATAGCAAAGTATGCACTTAATTCTTCATATACTTTCATTGCGTCTGTAGATAACTTCTTACTTAATGGTAAGATTGCAGCCTTGTATGGTGCTAATGCTGGATGGAAACGTAATACTGTTCGTTTCTCATCACCTTCTAATACTTCTTCATCATAGGCATCGCAAAGGAATGCTAATGTAACACGGTCAGCACCTAATGAAGGTTCGATAACATAAGGTACAAACTTTTCACCTGTTTCTTGATCGTGGTATTTGAAATCGTCACCAGATGCATTCATGTGTGCAGTTAAATCGAAATCTGTACGACTTGCAATTCCCCATAATTCACCCCAACCAAATGGGAACTTGTATTCAATATCAGTTGTTGCATTAGAGTAGTGCGATAATTCATCTGTATCATGGTCACGCATTTTAGTATTTTCTTCTTTGACACCTAAATCTTTTAACCATTTCGCAGCGAATTCTTTCCAATATGATTGCCACTCCATTTCAGTACCTGGTTTACAGAAGAATTCTAATTCCATTTGTTCGAATTCACGCGTACGGAAAATAAAATTACCTGGTGTGATTTCATTACGGAATGATTTACCAACTTGTGCGATACCAAATGGTAATTTTTTGCGCATAGAACGTTGAACATTTTTATAGTTTACAAAAATACCTTGTGCTGTTTCTGGACGTAAGAAGATTTCATTTGTAGATGATTCGGTAACACCTTGGAATGTTTTGAACATTAAATTGAACTGACGAATTTCAGTCCAGTTCGCTGTACCAGATTCAGGACATACTATACCTTTTTCATCGATGAATTGTTTCATTTCATCAAAGCTCATACCATCGGCGATAAAGTGCTCATCACCTTGTGCATGCATGTAATCTTCAATTAATTTATCTGCACGGTAACGAATTTTCGAATCTTTGTTATCAATCATCGGATCGTTAAAGTTTGATAAGTGACCACTGGCTTCCCAAGTTTTTGGGTTCATTAATATAGCTGCATCTAACCCTACATTATATGGTGATTGTTGTACGAATTTTTGCCACCAAGCACGTTTTATGTTATTTTTCAATTCCACACCTAATGGACCGTAATCCCAAGTGTTTGCTAAACCACCATAAATTTCACTACCGGGGAATACAAATCCACGGTGTTTTGCAAGGTTAACAATTGTTTCCATTTTGTTTTCTGTCATGTCATTTCCTCCATTTATTTTGAGTAAACAAAAAGCCCCAAGGCAAATTGATTGCCTTGGGACGAGTATATATACCCGCGGTTCCACCCAAATTAGTGTTTACTCGCTTTAATTATTTAATATGTAATGTATATCGCCAATAAATTGTTAAGCTTTCACCATCCTTAACTCGCTTAAATAGAATATAACACGAATTCCAAAAGAGCTCAATTGTTATGCTGTCCATTTGTAAAAATATTTTAAAATCGTTATAATAAAATTAAGATACTATGTCTACATTGGGGTGATTGTCATAGAACTAAATAAAAGACAAGAAAAGATTTTACAAATAGTAAAAAATAATGGCCCCATAACTGGTGAGAAGATTGCAGAAAAATTAAGTTTAACTCGTGCAACATTGCGTCCTGACCTAGCTATATTAACAATGGCTGGTTATTTAGATGCACGTCCACGTGTTGGATATTTTTATACTGGTAAATCTAGTACCCAGTTGCTATCTGAGTCCATTAAAAAATTCCGCGTGAAAGATTTTCAATCTGTGCCGATTGTTATTCATGAAGATTCAAGTACTTATGAAGCAATATGTGCGATGTTTTTAGATGATGTCGGAACGCTTTTTGTTACAAATAAGAATAATCATTTAGTTGGTGTTTGTTCAAGAAAAGATTTATTGCGTGCATCGATGGGGGGGCAAGAAATACATACTACGCCCATTCATGTTTATATGACACGAGTACCTAACGTTGCAGTGTGCTATAAAGATGATTTATTATTTTATGCTGCAAAACAAATTATTGATAAGCAAATTGATTCTATTCCAGTTGTCATTGAAAAAAACGGTCATTATGAAGTTACTGGACGTATTAGTAAAACTACAATAACGAGAGCATTTGTTTCTCTAATCGAAGACGAATAAGGAGAATTTATTTTATGAATGAAATTAGATTAATCATTGCATCAGATTCAGTTGGTGAAACAGCAGAACTCGTTACTAAAGCTTGTATTTCACAGTTTAATATGTTAAATAACGTTGTTGATACAATTCGTTTACCATATATTGAAACACATGAAAATATAAAAGAAGTAATTAGCTTAGCAGCAGAACAAAAATCGATTGTTGTTTATACACTTGTGAAACCAAATGTACGAGAGTACATGCAGTCTGAATTAGATAAGCATAATATTAAAAATGTCGATTTAATGGGTCCATTGATGGGTCTTTTAGAAGAGACATTAGAAGAAAAGCCTTTAAATGAACCTGGTATGGTGCATAAACTTGATGAAGATTACTTTAAGAAAATCGAAGCAATCGAGTTTGCAGTGAAATATGATGATGGTCGTGACCCACGAGGATTATCGAAAGCGGATATCGTTTTGATCGGTGTTTCTAGAACATCTAAAACACCGTTAAGTCAATATCTTGCACACAAACGTTTTAAAGTAATGAACGTTCCGTTAGTACCTGAAGTGGATCCTCCTGATCAATTATTTGAAATCGATCCTAAAAAATGTATTGCTCTAAAAATTGATCCAGAAAAATTAAATAAAATTCGTATTGAACGTTTAGCGCAGTTAGGTTTAAAGAATGATGCTAACTATGCAAAGGATCAACGTATTTTAGAAGAATTAAAGTACTTTGAAGAAATCGTTTCGAAAATCAATTGTGAAGTTATTGATGTTTCTAATAAAGCAATTGAGGAGACAGCGAATGAAATTATTAAGATTATTACAACACATTAATGTGGGTATGATGGGGTGTAAGTTTGCAAATCGATCCAAATATTATTAATGAAATACGTGAAAAAAACGATATTCTAGATGTCGTGAGTCAATATGTAAAATTAGAAAAGAGGGGACGTAACTATATTGGTTTATGTCCCTTTCATGATGAAAAAACACCTTCATTTTCCGTCTCTGTTGAAAAGCAAATTTGCCATTGTTTCGGGTGTAAAAAAGGTGGAAATGTCTTTCAGTTTATAGAACAAATTGAAAACGTTTCATTTATTGAAGCGGTAAAAATTTTAGGTTCTAATGTGGATATTACGATTGAAAATGTTAGTAACGTGCCAATTGTTGAAAATCATCAATCTAAAATGATAGAGATGCATAATTTACTTCAAGAATATTATCACTATGTTTTAAAAGCAATTGAAGAAGCTGAACCAGCACTAAAATATTTACATGACCGTGGATTGACAGATGAAATGATTTCACAAGAAAAGATTGGATTTAGTCCAAATGTCAGTCATTTTGCACTTGATTTCTTAAAAAAACGTGGGTTTGATGAATCTTTAGCCTATGAGGCGGGATTATTAAGTCGAAATGAAGAAAATTTTAGTTACTTTGATCGCTTTAGAAACCGAATTATGTTTCCAATTCATAATTCCCGTGGTGACACAGTTGGGTTCTCTGCGCGAAGTTATGATGGAAGTGAACCAAAATATCTTAATAGCCCAGAAACACCTATTTTCCAAAAAAGAAATATCTTATATCATATTGATGTGGCGCGTAAGGCAATACGTGAAGCAGATGAGGTGGTATTATTAGAAGGGTTTATGGATGTTCTAAAACTTGGTGAAGTAGGGATACACAATGCAATTGCTACTATGGGAACAGCTTTAAGTCGTGAACATGTGATGACGCTTAAGAAACTAGCTCAAAACATAACGTTTATGTATGACGGTGATAAAGCGGGTATAGAAGCAACTTTAAAAGTTGGGAAAGCGTTACTAACTGAAGGTTTAAATGTATTTGTGGTACCACTTCAAAATGGAAAAGACCCAGACGAGATGATTCGAGAAATGGGTATTGACCAATTCTTAAAGTATTTTCAAATGAATAAGATTAACTATTTAAGTTTTTATATGCAGTACTTTTTATCGGAAATTAAAAATAATGATTTGGCATATGAAAAGCATTTGAATAATATTATTCAAGATGCTAAACTTATGAATTCTGAAGTATTGCAGAAAAAAGTGTTGCAAGAAGCAAGTGATTTGTTTAAAGTAGATTTTGACGGTCTAAAATATCAAGTACAAAAAAATCAGAAAAAACGTCCAATCAATCAATTTAATGTTACTTTTAAGGATGAAACATTGAATAAAATCGAGACTGCTGAACGCGTTGTACTTAAGCATTTTATGACAGATAAATATTTGTTTGATCAATTTAAAGATTCTATTCCTGCCAAAAATTTCTCTAATGCATATCATCGTGTGATTTATGAAGCGTTATTAGGGTATTACATGAGTACAGACCATTTTAATCTCAGTCAATTTATAGAAATCATTCCTCATGAAATACATGAGGTTTGTTTATCAATTGAAAGTATGCTAATTAATTCTGAACCAACGACAGATGAAATTAAAGATTATGTGTATGTTTTAAACGAAGAACAACACGAAATATCGCATCTTAATCAGTTGAAACAGGATTTGAAAACAGCAATCGCTATGGGTGATATGGAAAATAGAGATCGCATCGCAAGGGAAATAATTCAATATCAACGATCAAAAAGGTACTAGACATTCTGGGAGGTTTAATCATGGCCGCAAAAAAGAAAGCAAAAACAATAAAAGTAGCTGAATTATTAACATTAGATCAAGTTAAAGCAAATTTACTTGAAACTGGTAAGAAAAATGGTCACCTAAGTCATGAAGAAATTGCTGATAAATTACAAAATTTCGAAATGGATTCAGACCAAATGGATGAATTTTTCGAAGCAATCGCGGAAAATGATATTTCATTAATCAATGAAAAAGATGCAAATGATACAGATGATAAAATTAATTTAAATGATTTATCTGCGCCTCCTGGTGTAAAAATTAATGACCCAGTTCGCATGTATTTAAAAGAAATTGGACGTGTTAACTTGCTGAGTGCAGAAGAAGAAATAGCACTTGCAAAACGTATAGAACAAGGAGACGAAGTTGCTAAAGCACGACTTGCGGAGGCAAATTTACGTTTAGTTGTAAGTATTGCAAAACGTTATGTTGGACGAGGGATGTTATTCTTAGACTTAATTCAAGAAGGTAATATGGGTTTAATCAAAGCAGTTGAGAAGTTCGATTTCACAAAAGGATTTAAATTTTCAACATATGCAACGTGGTGGATTCGTCAAGCAATTACACGTGCAATTGCTGACCAAGCGAGAACAATCCGTATTCCAGTTCATATGGTAGAAACAATTAATAAATTAATTCGTGTCCAACGTCAATTACTTCAAGATTTAGGGCGTGACCCGTCTCCTGAAGAAATTGGTGAGGAAATGGATTTACCACCTGAAAAAGTGAGAGAAATCTTAAAGATCGCACAAGAACCTGTATCACTGGAAACACCTATTGGTGAAGAAGATGATAGCCATTTGGGTGATTTTATTGAAGACCAAGATGCACAAAGTCCAGCTGATCATGCAGCGTATGAATTATTAAAAGAGCAATTGGAAGACGTATTGGACACATTAACAGATCGAGAAGAAAATGTATTAAGATTACGATTCGGTCTTGATGATGGGCGTACACGCACGCTAGAAGAAGTAGGGAAAGTATTCGGTGTTACACGTGAACGAATCCGTCAAATTGAAGCAAAAGCCTTAAGAAAATTACGTCATCCATCTAGAAGTAAACGATTAAAAGATTTTATGGATTAAAATATCCATTTAAATTGTGAAAAGTCTTTGACAATCACTGTTTTTAATATAAAATAGATATGTATATGGTAAAAATAAAGGGAGGTAAATTGAATGAATCGTAATCCAGTAATTCCGTTTTTACTTATTATGCTTATGGGCGTAGGCTTAATATTCTTTATGGCAGCACATGGTGCTAATAAAGGTGAAGAAAAAGGTGAAGGTGGAGCTAAAACTGAACAAAAGTTTGACGCTAAAACTTTTGCAAAGGATAACTGTACTTCTTGTCACGGTCAAAACTTAGAAGGTGGAATGGGTCCTAAATTAGCAGGAATCTCTGACACTGAAAAAGCTAAAAAGATTATCCGTGAAGGTAAAGGCGCGATGCCTGCTCACGATGCTTCAAAAATTGCTGATAAAGATTTAGATAGCTTAGTTAAGTATTTAAAAGAAGCAAAATAATAAACAATTAAAATCTTTTGCCAAGAGCAAAAGATTTTTTTTTGAAAGGATTCGTAATGATACCATTAAATAACCGTTTAAAAACCGTAGCACAATATATAAATCATGAGGTGCTTGCTGACATTGGTTCAGATCATGCGTACCTTCCATTATATGCGCTTGAAAATAATCAAATTAAAAGAGCAGTAGCCGGAGAAGTCGTTAAAGGACCTTTCGAAGCGGCTGTTAATAATGTTTCAAAATATGGTGTAGAAAATGTCATTGATGTTCGCTTAGGTAATGGTTTAGAAGTCATTCAACCTGGTGAAGTAGATGTCATTACAATTTGCGGAATGGGTGGGCCGCTCATCGCTGATATTATTTGGACGGGAAAAGAGAAATTAGTTAATGCTCCGAGGTTAATTTTACAAAGCAATATTCATTCAGAGGCAGTACGTAAGACGCTTGTAACAATAGGTTATGAAGTTATTGCTGAAGAGATTATGAGAGATAAAAACCATACGTATGAAATTATCGTTGCTGAAAAAGCAGAAACATTTGTCAATTATTCGAGTAAAGAACTGAAATTCGGACCTATATTATTAAATAATAAAAGTGAAGTATTTATTGAGAAGTGGGATAGAGAATATCAACATTTAGTTAAGGTATTATCAACCATACAAAACAACCCAGTTCATGCAGAAAAACATAAACAATTAACAGAAGAAATATTGATATTAAAAGAGGTGTTAGGATATGTTGATTAAAGATTTGTTGCATGCTATTAATCAAGAAATACCGTTTAATACGGCTGAATCTTGGGATAATGTTGGTTTATTAATTGGTGATGAATTGGCAGAAGTGACAGGTATATTAACAGCGTTAGATTGTACAATAGAAGTCATTGAAGAAGCTAAAAATAATAATATCAACACTATTATTTGTCATCACCCGTTAATTTTTAGTGGGATTAAATCTATTCATGCGAGTGGCTATGGTAAAGTAATCCAAACATTAATTAAGCATGATATGCATTTAATTGCATTGCATACTAATTTAGATGCCCATCCACAAGGTGTTAGTGCGATGATTGCAGAGCAATTATTGCTTGAAGATATTCATATATTATTACCTCAACAAAAACAAATCAATAAACTACAAATCTTTGTTCCACTTGCACATGCTGAACAACTGAAATCAGTGTTATCAGAAATTGGAGCTGGTCAAATTGGTGATTATGATCATTGTTTCTTTTCAGTAAATGGGACTGGAGAGTTTCGTGCACTTGACAATGCTAATCCATTTGTCGGGGAAAATGGGAAAGTGCATTATGAAGAAGAAATGAAAGTGGAATGCGTATTTGAATCGAATTTAAAACCAGCTGTTCTTGAAATAATTAAGAAGCATCATCCGTATGAAACACCTGCGTTTGATATATTATCTTTTGATATTGAAGCAGAATATGGTACGGGAGTTAAAGCTAAACTTTCTTATCCGATGAAATTAAGTGCATTTGCACAATATACAAAAGAAAAATTAAATTTAGACGTCGTTAAGATGATAGGTGACGATAAAGAAATCGAAACTATTGGAATAATTGGTGGTGCTGGTGTGAGTTATATGAAAGAAGTGCAACGTGAGGGTGTAGATGTATTCTTAACCGGTGATATCAAATATCATGAAGCGCATGATCTAATGATGGCAGGAATATATGCAATTGATATTACTCATTATTCTGAGAGTGTCATGAAGAATGGACTGAAAAGAATAATTGAAACATATGTCCAAAGTGTTAAAGTTATGGCTTCTGACATTAATACAAATCCATTTACAGTTATATAAAAATAAAGATACTGATTAGAATCAGTATCTTTATTTTTTAATATTAAAAATTATTAATCTAAAATTTTAACCGGAGTCGCATTTTTAATTTTGGGCAATATTTTTTCAGTTGGTACACCTGATTTTTTAGGAATAGGTTCGACATTTAATGGATTATAGGCTTTAATGTAATCAATGACTTCCTTAACAATTGGAGTAGGTGTTGAAGCACCTGCAGTAACTGCGATTGTTGTTTTACCTTGTAACCATTCAAGTTTCAATTCACTAATATCAGAAATACGATACGCTTCAGTATGTGCTATTTCTTTTGACACTTGAGCTAAACGATTGGAGTTATTACTTTTCGGGTCACCAACAACTATAAGTACATCGGCTTGTCCAGCTTGATCTGCAACAGCTTCTTGTCGTACTTGCGTTGCAAGACAGATTTCTTTATGCACTTCAATATGAGGAAACTTTTGTTCAAGTTCTTCCATTAAATGCTTGACATCCCACTGACTCATTGTTGTTTGATTCGTAACGATTAATTTATGGTCCTTTAAAGATGCATCTAAATTCGCAACGTCATTCATATTTTCAACTAAGTGTACAATTTCTGGTGCAACACCAACAGCACCTTCAGGTTCAGGATGCCCTTTTTTACCGATATAAATGACGTGATAACCTTCAGCTTTTTTAGTACGAATTAATGCATGTGTATTTTCAACATCTGGACATGTTGCATCAATACATACCAATCCTTTTTCTTTTGCACGTCTTTTAACTTCTGGACTCACACCGTGTGCAGTAAAGATGACTGTTCCTTCGTCAATTTTTTCTAAAATTTCTAAACGATTTGGCCCATCTAATGTTATAATACCATCCTTTTCAAATGCATCTGTAACGTGTTTATTATGCACAATCATACCTAATATATATATTGGACGTGGCAATGTTTTGTCAAGAGATGCATTACGAGCAATGACCATTGCATCGACAACACCATAACAATAACCACGAGGTGTAATCTTAATGATTTCCATTTGTATTCCTCCTAGCAATTTACTTAACTATAAGTATAACAAACTTTGATTGAACTATTGAATAATTTAATTTTAGAAAACATTACTTTCTTTTTCGTAATCTTTCCTATATAATACATGAGATGAACATTAAAGGAGGATTATGATGGACAAACACCCATTTGAGTTATTTGAACTTGCACCATATTTAGTAGAAGCGGTGGAAGATTTAAATTTCAACCAGCCCACAGAAATCCAAAGAAGAGTAATTCCTAAATTAAAAAAAGAAACACACTTAATTGGACAATCACAAACCGGTACAGGAAAATCACATGCATTTTTACTACCATTAATAAATAAAGTGGATGTGAATATTCAACATCCACAAATTATTATTTTAGCGCCAACAAGAGAATTAGCGAAGCAATTATATGATGCAGCTGAGCATTTAATCTCGTTTACAGAAGGAATTAAAGCGGGTCTTTATATCGGTGGAACAGATAAGAATAAAGATATACAAAAATCAAAAGTACAACCACAAATTGTAATTGGAACACCAAACCGTATCAAAGATTTAGCTGAAGAGAATGTATTACATATACATTTAGCGCGTGCAGTTGTTATTGATGAAGCAGATCTGATGATTGACTTAGGATTCCTACCTACTGTTGATAAGATTGCTGCGAACGTATCACGAGAAGCTCAAATTGCTGTATTCTCTGCTACAATTCCAAAAGCATTACATCCATTCTTAAATAAATATTTATCTAAACCAGAATTTATTGAGATAGAACCAGATGAAAAAACAAATAAAAACATAACTTTCTATTTAGTACCAACAAAGAGTAATGATAGAAAAGATCAACTATCTAAAATTATGACAACAATTAATCCATATTTAGCGATAATTTTTGCGAACAGTCGTGAACGTGCAGATGAAGTAGCTGAATACTTGCAAGATCAAGGGGTAAAAGTAGGGGTTATCCATGGTGGACTAGCACCTAGAGAACGAACACAACAAATGAAACGTGTTAAGAACCTGGAATATCAATACGTTGTAGCTAGTGACCTTGCAAGTCGTGGCATTGATATTGACGGTGTAAGTCACGTGATTAACTATGATATTCCTCGAGATATCGCCTTTTTTACACACCGTGTGGGTCGTACAGGTCGTGGTAATTATACAGGAATTGCTATAACAATTTATACACCGGATGAGGAAGATTTAATAAATCAAATCGAGAAAAACGGTTTCTCATTTATCCATAGTGACGTTAAAAATGGTGAATTAGTTGAAATTAAAGATAGAACACAACGTCAATCAAGAACTAAAAAAGAAGATAATATAGAGCAGAATTTAAAGCATAAACTTAAAGGAAAGAAAAAAGTTAAACCTGGTTATAAAAAGAAATTCCGTTACGAATTAGATAAATTAAAGCGCACAGAGAAAAAAGCGCACTCAAAGCGTACAAATAGAGAAAACAAAAAAAGGTAGGGATTTGATATGCTACTAGGATCACATGTATCAATGAGCGGGAAGAAGATGTTGTTAGCAGCGGCAGAAGAAGCTGCGAGTTACAACGCTTCTACCTTTATGATTTACACTGGTGCACCTCAAAATACACGACGCAAGCCGATTGAAGATTTAAATATTGAAGCAGGGCTTTCATATATGAAAGAGAATAACTTATCAAATATCGTCGTACATGCACCTTATATAATAAATATTGCTAATACAATAAAGCCTGAAGTATTTGAATTAGGAGTAGAATTTTTACAAAAAGAAATTGAACGTACCGAAGCAATTGGTGCACGAGATATCGTGCTTCATCCAGGTGCTCATGTAGGTGCAGGAGAAGAAGCAGGAATTAAGAAAATTATCGAAGGTTTGAACGAAGTATTAACAAATAATAATAACGTACGTATCGCACTTGAAACAATGGCGGGTAAAGGTTCTGAATGTGGTAAATCTTTTGAAGAGATTGCAGAAATCATTTCAGGGGTTAAGAATAATGAACGTTTATCAGTTTGTTTTGATACTTGTCATGTCCATGATGCAGGTTATGATATTGTTAATGATTTAGATGGTGTATTGGAAGAATTCGATAATATTGTTGGGCTTGATCGTATTAAAGTTGTGCATGTCAATGATTCTAAAAATATTCAAGGTGCACGTAAAGACCGTCATGAAAATTTTGGATTTGGTAATATTGGCTTTGATGGATTAACGAAAGTCGTTTACCATGATGTATTTAAAGACATCCCGAAAATATTAGAAACACCATATGTTCAAGTTGGTGAAGATAAAAAAAATAAAAAGCCTCCATATAAATTTGAAATTGAAATGATTAAAAATAATCAGTTTGATTCTAATTTATTAGAAAAAATTATCAATCAATAAAATTAAAAAACAGGGATTAATCATCGATTAATGCTTGTTTTTTATCTCAAAGGAATGAATTAATTGGAACCTATATTTGAAATTCGCCATGTAACCCATCGTTATCCAGATAAAGTTGCTTTAACAGATATTAATATTAGTATATTTCCTGGTGACTTTCTCGCGATAGTCGGTCCAAATGGTTCAGGAAAATCAACGCTATTGAAGCTTATTTTAGGTATTTTAAAAGTGCAATCAGGCAGTATATTAATGAATGGTAAAGATATGAAACAATATAAAAAGTTAACTGGGATTGGTTATGTGTCACAAAAAGCAAATGCTACTAGTGGTGGTTTTCCAGCTACTGTATTTGAAGTAGTTCGTAGCGGATTAATTCAAGTTAAACCTATTTTAAAAAAGTTTAATAAAGACGATAATGAAAAAGTTGAAGCAATATTACAGCGACTTCAAATCGACCATTTAAAAGATAAAAATATTTCTCAGTTATCTGGTGGTCAGCAACAACGTGTGTTTATTGCAAGAGCGTTAATTTCTAATCCTTCTGTTCTTGTACTAGATGAGCCTACAGTTGGCATAGACGCTAAACACGTTGCTCAATTTTATGAATTATTAGCACAGTTAAAAGCAGAAGGCATCACTATTTTACTTGTAACTCATGATATTGGAGTTGTAGTAGATACTGCTACTCAAGTGGCCTGTTTAAATCAACACTTACATTTTCATGGAACTACACATCAATTTAAGTCATTAGACGAAGTTGAAATTTCTAAGATTTATGGTCATCCGGTACAGTTCGTAGATCATAATCACGATAGGAAGTGTTGTCAATGAATTTAATAGAAGCATTATGGGAATTTGATTTTATTCGTTATTCATTTATTAGTGGAATGTTAATTGGAATAATAGCCCCATTAATAGGGACATTCATTGTCGTTAGGAGACTTTCTCTCATTGCAGATGCGTTAAGCCATGTTACGCTAGGAGGCATTGCATTTGGAATGTTATTAACAAAAGTGTTAGCATTTACAATTAATCCAATTTGGACAGGTATTTTATTCTCAGTTATTGGTTCGTTATTGATTGAGAAACTGAGATCGCTTTATAAACATTACCAGGAATTAGCAATACCGATTATTATGAGCTTTGGAATTGGTTTAAGTGTTATTTTTATTTCATTTGCTGATGGTTTTAACCAAGACTTATTTGGATATTTATTTGGTAGTATTAGTGCAGTGACTTTGAATGATGTTTTTATCGTTCTTGCTATATTTTTACTTGTTATTATCTTCATTTTTGTATTATATAAAGAATTGTTTATTTTATCATTTGATGAAGAGTATGCTTCAATCATTGGTGTCCCTCGATTTGTTCATATTTTATTTATGTTAATGGTTGCACTAGTAATATCAGCTTCAATGCGTGTTGTCGGTATACTACTTGTAAGTAGTTTAATTACTTTACCAGTTGCAAGTGCTATGCGTTTTTCTAAAGGTTATAAACAACTTATGTTTTGGAGTGTAATGATTGGAGAATTTTCAGTAATTATTGGATTGATATCAGCATTTTATTTGGATATTTCACCAGGTGGTGTAATTGTTATGTTGCTAGTTTTTGTACTATTATGTACCTTAGCAATGAGTCGATTTAAAGAAAAAGGGGGGATAACGGATGAATATTGATGATGCGATTAAAGTATTAAAAGATAATGGCCATAAATATACTGATAAACGTCGTGACATGATAAAAATGTTATACGATTCTACAAAATATTTAAATGCCAAGCAAATGCAAGAAGTGTTGAATGATAAGTATCCAGGTATATCTTTTGATACCATATATAGAAATTTAAATTTATTTAATGATCTCGATATTATTGAAGTAACTGAACTGGATGGGGAAAAAAAGTTTAGGTTATCTTGTAGTACGCAACATCATCATCACTTTATTTGTGAAAATTGTGGTGAAACACGTGTGGTAGAGTTTTGTCCGATTGAGGCATTTGAGAAAGAACTAAGTAGTGTCGAGATTCGTAGTCATAAAATAGAGTTATACGGATTATGTGAAACATGCAAAAAGGACTGAGACAATTTGTCTCAGTCCTTTTAATATGGAAACTGGTGTTTAATTAATTGATTAAGCTCTAGCCATGTTTTTACACGTTTAACTCCTTCGGGAAGAGTGCTTTGATTATAAGGTGTATCAAATAAATATACTGGAATATTCAATGCTTCATGAATATCAATCGCATTATCTAATTTATCTTCAAAAAATGCATCGACTTGAAGTTGTTTTGCAGTTTCAATTTTTTTATGTGAACCTGTAAGTTCAATATGATGATACGGTACATTATGTTCTTTAAACCAATTAATCGTCAAAGTCTCTAAATACGTATGTCTAGCACTTATAAATATGAGATTATAATAATTAGACCATTCTGTTAGTACAAGATCAGCATCTTTATGAACAGGAGAGAATTGATACATTTCATGTTCATATGCTTTAAACCATTGATAAATTTCAGATTCAGGTATATTTAAAACCTTCGATAAATCGTACTCTGTAATATCTTCATATTTAAATTTTTCATTAAAGGATTTTTGTAAATAAGGTACTAACGCTGTTGGGCATGTTACTGTACCATCTATATCGATGCCCATTCTAAATTTTCTATTCATTCACAACCTGCGCATTCGCTGCTTTTTCTTCAGCTTGTTTCTTAAAGTATTCTTCAGCTAATTTATCAATTTCAAACTTAAGTTCATCTACCATAGTCTCTTCAGGTACTTTACGGACAGTTTTACCTTTCATAAACAGTAATCCTTCACCACGTGCACCTGCGATACCGATATCAGCTTCACGTGCTTCTCCTGGACCGTTGACTGCACATCCTAATACTGCTACTTTCAATGGTGCTTTTATAGTAGAAATATATTCTTCAACTTCGTTAGCAATTGAAATTAAGTCAATTTCAATGCGACCACATGTTGGACAAGAAATTAATGTTGCAGCATTACTAGCTAAACCGAATGATTTTAGTAATTCACGAGCTACTTTTATTTCCTCAACAGGATCTGCAGATAATGAGATACGTAATGTGTTACCGATACCTAAACTCATGATTGCTCCTAAACCTGCTGCTGATTTTACCGTACCAGCAAATAATGTTCCACTTTCAGTAATACCTAAATGTAATGGGTAATCAAAAGCTTTTGCCGCTTTTGTATAAGCTTCAATTGCAAGGGATACGTCACTTGCTTTCATAGAAACGATGATATCATGGAAATCTAGGTCTTCTAAGATTTTTATATGATGTAAAGCACTTTCGACCATACCATCTGCAGTAGGATAACCATATTTTTTAATGATGTGTTTTTCAAGTGATCCAGCATTTACACCGATACGAATTGGAATTCCTTTCGCTTTACATGCTTTTACAACTTCTTCTACTTTCTCACGTCGACCTATGTTACCTGGGTTAATACGGATTTTATCCGCGCCGCCTTCGATTGCCAGTAATGCTAATTTATAATCAAAGTGGATATCAACTACTAGTGGAATATTGATTTGTTTTTTTATTTCTGCAATTGCCAATGCATCTTCTTCTTTAGGACATGCAACACGCACGATTTGGCATCCAGCTTCTTCTAAACGCTTAAT
This sequence comes from Macrococcus animalis, assembly GCF_047425875.1. Lineage (GTDB taxonomy): Bacteria > Bacillota > Bacilli > Staphylococcales > Staphylococcaceae > Macrococcoides > Macrococcoides animalis. The sequence continues at coordinate 2,192,235 of NZ_CP179727.1, forward strand.
TTCTGCCACCGTAGCTTCAACATCATGTGTTTTTGTAGTTGTCATACTTTGAATAATCAGTTCATCACTACCACCGATTGTTAAATCTCCAACTTTTACAGGACGTGTATTTCTTCTATGTGTAATTTCAGACATCTATAAAAACTCCTTTAGTTTATATGTGATTATTGTCATAACATACTCATTATATAGAATTATGTATTTATTTTGTATTGTTTTGTTTATTTATTGTGATTTCAATTTGTTTTTCGGTAACTTATTAATTGTGATAACAATTAATATTGCAATCAATGCCCAAGAGAAAACGATTAAGAAAGGTGCAATCGGATTTATTAAAAAACCTAAGAACAATATGATAGAAGGTATGGTAATCAGGAAAGTATTAATTTTTAGCCAGTTCATAAAGCGTGATTTTTTATGGAGAACAATTGCCAATAGATGTGCAATCGTACTTAAAAAAATTATTTTAATAATTGTTGTAATGAATTGAATAAAGATAAGAAAACCAATAATTAAGCTTAAATAGAAGTAACTTGACGCTGTATAGGTTTTTAAAAATTTTATCAAAGACGCCTTATCTTCAAATACAGGCAAGTTCATGTAAGGTAAGAAAGTGGATTCATCGATTTGAATACCTTCTTTTTGAAAAGTCATGACATGCTGTTTTGGTATTTGATTTTCTTTTTTAAATTGAATCGTGTAAGAATCTACTTTTATTGATTTTTCTTCAGACAAAATCAGACGGTTATTATTTATTTGAAATGCTGGAATTTCATCTTGTTTTTTTTCTACCATTTGATTAGCAACTTGAATAATATTGTAATAATTCAAGCTGTTAGTAATAGAGAATAAAATTGCTATAAATAATAAATGCATAAATATATATCTGAGTTTAATAGTTCTAAAGAGTGGATACTGTGTTGGATAAAATATTCTTTTTAAATGTTTAATGTACAAAAAAGGACCTCCTATATCTTAAAAATTTATAATATTTATTCTAACAAAAAAAATTGAAATGATATATAAGCAAAGTAGTTGAGAACGTTTTATTAAGTTTGCTATTATGAAAGTGTACTTAAACTTTAGGAGGATGATTAATTATGGCTTTTGAACTACCACAATTACCTTATGCATATGATGCATTAGAACCACATGTTGATAAAGAAACGATGGAAATCCATCATACTAAACATCACAACACTTACGTTACAAACTTAAATGCTGCAGTAGAAGGTACAGAATTTGCTGACCTATCTATCGAAGAATTAATGACTAAAATTAACGAAGTGCCAGCTGATAAGAAAACAGCAGTAGTAAACAATGGTGGCGGACACTATAATCACTCTTTATTCTGGACATTATTAGCGCCTGGTAAAGAAGCTACAGGTGAAGTTGTTGATGCGATTAATGCTAAATTTGGTTCATTAGATGCATTTAAAGAAGAATTTGCAAAAGCTGCAACTACACGATTTGGTTCTGGTTGGGCTTGGTTAGTTGTAAATAACGGTGAATTAGAAGTTGTTTCTACACCAAACCAAGAGAACCCATTAATGGAAGGTAAAACACCTATCTTAGGATTAGACGTTTGGGAACATGCTTACTACTTAAATTATCAAAATAGACGTCCTGACTATATTTCAGCATTTTGGAACGTTGTAAATTGGGAAAAAGTAAACGAATTATATTCAGCTGCTAAATAAATAATTCATTATTATCAAGAGACATTTCACTGAAATGTCTCTTTCTTTTTGTTTTTCTGTTAAAAATATAGAAAATATATGATATTTCATATATTATTAAAGGATAAATGTAAGTGATGGGGGATTTCCTTTGAAACGAGTTAAACAAGAATCAAATGAACTAAAGCAGAAACGTCTCACGAATCGCCGAATTGGTGTAATATTTATGGCGATAGTTTCATTATTAATTATCCTCGTCTTAAGATTAGGTTACTTGCAAATTGTTAAAGGTGAAGCCTATAAGAAAGCAGTTGATAATAATGAAAATATTGAAGTTAATGAATCTGTGCCAAGAGGTAGGATTTATGATCGTAATGGTAAACTTTTAGTAGATAATACGTCTAAAAAGGCCATTACATATACTCGAGATCGAATGACTAGCCGTAGTGATATGCTAGATACTGCAAAGAAGTTACATAAACTAATGTCGATGCCTACGAAGGCCTTAACTTTAAGAGATAAACAAGACTTCTTTATTATGACTCATAATGATGAAGTAAATAAATTAATGAAAAAAGAATTGCAGCTGTTTGAAACTGGTGAAATTTCTCAAGAAGAATATAATGAAACAGTTTATAATAAATTGACTGAAAAACATTTAAAATCTTTAACGAAAGATGAACTGGAAATTGCTGCAATCTATCGTGAAATGAGCAGTGGTAGCCAATTAAGTCCACAAATTATTAGAAATGATAACGTTTCAGAAAAAGAATATGCACTTGTCTCTCAAAATTTAAGCGAGTTACCAGGTGTAAACACAACAATGGATTGGGATAGAAAATATTTATATGGTAAAACTTTACGAACGATGTTTGGCAATGTATCATCAAAAGAAGAAGGTTTGCCAAAAGAATTAGTTGACTATTATTTATCAAAAGGCTACTCAAGGAATGATAGGGTGGGTCAAAGTTACCTAGAGTTTCAATATGAAAATGTTTTACGTGGCAAAAAGAAAAAAATGCGTTACTTAACTGATAAATCTGGAAAGATTATCAATTCGGAAGTAATATCTGAAGGTTCCCGTGGTAATGATTTAGTATTATCTATTGATATTGATTTACAATTAAAAGTTGAAAAACTAGTAAATAAACACATTCAAATATTACGTTCTATGAATGCACGTACTATGGATAAAGTTCTAGTAGTCATTCAAGATCCAAATAATGGAGATGTTTTAGCTTTAGCGGGTAAACAAATTGATAAAAACGGTAATATCTCAGATTATCATTATGGAACATTTACCTCACAGTATGCAGTAGGATCTACTGTAAAAGGTGCTACTATTTTAACGGGTTATAGTAACAATGCAATCAAGATTGGTGAAAATATGATTGACCAACCTTTAGTATTTAAAGGCGGCGTTGAAAAACGCTCTTACTTTAATCCGACAGGAAAAATTGAAATTAATGATAAGGAAGCATTAATGCATTCTTCAAACGTATATATGTTTAAAACAGCACTTAAAATAGCTGGATTAAATTATTCAAACAATATGACTTTACCAGCAGACATAACTGAAGTTGGATTGAAATTGAGAAAAGGTTTGAATCAATTTGGCTTAGGTGTTAAAACAGGCATTGATTTACCCAATGAAGTCATTGGACAAACAGGAACTTTGAAAGATAATCCAGGGAACTATCTAGATTTAGCAATCGGACAATATGATACATACACACCATTACAGCTATCACAATATGTATCTACTATTGCAAATAATGGGTATCGAATTCAACCTCATTTAGTAAAAGAAGTACGAGGAGCATCTAAATCAGATAAAATTGGGCCTATTAAAGAAAGTATAAAAGGAAAAGTATTAAATCGCATCAATAATTCTGAAGATGAAATTAATCAAGTAAAAGATGGTTTCGATTTAGCATTTAATAATGAACTGGGTACAGGTTATAAAAGTTTTGCTAATACTGTTGTTAAAAGTGCAGGAAAAACTGGTACAGCAGAAGTATATCAAGATGGCAAATCGCGTGTAAATTCAACATACATTGGTTATGCACCGATGAACAAACCGAAAATGAGTTTTGCTATAATCTATACGAATCAACCAGTACCACCACCATGGTTGCCAGGTGGAGACTTAGGAAGAGATATTATTAATGAATATTTTAAGGAAGAAAAAGGAAAGACAGATAAACTAATTGAAACAGGTTCTTCGGGAGTCCAGGGGGCAATTTCAAATGCTACTGAATCTACTGAAACAATAAATGCATCACAAAACACTATATCAACTCCTTAAGTAATTTATATCAAATGAATAAGATTTCTTGAGTAAAAGACAATGCTATCTAGTGTTGTCTTTTTTTCTTTACATAATCTTTACAATACATTCATGTCAAATTAACAATAGTACACTATAGTTAGAGATGTAATAAATAAATCAAATTATTCGTCTATTCAAATAGGAGGACTTTCAGAATGAAAAAATGGCAATTAGTAGGATCAACAACTGTATTAGGTACTGCATTACTTTTAGGTGCATGTGGTGGAGCAGCAGAAAAGAAAGAAGACAAAGCTTCTGAAGATAAAGGTGCAGCAACTGAAACAGCATCAAAAGATATTAAAGGTGAAGTAAAAGGCGACGGTTCTACAACTGTAGCTCCAATCATTGAAAAAATTAACGAAGAATTCAGCACTACATACCCAGACGTAACTGTTTCTGTTGGTACATCTGGTACTGGTGGAGGATTCGAGAAATTTATCGCTGGTGAAACTGATTTCTCTAATGCTTCTCGTGATATCAAAGATGAAGAGAAAAAAGCTTTAGCTGACAAAAAAATCGAGTATACTGAATTTAAATTAGCAAACGATGGATTAACTGTAGCTGTTAATAAAGATAATGACTTCGTAGAATACTTAACTTTTGAAGAATTAGCGAAAATTTACTCTGGTAAAGCTAAAACTTGGAAAGACGTTCGTGCTGACTTCCCGGCTGATGAAATCAAAGCTTTCTCTCCTGACCAATCTCATGGAACATATGACTTCTTCAGTGAAGAAGTATTAGAAGAGGCTGAAATCAAAGCAGAGAAAAATGCGGATACTAACGTAATTGTTAAATCAGTTCAAGATAATAAAAATGGTGTTGGCTTCTTCGGATATAACTTCTTCCAAGAAAACAAAGATAACTTAAAAGCTGTTAAGATCCAAAAAGAAGGTAAAGGTGAAGGTGTTGAAGCAACATCTGATACTGTTAAAGATGGTTCTTATCCATTAAGTCGTCCATTATTCATTTATGCTAAAAATGATTCAGTGAAAGAAAATGAAGCATTTAAAGAATTTATGAAATTTACAATCGAAAAATCTAAAGATGCAGCAACTGATTCTGGTTACGTTGCATTAGAAGATAAAGATTATGAAGAAGCATTAAAAACTTTAGACGGCATTAAATAATTATTAACTTAATAATTATTCAAATATGAAATATTTCTGAGGGACGAAATTTTTCGTCCCTTTTAAAATGAAGGAGTCTATAATATGGAAAATAAAATTTCTGTACAAGATTTAATTGCTCAAAATAAGAGCAAAGGGTCTTCAAAAAACGTCATTGAAAAAATGATTCCTACAATATTAGTAGTTATTGCTTCTATATCTATCTTAACTACTATCGGAATCTTAATCACATTACTTTCAGAAACAATTACATTCTTCACACGTGTATCTTTTGCAGACTTTTTCCTTGAAAAAGAATGGAATGCCTTTGGACAAGATCCTAAATTCGGTATTATTTCTTTAATTTTAGGAACATTGAAAGTTACATTCATAGCAACGTTATTTGCAGTACCTGTTGGTTTAGGTGCAGCATTATACTTAAGTGAATATGCTAGTGATACTGCAAGAAGAATCATCAAACCAATTCTAGAAATCTTAGCGGGTATTCCTACAATTGTTTATGGATTCTTTGCATTAACATTTGTAACACCATTATTACGTTCTGTGTGGCCAGATCTTGGAAGCTTCAACGCCATTAGTCCTGGTTTAGTTATTGGTATCATGATTGTTCCAATGATTGCATCTCTATCAGAGGATGCAATGAGTGCCGTACCGCAAGCAATACGTGAAGGTGCTTTAGGATTAGGTTCAACTAAGTTAGAGACGGCTTTAAAAGTAGTATTTCCAGCAGCATTATCTGGGATTTTAGCATCAATCGTTTTAGCTGTATCTCGAGCAATTGGTGAAACAATGATTGTTTCACTTGCAGCAGGTAGTTCACCAGAATTTTCATTAGATTTCACAAACTCATTACAGACAATGACAGCATTCATTGTTCAAGTAGCAACTGGTGATGCGACATATGGCTCAGATATCTATTATAGTATTTACGCTGTAGGTTTTACATTATTTGTATTTACATTAATCATGAACTTCATTTCACAATGGGTTACTAAAAAGTTCAGAGAGGAGTATTAATATGGAATTAGTTAATCACGAATCAGTTAAGAAGAATCTCTCTGGTAGACTTTCTAAAAATAACATTGTAAAATTTATTTTTTTCTTATGTACTATGATAGGTTTAGTAGTACTTGCGATTTTATTATTTGATATTATCCGTAAGGGTGCTGGTTACTTGACGCCAACATTCTTTACAAACTTTTCATCTACAACACCTGAAAAAGCAGGAATTAAAGGTGCTTTAATTGGTACATTATGGTTAATGATGACGATTGCTCCAATAGCTGTTACACTTGGTGTAGCCACTGCAATTTATATGGAAGAATACGCTAAAGATAATGCTTTCACTAGATTTGTTAAAGTAAATATTGCTAACTTAGCCTCTGTACCATCAGTAGTATTCGGTTTATTAGGATTAACATTATTCGTTCGTGGAGCAGGTATAGAATCACTTTCTTTAGGAAAGTCAGTTTTAGCTGCAGCACTTACAATGTCATTGATGATTTTACCAGTTATTATCGTATCTAGTCAGGAAGCGATTAGAGCAGTTCCAGGCGCTATTCGCGAAGCTTCATTAGGTTTAGGTGGAACGAAATGGCAAACCATTACTAATGTAGTATTACCGGCTTCAATTCCTGGTATTTTAACAGGAACTATATTAGCACTTTCACGCGCGATTGGTGAGACTGCTCCATTAGTAGTAATTGGTATTCCAACTATCTTCATGAAAACGCCAGACGGTATCATGGATAGATTCCAAGCATTACCAATGCAAATCTTTACATGGGCAAAGTTACCGAAAGCTGAGTTCCAATTTGTATCATCAGCAGCGATTATCGTGTTATTAATCATGTTAATTGCAATGAACTCAATCGCTATTTTCATTCGTAACAAATTCCAGAAAAAATTCTAGTTTTAAATTGAGAGGGGTCTATATATGAATAATAACGTTAAAGTATCAGACAAAGTTGAAAATAATGAAAAAGTTATTGTTACAACTGAAACTGTAAATAATACAGGCAGTGAAAATACAAAAAAAGAACGTAATATAGTAACAGGTCAAACACCAAACCCAACAAACCGTAATATTGTTTATCAAACGAAAAATTTAGATTTGTGGTATGGTGATCACCATGCATTACAAAATATTAACCTTGATATTTTAGAGAATGAAGTTACAGCAATAATTGGACCATCAGGTTGTGGTAAGTCAACTTACATTAAAACATTAAACCGTATGATTGAATTAATTCCTAGTGTTAGAACCTCGGGCGAAATACTTTACAGAGGAGAAAATATCTTTGATAAGAGTTACAAAGTTGAACATTTAAGAACACGTGTTGGTATGGTATTCCAAAAGCCAAATCCATTTCCTAAATCAATCTATGACAATATTACTTATGGACCACGTATCCATGGTATTACTGATAAAAAAATCTTAGATGAAATTGTTGAAAAATCACTACGTGGTGCAGCAATCTGGGAAGAAACAAAAGATCGCCTTGATAAAAATGCCTATGGTTTATCTGGTGGACAACAACAGCGTATTTGTATCGCACGTTGTTTAGCAATTGAACCGGATGTTATATTAATGGATGAACCTACTTCTGCCCTTGATCCAATTTCTACTTTAAAAGTAGAAGAATTAGTACAAGAAATCAAAAATCAATACTCAATCATTATTGTTACTCACAATATGCAACAAGCAGCGCGTATCTCAGATAAAACTGCATTCTTCTTAAACGGATATGTGAATGAATATGATACAACTGATAAGATTTTCTCTAACCCAGCAGATGAACAAACAGAGCGCTATATTTCAGGAAGATTCGGTTGATTCTATGAGAGAAATTTACGAAGAAAGTTTAAATCATTTAACAAGTTCAGTTCAAGAATTAGCTGGGGAAGTTTATAAAGTAATTGAACGAAGTCTAAATGTACTTAGTGATAATGAAGTGAATCATGCACGAGAGATTATTAAATATGATGAAGTTATCAACAATATGGAAAATGATATAAATGAGCAAATCATTTTACTAATTACGAAACAACAACCTATTGCAACAGATTTAAGGTTAATTTTATCTAGTACTAAAATCGCATCTGAATTAGAGCGAATTGGTGACAATGCAGCGAATATTGCTAAAATTCGTAAGCGTGTTCAGTTTGAGGATACGTATATCCTTACACGTTTAAAAACAATGGGTAAATTAAGTTTGTTAATGCTTGCTGATTTAGAAGAAGCTTATAAAAATAGCGATGTTAACTTAGTTAAAGAAATTATTGAAAGAGATCAAGATATTGATGATTTATACAAAGAAATCATTAATACAACTTACTTAATTGATAATGATCCATACATTTCAGGTCAAGCGCATTTAGCAGGTCGTTACCTTGAAAGAATCGGTGACCATATCACGAATATAGCTGAAAGTTTATATTTCACGATTACTGGTGAAAGATTTGACCAAATCACAAATTAGTACTAGATAAATCATACGACACATGTTATTATAGAAAAGTCGTATGGATATTTAGAAACGTGAGGAGGGAACAATTATGCGCGTTAATGTTACTTTAGCTTGTACTGAATGTGGAGAAAGAAACTACATTACTAAAAAAAATAAACGTAATAACCCAGAACGTATTGAAATGTCAAAATACTGTGCAAGAGACAATAAAAAGACTTTACACAGAGAAACTAAATAATTTTTGAGCAGACATGTCTTTTCATGTCTGTTTTTTTTTATTCATTTTATTCTATGTGCTATATTGTATAATATATACGAGGTGAAATTATGACAATAAAATCAGAAAAAAAAGAAATACGATTAGCAATGTTAGAACGTTTAAAATCCAATCATAATAAAATTGAAAAAGAAACTTCAATAAAACAAACATTCATTAATCAAGATGTGTTTAAAAATGCACAGTCAATTGGAATTACGATGAGTATGGAGCATGAATTTGATACGAGATGGCTGATTGATTACGCAAAAAAGTATGGCAAAAAAGTATATGTGCCATTTTGTGACTATAAGTCGAAACAAATGCATTTTGTTAGATATACTTCTGACGAGGATATAGTGAAAGATTCGTTTGGTATAGATATTATGAATCATCAATTGGAATATGATACTTATCCAGACTTATTGATTGTCCCAGGTGTCGTTTTTAATGAGAAAGGATATCGCATAGGATATGGCGGTGGTTACTTTGATAAATATTTAAGTCACTTTAAAGGTAAAACTGTAAGTTTAATCTTTGAATTGCAGTTCGGTGAAGTATTAATTGAAAATCATGATATACCTGTCCAAATGATAATAACTGAAGATAGAATAATAAATAATGAGGTTCAATCATGATTACAGATAAGTTAGTTTGGAAAAGTATTTATGAATATATTAAGTATTCTGATTATGACTTTGTAACGATATCAGAAGAATTGGATGATGTATGGTTATATAGTAGAAGTAAGAAAACATTGAAACGTGTTATTTTAAATAAACAAACAGCACAGTCTACATTATTTATGGTGCAGAAGATAATGGATCATCATGATGAAATAGAAACAATGGTTGAACATAATATTAATCATTATGAAATTATTCTTGTAAATCAAGAAATTCTATTAAGTGATATGCCTTTAAATATCAAGGTTATATCTTGTTTAAATGCTCAATCCATTAAACATACCTTTAATACGCCATTTAAAGCTATTTCAAGCAAGACGAAACCACAATCAGTAGCATGGTATCAAAATAGAGTAATTAAGCAAAATCCAGTAGATATTGCAATGACCAAGTTCACTCCATTAACATATCTATTAATTGCGATTAATATCATAAGTTTTATCATTATGAGTCTATGGCATATGACCCATAAAGTAGATATGATTGTTGAGAAGGGTGGTCTAACACATTTTAACTTTGTTCATGGTGATTATTATCGTGCATTAACTTCAATGTTCTTACATTTTGATTTTCAACATATATTATTTAATATGATGTCTTTATATATTATGGGTAAGATAGTCGAATATCTCTATCATAAATGGCAATACTTAATAATCTATCTTGGTGGGGGGATATTTGGTAACTTAGTATCACTCGCATTTGATACCACATCCATTTCAGTAGGTGCTAGTGGAGCTATTTGTGCTTTAATGGGTGCAATATTGGCACATATATTATTTAGTGGTAAGTTTGAAAAAAAATTCATTGCTCAAGTATTTATCGGTAGTATAATTTATTTAGCAATAAGTTCATTATTTGCTAATGTAAATAATTTTGCACATTTTGGTGGCTTATTCGGAGGATTATTCATTGCTATATTGATACATCTTTTTAATAAGAAACGCCAATATTTCAATTGGATGAGTGTGGGTTTTATTATTATCGTTGTATTATTACTTGTTAATATTTTTTCAGAAAAAGAACATCATATTTATAATGAATTTGCAGCTACAGCAATTGCTAATGGAAGTGATCAAGATGCAAAAGAAATATTAACAACCACAATGAATAAAGGCTATGAAAACGATGAAACTTATGTATATTTTGGTTTATTGAAGACGAAACAAGAAAGCTTATCAAATGGAATCACTATATGGAAAAAAGGACTAAAGGAATTTCCAAATAGTGATAAACTGAATTATCAAATGGCTTTAGCAATGCGTGCGCTAGATGATTATGATGCTGCGAATAAATATTTAAATAAAGCGATAGAAGTTAATAGCACGCCAGATTATTTAAAATTACAAAAAGAATTTAAAGAATTTAGGTGAAATAATGAAATCCTTTTATGATGTTCAGCAATTATTAAAGCAATATGGTATTATCATTTACTTTAAAGATGAACATGACACAATTGAAATGATGAACCAAGAATTAAAGTCACTTCATGATGCGGGTATTCTTTCAAATGAACAGTTCATTCAAGCACGATTAATATTAAACCAAAGAAAGATGGGAAAAATATGATTATTTTAGCAGCGGATATAGGCGGCACGACATGTAAACTAGGAGTACTAGACGAAAGTTTAGAAATATTGCACAAATGGGAAATCCTAACGAAAACTGAAAATAATGGGGAGAGTATCTTAAAGAATGTATATGATTCTTTTGTGGTGAATGCAAAGCATAAGAATTATGATATGAAAAATGTTCTGGGTATAGGTTTAGGTGTTCCAGGTCCAATAGACTTCCATACAGGTGTAGTAAATGGTGCGATTAATTTAAATTGGCATGGCAAAATAAATATTAAAGAACAATTTGAAAAGCTAAGTGGTTTACCTGTATATGTGGATAATGATGCCAACGTAGCAACTTTAGGTGAAAAGTTTAAAGGTGCAGGACAAGATGAGCCTGACGTTATTTGTGTAACACTTGGAACTGGAGTTGGTGGTGGTATCATTAGTAACAATGAATTAGTACATGGACATAACGGTTCAGGTGGTGAATTAGGACACTTCAAAGTAGATACTAAAGAACGATTCCAATGTAATTGTGGTAAGAAAGGGTGCTTAGAAACTGTAGCCAGTGCAACAGGTGTTGTGAACTTGTCTTATCATTATTACGAAGAACTGCAATTCCAAACCGTTATTGAAGATGCAATTAATAATCGTACTTTACAAGCTAAGATGGTATTTGATGCAGCAAAAGATGGTGATGAGTTTGCTACATATGTAATCAAGAAAGTAGCACGTAATTTAGCATATGCACTTAGTGTATTTAGTGTTGTAACGAATCCGAAATATATTATTATCGGTGGCGGTGTTTCTAAAGCAGGTGACTTCTTAATAAAGCATATTGAAGATATTTATCGTGAAATCACTTTTACGCCAGCTACACTAGGTACAAAAATTGTGACAGCGACTCTTGGAAATGATGCAGGAATAATTGGTGCCGCGGGATTAATTAAACAATATGTTAAGAAGGAGATCATTTAATGGCTATTATTGATGTTGTAGTTATTCCACTAGATGGTAAGTCAATTAGTGTAAGTAAATATATTGCAGAGATTCAAGTGATTTTAGAAGGATTAAAACAAGAAGGGAAAATTGACTATCAATTAACACCAATGAGTACTTTAATTGAAGGAGATTTACATGAGTGTTTAATGGCTTTAGAAGCTATTCACGAGTCGCCATTTAAACAAGGATTAGAACGTGTTTGTACAAATATTAGAATTGATGATCGCCGAGATAAAGAACGAAAGATGATTGAAAAAATTGATGCAGTCAATAAACATTTAAAATAAAACAGTGACATTAAAAAAACCAGGACATTTGTCCTGGTTTTTTTAATGGTGTAAGATTGGGTATCCATAAGTGAATATTGTAGCAAGAGAAAAGAATCCGAATGATAAAGTTGCTAATAATCCAAAAATAATACCTAATACATTTTTAGATTTGATTGAATCAAATAATCCTTTGATTGAAAGGATAAATACAGCTAACATTAATAGTGCAAAGATATTTACACCAATATGAATTTTTGTACCAAAAATTTCAAATAATTCGCCTGTGTTAATAAACGGCATAACATAACCCCCATGAAATTACTTTTATTATCACTAATATTGTATAATTAATAAATAACTTTGTCGAGTATATTTTTTAGGAGGATGTTAAAGTGGAGAAAATTAAGATACCATTAGGTCAAATTCAAACGAATTGTTATATTATTCATAATGAGGAAGAAATATTGATTTTTGATCCGGGCGATGAGCCTGACAAAATTATTAATGTCATCTTACCTTTAGAAAAGAAGGTATTGGCAGTCATATTAACACATACGCATTTTGATCACATCGGTGCTGTTGATGAGATATGTGAAGTATTTAATGTACCCGTATATGTTTCGGAAGAAGAAAAATTTTGGTTAACTGATACAATAAAAAATGGCTCGGAAAAATTCAAGCAATATGGTTTAGAACCCGTTATTGCGAGAACGAAACCAACTATTATGAAATTAGGAAAGCAATCGATTGGATCATTTTTGTTTGAAGTTCGACATACTCCAGGTCATTCTCCTGGCAGTCAATCTTTTATTTTTAATGATTTTGGGATTGTAGGGGATACTTTGTTTAAAGAGAGTATTGGTCGTACTGATTTATATCAAGGTAATACACAACAATTACTCAATAGTATTGATCAACAATTGATGACGTTAGATAAAGATTTTGTGATTTGTCCAGGTCATGGCGGATATACTACGATTCAACATGAGATGAATCGCAACCCATTCTTAAATGGTTATTAAATCAAAGTAAAAGAAAAAACCTTCCATAAAGGAAGGTTTTATTCGTGATGACCAAAACTTGGCTCTAATAAGAAAGTTGAATAGTATGTGAATCCTACAAAACATACTACTAAGTATGCTGCAAAAATATACATATACATTCTTTCAGTTAATTTTAAGTAACCTAATAATACAAAAAATCCAGTTTGAGCAACGAAAATGAATGACATCATTGACATACCGCCAACATAGAACATTACCGCAAATATCGCCGTCCAAAATCCTAAAGTTTTAAAAACTTTATCCATATGGTTATTCCCCCTATATTCAAACTCTTCATATCACTTATTATTATAAAGATATGCATTTAATAAGTAAACCTCTAATTTACTAAATCTTTAATTGGAAACATTTGGTTTGTTTCGATAATTTATTTAGAAAATAAATTAATGTAAAGAAAAAATATTAGTAAAAAATATAAATTGATTTTATTACGATAATCATAGTAAGGAGGGATTTATGGAAAAAACACTACATATATTATTGGATGATGCAATAGAATGTAACGCTTCGGATATTCATTTTATACCTGGTAATGAATGTGTGCTTATAAAAATGCGAATACATGGAGATATGCATGACTATGACACGATGAAAGTTGATGTATTCGAGAAATTATTATCATATTTAAAGTTTGTAACTCATCTTGATGTTTCAGAAAAAAACAAAGCACAAAGTGGAATATTGTCGTACAAAAGTGAAACTATGTCATACAATGTTAGAACATCAACGTTGCCACAGTCTGTCGGCCATGAAGCATGCGTGTTAAGAATGATTCCGTCTGTATTTAAACAAACGATACAAATTGAGCAAGATTTGTTATCTCTAATGCATAAGGGGAGTGGCTTAATTTTAATCAGTGGACCAACTGGAAGCGGGAAAAGTACGTTAATGTATCAAATGTTACAATATGCAGTACAACATTTGAATAAACAAATCATTTCGATTGAAGATCCTGTAGAGCAACGTATAGAAGGAATGGTTCAAATTAATGTGAATATGAAAGCAAATATTACTTATCAAAATTCACTAAAAGCGATATTACGTTGCGATCCAGATATTATTATGATTGGAGAAATTCGCGATCCTGACACTGCGAAAAATGTTGTTAATGCAAGTTTAAGTGGACATTTAGTGTTAACGACCATTCATGCTAATACATGTATAGGTGCACTTCATCGCTTATTAGAAATGGGTGTCACGAAAGTTGAACTTGAACAAAGTATTGAAATAATACTCAATCAACGATTAATAAATACTAGTATTGCTCGAAAAAGAGTTTATGAACAAATGAATAAAAAAGAAACGAGACTCTATTTAAATGATGAAGACATTAATTCGTATGTACCGATTAGTCAACAGCTATCCTCAATGCTGGAAAATAATTTGATAACTCAGATGGAGTATGAACGTTATGCTGTGGAGTAATAATAAATTAAAATCTTATGAAGATGATTTTTTAATGAGATTATCAGAAATGACGCGAAATGGTTTTACACAATATGAAGCTATTGAATTTTTATTTTCACAATACGAAGATGTGAAACCTAATATAAAGACTTCAATTTTACAACATTTACAGCAAGGATTAGCGCTATCAGAATGTCTAAAATTACTCAATTATAGCAATCATATCGTGATGCAAGTCCATTTTAGTGAATCATTTGGTAACGTCAATGAAACACTAAAACATTGTTACGAATACAACATTTCAAAAAGAAAATTAAAACAACAATTTATTAAAACAATTCAGTATCCACTGGTATTAATCATGATATTTATATCACTCATTATCACGGTAAATCATACCGTCTTACCGCAATTTAAAAGTATGTATAGTTCTATGGGAGTTGAACTAAGCAAAGAACTTGTTATTTTAACAAATATATTATATATGCTACCTCAAATTATTATTTATATTATTTTTCTAATTATTATACTAATCATTTACTATTTTTCTATATTCAAAAAATCTAATATCAAAACACAACTAATAATAATAAAAAAGATTCCTATTATTAATCAACTTTACCGTTTATATATTACTTATCGTATTAGTTCAGACTTATCTTTTTTCTTAAGTAATGGGGTCATGATGAAAAATGTTATTACAATATTAGAAGGTCAGAAAAATGATATAGCACTTAGTTATATTGCAGCATCAATCAATCATAGTCTTATCAAAGGAGAAACATTACCAGACGCTGTTGCTGGTATGCAGTTGTTTGAGAAATCTATGATTCAATTTATGCAACATGGTGAGAAAAATTCAAAGTTAGATCGTGAGCTTGATTACTACAGTCAATATGTCTTTAAAAAATTTGAATTAAAAATATTTAAGTTAATAAAAAGCATTCAACCCATTATTTTTATTATTCTAGGTTTGTTAATTATCGCAATGTATTTGGTTATTATATTGCCTATGCTTCAGATGATGGAAGGCATTCAATAGGAGGAGAAATTATGTTTTCAACAATAAATAATAAATTAAATTCTTTGGTTCAATCTTTTAAGCAACAATTTAAAAAGAGGGATGGATTTACATTAATAGAAATGTTACTCGTATTACTCGTTATTTCAGTATTAATTATCGTCATTATCCCAAACATCGCAAAACAATCTGATAATGTACAAAATACAGGGTGCACAGCACAAGTAAAAATGGTTCAAGGTCAAATAGAAGCTTACAAGTTACAAAATGGAAAATCCCCAACATCTATTAATGAATTAGTGCCGGAATTTTTAAAAGAAAATCAGGTGAAGTGTAAAAATGGTAATCCAATTAATATTGACAATGGCGAAGCGGTCGCTCAAAAATCTTAATGGATTTAGTTATATAGAGTCATTACTTGTATTGTTTATTGTCATCATTATCATACTGATTGTTCCAGTGAGTCAATTTGATCAAGAAAAGTATAGTGATGACGAGATAAATGATGAAATCATTTCTTTATTAAATTTTTATCAAACGAAAGCCTATGAATCTGGTGAAATCATTATTGTATCGTTCCCACTTGGGAGCGATACGCTTTATATTCACTCGGAAGCTTTGAAAATTAGAGCGCAATATAAAATAAAAAATGGCAAAATTTTTGAAGGAAATCATTTGAATAATACAGAGGTAGTCTTCAAAAACAGTGGGGTTAAAGCCGGTGGTACTATTAAATATCAAATAAATGATAATCACTATCAAATTGTCATTCAGATACATAGAGGGCGAATGCGTGTTGAAAAAGTATAAGGGATTTGTATTAATCGATAGCTTATTGTCATTTTCGATAGTTTCTATAATTTGTTTAATGTTATTACCTATGTATTATACATTGTCTAAAAGTTACGAAGAAAAAAAGATATCACTTGAAAACTATCGTATCGCTTACGTTGAAATTGTAATCAACAAAAGAGGTGGCTATCTAGATGGTGATTTTATATGCTATAAAACAGATGAAACACATTGTATTCAAACAAAGTAAAGGGTTCACGATGATTGAAATGTTAATTAATTTATCGATTATTGTAATGATAATGAGCCTATTACCTTTAATTTATATGAATATTATTCAATTAAGCGGCAAAAGTACAGATCATTTTGATGTGAATAATGCAATGTTCCAACGGGATTTATATGATGAATTAGACATGGCTGATTATGTGGAAATCAAGAATGGTCATTTATTTATTCATGCAGGAGAGAACATTATTTTATATTATTATCATAACCAGCGAATCGTTCGAAAACTCAATGATAGAGGTTATATTATTATGTTAGAAGGTGTGAAAAATGCAATATTTGAGGAACGTGATAATGGAATATACCTCAAAATCGAAAGAGATAAAAATAAAACCTATACATACCAAGTTATCTGAAGGTTTTATCTTCCCTTCAATGCTAATATTAATGATGATCACAATATTCTTTTTGAGTTACTATAGTACTAGATACATGTTAAAATTTAATACATTAGATCATCTTGAACATTATTATGTTAAAGAGATAAAAGAAGCTATTTCAAAAAAGAAATAGCTTCTTCTGTTAAGGAGGTTAAAATGGCTATAGTACTAGTTGGATTTATGGGTGCTGGTAAGACGACGATAGGGACAAAATTAGCAGAACGAATGAATCTTCCGTTCGTTGATTTAGACGCTGAAATTGTGAAAAAAGAAGGGAAATCGATACCAGAAATTTTCGATATATTTGGTGAAATATATTTTCGAAACTTAGAATATGATACTTTGAGACTATACATAAACATGAACGTTGTAATTGCAACAGGCGGCGGAATAATTGAAAACACGAACAATATTCTATTACTTAAGAAAAATAAATTAAATATATGGGTAGATGCGAACATTGATACTGTGTATAATAGAATTGTTGGTGATAATAATCGACCTAACGCACAAAACAAACCTTTTCATGAAATTAAAAAATTGTACAACAGTAGGATTACACGCTATAATGAAATCGCATACATTAAGGTTGATAATGAAGATAATATTATTTCATGTGTGCAAAATATTCACAATCAAATAATCACGGATGATGAAAATTAGAGAGAATGAGTGATCATCGCCGAAGGGGCAAGCTATATAAACTCTCAGGCAAAAGGATAATTTTCGGACGTAACCTGAAGAAATCAACAGGATAGCATTTTGCTATTCTGTTTTTTATTATTATTTTTAGGAGGATAATCATGACTGAATTAAAGAAAACACCATTGTATGACAAATACGTTGAAGTTGGTGCAAAAGTAATTGACTTCTCTGGATGGGGGTTACCTGTTCAATTTTCAAGCATTAAAGAGGAACATATCGCGGTACGCGAAAATGTAGGGATGTTTGATGTGAGTCATATGGGTGAAATTATTGTTGAAGGTGAAAAGGCAGTAGAATATCTTCAAAATGTTTTAACAAATGATATTACGAAAACAACAGATAGAAAAGCACAATATACAATGATTTGTAATGAAAATGGTGGCGTAATTGATGATTTAGTTGCTTACAAACTTGATGAAAATAAATACTTATTGGTAGTAAATGCAGGAAATACTGACATCGATTTTGAATGGCTACAACAACATACTATCGAGGGTGTCACTGTTACTAACGTATCAAAAGAATACGGACAAATAGCAGTACAAGGACCTAAAGCATTAGAAGTTTTAAAAGATCAAGTTAAAGAAGATATCGCATCTTTAAAAATGTTTGAATTCATTCAAAATGTTGAAATCTTTGATAAGAACGTTATCTTTAGTCAATCTGGTTATACTGGTGAGCATGGATTTGAAATTTACTGTGCAGCAGAAGACACAGTTGCAATTTGGGAAGGTTTATTAGAATTAGGCGTTGTACCATGTGGTTTAGGTGCGCGTGATACCTTACGTTTAGAAGCGGCTTTACCTTTACATGGTCAAGATTTATCTACTGAAATCACTCCCTATGAAGCAAAAATGGGCTTCAGTGTGAAATTAGATAAGGGTGAATTCATTGGACGTAGTGTATTAGCGAAGCAAAAAGAAGAAGGAATAACACGTAAGTCTGCTGGATTAGAAATGTTAGAGCGTGGTATTGCACGTACAGATTATGAAGTACAAGATAAAGACGGTAACAAAATTGGTTACATTACAAGTGGAACACAGTCCCCATCAACAGGTCGTTCAGTTGCATTAGCATTAATAAATATTAATCAAACTGAAATTGGTAATGAAGTATTCGTACAAGTACGTAAAAAATTAGTACCAGCAAAAGTTGTAAAAACACCATTCCATAAAAATTAAGGGGTTGAAAAAATGAGTCATCGTTATATACCGTTAACTGAAACAGATAAGAAAGAAATGATGGATACTATTGGAATTAATTCTATCGACGAGTTATTCCAAGATATACCTGAACGTGTTCGTTTTACTGGAGATTTAAATATTAAACCACGTCAAGCTGAAACACCATTATTAAAAGAATTATCAGCATTAGCTAATAAGAACATCACAAGTGATACACATGCATCATTCTTAGGTGCTGGTGTATATGATCATTATATTCCAACAGTAGTAGATCACGTGATTTCACGTAGTGAGTTCTACACTGCTTATACACCATATCAACCTGAAATCTCTCAAGGTGAATTACAAGCAATTTTTGAATTCCAAACGATGATTGCAGAACTTACTGGTATGGATTGTGCTAACTCATCAATGTATGATGGTGGTACATCATTTGCAGAAGCAGCAATGTTAGCATGTGGTCATACTAAAAAGAAAAAAATTATCGTTTCTAAAGCAGTTAATGATCAATCACGTGCAGTATTACAAACATATGCGACTGGACAACATTTAGAAGTTGTTGAAATCGACGTTCAAGATACAGTAACTGATTTAGATGCTTTAAAGGCAGCAATCGATGAAGAAACTGCTTGTGTAATGGTTCAATACCCTAACTTCTTTGGTAGTATAGAAGATTTAGAAACAATCAAATCATATACAGAAGGTACAAAAGCATTATTCGTCGTATCTAGTAACCCAATGAGCTTAGCATTATTAACACCTCCTGGTGAATTTGGTGCTGACATAGTTGTTGGTGATGCACAAGTATTTGGTATTCCAGCCCAATTAGGCGGACCACACTGTGGTTACTTTGCTGCAACAAAAAAATTAATGCGTAAAATGCCAGGTCGTTTAGTAGGTCAAACACAAGATGATCAAGGGAACCGTGGATTCGTATTAACATTACAAGCACGTGAACAACACATCCGTCGTGACAAAGCGACTTCTAATATCTGTTCTAACCAAGCATTAAACGCATTAGCAGCATCAGTTGCTATGAGTGCTTTAGGTAAAAATGGTGCTTACGAAATGGCGAACCAAAACTTACAAAAAGCAAATTACATGAAAGAAAAAATGATTGCTGAAGGTTTCAATGTATTAGCAGGAACAACATTCAACGAATTTGTAGTAAAATTCAATACACCAATTGCTGAAATCAATGAGAAGTTATTAGAAGATGGTTTCATTGGTGGATATGATTTAGGACAAGTTGATAGTAAGTACGAAAACCATATGTTAATAGCAGTTACTGAGTTACGTACAAAAGAAGAGATTGATACATTTATCGCGAAAGTAGGTGTGTTCAATGCTTAAGGGAAGCTCTCCATTAATTTTTGAACGTTCAAAAGAAAATCGTTTTAGTTATTCATTACCTGACTTAGAAGTTGAAAACAAAAATGTTGAAGACATTTTAGATAGTAAGTTTATTCGTAAGGAACGCGCAATGTTACCAGAAATTGCAGAGTTAGACTTAATGCGTCACTACACAGAGTTATCGAATAAAAACCATGGTGTTGATTCTGGATTCTATCCACTTGGATCTTGTACAATGAAATACAATCCAAAAATCAATGAGCGTGTTGCACGTATGGCTGGATTTGCAGCAGCACATCCATTACAAGACGAAAAAACAATTCAAGGTTCTTTAGAAATAATTTATGATTTACAAGAACACTTAAAAGAAATCACAGGGATGGATGAAGTAACACTTCAACCAGCAGCAGGTGCCCACGGTGAATGGACTGCTTTAATGATGATTCGTGCATTTCACGAGTCAAACGGTGACCATAACCGTACGAAAGTGATTGTACCTGACTCAGCGCATGGTACAAACCCAGCATCTGCAACGGTTGCAGGCTTTGAAACTGTAACGGTTAAATCAAATGAATTTGGATTAGTTGATATTGAAGATTTAAAACGTGTGGTAGGTCCTGATACTGCTGCGATTATGTTAACAAACCCAAATACGTTAGGTTTATTTGAGGAAGATATTTTAGAAATTCGTGAAATCGTACATGCAGCCGGCGGTAAATTATATTATGATGGTGCGAACTTGAATGCAATCATGAGTAAAGTACGTCCTGGAGACATGGGATTTGACGCGGTTCACTTAAACTTACACAAGACATTTACTGGTCCTCATGGTGGTGGTGGTCCTGGTTCAGGTCCTGTTGGTGTGAAAGCTGATTTAGTACCATTCTTACCAAAACCACATATCATTAAATCAGAAGATGGTTTCAAATTCGATTATGATCGTCCACAATCAATCGGGCGTGTTAAACCATTCTACGGTAACTTCGGTATTTACTTACGTGCTTATACGTATATCCGTACAATGGGTCCAGATGGCTTAAAAGAAGCATCTGAAGTTGCAGTATTAAACGCAAACTACATGATGAGAAGATTACAAGATTACTTCGTGTTACCTTATGATCGTCATTGTAAACATGAGTTTGTAATCAGTGGTTCAAAACAAAAGAAATTAGGGGTTAGAACGTTAGATATGGCAAAACGTCTGTTAGACTTTAACTTCCATCCACCTACAATCTACTTCCCATTAAATGTTGAGGAATGTATGATGATTGAACCAACCGAAACTGAATCAAAAGAAACATTAGATTCGTTCTGTGATACGATGATTCAAATTGCCAAAGAAGCTGAAGAGAATCCAGATATCGTTTTAGAAGCACCACACGATACGGTGATTGGACGTCTAGATGAGACAATGGCAGCGCGTAAACCAGTATTAAAATACTCAGGTTCAATTGAAAAATAATACTATATTATAAAAAAGAATTGAGCAAAGCATGAATTAACATGCTTTGCTCTTTTTTTGTTTTTATTCATTTAAAAATTAATATATTATTTTAAAAAAGTTTATTAATTTGAAAATGAATAATATATACATCTAAAAACGCTATATTAAAGCCTTTGATAATAAATATTCATTCATATTAATAATTAATCAGTTATTGTATTAAAATATTATTTTTCACTTTTAGTATGTGAAATATTTAACACATTGCTTGTTAAGTATTAAATGAATGAAAACGTTTTTATGAATATAATAAAAGTATCAAATAAAGCAAAACAATAAGGAGGAAATAACAATGGTACAACGTAAAATTAATGTAACAAGTGAGATCGGAAAATTAAAAACTGTTCTTCTTAAAAGACCAGGGAAAGAGTTAGAAAATTTGACACCTGACTACTTAGGCGGATTATTATTCGATGATATTCCATTTTTACCAGTAGCTCAAAAAGAACATGATAATTTTGCAAAAGTGCTAAAAGATGAAGGTGTAGAAGTTTTATACTTAGAAGATTTAATGGAAGAAGCAATTGCAGATGAAAAAATTCGTCGTCAGTTTATCGATCAAGTATTAGATGAATCTCAAAAAACAACATTAGGTCATGAAGCAGAACTTAAAGAATACTTCGCTCAATTATCAAATAAAGAATTAGTTGAAAAAGTGATGGCGGGAGTTCGTAAGGATGAAATTAAAGCAAAAGGTAATCGCTTAGTAGAATTAATGGATGACCGTTATCCATTCTACTTAGATCCAATGCCAAACCTTTACTTCACACGTGACCCACACGCTACAATCGGTAATGGTGTAACAATCAACAGAATGTTCTGGCGTGCACGACGAAGAGAGTCAATGTTTATGGATTATATCATTAAATATCATCCAGACTACAAAGATCAAGAAATTCCAGTATGGTTAGACCGTGACTGCCCATTCAACATTGAGGGTGGAGACGAGTTAGTTCTAAGTAAAAATGTATTGGCAATAGGCGTATCAGAACGTACTTCAGCACAAGCAATTGAACGTTTAGCCAAATCATTATTTGATGATGATTCAAATGATTTTAATAAAGTCGTTGCTGTAGAAATTCCAGTATCTAGAACATTCATGCACTTAGATACAGTGTTTACAATGATTGATTATGATAAATTCACAATTCACTCAGGTATTGAGAAAAAAGATGGTCAAATTAATTGTTATACACTAACCGAGGATCCTAATAATAAAGAACAAATCAAAATTGAACATACAACAAACTTAAAAGAAACATTACAAGATGCTTTAGAAATTGAAAAAATCGAATTTATTCCTTGCGGCGGTGGTGACCCAATTATCTCAGCACGTGAACAATGGAATGATGGTTCTAACACATTATGCATCGCACCAGGAGTAGTTATCACTTATGATCGTAACTACGTTTCTAACCAATTATTACGTGATAAAGGTATCCGTGTTATTGAAATCACAGGTAGTGAGTTAGTACGCGGAAGAGGGGGCCCTCGTTGCATGAGCCAACCTTTATTAAGAGAAGAAATCTAAAACAAAGATAATCATAGAACTTAAATAATGAAGCAAGAAAATAAGGAGGAAAATAAAATGTTAACAGGTAAATTATTAAGAAAAGAATTATATGGCAAAAATTTCTTAAAAGAGATGGACTTTACACATGATGAGTTCTTATATTTCATTGAATTAGCAGAAACATTAAAAGACATGAAGAAAAAAGGAATTCCACATCGATATATGGACGGTAAAAGTATCGCACTACTTTTTGAAAAAGCATCAACACGTACACGTTGTGCATTTACAGTAGCAGCAATTGATTTAGGTGCTCACCCTGAATATTTAGGTAAAGATGATATTCAATTAGGTAAAAAAGAATCTGTAGAAGATACTGCTAAAGTATTAGGGCGTATGTTTGATGGTATTGAATTCCGTGGTTTCTCTCAAGAAGTTGTTGAACAATTAGGTGAACATGCAGGCGTGCCAGTATGGAATGGTTTAACTGATAAATGGCATCCAACTCAAATGTTAGCAGACTTCTTAACTGTTAAAGAAAAATTCGGTAAATTAGAAGGCATTAACTTCACATATGTTGGAGATGGCCGTAATAACGTCGCGAACTCAATCATGGTTGCTGGTGCTGAACTAGGTGTTAATATTAGAATTTGTTCACCAAAATCATTATTCCCAGAACAAGATGTAATTGATATCGCAAACGAACGTTGCAAACTTGACGGTGGAACATTGATGATTACTGATGATGTTGAAGAAGCAGTAAAAGGTACAGATGTAATCTACACTGACGTATGGGTATCAATGGGTGAAGAAGATAAATTCAAAGAACGTATCGAATTATTAACACCTTACCAAGTTAATATGGATATGATTAAAAAGACTGGCAACGAAGATGTATTATTCTTACATTGCTTACCAGCATTCCATGATACAGAAACGATTTATGGTAAAGATATTAAAGAAAAATACGGCTTAGATGCAATGGAAGTAACAGATGAAGTATTTAGAAGTAAACATTCTAGAGTGTTTGACCAAGCTGAAAACAGAATGCACACAATTAAAGCAGTAATGGCAGCTTTATGTGGGGAAGAAAAATAATACAAACATATGATTCATTCCAAGACTAAAGAGGCGTATTGCCTCTTTAGTAATACATATCAAACAAAAATTGGAGGGAATGAAAATGAGTGAACAAGACAGTAAAAAATTAGGTCTATTCTCACTTGTCGCAATGGTTGTCGGTTCTATGATCGGTGGCGGCGCCTTTAACTTAATTAGTGACATGGGAGCTTCAGCAGGTGGACTCGCAATTATTATCGGTTGGGTTATTACAGGAATCGGGATGATTGCATTAGGATTTAGTTTTCAAAATTTAACAACAATGGAACCAGAACTTGATGGAGGCGTTTATAACTACGCAAAAGCAGGTTTTGGAGATTACATGGGATTTAACTCAGCATGGGGATATTGGATCAGTGCATTTTTAGGAAACGTTGCATACGGTACATTACTCATGACAGCTGTAGGTAACTTCTTACCAGTATTCAAAGGTGGGGCAAATGTTCCAAGTATTATTGCAGCATCTGTTCTTTTATGGCTAGTACACTTCTTAATTTTAAAAGGTGTAAAAGGTGCGACATTTATTAATACAGTAGTAACTGTAGCAAAATTAATTCCAATCTTTTTATTCATCGTAATGATTATTATTGGGTTTAACTTTGATACATTTATGGCTGGTTTTCATGGCATGACAAAAGGAGTTAGCAATGGCTTTGATATGGGCTCATTAATGACTCAAGTAAAAAGTACAATGCTAGTAACTTTATGGGTTTTTATTGGTATTGAAGGTGCAGTAGTGTTCTCAAGTCGTGCTAAAAGTAGAAGTGATGTAGGTAAAGCAACATTGATTGGTTTAATTGCTGTATTACTTACTTATATGTTAATTACTATTTTAGCACAAGGTGTTGTTGAACAAGGTAAAATTGCAGATCTGTCAAATCCATCAATGGCTGCAGTATTAGAACAAATTGTAGGTCCATGGGGTGCATCATTTATTAATATTGGGCTTATAATCTCAGTATTGGGTGCATGGTTAGGATGGACGTTACTTGCTGGTGAAGTTCCATTCTTAGCAGCTAAAGATAATGTATTCCCTGCTTGGTTTGGTAAAGAAAATGCTAACCATGCTCCGGTCAATTCATTATTAATCACAAACATTTTAGTACAATTATTCTTCTTAACTTTAATATTCACAGATAAAGCATATAACTTTGCATTCTCACTTGCATCTTCAGCAATCTTAATTCCATATGCTTTTAGTGCATTTTATCAAGTGAAATATGCAATGAAACATAAACAAAGTGGTAAACAATTATTCATCGGTATTGTCGCTTCAATTTATGCGATTTGGTTAGTGTATGCAGCAGGTTTAGAGTATTTATTACTTACAATGTTACTTTATTTCCCAGGCATCCTTGTATATCAAAAAGTACAAAAAGCAAACAATAAACCGATTTCTGGTATAGATAAAGGCTTATTTATTGGCTTAACTATATTAACAATAGCGGCAATTTACTTTATCGTAACTGGCAAAATTACAGTGTTCTAAATATAAAAAACTATAAATTTAAACTCGAATGAACAAGGAGGAAACAAAATGATTAATAAACGTGTTGTAATAGCATTAGGAGGCAATGCTATTCAAACTGGAGTAGGTACAAGTGAAGCGCAGCAACTTGCGATTGAAAATACAGTAAGTGAATTAGAAAAATTTGTAATGCATGACGTTGAAGTAATTATTTCTCATGGTAATGGACCTCAAGTTGGAGCGATGTTAATTCAACAAAAAGAAAGTGATTCAGAGATGACACCTGCGATGCCACTTGATGTTTGTGGTGCCATGAGCCAAGGAATGATTGGATATTGGTTCCAAAATGCAGTTTCTAAGATGTTAGATCATTGTCATTTAGAACGTAATGTCGCTACAATTGTTACACGCGTTGAAGTTGATCCAAATGATGAAGCATTCCAGAATCCAACAAAACCTGTCGGACCATTTTTTACAGAAGAGGAAGCAAAAAAAGAAATGGATGCTAATCCTGGTATAACATTTAAAGAAGATGCTGGACGTGGTTGGCGTAAAGTCGTAGCGAGCCCACATCCTATTAATATCATTGAAGCACCAATCATTAATGATTTAGTAGATCATGGCAATATTACAATCTCTTGTGGTGGTGGTGGTGTGCCGGTTGTACGCCTAGAAGAAGGATATCGTGGTGTTGAAGCAGTTATTGATAAAGACTTTGCGTCAGAAAAATTAGCCGAACTTGTAAATGCAGATATATTATTAATCTTGACAGCGGTAGACCATGTATATTTAAATTATAATAAACCGGACCAAAAGATGTTAGAGCATATTACGTTAGATGAATTAAATGAATATATTGCTGAAGGTCAATTTGCTAAAGGTAGTATGTTACCTAAAATCGAAGCTGCTATTGAATTTGTAAATAGTGGAGAAGATAAAAAAGTAATTATTACTGATTTACAAAATGCTTATAAAGCTTTTGAAGGTACAGCAGGTACGGTCATTACGAAATAAAGGATAGGTAATTTATGATTTTAAATAACCGTAGTAAGTCTGATTTATTTGAACACCGAGTAAAACAGTTTGCAGATTTTATACAAGCTGAGATATCTGAAATTGAAGAAATAAAAGATTATCTTTATTTGAAAGATGTTAAACCAGGACAAATAATATATCAGCAAGGTGATCAATCAGAAAAGCTATACATGTTAATCCATGGTTATATTGTGCTCGAAACAAATGATAGTCATGGAAATGAAATGGATATTTTCGTTCATCGTCCACAGATTTTACCATTGTCTGCATTATTCTCAGAAACAGATTACAGACAAACGGCTAAAGCATTATATAAAACACAAATCATGTATTTCCAAAAAGAAGCGTTAGAATTTTTATCGAAAAAATATAACCATATATTGATTCATTTGTTTAAAGAGATGGGTCGCGTAATGGAATCTGAAGATAATCGGATGATTTTATATGCGGGAAAGTCGATTGAAGAGAAAGTAATTGCATTATTACTATATTTGGGAAAAGAAGTAGGTACTGAAAAAGGTGAATATTATCGTCTTAGGAATATCATTACGGTAACGCAATTAAGTCGTATGATTTGTGTTTCAAGGGAATCAACAAGCCAGATGATTAATCGATTTAAAAGAGAAGGTTACATTATTCCAGATAAAGATAAAAATCATATGTTAATATCAAAGAAATTAGAATGGCTATAAAAAAAGAGGGGACAAAAATTTGTCCTCTCTTTTTTAAAGCAAATATATTATTTTTTTGTTTTTAAATCATATTTCCAATCTTTATAACCGTTTTTCAACATATAAAGATTTGAATAACCATGTTTTTTAAGCATACGTGCTGCACGGTAACTTGAGATACCATTGGCATCAACGAAATAAATCGGTTGATCTTTTCGTAGACCTAACATTCTTGTTCTAAAAATCGTCATAGGAATGTTTCTTGCACCGTTAATATGTCCATAATCAAAATCTGCTTTTTCACGTAAATCAATAAGCTGTGCTTTTCTTAAACCGCTTTTAAAGTCATCTTGACTTAATTCAGTAACAGCTTTACGATTGATAGAGTAATTAATTAGAATGTAGACTAACAAAGCAAGAAGTACGATTCCTAAAATATACCATATTGTCATTTTAGTAGTCCTCCTTTTGTAATCATAGATTTATTATAGTAGTTATATCATATGATTTCAAAGTTATTTTACTTTTATTTTGTTTTTATTACTATTTGGGAGTTTTATAATGGAAAATAAGCAAAGAGAAGAATGGCTATTTTTAAACACAAAGAAAAATGATCCATATTTTAATATGGCATTAGATGAAGCATTATTAAATTTTGTTTCTGAAGGTAAGTTACCTCCAATTGTGCGTTTTTATGGTTGGGATCCGGCAACACTTTCCATCGGTTATTTTCAAAAACTAGAAAAAGAAATCGATTTAGACAAGGTGAAAGCAGGAGGATATGGTCTCGTAAGACGTGCCACAGGTGGGCGCGGGGTACTTCATGATAAAGAGTTAACTTATAGTGTAATTGTACCAGAAGGTCATCCGGAAATGCCGAAGACTGTGACAGAAGCCTATCGTGTTATTTCTCAAGGATTGCTTGAAGGATTTATTGATCTAGGATTCAATGCCTATTTTGCAGTTCCAGATACAGAAGAAAAACGTGCGAAATTAAAAGATCCTAGAAGTTCAGTCTGTTTTGATGCTCCTAGTTGGTATGAATTAGTTGTTGAGGGGCGTAAAATTGCTGGCAGTGCACAAACGAGACAAAAAGGTGTGATATTGCAGCATGGGTCGATTTTACAATCTATTGATGTCGATGAATTGTTTGATTTATTTGTCTACCAAAATCCACGTTTGAAAGATAAAATGAAAAAAGCATTTTATTCTAAAGCTGTGAGTATTCAAGATCTGACAGAGAGAAAAATCACGATTGAAATGATGGAAGAAGCATTCTATAGAGGTTTTGAAAAAGGTTTAAATAAATCATTAGTACCATATGAACTGACAGAAGAATTAATTGAGGAAACAAATCGGTTGATTGAGAAATATAAAAGTGATGAGTGGACCTATAAAAAATAAAAAATGGTGTGATTCTAATTGGATTCACACCATTTTTATGTCATTTATTGGAATTGTATCTCATTAAACTGATCAATTACTTTTTGTAATGTTTCCTTTCCTTCATTCAATAGAGCTTTGTCTTTTTTATCATAACCTTTTTCAATTTTTGAAATGGCTTTTTTCATGTTTTTATTTGCATCTTCAATTTGTTTATGAATTTCCTCAAATGCTTCTGGTGGATTTGATTTTTTAAAGGGTGCTTCATATGTTCTAATCGCGTCGTTAATGGTTGCTTTTACTTCACCTAGCTTTAAAGCTACAGATGAATTTTTATTGATTTGATCAATTTTGGTATCTATACTTGCATATGATTCGAATGCAGTCCCTAACTTCGCAGCATAATCTTTGAAGTTTTGTGTGTATAAATCATTTGTAATAGTATTGCCACTCTTTGCTTGTTTTAATTCGCTTTCGATACTTGCTAATGTATTATTTTTTGATACACGCTTTGTTTTTTCGTTATCGAGTTTATTTTTAACAGTTGAAACTTCTTTTTTTAAGTCATTTTTTTCTTTAGTGAGCTGTTCTGTTTCAGAAGGTCCGCATGCTGTAAGGATTAAAGTGGTAGATAATAGTAATATTAATTTCTTCATAAATGTCACGCCTCAATTCAAATAGTATCTGTTTATATGGTAACATATATATATTGGTATAAAAATGCTTATCTATATAGAGAGGAAGAAAAAAATGAAATTCGAAAAAATGAATCAATTATTCAACGACAAAGCAGTAGAAGCAATAGTTATTCTTTCACCATTTAACCGCAGATATTTATCAGGATTTACAGGATCAAGTGGAGCATTAATAGTGTCAAAAGACAAAAAGATTTTAATGACTGATTTTAGGTATACAGAACAAGCATCAAAACAAGCACCTGACTTTGAAATCGTAAAGCATGAGAAGCCAATTTTAGAGGAAATTAGTAGCTTTATTCAAGCAAATGGGTATAAAACGGTAGGTTTTGAAGGGGATTTAATTACTTATCAACAACATCAATCATTATTAAATATTAATTATGAATTAGTAAATATTGCAGGAGAAGTGGAAAAAATTCGTATGATTAAAGAACCATATGAGATTGAAATCATTCAACAAGCTGCTGATATTGCAGATGCGACGTTTGAGTACATTTTGGAAATTACAAAACCAGGTATGTCTGAAATGCAAATTAACAATATGATGGAAATGAAGATGCGTGAACTGGGCGCAACAAGTTCATCATTTGATACTATAGTGGCAAGTGGTGTGCGTGGAGCATTACCACACGGAGTGGCAAGTGATAAAGTCATTCAATCTGGTGAGATGATTACATTCGATTACGGTGCAATTTATAATGGTTATATTTCTGATATTACACGTACGATTGCTGTAGGTGAACCGAGTGAAGAAATGATTAAGATTTATAATGTTGTATTAGAATCTCAATTGAAAGCTCTAAATGAAGTCAAGATTGGAATGACTGGTATAGAAGCAGATAAAATTGCACGTGACGTTATCGCTTCATATGGCTATGGAGATAACTTTGGTCATTCATTAGGTCATGGTATTGGATTAGAAGTACACGAAGGGCCTATGTTATCATATAAATCCCCTCATACATTAGAAGAAAATATGTGCGTTACGTTAGAACCTGGGATATATGTTGAAGGTTTAGGTGGTGTTCGTATTGAAGATGATGTATTAGTTACTAAAAATGGTCTAAAGCGCTTTACACATTCAACAAAAGACCTTATTATTTTATAAGAGAGCAAATGAGGAGGAAATTTAATGATTTCAGTAAATGATTTTAAAACGGGTTTAACAATAGAAGTAGAAAACGGAATTTGGAGAGTAATTGAATTCCAACACGTAAAACCAGGTAAAGGTGCGGCTTTCGTTCGTTCTAAATTACGTAATTTACGAACTGGTGCAATCCAAGAAAAAACTTTCCGTGCCGGTGAAAAAGTAGGGAAAGCTCAAATTGATAATAAACGTATGCAGTATTTATATGCATCTGGTGATCAACATGTATTTATGGACAACGAATCTTATGAACAGTTAGAATTACCAGAAAGCACAATTGAATACGAATTAAAATTCTTGAAAGAAAACATGGAAGTTCACATCCAAATGTACGAAGGTGAAACTTTAGGAGTAGAATTACCAAACACTGTTACTTTAGAAGTAACTGAAACAGAACCTGGTATTAAAGGAGATACAGCGCAAGGTGCAACGAAACAAGCGACTGTTGAAACGGGATATGCGTTAAATGTACCTTTATTTGTCAACCAAGGTGATAAACTAATTATTAATACTACAGATGGATCATACGTATCACGCGGATAATAAATCTTATTAAAAGGCATGCAAACTGCATGTCTTTTATTTTTTTCTTGTATTGGTCTGACCACTAAGATAAAATAAATTAGTAACTAGTCTTAAAATCTTGTATAAAAGGGGTTCAACATGAAATTCGAAGAAATTAAAAAACTCGTTGATTTAATCGACGCATCAAACACATTAACAGAATTAAATTTGGAGCAAGACGATTATAAAATTGTAATTAAAAAAGAAAAAGAGATACTACATGCACCGATTCAATCTGTTTATGAGGTACCACAAACACTACATAAAAATGTGCAAGTACCACAAGCTACTGCACACGTACCTAAAGAAGCTGAAGTTGAGACAGGCAAGACAATTAATGCGCCAATGGTAGGCACATTTTATAAATCACCATCGCCAGAAAGTGCGCCTTATGTAGGTATCGGCGATAAGGTAAATCCAGATAGTACAGTATGTATTTTAGAAGCGATGAAATTATTTAATGAAATTCAAGCAGAAATTTCAGGAGAAATTATTGAAGTCCTAGTTGAAGACGGACAAATGGTTGAGTACGGACAACCTTTATTTAAGGTGAAGTAGATGAAAAAAGTATTGGTAGCGAATCGTGGCGAAATCGCAGTACGTATTATTCGAGCATTGAAAGAGTTAAATATACAGTCTGTTGCTGTGTATTCTGAGGCAGACCGTGACGCCTTACATACTCAAATTGCCGATGAAGCGTATTGCATTGGTCCTAAACAGTCGAAAGATTCTTATTTAAATATTCCAAATATTTTAATGATCGCAAGTTCTACAGGTTGTGATGGAATACATCCTGGTTATGGTTTCTTAGCTGAGAATGCAAATTTTGCTGAAATGTGTGAAGCGTGCCAAATTAAATTTATTGGTCCGAGTCATTATTCAATTTCGAAAATGGGAATAAAAGATGTCGCAAAAAAAGTGATGATTGAAGCGAATGTACCTGTTGTACCTGGAAGTGATGGTTTACTTGATAATGTTGATCATGCTTTATCACTAGCAAATGATATGGGATATCCAGTTATTATTAAAGCTACAGCTGGTGGAGGTGGAAAAGGGATTCGTGTCGCTCGAAACAATGAAGAATTGCGTAATGGTTATATGATGACGGAACAAGAAGCAGCTACTGCTTTTGGTAATCCAGGATTGTATTTAGAAAAATACATTGAAGAATTCCGTCACATTGAAATTCAAGTATTAGCAGATCAATTTGGTAAAGTGATTCATCTAGGTGAACGAGATTGTACGATTCAACGTCGTATGCAAAAATTAGTTGAAGAATCACCCTCACCTATCTTAAACGAGGCAACGCGTGAATCAATGGGAAAAGCAGCAGTACGTGCAGCAGAAGCAGTAGACTATGAAGGTGCAGGCACCGTGGAATTTATCTATGATTTATCATCAAATAATTATTATTTTATGGAAATGAACACACGCATTCAAGTAGAACATCCAGTTACAGAAATGGTAACAGGTATTGATTTAGTGAAATGGCAAATAAAGGTTGCGTCTGGTGAAGCATTGACAGTTGATCAGCAGGACATAAAACTATCAGGTCATGCGATTGAATTACGTATAAACGCTGAAAATCCATACAAAAACTTTATGCCATCTCCAGGACTCATTACACAATATGTTGTACCAGGCGGCTACGGTGTTAGGATAGATTCTGCGTGTTACACGAACTACAAGA
This sequence comes from Macrococcus animalis, assembly GCF_047425875.1. Taxonomy (GTDB): domain Bacteria; phylum Bacillota; class Bacilli; order Staphylococcales; family Staphylococcaceae; genus Macrococcoides; species Macrococcoides animalis. The sequence continues at coordinate 2,225,598 of NZ_CP179727.1, forward strand.
TTCCTCCTTTTTACGATTCAATGGTAGCGAAGCTTATCGTGCATCAACCAACACGCGCTGAAGCAATAGCATGTGCAAAACGTGCATTAGACGAATTTGTTGTTACCGGTGTAGACACGACTATTCCCTTCCATATTGCATTAATGGATAACAATGTATTTAAATCAAATAATTATAGTACGAAATTTTTAGAACAGAATGAAATACTTTCATAAAAAAGCGCTTTTGCGTTTTTTTATTTTGCATTTAATATTATACTAAAAACATGTTATAGTATTATTATGAGATGGGAGGCATATATCAATGATTGAAACAAATAAAAAAGGCAATTTAGGTACTGTTGAAATTGCACCAAGTGTAATTGAGGTTATCGCTTCAATCGCTGTATCTGAAGTCAAAGGTGTATCACTTGTTCAAAAGAACAAATCTCTCGATAAATTAGGTGTTAAAAACCAAAAAGGTGTTAACGTTGATGTTAAAGACGATGAAATCATTATCGATGCTTATTGCGCATTTGATTATGGTACAAAGATTTCTAAAACAGCAACACTTGTTCAACAATCAATTAAAAATGCATTAGGTAATATGACGGCGATAAGTCCAAAACAAATCAACATTCATATTGTTAATGTAAAATTTAAAGAAATTTAATTTAGAGGATGCTTGCATCCTCTAAATTTTTGAAGGAGAAATATATGTCAAGAACAGAATCAAGACAACACGCAGTTCAAATTTTATTCCAATTAGAAACAAAAGAACACGATATCACTATTGAAGAAGCAACAAATTTTATCGTTGAAGCTCCTTTGAAAGATGCCTTTTGTGAAACAATTGTACGCGGTGTAAAAGAAAATGAAGCAGCAATTGATGAAAAAATTATGCCACAATTAAAGCAATGGACGTTAGATCGCATTAATAAGATTGATCGCATTATTTTAAGAATGAGTACATATGAATTACTTTACACTGATGCACCAGACAAAGTAGTTGTCAACGAAGCAGTTAATTTAGCTAAAATATTCAGCGACGATGAAAGTTATAAATTTATTAATGGTGTATTAAGTGAAATAATAAAAAACAAAGCGTCGTGATAAAATGGAAAAGTATTTAACGGTAAGCGCGTTAAGTAAATATATTAAAGTAAAATTTGATAGAGACCCTTATTTACAAGACATTTATATTAAAGGAGAACTTTCAAATTATAAACGCCATTCAAGTGGCCACCATTATTTTGCTTTAAAAGATAATGGTGCCATTATTCAATGTATGATGTTTAGTCGTGATGCTTCCGGCTTATCTTTTATCCCTAAAGAGGGAGATAGTGTTTTAATTAGGGGGAGAATTTCCTCATATGAAGCACGTGGAAATTATCAACTCTATGTCAGTACGATGACACTAGATGGAATTGGGTTATTGTATGAAAAATTTGAACAACTCAAAAAATCATTTCAAGATAAAGGTTATTTTAATGCAGAACATAAACAAGCGTTGCCCAAATATCCAAAGCATATTGCAGTACTGACAGCAAGTACCGGTGCTGCAGTGCAAGATATTCGAACGACGTTAAGTAATCGATACCCACTTGCAAAAGTGACTTATATTTCGACACTTGTACAAGGTACAGGTGCGAAAGAAGATATCGTTAAAAATATAAATCATGCCGACTCTATTGGAGCAGATGTTATTATAGTCGGACGTGGTGGCGGTTCTATAGAGGATCTATGGGCATTTAATGAAGCAATCGTTGTGGAAGCGATATTTAACTCAAATACACCGATTATATCTGCTGTAGGACATGAGACGGATACAACTTTATCTGATTATGTAGCAGATTTTAGGGCACCTACACCGACAGGTGCTGCAGTTTTAGCAACTCCTGATGTCCGAGAATTAATTGCACAAATTAATCAGGCACGGGAATTTATGGACCATAAGATGAATGCTGTAATGAGAAATTATACGCAGCAACTCTCACAACTAGAAAGCTATTATATATTTAAAAATCCATATATGCTAGTTGAACAAAAAGTGCAACGCATTGATGATTTTCAAAATCAGATAAAGTATATGATGAGCACTATAATGCAACAACAACATCACCGTGTGGCATTTTTGAGTCAACAAATATCTCCTAAAATGTTAAGAGACAAAGTGAAGCAACATCAAACGCTAATTGAAAATAAACACAATCAAATGGAGCGTACAATTAAGTATCGTATGTCGATGAAACAATCAGTAGTCCAATCACAACTTGCGTTACTTAGTAGCTTAAGTCCGACCGAAACTTTACTTCGTGGTTACAGTATCACGCGATACAATAATACGATTATTCGTTCGACACACGATATATCTGTTGGTGACACAATAGAAATTGAAATGAAAGATGGCAAAATTATTGGTAAGGTTACAGAAAAGTCAAATGAGTAGGAGTGATAATCATGGCTAAAGACTTTGAAACAATGATGGGTGAATTAGAGTCAATTGTGAAGCAATTGGATAATGAAGAAGTATCTTTAGAAAAATCAATTGAATTATATGAGGCTGGCGTAAAATTATCTAAAGCTTGTCAAGACAAACTAAAAGAAGCGGAACAAAAGATTGAGAAACTTCAAGAGGCGGATATAAATGAATAAAGAGCACATTGCTTTAATCAATGCATCAATTGACGGATTATATCAACAAAAAGCGCTTTCTGAATTGTTGAATGAATCAATAAGGTATTCATTGCAAGCAGGTGGTAAACGCATTAGACCTTTATTATTGATGACAACATTAGAAAGTTTAGGTGGACGACCTGAAGATGGATTACCATTTGGGATTGCTGTTGAAATGATTCATACATATTCTTTAATCCATGACGACTTGCCAGCCATGGATAACGATGAATATCGTCGTGGAAAACTTACAAATCATAAAGTGTACGGAGAAGCTACAGCTATATTAGCAGGTGATGCTTTGCTTACAGATAGTTTTAATCAAATTTTATTTAGCCAATATAGCAATGAAACTAAGATTAAATTAATGTCACTTCTTATTAATGCTGCAGGCTCTAATGGCATGGTTGCGGGACAAATGTTAGATATGGAAAATGAAAATAAAACAATTGATATGTCGACTTTAGAAACAATTCACCATCATAAAACTGGAGATCTAATTCATGCATCAATATACGCAGCAGGAATCATTTTAAATAGCGATACAAAAGAACGCGATGCATTAGATAAAATTGGTCGTAATATAGGTTTAATGTTCCAGATTAAAGATGACATTTTAGATGTTGAAGGTGACTTTGAATCGATTGGTAAGGCAGTAGGTAGTGATATAGAAAATGATAAAAGTACATATGTTTCACTCCTTGGACTTGAAGCTTCAAAACAAAAATTAGATCAAATATTAAAAGATACAATCGAAATTGTCGAAACAATTGCAACAAATAAGACATCACTTATCGATTTGATTGTTTTTATTGTTAAGCGAAATAAATAAAAGCCTATAAAGGGCTTTTTTTATTTTTCATGGATTCACAAACAATGATATAATAAGAAGCATATTAAAGTAAAAGAGATGTAGGTGGGGAATTCATGGATGTATCAAAAATAAAAGATCCATCGTTTATAAAAGATTTAACAAATGATGAATTAATAGAATTAAGTGGCGAAATTCGTCAATTTTTAATAGAAAAGTGTGCAATAACTGGGGGGCATATCGGGGCAAATCTTGGTGTTGTTGAATTAACAATCGCAATGCATAGAAGTTTCAATAGTCCGATAGATAAATTAATCTTTGATGTAGGACATCAAGCTTATATCCATAAAATTCTTACAGGTCGTGGAGATAAGTTTGATACATTACGTCAATATAAGGGCTTAAGTGGTTTTCCAAAGCTAAACGAGAGTCCACATGATGTTTGGGAAGCGGGCCACTCTTCTACTTCCCTTTCAGCAGCAATAGGTATGGCGAAAGCGCGTGATATCATGGGTGAAGATTATGATGTTGTGCCGATAATTGGTGATGGTGCTTTAACTGGTGGAATGGCGTTAGAAGCCTTAAATCATATTGGTCACGATAAAACGGATATGACAATCGTATTAAACGATAATGAGATGAGTATTGCACCTAACGTAGGTGCAATGCATAATATGTTCGGTCGTTTACGTACGAACCAGAATTATAATCGTGCTAAAGTAGATATTGACGGTTTCTTAAGCAAATTACCAGGTGGACATAAATTGCGAGATTCGGCAGATCGAATTAAAGACAGTTTAAAGTATTTAGTTGTGACAGGTGTATTTTTTGAAGAATTAGGAATAAAATATGTCGGACCAGTTGATGGCCATAACTTCAATGATTTAAAAGAAGCATTTGAAACCTCTAAGCGTATAAATGGCCCAGTTATAGTCCATGTGATTACTAAAAAGGGGAAAGGCTATAGACCTGCTGAAAATGACAAAATCGGTACTTGGCATGGACTTGGACCTTATAAATTAGAAACAGGAGAACAAGTAAAAGGAAGTTCAAAAGCACCTGCATGGAGTCAAATATTTAGTGATACAGTTCAAAGTTTTGCTGAAAATGATAAAAAAATCGTTGCAATTACACCTGCAATGCCAGTTGGTAGTAAATTAACTAAGTTTCAAGCTGAATTACCACAACAATTCTTTGATGTTGGTATTGCTGAGCAGCATGCTGTGACAATGGCTGCAGGGTTAGCAGCAAATGGTATGACACCCTATTTAGCGATTTACTCTACATTTTTACAACGTGCATATGACCAATTGTTACATGACGTAGATCGTCAAAACTTACATGTTATCTTTGGTATTGACCGTTCAGGATTAGTTGGAGCTGATGGTGAAACTCACCAAGGTGTATTCGATATTCCATTCCTAAGTCATATGCCAAATGTTACGATTATGATGCCAAAAGATGAGAATGAAGCACGACACATGCTACATAGTGCATTCTACGACTATAACGGTCCAATTGCGATTCGTTATCCACGAGGTAATGGTATTGGCGTTGAGGTGGATGAAACACTTCAAACTATTCCATATGGTAAGTGGGAGACTGTACACGTAGGTCAAGATATTGCAGTTTTGAGTTTTGGACCAACTTTACAACTCATAGAAGAAGTACGTGATGAGCTATTAAAAGAAGGAATTAATATTGAAGTAGTCAATGCACGTTTTATTAAACCTATAGATACAGAGTACTTAGACGAATTATCGTCTGGAAATAAATCTATCATTACTGTTGAAGAATCGATATTAAGTGGTGGATTTGGCGCGCTTGTCGTGAATTACTATAATGACCAACACAAATATGTTGATGTAAAGCGTATAGGAATTAATGATGAATATATCGAACATGGTGATGTTGAATTATTACTTAATGATATCGGCATTTCGAAAGCAAATATCATAAACGAAATAAAGCAATCATTGAAGCGAAAAAATGAAAAAAATTAGAATTGATGAGTGGCTTGTAGATCACGATTACTATGAAACAAAAGATACAGCCAAACGAGCAGTGATGGCAGGTCTTATCTATAATGACAATATTCGAGTTGATACCGCTGGTGAGAAAATTGATCCAGTAACTGCAAAAATACGTGTGAAAGACAAACGTAAAAAATATGTTAGTCGTGGTGGATATAAATTAGAGAAAGCTATTCATCACTTTGATTTAAATTTAGCAGATGTAATCCACCTAGATGTAGGATCATCAACTGGTGGTTTCACAGATTGTGCTTTACAAAATGGAGCGAAACATTCCTATGCACTTGACGTTGGAACTAACCAATTAGATTATCGATTAAGAGTTCATGAAAGAGTTACTGTGATGGAACAAACTAACTTTAGATATGTGACAAAAGATCAGTTTGATCCACTACCGAACTTTGTAACAATTGATGTTAGTTTTATCTCTCTTTCTGTTATTCTTAAAAAACTAATAGAAATTGTTAATGATGGTACGACAATTATTGCGCTAATAAAACCACAATTTGAAGCACGATATGAATATGTTGAAAAAGGAATTGTTTACGATAAAAGTGAACACATTCATGTTTTAAAAGAGATAACATTGCTATGTACAACATTAAATATTAAAGTTCAAGATATTACTTTTTCACCGATAACGGGTCAGAAAGGTAATATTGAATATTTATTACATGGAGTATATACACTTAACGATATTCCAAATATTAATTCTACAAAAAAATTAGTTTGGAATAATCATGCAAATGAAACAATTGTTAACCAAGCATTTGATACGTTAAATCATTAAACCACTGATAACTTATCAGTGGTTTTTTGATATACATTAATTTGTATGTATGCTAAAATTATTTGTATAATTATACAGACACAAGGAGGCGCATGGAATGGCGAACAAAACAATCCGTCAAATCAAAATTCGTGAAATTATTTCAAACCAACAAATCGAAACACAAGAAGATTTAGTAGAGAAATTAAACGAATATAATTTAAATGTGACACAAGCAACGATTTCACGTGATATTAAGGAACTGCAACTTATTAAAGTCCCAACACCAAGTGGACAATATATTTACTCACTCCCACGTGATAGAAAGTACCATCCACTTGATAAATTAGGACGTTACTTAATGGATTCATTTGTCAAATTAGATAGTGCAGATAATTTGCTTGTATTAAAGACTTTACCAGGAAACGCTCAATCTATAGGTGCAATTTTAGACCAATTAGAATGGGAAGAAGTAATAGGTACAATTTGTGGTGATGATACTTGTTTATTAATCTGTAAAGATAAAAAAGCAGGGGAATTGATTACAGAACGTATTTTTAACATGCTTTAATTGGAGGACTATTTATGCTTTTGTCGTTATCAATCAAACAGTTTGCAATAATTGAAGCATTAGAAATTGAATTGAAAGATGGACTAACAGTATTGAGTGGAGAAACTGGTGCTGGAAAATCTATAATTATTGATGCAATCGGTCAATTAATTGGTACGCGTGCCAGTCAGAACCTTGTTCGACATGGTGAAAATAAAGCGATTGTTGAAGGCATCTTTGATATTGATCATAACCCACGCGTTAAGGAAATGTTGATTGCGAGAGATATTCCATTAGATGACTTTATGCTTGTTAAAAGAGAAATCTTAAAGACAGGTAAAAGTATTTGCAAGATTAATAATCAAATGGTAACTCTTTCAGAACTGAAAAGTATTATGCAAGAACTTCTAGATATTCATGGACAACATGAAACGCAAACCTTACTTAAGCCTAAATTTCATTTAACTTTATTAGATGATTATGCAAAGGGTCAATACGATTCCTTATTATTGAACTATCAGTCAACATATAATCGTTTTATTGAAAAAACAAACGAACTTAAAAATTTACAACAAAAAGATGAAGAGCTATTACAGCGTTTAGATTTGATTAAATATCAACATAAAGAATTAAGTGAAAAGAAACTTATTGTAACTGAAAAAGAAACACTGACAGAAGAAATTAATCGTTTACAAAACTATGAAAAATTAAACGATGCATTAACAAAATCAGTAAAACTTTTAAGTGAAGAATCTCAAATATTAGATTTATTATTTGAATTTAACACTTCATTAAAAGAAATTGATGAAATATTACCCAATAAATTTAATAAGACTTTAGAAGAATCAGAAGGATTATACTATATTCTTGATGATGCTAAGCATGCGTTACATGATGAAATGACACAAAATGAATATGATGAGAATGAACTTAATCAATTAGAAACACGTATGAATGAAATACAATTTCTTGAAAGAAAGTATGGTAAAAGTTTACCTGAACTGTTACCATTTATAGAAGAATTGGAAAAAGAAATTAAAACGATTGAAAATATAGAAGAATCGACATCTCAATTGACTAAAGAAATTGAGTTGCTGAAATCTACATTACTATCTCTTGGTGCTGATTTAAGTAAAGCGCGTCGCAAAGTAGCAATGAAATTAAGAAACGAAATACTAGATGAAATACATAATCTAGAAATGAAAAGTGCAAACTTTGAAATGGCCTTTACTAAAACTGAACCGACTCCGACTGGTATAGAATCGTTAGAATTTATGATCAGCCCAAATAAAGGAGAACCACTTAAACCGCTAGAAAAAATTGCATCTGGTGGAGAATTAAGCCGTATGATGTTAGCTTTAAAGAGTATATTTGCAGAAACGAAAGGTAAGACCGCGATACTATTTGATGAAGTGGATACTGGCGTATCAGGTAAAGTAGCACAAAAGATGGCTGAGAAAATGTATGATATATCTACATTCATTCAAGTAATATGTATTTCTCATTTACCACAAGTAGCAGCAATAAGTGACCAACATCTTTATATTGAGAAAATCGAACAAGATGATAGAACGACAACCCATGTCACAGAACTAGACGGTGAATCTAGAGTTAAGGAAGTTGCACGTATGATTTCAGGTGTTGAAGTAACACCATTGACATTAGAACATGCAGCTGAACTCATCAACCAAAATAAGAAATAGAACAAAAAGGATGAAGAAGTATGGTACTCAAAGTTGCAATTATTGAAGATTCACGTGAACTCGCAGTCTCAATTAAAACACATATAGAAAAACATAATATGCAAGTAGTTGGCATGAGTCATAATGGTAAAGACGCATTAAATATGATTAAGGAAAGTGAATTTGACTTATTGTTATTGGATCTTATATTACCTCATATTGATGGAATTACACTTTTGCAAGAGTATATTCCAAAAGATCATCCTTATAAGATTATTTGTTTAAGTGCTTTTGGAAAAGATTCTGTATTGTCTGAGGCAATGGATTCAGGTGCTGATTATTTCATTTTGAAACCAATTAACTTTGATATATTTGTCAATCGCATTTGTCAGATATGTAACATTGATGAATCGGTAATGAGACAAAATAAATTAGAACAAATGGGTTTTAAAGAAAAACATAAAGGAACTCAATATATTCATGATGCGATTGAAATATTGTCATTAAGAAGCGAAGAAGACAGAAGAGGCAAAGTTCAATTAACGATTGAGTTATATCCAAAAATCGCTGAAAAGAATAATGTAAAAAATGCAAATGTAGAACGCTCAATACGCCATGCAATTGAAAAAGCGTGGGAAAATGGCCTTCAAGATGTATTTGGTAGATGTGGAAAAATGAGTAAACCAACAAGTGGTGAATTATTAGACTATTTAATGGAGGATAATCATGACTAAAATTATTGGACATAGAGGATATGCAGGACTTTATCCAGAAAATACGATGCTAAGTTTTAAAAAAGCATACGAGCATGGAGCAGATGGAATAGAACTGGATATCCACCTATCAAAAGATAATGAAATCATAGTGATACATGATTCAACGTTAAATAGAACGACAAACAAAAAAGGTAAGATTAGTGTGTTAACATTAGAAGAAATTAAAGAAGCACGTAATAAGAATGGTCTTTTTAAGTTAACAGATGAGCAAGTTCCTACCTTAAAAGAAGTAATGGACTGGATAGTTACAACTGATATGTTATTAAACATTGAAGTTAAAGGTATTACAGACAGTGAACTTGAAGAATATCTACTACAGCTATTAAAAAAATATAATATCAAAGACCGCATAATTATTTCAAGTTTTAATTTAGATAGTCTTTTAAGATTAGAACACATGGATCCAAGTTATCATACAGCATTACTTACGGATAAAGAAATGGGTGAACCATGGATGTACAAGGAATCGCACGGAATTAACTCAGTACATCCATATGGTAAGAGTTATATGACTGCTCAGAATAGACAAGAAGTCGTGCGTTATGAGTTGCCAGCACGCGTATATACTGTCAATAAATCAAAAGAAATTCAATATTGGTTAGAAGAAGGACTTGAGGCCATTATAACTGATGAAGTTGAATTAGCTGTTAAACTGAAGAAAGAATATGATGTGAAACAGTTAAATACAGAAGAATAATAAGTACTTAACTTTAAATCAATGTTATAAAAAACAAGAGGATCAACCATCAATTGGTATGATCCTCTTGTTTTTTATAGAATTTTTCCTGTGCACGTTTACTTTTCTTTTCAATATGAAGAATATAACCTCCAACAAAACTAACACCGAGTATCATTAAAATAAAACCAATAAAAAATTGTAACCAAATATAATGTAATTCAGGCACTAGTAAACCAAATACAGCATCACGCATCCATTTAATACCGAGCCCTGCAAAGTAAATTGGGATTACCAACACCATTAGTGCAATAAATTTTTTCATAATTTCACCTACCACTAGCATTATAACAGAAATGTGAGCAAAATATAACACCATTTAATTATTATATTAACATAATAATTAAATGATAGTTATGTATAACTTGCAAGAAGTTTAATAAGTGTAGGCAATGATTTGTAAGCCTTTAGCAATTTAAAGTAGCAATATATAGGCGATTGTAAATAACAAATATATCAAAAATAATTCTAAAATATACAGTAGTGAATAAAAAAATAAATATTTTTGTTTTATAAACATAATATTTAAGGTAAAATAGGAAATGTTAAACCTAATAATTATTTTATGAAAAGGGGAAATAAAATGATTTTTAAAACATTAGAACAATATGATTATGAACAAATCGTATTTTGCCAAGATAATGCAAGTGGTTTAAAAGCGATCATTGCGATCCATGATTCAACATTAGGACCAGCATTAGGTGGATGTAGAATGTGGCCATATGAATCAGAAGAAGAAGCAATTGAAGATGCATTACGTTTAGCACGTGGAATGACGTATAAAAATGCAGCAGCTGGACTTAACTTAGGTGGTGCAAAAACTGTAGTGATTGGTGATCCTAAGAAAGATAAATCAGAAGCATTATTTAGAGCATTAGGACGTTATATTCAAAGTTTAAATGGCCGATATATTACAGCAGAAGACGTTGGTACAACGGTAATGGATATGGATATTATGCACGAAGAAACAGATTTCGTTGTAGGCTTATCTGAAAGTTACGGTTCAAGTGGTAACCCAAGTCCAATGACAGCATTAGGGGTATATCGTGCGATGAAACGTACAGCAAAAGAAGCATTTGGTGATGATAGTTTAGCAGGTAAGACGATTTCTGTACAAGGGGTAGGGAATGTGTCTTATACATTATGTAAATATTTACATGAAGAAGGTGCTAAATTAATCGTTACGGATATCTTCCAAGAATCGATTGATCGTGCGGTAAATGACTTTGGTGCTACAGCAGTAAAGCCAGATGAAATTTATGCAGTAGAAGCGGATATCTTTGCACCATGTGCATTAGGTGCCATTCTAAATGACGAAACAATTCCACAATTAAAAGTTAAAGCAGTATGTGGATCATCAAATAACCAATTAAAAGATATGGAACGACATGCAGCGATGTTGAAAGAAAAAGGTATTATATATGCTCCTGACTTTGTAGCAAACTCTGGTGGGGTAATTAACGTAGCAGATGAATTAAATGGATATAATGAAGACCGTGCGACGAAGAAAGTTAATGAAATCTATGACCAAATGGATAAAGTGTTTGAAATTGCGAAACGAGATAACATTTCTACAGCATTAGCAGCAGAGCGCTTAGCTGAAGAAAGAATTGATCAAATGATGCGTGTACGTAGCACTTTCAGTATGAATGAGCATTCGTTAATCTCTAGACGCAAAGGGTAATTGAATATGAGCACCTACAATGAGTAGGTGCTTTTTTGCGTGGAGGGATCGGGGAAATTAAGGTAAAACTGACTTCGTAATAGTTGTACGTAAAAATACAATCTATCATTAAAAAAATTATGATGGATTGCTATTATAATTATTTAGTTGCTACCTGTGTTAATAAAAATATCTTCTAATGTTGGTTCGTAAACATTAATGCTCTTAATACTTTTAAATAGATTACTAATTTTTTTATATACTAGGGCAAACATAATTAATTTCTTTTAAATGTCTTTTGATTTCATTTTTTCAAGTTCTTTTTTATGACGTACCTTTTTCTTCTCTTGACCGAGATAGTAGTCAGTTAATAGAACGAAATTAACGGATGCTAATTTATACCAAAAGTATTCAATTTCTTCGTTTAAATAATATAATTTTATAAACATATAAATAGTGAAAATTACTGGAGGTACTAATCCTAACCATCCTTGTTCCAAAGATGATAAGTATCTTTGTGCTCCGAATAATACTACAATTAGAAAAATTAATTCGATAGTTGCGACCATAATAAATCTCCTTTTGTAAAATTTGTTACTTAATTCATAACTCATAATACACTAAAATTAGATAAAATTAAATTATTTTTTAATATTATTAATAATTTTATTATAAAACTATTGAATTATTCTAAGTATAATATTAATATATAAGTAAGGGAGGTAGCTTATGGACAGAAATGAAATTCCAGAATGGTTATTAAAATTAGATAAAGAAGACATTGAATTTATGAAAAACTTTGTTATTGAGTCAGGATCTTTAAAAAGCATAGCAAAAATGTATGATGTATCTTATCCAACGGTGAGAATAAGATTGAACAGTTTGATTCAAAAAGTAGAGTTAGCATCAAAAGAAGAAAATTCTGGACTTGTAAGTTACATTAAGTCACTTGCTATCGATGAGAAGATTAGTTTAGAAGAGGCTAAAAAATTAATTAGTTTGTACAATAACGAAAAGGAGAATTAATATTATGGATTTCATTATTAGAATTTTAATTTTTGCATCTATATGTGGTGCGCATTATATGTTATCTTCAACAAAATATAAATGGTTAGGACTTATTGTACCTTTAGCATGTACAGTATATGCCGTTTATTTCTATAGGATAGATAATGAATGGCCATTTTGGGCAGTATTATTACTTTATTTTTTAGGTATGATTATTCTAGGTGGTCAATATGAAGCTGCAAGAAAGGCATATAACAAGAAACAAGAAACAGAACTAAATAAGATGAGAAGTCAGGATATATAAATATTAGCACCTACAAAATAATGTAGGTGTTTTTCTTTCCTTAAAATTAACTTAAATATCCATGATTTCCGAACATATTTCTCTATTTATAGTAAAATATAGTTAAAATATAGAATTAATAATTAGGAGATTAACTATGGAAAAGCAAATGGGATGGTTAGAAGCTTATAAATTATATTGGGGTAATACATTTAAGTATACTGGGAGATCAAGAATGGCTGAATATTGGAAGCCAATGATTATTAACTTTTTAATTATTTTCAGTATATTATTATTATTAGGCATTATTACAGAGACACAAAAAATTCCGTATGAAACTTCTGATAAAATTGCGGCATTTGTTAAGCTAAGCTTTGTTATCGTCTTTTTATTACCAACACTAGGCGTTACAATACGAAGATTACATGACGTAGGGATAAAGACATATCACGGTGTAATAACTACGATTTCTTATTTGATTTACTCAATACTAAATATTTTCTTAAATCTAAATAACACTAATTTCTTAAGTCAAATGTTTGGAAGAATGCCAAATGATCCTGAAGCTTATATTAGTAATATATTCATCGTTTCAGTAGTAGTCTTTTGGATTTATAACTTCATTATTTCGATATTACTATTACAAAGTTCAAATGAAGATAGTAATCGATATGGTAAAAATCCGAAGTTGTAATGAAAGAGGAGAAACCTGAATACCTTTTGTTTTATTTATGAACATCATTACAATAGATTTAATGTATATTTCTTTCGTATTATAATGAACTTGAAAAGAAAAATAGAGGAGGGTTCATAATGAAATTTTTAAAGAATTTGGCTATCCCTGCAGTCATCGGTTCATCAATTGTTTACCTATATCAATCAAAGTCTAAATTACAACAAGTTTTTGAATCTGAAAAATTTAAAATGGAAGCTTCAAATAAAGAGACGAAATTGATGGATATTAAAGATTATGAGCATTTTCCTGCAGTCATCGTTAAAAATTTGAAAAAATCCGGTTTCTTAAACAAACCTGAACGTCATTTATATGAAATGTATTTTAAAAAAGCAGATTTTACAATGAACAATACACAGAAAATGAAATTGAATTATCATGTTATATACGATGTTAATCAAATGCACCGTATGGCTTTTTGGAGGGTATGATGTTTGGTGTACCTTTCAATGGTTTGGATTATTTCAAAAAAATACAGCAAAAATGCAGGGTGAATTATTCAAACGATTTGAAATCTTTAATTATGAAACTGAAGACCTAGTAAAAGGATCAATATTAACATATCTTGCTGAAAGCTTTTTAATTCCAACTGTCTTATTAAATGAACATTTTGAGTTTGAAGCCCTTAATGATAAACAAGTGAAAGCCATCTATAAAGATGCTCACTATGAATTAAGTGGTATATTTTCGTTTAATTCATCTAATGAAATGATATCTTTTGAAACTTTAGACCGACCATGCATGGATAGTAAAGGTATCATTCATGATTACCCTTGGAAAGCTGAGTGTAGTCGCTATATTACAAATGAAGAAGGCTATCGTATCCCTAGTTATTTCAAAGCATCGTGGAAGATTGATGGAGAATGGTGTCCATATTTCAAAGGTGAAATTGAACGTTTAAAATATCATTAGAAAAAGAATACAAATAAATATATATATTTAGCACATATCCCACTTTATAATAATTAAATTTTCGATATAATATTGAAAGTTTGAATGATAGGTTAATTAATACAATGTATTAATAATTTTTGATTTATAATATGAAACATTGTAAAATGAATGTGAAAAGAGGAGTGCAGCGAACACTCCCCTTGTAGATCCGTTCAGACGGTGACTAGCCTTATATTCATTTTAGTAGTAACCACAGCTCGTCAAAGCTTATGAGTGGTTACTTTTTTTCTGCATCGAAAACCGCAATTATGAGCAGTATTATGATAGATAAAAACTCTAACACAATACTCATTATCTCATATGGCGACATGTTACTCCTTTCTAGAAGCAACACCTATTTCAATTCAGATAGGCATCACCCCCTTGGGCTAGCCACCAACATAAACTAATCTACAATATTAATTATAATAGGTAAACAAATTAATTAGAACATACGTTCCGTATGAAAGGGTCTTTTTTATACTTAATATTTATTTTATGTTTGAGAGTCCAATCAATATAATACCTTTAGAAAGATGATTGGAAGTTGTATTTCCATCAAGAAACGAGGGCTGAATAATGTTAAACTTTGAATTTGATTTAGTTAAAAGTCCTATGGATGACTTATCATATAAAAAACGTGCGAAACCGGGTAATTTTATGGCATTAGATGCAAATTTGAAAATCAAATATAATGATATTGTTTATTTTGATGAAGATATTGCCATTATTGAATTCTGGTTACAATTAAATGAGTGGTTGAATGAAAGTAGTACTGATACATTCCAATATTATTCTATGGAAGTTGAAGATGAGTTCAATCCATTTATTTCAATATTCCTTATTGGTGAATTCTATCAGTTAATTTCACCATGGATTGAAACAGAGGTTGCTCTCGTTGATAATAAAGTTGTAATGATTGAAAAGTTGAGACAACTTAGAGATGATATGAAAGATGTAATCGAGCGTTATATTCAAAAAGACATTTCTATATATAAACCGAATTCGATTGGAAAAATAGTCAAAAAAATAATTGAGGTGGATTAATGTTTGAGATAAATGAAAGCTCACAAGCAGTAAATGAATATATTCATCAGAAGATAAAAGAATATAATGAACCAAATTGGGGAGAAAGAAAACAGTTTAATTTTAATATCGAAGATAACGGTAAAATTATTGCAGGTATTGTGGCAGAATCAACTTTTTCTACAATTGAGATTGAATTTTTATTTGTTGATGAATTATACAGAAAACATGGTTTAGGAAGTAAATTATTAACTTATGTTGAGGAAAAGGGTAGAAGTGAAGGGTTAAAGCATGTTTTTCTCAATACATTTTCGTTTCAAGCACCAAAATTTTATGAAAAACATGGATATAAATTATTGTTTAACATAGAGAAGTGTTACGGAGATGTAGGACAATATTTTTATTGGAAAGATTTGTAGTAGTATTCCGAGTGTAATAAGTGACAAAACTCATTGCTAGGTATATACTATGTATATACTTTTAAAGAGGTGAATGATATGCAAGTATCACTACAACGATGGGGAAACAGTCAAGGAATAAGAATACCGAAAACAATAGTTAAAGAAATGAATCTAGATGAGAATCAAAAATTTAATTTGAAAATGCAGGATGAGAAAATTATTTTAACAAAACAGCAACAGAATATTTCATTAATAAGAGAATTATTTGAAAACTATGAAACAGAAAATAAGCCAAGCGAATTTGATTGGGGTAAACCTACAGGTAATGAAGTATGGTAGAACAAGGAACTATTATTAAGCTAAATCTAAATCCAACTAAAGGAAAAGAACAAGCGGGATACCGTCCTGCATTAGTAATTAGCAATAAAGATTTTAATGAATTCACAAATTTAGTTATATTATGTCCAATTTCTTCAACTTCTAATTCATTCCCTTTGCATATTAATATAGAAGATAACTTAATTACTAAAGGTAAAGTATTATGTCAACATCCAAAGACTATTGATTTAAATGCTAGAGAATATAAAACAATTGAGAAGGTAAGCGATGAATTCTTAAACAAAATTTGTACGATTGTTTCAGCTTGTATAATGCCTATAACTTAATTAAAAATAATATGTAAAAAAGTAGTCGAAATAACATTAGATCATTTTCTTCGACTACTTTTTATTTAGCTATTCATTGATATCTAATCTTCCAACTGCTTTCATCTTTCTCAACATTTTATCATTGTGATGTGATTTTCTAAATGCTTCAGTAATATCTCTACCTGCCATTGCACCATGATGCTCTCCATTTTCCCAATGTTTTGATCCACTAACATCAAATACGATATTATCAATCGCGATATATGCATTATTTCCGTTTCGACCATCATTCATAGTGAGTTCATCAAGTGTAATCGTTCTATTCGGTACAGCAATAGGTTGATTATTTTTGTTTCGATTTAATAATGCAATCACAACAATTAATATAATGCACAGCCCAACTATCATTCCTATGATTTCCATACTTTTTCTCCTTTCTTCCAAATATAAATTATAAGTATTACAAAAAATCCTGCAGTAAATATAACTGAAATGAGTGTAACTATCTGTTCCATTTGAAGTATCAATAAATAATGTATTGACGCGATTAATGCAATGATTAAACAAATGACTTTTAGGAGATTATCAATTGTTGAAATACATATTCCTAAACAGCATGTGAAAATACCTGAGATCCACATTGACATGAAGTCGATATTCGATAAATCAAATCCTGATTCTTTGATACCTAGGGCGATAATACATAGACCGATGAGTAAGAGACAAGTAGCAATTACGTTTTTAATATTCAAAAGAACTTCCTCCAATTATGAATGAATATATTTTTGTGTTCATTCATTTATTTTTATTTTAAAAGAGAGTAGATTACTCTCTGTTTAAAAATATACCTTTTATAAAGTTTTCAACTAAATATTGATATGATTCTACGAAATTGTGAATACCACTGTGATCTAATTTTGTATCAATCGCATAAATCAGTTCGTAAGTACTCAGAATTTTTGTGATTTCATCTTTGCTGATATTCATATCATTTAATTTTTCTTGAAATTTTTGCAATAAGAAATGATGGAACTGATATTCATTTTTACCTTCTTCAGAATTATAATAATCCTTCATCAAGTAATTAATATCATTGTTTTCCCATTCTTTCATGATGTTGTTATCCTTTTGTGCTTGAACTGAAATGGCGAAAAGCTGTTGAATAATGACAATGGGATCTGCATCCCAATCTACGTTTTGTTTTACGAATTCGCGTATTTTATTGTTTTCTTGGATATAGATTTTTAGAAATATTTCTTCTTTAGAAGCGTAGTAATTATAAAATGAACCTGTTGCAATACCAGCTTTCTTTGTAATTGCTGAAATATTAGTTTTCTTGAATCCGAGACTTTTGAAGACTTCGTAGGCAGCTTCATCGATTAATGCTTTTTTGTCTATAATCAGCACCTCCTGAATGAATGTTATTTTTTATTCATTCATAATATAACACAGAAATATTAATATGTATAGTGTAATTAGTAGTATTTAAATTAAGTGATTAGAACTTTGATTATTACTTAATTTCATTGTAAAATGTAACTGAAAAGAGGAGTGCTTGAATACTCCTCTTGTAGATCCATCTAGATGGTGACTAACCTTCTAGTATTTTTATAATCACTACCACTCAGCTCAGTCGAAGCTTATGAGTGGTTATTTTTTATCGTTTTAGATGATCAACTAGATACTCTAGAAAAAATTATGGAAATGTCCGAAGAGGATAATAAAATGATAAAAACGCTTATAAACAAAAAATTGAACGACATAACAAAAATTAAAAGTGAAATTGAAGTTGCTAAAAAAGTTTTAGAAAAAATGAAATTGAAAATGGGTGAAATTAAATGATGATACTATTAATAATTCTTGTTTTATTTTATTCACTATTGACGATAGTTGCTGCAATTAGTGCAATATTGGCAAATGGAGTTAATGTCATGATGTTATTATTTATTATCGTATCAGTACTATTAATTTTAGCTTTAATTCATGGATTAATGACGGGTGAATTACATATAAGTCATATTTTAATTAGAGCTGTTATTTCATTATTAATTTTTTCTATCGCATACAAGTATCGATAATTTATTTCTAAATTTGTATATAAATTAAAATTAGTGATGACATCAACAATATTATTATATTACAATCAACATTAAATTGTGCTATACTCTTATCACTAAAGTGAGGTATAGACATAATGATAAAAGCATATGAATTCGCGCAAGTGATGATCAAGGTGAATCAATTATTAAAGATTTACAAAACAAACGATCCTACTACAAACAAAGCCCAAAAAGATATTATTTTAGATGAAATTCGTGCAATATATATCATCAATGATATTGATGCAAGTGAATATATCGCAAAATTAGATGATGTAAGACTTTCTAAAGCAAGAGCAACAATGATACTTTCTGAAATGAAACAATTTGTTGAGCCTTTTGAAATGCCTTCAGCAAAACAAATGGAAAAATTATTTAAGAAGGTTAAGAAATTAAAGATACCACCAAGTGATCAATATGACCTTCAAATGATGAGTTATATAGGTTGGAATGATAATGCAGCTAGTAGGAAGTATATCGTTTATAAAGGTGAAGATAGTACGTTTAAAAGTTTGTACGGCGAATTATCACCTTCTAAAGTGAAAGGTTTCTGTTCTATATGTCAGCATGAATCAGATGTGTCTTTATTTTTAAATAAGACAAAAACGAATAGTGACGGGACATATACGAAGAAGGGTGATTATATCTGTCATGATAGTAATGTGTGTAATCAACATTTAGATGATATTGAAAAATTATATAGCTTTATACAAAAAGTAAAGTAAGTGTCGGAATGGACACTTACTTTTTCTTTTGTTGCCACCATTTTGGTGATTCAATGCCTTTATGATTGTATACAGGTTTGATGATGTCGATGATGTTAACACTTTCATGTATATGTTTGATGATCTCATCAATTGGCTTATATGCATCAGGTGCTTCATCTAATGTATCTTCTACAACAGTTTGATATGGTTATCAT
This sequence comes from Macrococcus animalis, assembly GCF_047425875.1. GTDB lineage: Bacteria > Bacillota > Bacilli > Staphylococcales > Staphylococcaceae > Macrococcoides > Macrococcoides animalis. The sequence continues at coordinate 2,245,324 of NZ_CP179727.1, forward strand.
AGCTTATATGTAAAAATAAGTCAAAAAAGGGGGTATCAAGATTATCGTACTTTATGTATTTATAGATAAAATAGAGATATAATTATAATAAAAACAAAATAGAGGTGGCATCATGTTTAAAACTCTTAAAAAAGGCGATGTAATTGCTGAAAAATTACCTAGAAATAAATACGGTTGTATGATTGTAATTGATGGATATGATAAAAAAGAAAAATCGGTTCTCGTAGTTATATCAACCTACTTAAAAGACGTACCTCCAACATTAGATGATGAGGATATATACAATTTAAAAAAACATGAAAGATTTTGGAAATTTGATCAAGAACATGGAGCAGAAGAATTCGCTCAAGAAGATGATATGTATACGATAGTAGGTAATATTGATACAAGTTTTGTCAAACCATCTACATATCCTAGTTTTGGTTTATTATCTGCAAGTGAAATTTATTATGATTGGTTCAGAGAAACATATCCTGAAGAATTTCAAAAAGAAATGGATGAAGAAACTGCTCGATATGAAGCTAAAAAAGCAAGTATTGTTTATGAATATATGAATGAGGATCAGTTCTGGGAAATGCTTAATAAGCTAATTAAAAGAAAGTTAGATATCGAAAAAGCAATAAAAAAACTCGCTAAATATTCAGAACAAGAAATCATTATGTTTAATAATACTTTGGCAGAAGTACTGTCAAAGTCAATAGAGATAGATGCGATGATGGACGGCGAGATTGATGATAATATGTCATCTGATTTATTATTATATTCTAGATGTTTCGTTGTTGTTCAAGGTGAAGCAGATTATTATGAAATGATAGAAGAGGGTGTGTTAGATATGTCTGATGAAGATGAAAGTTACGAAGAATTACTAGAACTAGTAGATGAAGCACTTGAAAGAAAAGGAATTGAAATTGATTATGATAAATTGAGAGAAATTATGTAGAAGATAATACAAAATTGAAAAGTAAGTGTCATTACGAAGCTTACTTTTTTTGTTTAATCATTAATCTTCTTTTGAGAACTGAAAATATAGTTAAAGCATTTAGAATCAGAAATAGGATGAAAATAATTGATGATATTATACATAGAATAAGGACCCTATGTTCATTACGAACAGATAAGGTATGAATATTTAAGACTAAAAAGGCAATGAAGACTAAACTCGTAATGATTGGTGTAGTTAGATTTATTTTATCTAGATATGGGTTATTGATTGTGAAAAATTTCATTGTAATACCTTCTAATAAATATATTATAACACAATAATTGTTATTTTAAGTTTGAAAATAAATAGATGAAAGAATTATTTCATATTCTCTTTAAACATATGGATAATAATTACCATTCTGGGGTAAATAGAACTATATAGATTTTTATAAGGAGTGATTTTCATGAAAAAGATTATGGTCGTTAATACCAACACAGATCATTATAAGGGCATAGATGAAGAAACAGGATTGTGGTTAAGTGAATTAGTGCATTTCTATGATTATTTTACTCAGAAAAAAGCAGAAATCGTACTTTTCAGTGTTAAAGGCGGAAAAGTACCTGTAGATCCTTTTAGTGTTAGCACAATGATGTTAGATTATAATACAAAAAACTACATGGAAAATGAAAGCTTTATGAAATTATTAGAGAACACGAAGCCAATAAATGAAGCGGATACTAGTGAATATGATGCCGTATATTTTACTGGTGGTCATGGTACAGTATTTGATTTTCCTGATAATGATGATATTAAAAGAATTATTACTGAGATGGATAGAGATAAAAAGGTAATTTCAGCTGTTTGTCATGGTGGTGCAGCATTGTTGAACTTTGATAGAGATCGATTACAAAACATACAAGTGACTGGTTTTTCAAATTTAGAAGAGATGATGGTTAAGAAAACGAATAAAGTCCCTTTCTTACTCGAGGATGAACTTAAGAAAAAGGGTGCAGATTATAAGAAAGCGGTATTACCTATGGCACCATATGTTGTTGTAGATGGAAATATTATTACCGGTCAAAATCCTCAATCACCAAAGAGTGTTGCAAAGAAAGTTTGGAGTGCAATTAAATAAATTAGAAGGTGAATTGTAATGGCACAATATTTTATAGGCATCATACCACCACTACATATATATGATGAAGTTATTAAGGTACAAAAGAAATATATTAAAAAATTAGGCGTTGAACCTCATATTACATTAAAAGCGCAAAGTTGTTTAACTGATGATGAGCAGTGGATTATTACAGTTGAAAATATAGTTAGATCAACGCCAAAATTTAATGTTAAATTATCAGGAACTGCATATTTTGGAGATATTGTATTATATTTATCAATAGATTCAGAAGAACTTAATCATTTGCATAAAAATATAGTTAGAGAATTATATGTTCCTAAAGACGAAAAGCAAAAGTATTTTGAGGATGAAAACTATGTTGGCCATATCACAATTGGTAAAACAACATATCCTTCTGGACTTAGTTCAAATCAACTATCTGTTGATGATTTAAGAAATATGGAAAAAGAAATAAATAGTAATATTAAAATAAAATCATTTAAAGTTGATTCTGTTTGGATTTATAAGAAAGAAGAGAATGAATACATGCGTTATAAAAAAATAAATCTTAAATAATCTTTAGCTATCCTAAATGGATAGCTTTTTGTATTACTTTATAATTTATGTCATTTAAAGTAAATCTATGGTAAAATTTATTGAAGACAAAGAGGTGAACATTATGAATTTAATAAATAGAATATTAGTCATTTGTGGGATGATAGCAATTATTGCATACTTTATTTTAAACTATGAGTTTAATAAGACATCTGCTGACATTAAGCATATAAATCACTCAACACATATTAACGCACTGCAATCAAAAGAATACATCAGTGGTAAAGATGCAATGAATGATTTTAGAAATACTTTTTTCCCTAAAGATGATAGTGAAGGTCATTTGATGAATCCAGATCCAAAATCGAACCCAAAGTTTTATTCAATGTATGTGAATAAAATTAAAGACGATATGACAACTTATGATTATGCTATTGGTTATGCAATTCAAAACCCTAAAACTAATAAGTACAGAATAAAAATAGTAAATCATAATATTAATCCAAAGGCCAATATGAAGTCTATTAGCAAAAGTACGAGGATTGGTAATACGATTGCAAAGTATTATGTTGGCGATATGGTTGATAATACTTTAAAGAATGGTGCTGGCGGTACAACTGATGAATCAACAGGTATTGCATTTCAATTAGAAAGCGAAATTATTGATTCCAATACAGATATAGATACTGCTCTTACTAACTCGTTCTCTAAAAGTATTGCACATGACGATACTACGATAATTAATTTTATTCCTGAGACAAATCCAAACAAGTTAAACATCATTTTGGTGGATTATGAGTTGAAAGGGAAAGTGTATGTTGCACTTGCATTAATTAATAACGGCACAACTGAGAGAACATTAAAGGTTATCAATCCGAGAATCGAAATTAATAAAGATATGAAATCTCATTTAGAAGGTACTTCAGTAAACAACCAATATATAAGATTTAAAGTTGATGATAAAGGTGACAAAGCTAATCATGATTTTGTGCATCATTTTAATGATAATAGCGTAGTAGAAATTGATATTAAATAGGGGTGATGTAGATGAATTTTGGAGATAAGTTATTTATATTATTTTTAAATGCATGTTGGATGTTCTTTATTTACTATATCGTTAGAGGTAGCGAATTTGGTTTTAAACACTATATTCCATTTTTAATTCCATTATTATTATTGATTGTATGTTTGGTAATGTTATTTCAATTTCGAGAAGAAGCGACGAAAGATACAAAAGTTAGAAATTTTGATGATATAAAATAATATTTGCAATGAGGTTTGGTCATAAGTCCTTGTAAAAATACGCCTTGAGGTAGGCGTATTTTTTTGTGCTTCTTTATTAATTCGAATTTCTACATTAAACTTTAGGGTATTTTTATTCAATTTTTACACTATTTCATTCGATTGACCGATAGTAATTTATCAGAAAATTCATGATAATTATTTTTATAGACTTTAATTATCATGGAGAAACAATATGCCTAAAATTTATTACAACATATTATTCATACAACTTTCTTTTAGTGCCGGATTCATTTTTTATAACGTGGCAATTACATATTTCGTATATGAAATAACACAATCAACTTTCTTAGCCAGTTTAACGACATTCATTAATTTGATAGCTAAGATGGTAAGTAAGTTGTCTATACAAAAGTTTACTCAGAAATTTACTATTAAACATATACTGATAATAAATACATCAGCACAAATAATTTTCTTAATATTAATGTTGATGTGTATGTATTTTGAAAATTTAATATGCGTCTATATATTAACTACCTTGATATCATTTTTTAATGGAATGTTTTATCCATTAAAGAACACATTAATTAAAAATGCCTTTGAAGAAAATGAAGTTGCTAAAGTTATTGCTGGTATTTCATCTTTCGATCAAGCAATTATGTTTTCTGGTTATATTATCGCAGGTTGGGTGTTAGCCGTTACAAGTATAATTACAGTAATGACATTAACACTTTTAGGTTTCATCATTGCAATAGTCAATATATTGATGCTTCCCATTAATAAAATGGAGTTAATTGAAAGACAACAACGAAGTACTTCATCCATTGTCGACGGTTATCGCTTATTGTTTAGTTTTCCATTACTAAAGCAACTAACATTAATAGAGTTCATCGAAGCTTTAATATCTACAATTTGGATTGGTGCAATTCAGTTAGCATTTATAATAGAATTTTTAAATGAGGATACATCTTGGTGGGGTTATTTTAATGCAGCATATTTTGCGGGAACGATGATTGGTTCAATTGCTATTTATAAGTTAAAGAAACTCTCAGCTCTTAATATTTCTACAATTATTATTTGTCAGATAATTTATGTTATTTCAGTCATAATTTTTGGAATGATACAAATACCAATCATCTCAGTCCTATTGATATTTGTTATGGGACTTGCATTTCAGTCGAAGGACATTCTACAAGAAACACTTATCATTTCTGAGATACCTGAAAAACATATTACGATACTTACAGCATTTAAATCAACTGTTATTGAATTTGGATATTTATTATCGATAATAACAATTGGTGCATTCGCAGAAATAGTACCGATACAATGGGTATATATCACTTCAGCGTTAACATACTTAGTGTGTATTTTATCGATGTTCAATCTAAGAAATAAAGGATTGTTGTAGTATAAATTATCTGAAAATTTTGTTACCTTTAATATTTTGTATATTTGTATATAATGTTGATATGTTTTAAATTGAATATAGAAGTGGCTTCAATTAGTTATAATATATTGTAATAGAGATTGATTGTAAGCAGTAAACATGAAAATTACTATTTAAGTTGCTTTGGTAGATATAATAAAATAAGACGCGTATTCAGCAAAAAAATTGGTTAGATCAATGGCCAAAGTAAAAAATAGAGAGGTGATGATAGATAGTGTTATACCTATTGAGACATGCAAAAGCAAATGGACAACATTTAGAGGCAGAATTAACAAATGAAGGTTTAGAAAATGCTCGTCTTATCGTTACAGACTTGGAAAAACTTGATATTAATAAGGTTTATTCAAGTCCAATGAAACGGGCAATTGATACTGTAACTCCTTTTGCAAACAAAAATGAACTGCCTATCAATATTGTTGAACCATTAGCAGAACGTATATTATCTGATATAGAGATTGAAGATTGGTTATCAAAATTAAAACTAACATTCACAAGTTTCGATATTAAATTTAATAATGGAGAAACAAGTCGAGAAGCTCAAGAACGAGCAATTAATTTTATCGCATCGCTAAATCCAAAAGAAAACAATTTAATTGTCTCTCATGGTAATCTCATTGCTTTAATGATTATGTATTATGATGAGACATTTTGTTTTAAAGATTGGCAATCGATGAAGAATCCCGACCTATATACTGTTGATGAGAATGGACAGGTAAATCACATCAATTTATCGGTATAAAAGAAATCACCTCAATCATTTATTATGATTGCGGTGATTTTTTTGGATTATCTTTAGGATGTATGATTTGATATCTCTTTATATCGTTCTTATATAGAATACGCTCCGTAATTTCATACGGCTTCGTGTAGTTCATTTCTGAGACTTTTACAGCACCATTTTGATAGACATGTTCGATATATGCAACATGTCCTTGTTCACCACGCGGTGACTGAAGGAGTGCACCTTTTTTTGGTTGCTGATTGACTAAATAACCATCAACTCGTGCATTTTTTGCCCAATACTTAGCATCTCGCCAAGAGCGTTTAATCATATTTCCATCTTGCTTAACCTTGTCAAAAACATAATATGTACATTGACCGTTATCATATGTGTTTACAGCCATCGGATCAGGCATTATTGCAATTTTTATATTCTCATATTGATGTAATATTTTTTCGTGGTTAATAAAGATGAGCAGAATTGAAAGTAGAAGTAAAACCAGTGTTAATATGCGTTTCATAATTGCTTTAAATACCATCGATCCATTGCACCATGGTCACTACCTTCAATAGGTTGTTCTAATAATTCGAATCCATATTTTTCATACAAGATACATGCGACTTCTAATTTAGCCATCGTTTCTAAATAACATGCTTTATAGTGTTGTGATGCGAATCCTAAAGCGGTATCCATTAATAACCTAGATACACCTTGTCCTTGAGCTGAATGTGATAAGTAGAGCTTCTGAAGTTCGCATATCTTGCCATCTTTACTAAATGGCGCAATTCCAATGCCACCGAGTATTGCGTTATTTTTTTCAGCAACCCAATATTCAGCATTGTCACGCGCTTCATAATATGTTGAAAGTTGGGCTAATTCAGGATCAAAATATGCTGAGCCAGGGATATCTAAGTTGAATGATTCAAGAGATGTTTGTATGATTTTATGGATGATTGGATTATCTTTTGGTTGTATGGGTCTAATAATAATTTCATGTGACATAAATACACCTCCCTTATAGATTACTGTAAATAGTAATGAAGGGAGGTGTATATGTCAATAAAATTGGTATTAATTTGAGTAAACGCTTGTACCAGCAATCATGTCTGCTAAATGTCGTTTATCTTTTGTGAGTAATCCTAAATAGAGCATGAGTAATAATAGTAATGTAGCTATATTTGTAATGATGATAGATGTTAAATCAAAGTTTGAATAAACACCATGTATTGTACCGATATGGCCGATTTGCCAAGGTGTGAATTTAACGATATTGCGAAGAAGGGATTTTCCGTATGATTTCTTTTTAAAATGTAATTTTAATTTCGTGTATTTTCTACCTGGCGTATTTGAATAGTAATCGAAATAAGTAAACAGTAATATTATTGGAACAACCGATGTGAATGTTGCGATGAATTGTGATTCAATTTCAGTGAATTCTGTAATCCCTTTATATACAAAATAATAAAAGGTTGATGTTACAGCTAGTAGTAATAATAAATAGATACATATGACGATGTAATCAATCGTAATTTCTATTAATCTTTTAATAGTAGTCGGGGATTTCATAACAACCTCCAAATATTATTCTTCAATGAATTGTGTTACTACTTTCTGATATGTTTTAGGATGATCAAATATAAATTCTGTATGTTTTGAACCTTTAATTTCATATAATTCTTTTTTATTAGCTCGACTTGCTTGATATAAATCGACTCCATCTTGATAATCAATAATTTTATCAGTTTTACTATGCATAATAAGAATAGGTGTTGTTGATTTTTTTAGAGCTTGAGATGCATCTAAATCATTAAACCAAATACCTTGCGTCACTTTGAAACCAATACTTCCTAAAGCATTTAAATAACCAAGAGGCATGCCGGTTTCTTTGCTGATGGGTGCGACATTTTTATCAATCATTTTTTTACCGTTACTCATTGGACTATCTAAAATAATAGTATCAATTTGGTCATTGAGCTTCGGACTTGCAAATGCTGTCGTTGCCCCGCCAAATGATTCTCCCCAAATGATTGTCTTTTCTGCTTTTTGTTTATCGTTGACGTAACGCACAATATCAATTAAATCCTTGGATTCTTTTATACCAAATGTATTGGATGGTGCAGTGTTATCACCAGAGTTACGTTGATCATACATAAAAGTTGTGTAACCCATCTTCAAGAACATCTCAGCAATGGGATAGACCGTTTCTTTTGTACCGCCTAAACCATGTAACAATATGACATTACCTTTAGACTGTTTTTTATTGATGTGAGCGACGGGTATTTGATGATCTTCAAATGTAGATTGGATATTAAAAGATTGAATATCATTTTGCTTTTCAAACGTTTTATAGTCGAAATTGTGTTTTGTTAAATAGGTATACTTATTTTTTTGTGTTTCTTTTGCAGGAATTAAATTTGAAATACTTGAGCTATAGTTGTAGGCGATAAAGATATTGAATGCTAGAAATAATAAAACAAGCAGGGTGACAAGTGTTATTACTATACGTTTTACCCGCTTCATCATAATCACATCCTTTTTCTTTATTATAACAAAGTGTAAAATGAAAATTTTGATATTGTGTGAAAAGATTATGATATTTTACTTCGGATACCGTGGTGGTAAGAATTGATGAGATTAAATGTAATAGCAAACGAACAATCTTGAAACAGAAATGTGAAATAATACGCTACCTTGCTATAATAACCTATATATTATTTATATCTTTTTATATTTCACGAATTAATCACTAGATTTACCATTCGTTATTCGTTATGATAGTTGTATCAATTTAGAAGAGGTGTTATATCAATGGATATGAATTTTAATATGTTTATGGAAGACTTCGTAAACAACGCGCGTCAAGAAATCGAAACTGCTGGTTACAAACAGTTAACTACGCCTGAAGCAGTTAAAGATACATTTGAAAAGCCTGGCACTACTTTCGTTATGATTAACTCTGTATGTGGGTGTGCAGGTGGTATTGCTCGTCCAGCAGCGGCTCATGCTTTACATTATGATAAATTACCTGATCAACTTGTTACAGTATTTGCTGGTCAAGATAAAGAAGCTACTGAAACTGCTCGTGATTACTTTGAAGGTTATCCACCAAGTAGTCCTTCATTTGCATTACTTAAAGACGGTAAGATTGTAAAAATGATTGAAAGACATGAAATTGAAGGTCATGATCCAATGAGCGTAATCACAAATATTCAAGCTTTATTTGAAGAGCATTGTGAGGAACGTTAATTAATCCATGAAGATTAAACCTTATACAATAGGATTTCGTACGATAAAGACCGCATTTGGAATGGCATTAGGTGTTTATATTTGTAAGTTGATGGGGTTAGAAAATTTCACATCAGCTGCTATCTTAGTCGTACTTTGTGTTAAAAATACTAAAGTAAAATCTTTAGATGCGGCAAGTGCGCGTTTTTTCTCGTGCTTGCTCGGTATATTGTTTTCATATATTTTCTTTATGCATCTTGGATTTAATCCAATCGTTTTAGGAATTTTAGTATTATTATTTATCCCGGTCACAGTGATGTTTGGTATTCAAGAAGGTGTAGTAACGAGTATTGTAATTATCATGCATTGTTTTAATTCAGGAAATATTGACTGGGCTCTAGCGATTAATGAGTTTTTATTATTATGTGTCGGTATGGGAATTGCTTTAATTCTAAATTTATATATGCCGAACCATAATAAAGAATTAAAAGGGTATAAACGAATCATAGAAATGGAATTTCAGGTGATTGTAAGTCGTTTAAGTGACGCATTAAAAACGCCTGAAATTGTATTGAATACTAATGATATTGATAAATTACACGATACAATTGAACGAGCTAAGTCTTTAGCGTATACAGAAGTTGAGAATCATTTCTCACGTAACGATAATTCTTATTATCATTATTTTGATATGCGTGAATCTCAATTAGAATTATTAGCGCGTATGACACATCTAATTAATGATATTAGTTGTAAAGATAAATTGCACATGAAGTGTAGTGGATTATTGAATGATTTATCTAACAATATTACCAGTAATAACTTTACTGCTTTACGTTTGCATGATTTATATGAAATTATGTTAGATTTAGATACACATGCTTTGCCGGATTCGCATGAACATTTAAGATCGCGTTCTGCAGCCATTCAATTGCTTAAAGAAATCGAAAGTTACTTAATGATTAAACAAAATTTCGGTTCTCTAAAGATGTACTAAAAAACGTTGAGACGATGTCGTCTCAACGTTTTTTTAATTCATTAAATATGGTAGTACACTACTTAAAACTAATGCTGCCACGATAAAAACGAGTAAGACGATGATGAAAATTTTACGTGCTAATTTATTATTCAAACTAAGTCTTCCTTTCAAAGTGTTTTTTTTATTATATCAAATATTTGATTTCACGTGTTATTCTTTATTGATTGTCTGTTGTTTGGTACGATTGTTGTATAACTAATATGAGGAGTGTTTAAAGTGAATGAACAAAGATTAATTGATACATTTATTGAATTAGTAAGTATTGATAGTGAATCAGGTAACGAGCGAGAAATCGCGAATCATTTAAAGACATTATATACAGATCTTGGATTTGAAGTTACTGAAGATGACACGCAATCACAAACAGGATTTGGTGCAGGTAATTTAATTATGAAATTAAAAGGTAGTACGGACCAAGATACAATTCTTTTATCTTGTCATATGGATACCGTTACACCGGGTAACGGTATAAAACCTATCATTACGGATAATGTAATTCATACCGATGGAACGACTATTTTAGGGGCAGACGATAAAGCTGGAATAGCAGCCATGATTGAAGCGATTCGTACAATTAAAGAAGAAAACATTGCGCATGGTGATATCGAAGTCGTAATTTCAGTGGGTGAAGAATCGCATTTAATTGGTGCGAGTGTCCTTGATGGGTCACATTTTGCTGCTAAATTTGGGTACGCTTTAGATGCGGGTAGTAAAGTTGGAACTATCGTTAATCAAGCACCAACAAATGCAACGTTAAATGTAGAAATTACTGGCGTAACTGCGCATGCAGGCGTGGCTCCTGAGAATGGTGTTAGTGCTATTAACATAGCAGCACGTGCAATCAGTAATATGAAACTGGGTAGAATTGACGCAGAAACAACAGCTAACATTGGGACAATTGATGGTGGATCACGTACAAATATTGTAGCTGAAAAATGTACAATTGTTGCTGAAGCACGTAGTTTAGTAGACAGTAAAATGGAAGCACAAGTAGCACACATGAAAGAAGCATTCTTAACTGCAGCTAAAGAAATAGGTGGAAAAGTAGATGTGGAAATTAAAGTGAATTATCCGGCGTTCCACGTTGAAAAGGATACTAGAGCTATCGAAGTTGCATCAAAAGCAGCAACCAATATTGGTCTTACTACTGAAGTTGTGTCAAATGGTGGTGGAAGCGATGCGAACTTTATTAATCAATTTGTTCCAACCGTTGTTCTTGCCGTAGGATATGAAGATATTCACACAGTAAATGAAAAGATGCCTATAGAAGAATTAAATAAATTAACTGAGCAAGTCGTTGAAATCATTAAGCTTGTTTAGTTTAATCCAGTAAAACATGTGCTATAATAAGCATGAAAATTCATTTGAAAGAGGTAAATTATGAGTATACAACAAATTGGTGTTATCGGATTAGCAGTAATGGGTAAAAACTTAGCTTGGAATATTGAATCACGTGGCAATACAGTGTCAGTGTTTAATCGTTCAAAAGAAAAAACAGAAGAGATGATGAAAGAATCGGAAGGTAAGAATATTTTTCCTACTTTCACATTAGAAGAATTTGTTGATAGTTTAGAAAAACCTCGTAAAATCATGATGATGGTTAAAGCGGGTGAGGCAACAGATGCAACAATCGAAAGTTTGATTCCACTTTTAGATCAAGGTGACATCTTAATTGATGGTGGTAATACAAATTATAATGATACAATTCGTCGTAATGCATATCTTTCTGAAAAAGGATTGAATTTCATTGGAACAGGTGTTTCTGGTGGTGAAGAAGGTGCATTAAAAGGACCTTCAATTATGCCTGGAGGTCAAAAAGAGGCGTATGAGTTAGTGAAACCGATCTTAGAATCTATCGCTGCTAAAGCAGAAGATGGCAAACCTTGTGTTGCATATATCGGGCCAGACGGTGCAGGACATTACGTGAAAATGGTACATAACGGGATTGAATATGCAGATATGCAACTTATCGCTGAAAGCTATGATTTAATGAAAAACGTGCTAGATATGTCAAATGACGAAATCGCGGATACATTTAAATCTTGGAACGAAGGTGAACTAGATAGTTATTTGATTGACATCACAGCAGATATCTTTAAAAAGTTAGATGAGGATGGCAACCCGTTAGTCGAGAAAGTAATGGATAAAGCAGGTCAAAAAGGGACAGGTAAGTGGACCTCAATTAACGCCTTAGATTTAGGTCAGCCTTTAACTATCATTACAGAAAGTGTATTCGCACGTTTTATTTCTAGCCAAAAAGAAGAAAGAGTTATTGCAAGTGAAAATATTAATGCACAAAAAACAGCCTTTGATGGAAATAAAGAAGAATTTTTAGAAGCAATTCGTGAAGCTTTATATATGAGTAAAATTTGTTGTTACGCTCAAGGATTCGCACAAATGAAGGTAGCAAGTGAAGCATATAATTGGAACCTACAATTAGGCGACTTAGCTATGATTTGGCGAGAAGGGTGTATCATACGTGCACAATTCCTGCAAAAAATTAAAGAAGCATATGATAACGATGCAGCGCTTCAAAACTTATTGTTAGATCCATATTTCAAAGATGTTGTAGAAAAATATCAAACAAGCTTACGTAAAGTAGCAGCAACAGCAATTATGACGGGAACACCAGCACCAAGTTTCGCAGCTGCAATTAACTACTTTGATTCATATACATCAAAAGATTTACCAGCAAACTTAATCCAAGCACAGCGTGATTACTTCGGCGCACATACTTATGAGCGTAAGGATAAAGAAGGCGTATTCCATACCGATTGGAAGTAATATAGGCTATCGACGAAGCGATAATATATACAAAAAGAGGAGAGACAATTAGTCTCTCCTCTTTATTTTGTTATAGGTAACCACAACTCAACTTTATTAAAGCTATTATCAAAATCTAAATCTTCTGGGAAGATATAAATATACTGACTGTTTCTTTCATAATGTATGTTAAAGTCAACTTGGCGTTCAACAGAATGCCAAATTTCATTGAACACATAATCAAGTTTACCTCTAGATTGAAAAGCCGCATATTCGCCATTAAAGACTTGTTTTGTGTCATAATCAAATGTACGTTCCGATATAACCCCAATGAAGATTTCAATACTTTGTTGCATTGGTTGGACTACTACATAAATTTTTTTGTTCGAACTAAAAGATAATAATGATTTAATTTCATCTTTTTCTTTAAGCTCAAAAATTATATCAGGTATTAAAAAATGATTATTTAATTCATTGAATTGAACGTTTTCTTGTAATCCTACGAGACTTAAATCATCAATCGTTTGAATCTTATAGTTCATCGGTGCAACATTTGTTGTAGATAGTTCGATGTACACACGTTCAACCATCTTTAATTGGTTTGCATTACTTCTTACTTGTATTGGTGATATATCGTGATGTGCACTGAATGCAGCGCTAAATTCATGTGCTGTTGCAAAACCAAATTGATTTGCGACATCGATGAGTCTGTAGTTACCATTTAATAATTTCTTTGCAGCTTCAGTCATTTTTCGGTGATGAATATATTCTTCAATATTCATTCCCACAATCATCGTAAATGATTGATTTATATGCAATGGATGTTCGTTTAAATAATCTCCCATAATTTCATAATTTAACGACTCAAATAAATGATCTTCAATATAGACGATTGTTTTTTGGATTAAATCAATATTATACATAGTTCACTTCTTCCTAGGGTGTTCCCTTACTTATTTGTGTATATTGGTAAATATTAATTTTTTCTGAAGGGTCTTCTTTGAAATTTTTTAAAGGAATAGAGTATTTTAGTTTAAAGTTTATTAAATCACTCAAATAAATTTCATATTCTGGTTTGGCATAATACAAGATTATATAACAATGTTCTATAGCAGAATCCATTAAATTTTCCATGACTTTTTGAAATATAAAGATAGAAAATGGATTAAAGAAAAATAAATGTGTTTCTTGTCCTGTAAAATGATATTGTAAAGCATTAATATTTAGTGCACTTACGTGGTTAGATTGATGTTTTAGTTGATAATCTTTGATGTTAGTTTTACTTTTCAAATAAAGCTGTTTATTCAATTCTATACCCATGGCTTGAATATTTAATATAAAGTTTAAAAATATTGGAACACGCATTAATCCAGATCCAAAATCGATGAGAAGTGATGTGTCATCGTAATCACTTTGTGTTACTTCGATTAATGTTACTAAATCTTGATATATTGTTGGTTCATATCTATTAGAATGATGATTCGTAAAAGTTTCAATATATGGCATTGATTCAATATTTAATAGTGTTTCAAAATCTTGTTCTGAATAGTTCATGTATATTTCAGTATATTTTTTATCCATAAATCAAATATTAACACAATCAAAGCACAATAAAAACCTTTGAACCATATGATTCAAAGGTTGAATTAATATTAATTAGTATTATTTTAGAAGTCCCACCAATGGAAATTATCACGGCTTAATAATAAGTCACTCTTGATAGGACCATTAGACCCTGATTGATAATTCGGGAACGGTGCTGGATGAGAATCCCAATATTCTGCAACTGTATCTACATAGCTCCATGTAGCTTTTAATTCTTCCCAGTGTGTAAAGTTCGTCGCATCGCCTTTTAAACAGTCATAAATTAATCCCTCATAAGCATCTACAGTATTCATCTTATCTTGAGTAGTCATAGCATATGATAATTTAACAGGTTCTGTATCAATACCTTCAATATATTTACGTGCATTTAAGTGTAATTCAATCCCTTCATTGGGTTGAATATTAATAACGAGTAAATTAGAATCGAGTTGATTATCTTTTTGATAGTATAAATTCATAGGCATTTCTTTAAATTCAACGACAACTCGGATTTCTTTCTCTTTCATACGTTTACCAGTACGAATGTAGAAAGGGACACCGGCCCATCTAAAGTTATCAAGCATCACCTTTGCAGCTACAAAAGTGGGTGTGTTACTTTCTGGATTAACATTTTCTTCATCACGGTAACGTTTCACTTGTTCACC
Organism: Macrococcus animalis; assembly: GCF_047425875.1. Taxonomy (GTDB): domain Bacteria; phylum Bacillota; class Bacilli; order Staphylococcales; family Staphylococcaceae; genus Macrococcoides; species Macrococcoides animalis. Next base: position 2,260,613 of record NZ_CP179727.1, read on the forward strand.
GTTAATTTCTCCTACATCATATTGTCCACGTACGAAATAACTCCTTACGTGTTCAGGTTGTATTTTACGTATCGAACGTAGAGCTTTTACTTTTTCATTACGTATATCTTCAGATGATAATGAAATTGGTGGTTCCATCGCGAGTAATGAAACAATTTGTAACATATGGTTTTGTACCATATCTTTTAATGCACCACTATTGTCGTAATAACCACCGCGATCTTCAACACCTAATACTTCTGAAGAAGTTACTTGAATATTTGAAATATATTTATTGTTCCATAGTGGTTCAAACATCGCATTACTAAAACGAATAACCTCAATATTTTGTACCATGTCTTTACCTAAGTAATGGTCAATACGATAGATTTCTTCTTCTTTAAATGATTTTCTTAATTGGCTATTTAATTTCTCTGCTGATGCCAAATCTTTACCAAAGGGTTTTTCAATAATTAATCGTTTGAAACCTTTTGTTTTTGTTAATCCACTTGATTTTAAGAAATCAGACACTGTTCCAAAGAATTCAGGTGCCATTGCTAAATAAAATAATCGATTGCCTTCTAAGCCATATTGCTCATCTAAAGTTTCAGCAGTTTTAAGCAGTGCATCATAGCTTTCTTTGTTGTTTACATCATGAGATTGATAATACACATGCTCCATAAACTCGTCTAATTTGTTTGTATCCTTGACGAATTTTTCAATAGAAGCTTTGATTTCTGCTCTAAATTTTTCATTAGTCCAGTCTCGTCGACCAATACCAATAATTGCAACATGTTCATTCAAGTTATCTTGTTGAAATAAATGAAATAGGGACGGGAATAACTTGCGGTGACTTAAATCACCTGTTGCACCAAAAATTGTGATCAAGCAGGGAATATTTTGCTTTTCAATGTCCAAAATAAATACCTCGATTCTATTAAAGTCTATTTTATTTTTTCATACAATGCCTAAAAAAACAATTAAAACATGCTATAATAACGTGATGAAATAAAAGGTGGTATTGGAATGGAGATAACATTTTTAGGAACGAGTGCAGGATTACCTACAAAGGAAAGAAATACACAGACAATTATTTTGTCACTTGCTCCTATAGACAACACATTTTGGCTATTTGATGCGGGTGAAGCGTGTCAACATCAAATATTACATACAAATATTAAACTAGGTAAATTAGATAACATTTTTATTACGCATTTACATGGTGACCATATTTTCGGATTACCTGGATTATTAACATCGAGGAGCTTTCAAGGTGGAGAAAATAAACCATTAACTTTGTATGGACCTGCAGGGATAAAGACTTATATTGAAACGACACTATCAATCTCCGGTTCTCATTTAAACTATCCGATTGAAATCGTTGAAATTGAAGATGGAGATGTGCTTCATATAAATCAAATTAAAGTGACGATAAAGAAACTAAATCATGGTATTGATTCTTTTGGTTACCGACTTCAATTTCCTGATACTCAAGGAAATTTATTATCTGATAAACTGATTCATTCTGGAATTATGCCCGGCCCAATTTATCAACGGTTTAAGACACAACAGACTGTTGATTTTGAGGGTGTAATATACGAAACGAAAGACTACCGTTTACCTGATAAACCAGGTAAAGTAGTTGTGATATTTGGTGATACGATGCCTTGTGAAACAGAAATCGAATTAGCACAATCTGCAGATGTTATCGTACATGAAAGTACTTATTTAGATGGTGATTTAGACCTAAGTCATAAGTATTACCACAGTCATATCGACGATGTAGCGAAACTCGTTAGTGAAAGTAAAGTAAAAAAAGTTTTAATTAATCATGTAAGCAATCGTTATAATTTAGAAGATATCGCTCGATTAAAAGAAATGATACAAATCACTTATCCTGAAATGAATTTTGAAATTGTAAAAGACTTTGATAGCTTTGAAATATAGTAAAATAAGCACCTATTCAATATGAATAGGTGCTTATTTTTAATTTCCTAACTCTTTACTACGGTTTAAAGCTTCATTTAAACAGTCAACGAAAATAGCTTCAATTGGATGTTTTGCTAAAGCATCTAATCCAGCTTTCGTTGTACCACCTTTTGAAGTAATATTTTCACGTAATTGATCTAAAGATAATTCACTATTTTCAAGCATTTTTGCTGTACCAATTATCAAATTACGTACCGCAATATCTGTATTTTCTCGTGATAATCCAAGTTGATTAGCAGCACTAATATATTGCTCATACATATAGTATAAGAAAGCTGGTCCACTTCCAGTAATCGCTGTAACATCATGCAATGAATCTTCTTCAACCTCAATAGATGTACCGAATGCATCTAGTAAATCGAATAATTGTTTTTTATCTTTATCTTCAAAATGATTGGAAAAAGAAATGCCAGTAACTGATTGTTGTACATGTGCGTTCGTATTTGGCATAATGCGAGCTACAGGATTAGATGTTTGAAGTTTTGTTTTGATTTGATCAATTGGAACACCAGCCATCATTGAGACAAATTTATTTTGGGTATTATGATTCGGTTTAATACGGTCAACAAGAGAATCGAAATCGTGTGGTTTGACAGCTAAGAAAACAAAATCTGCATTATCTAATAAGGCATAGTCATCATAACTATATTGTGTATTCATTTTTGTATTAAGGCGTTTTAATTCTTCCTTATCACTTCTGTTTGTTAAATATATATCATCACCGTTAACGGTCTTACTTTCGATTAAACCAGTGAAAATAGCACTGGCCATATTACCAGAACCGTAAAATACGATTTTCATGAATATTGCCTCCTAGAAAGTTAATTAATTTTATTATATGATTGTATAGAACAAAACACAATTTTGACACAAATGATTATATAGTTAAAGGAATGTGGTGGATTACTTGATCGGAAAAAGAGCACTAATTACTGGTGCCACAAGTGGTGTTGGTAAACAGTTAACAGAGATGTTACTATTTCGTGGTGTTTATGTAACAGCTGTAGGTAGGCGCACAGAAGAGTTAAGTTACTTGAATAAAATGTATGATGGACTCACTGTCATGGCAACGGATTTACTAAAAAATGAAGACTTCGAAATATTGCTGGATTGGATTGATCACCAGGAAGGATTTGATTATTTAATTAATTGTGCAGGATTTGCAGAATACGGCTCATTGTTAGATCAAAGTGATCAAATAATCGCGGATATAATACATGTTAATTTAACGCAAACTGTAATTCTCACTAAACATGTTGTGAGAAAAATGGATCAGGGTGGTATGGTTGTTACTATTGGGAGTCAATCTGCCAATGTAACCACACCGTTTGGTGCAATATATGCTGCATCAAAATCAGGATTAAACCATGTTATGAATGCACTAAGATTAGAACAGCAGCATATAAATTTTCTCAATATTAATACAGGTCCTGTTAATACTCAATTTATTAAAAAAGCGAATAAAGGAAAACCTATGCATCACTTAGCTGATAAAGTACAACTTGATGTTGTCCAATTAAGTGAGAAGATTATAGAAGCAATAATTAAGAAAAAAACAGAAATGAATTTACCAATATGGATGGATGCTGGATTAAAAGTATATGGGCTCGCGCCAAGAACACTCGAAAAGTTATTACGTGGATATTTCATGACGAAGAAATGATACTGTGAAAGAAGAGATCTGCACAAGCGTAATCCGAACGAAAACTATAAATCGCTTTTGATTTATAGTTTTCGTTCGGGTTTTGTCGTAATCACAACTTACTTTTTCTTTTTAACTTTAGGTTTCCCTTGTAATTTTGTCGTGTTGTTTTCTTTTGTTTGTGGAGGCATCAAAGCATATGTTTTTAAAAATGTCTCAACTTTATTCTTATATGATACTGGGTTTACATTAAAACTTGCTGCATGACCACCATGTTCTGGATACCAGCGCATTTTTGGTCCCTTTTTTTTGTTATATAAATCCACAGAATGTGTGTAAGGTATGAACACATCAGGCTTAGAATGAATAAAGAGGATTGGCTGTTCCACATTTTGTATAACATCAATGGGCGAAATTTGCTTTAATGAAAAATGCGTTCTAATTTTTAATACTTGGTTCAAAGTAGATAACACGAAACCACTGCCAATGGTTGATTTCTGCGCTATGATTTGCGTCAGTAATTTTGCGAAGTTAGAGAAAGCACAATCTGATACATAGAAGGCCGCTTCATTCGCAAGTTCACCAGCATATAATAGTGTTGTTGCAGCACCCATTGATTCACCATGAACTCCGAAAGTAATATCATAACCATACTGTTCTTTTAAGAAAGCAATGACGGATTCTAAGTCTTTCTTTTCGTAGTAACCATAAGTACTATGATTACCTCCACTTTCTCCATGTCTTCTATGGTCAAATATTATCCCGTTAAAGCCAAGTTCTTTGAATAAATTTAAATATTTAATACTTGTTATTTTATTTTCTGTTACACCATGACAGAAGATCATCCAGTGTTTATGTTCATATGGCTTTACAACAGTAGCGCTTAAGTTATAACCATTACGGGATGGAATCGTAACATCCACTGGATCCATTGCTTTAAAAGCATCAACATCTAAGCGTTTTGCTTTAATTTCACGACGTCTAATGACTTCTACATCACGTAATTTAAAATTTAAAACATAATTTGAAGCGACTAAACCCACGACACTAGAAGTAACACCAGATACGAGCGAAATACCAAGTAAGGTTCTACTTAAGACTTTATTGTTCATATCAAATGATCCTCGTATTGTATTTTTTTAAATGCTTGAACCACTTTTTCAAATGCTTGTTGTTCTAATGGATTTTGCTGCACTGATTCAAATGCTTTTACGTTCGCTTGTAACTGATCGATATGTGATGCACCATTTACAATAGATGCGACAGGTTGCGTCATTAAATATTGATATACAGCATGTTGAAGGGGGGCGATTTGACTCGCTTCTGTCAGGCTATTTTTTAGTTCGTCGTAACTCAAACCTAATGTACCTGATTTGAATTTCTTATCGAGCACAGTTAATGATTTATCAGTCAATAAACCTTTCATTAATGGACCACGTGCTAGTATTTGAACATCTTTAGATTTAATCATTTCGATTAAATCTGTTGGACGATTATCAATCAAATTAAACTGCATCATGATAGTGTCAATTTGACTGTGTTTTAAATAATAATCAATCACATTAGGTCGTATTGAACTGATTCCATACGCTCGGATTAAACCGTCTTTTTTTAATGCCTCAAATGTTTCAATTGTTTCATCTTTATCATCTTCAATCATACCGCCATGAAGCATATATAAATCTAAATAGTCTGTTTCTAGTCGCTTTAAGCTTTCATGAATAGCTTGTTTAATATGCTCTTTTGACGGGTCCCAAACAACTTCATCATTTAGCATGTTGAAGCGGTTACCGACTTTAGAAACCAATGTTATTTGATCACGTTTTTTTGAATTCTTAATAAAGTTTCCGATATTTTTTTCGTTTTGGCCTTTTTGATATAAATCAGCAGTATCAATATATGTAACGCCTAAATCCACTGCTTGATCCAATATATATTGACTATCCATTGCATCTATCGGTAAATTCATTGCGCCAAGCCCAAGCGCTGAGAATTTAATGCCGCTTTTTGTTGTGTTAAATTTCATGTCTTGACCTCCATTCGTTATAATAGTTATAGTTTAACATGATAAAAAAGAGGAGTGTATTAATATGGATTTGACAGAACGTACTATAAGTAAAGAATTGATTTTAGATGGAAGGGTATTACGAGTTGAGCGTCATCAGGTTGAATTACCGAACGGTAAAGAGAGTATGCGTGAAGTGGTATTACATCCAGGAGCTGTTGCAATAATAGCGATGAAGAATAATAAATTACTACTTGTAGAACAGTATAGAAAAGCACCTGAAGTGAACTTAATTGAAATTCCAGCAGGTAAAGTTGATCCGGGTGAAGAACGTCGTAATACTGCACTCCGTGAATTAGAAGAAGAAACGGGTTTCACTTCAAAAACAATGGAACTTGTAAATGAATTTTATGTATCTCCAGGATTTTGTGATGAATATATATCATTATATGAAGCAGGCGAATTAATTGAATCGAATACATTAAAAGCAGATGATGACGAATTTGTAGTGAAACATTGGTTATCCATCCAAGAAGCAAATGAATGGATAAAACAAGGCAAAATCAAGGATGCAAAGACGATTATCGCAATCCAATATTTACTATTATCAATGAAATAATATATAGATTGTAATAATTCTAAAATAGAAATTTATTTCTTGCTTTAATTCTCAATTACTGATATTTTATATATATCAATCGTAACCTTTAGGAGTGTTAGTGATGCAGGAAAGAATTAATCGAATCAAGGAGCAATTACATGATGCTTCTTATAAATTAACCCCTCAAAGGGAAGCGACAGTGACCGTATTGTTAGAAAATGAAGCAGATCATTTAAGTGCAGAAGATGTTTTTTTAAAAGTAAAGGAACGTGCACCTGAAATAGGTTTAGCTACAGTTTATAGAACATTAGAATTATTAGCAGAACTGAAAATTGTTGATAAAATCAATTTTGGTGATGGCGTTGCGCGTTTTGACCTTAGAAAAGAAGGCGCAAAACACTTCCACCATCATTTAGTCTGTATGAATTGTGGTGACGTTGATGAAATTGAGGAAGATTTACTTGATGAAGTTGAAAAGAAAGTCGAAGCTGAATATTATTTTTTAATTATGGATCATCGTTTGACTTTTCATGGGATTTGTAAAAAATGTTCACACAAGGGTGTTAAGCCAGAGGATTTGGATAAGAAGATTACAGAATAAAGTATTAATTTATGTAAACTGCTACATAGTAGAGCAGTCGACCAATTAAAAAGAAAACGTGTAAAAGTAGGACATCAATATTGTCCTACTTTTTTATTTTTTTAGTTGCTAATATAATTATTATGGTAAACTAGGTTTTGAGGTGTTGTTATGCAAGTAATTATTGATGAATATCTACATTTTATTATGATAGAAAAAGGTTTAAGTAACAATACAATTGCGGCATATCGTCGTGATTTAAAGCATTATAAAACATTCTTAGAACAGGAGAAAATTGGTAATATTGATAATGTTGATCGTTTTACGATAACCTTATTTTTGGGATATTTAAAAGATCAAGGCAAGTCTGCTAAAACTTTAGCAAGAGTTTCTGCTACAATTCGGGGGTTCCACCAATTTGCCCTACGCGAAAAATATGCTATTAATGATCCAACTGTAATATTAGAAGCACCAAAGTATGAACGAAGCTTACCGGATATTCTTTCAATAGAAGAAGTTGATAAATTTTTATCAACACCAGATACATCTAAATTAACGGGCAAACGTGATCAAGCAATGCTAGAGTTATTATATGCTACTGGCATGCGTGTATCTGAATTAATTAATTTGAACATAGATGATGTCAATACTGTGATGGGATTTGTTCGTGTTTATGGTAAAGGTAATAAAGAACGGATTATCCCAATGGGCGATAATATGATTAAGTTACTCGAAAACTATATTAATACTACACGTTTTAAAATGTTGAAAAAAGAAATGACGGATAGTTTATTTTTGAATTTCCATGGTAAACGTTTAACACGTCAAGGTTTTTGGAAAATCATGCGCCAAATAAAAGTTGATGCGGGAATCAATAAAAAACTTACGCCCCATACTCTCAGACATTCATTTGCCACGCATTTACTTGAAAATGGAGCAGATCTCCGCGCTGTACAAGAAATGCTTGGACATGCAGATATATCAACAACGCAACTATATACACATATCAGTAAGAAACAAATCCGAGAAGTGTACAAAAACACTCATCCGAGAGCATAAGGAGACAATATGAATAAACAACGACAAATACAAAAAAATCAACAAAAATTAAGTGAAAATAAAAAGACAACGTCACAAGCAACGTTGTCAGAAAGTGCACAAAGTAACTATGAAACAATAGACCCAAAACAAGATTCAAAATTAAATAAAAATAATTGGATATTATTTGCTTTTATCGGCATCATGTGTTTGATTTGGGGTATATTGTATTGGATTTTTATTGTTTAGGGCTTGTTGTCTTAAGCGAATGATATCTGTTCGATCGCGCCTTTTATGTTTATGCACAATATCATCAGTTGGAAAGATGACTTCAGCACAATGATGGGTTGTTTTAAGTGGTAACATAATTTGTTGATAGGCTAAATTTTGTTGTAATACTTTTATGGTTGCAATTAATTGGTCTACATCTAAATAGGTATTTAGTGTTTGTGCGTTGATGGTCAAGAGGTGTATTGTTTTGTTGAATAACGTTGACGCCCCTTGTATATTATTACGACGTAAATGATAGAGCGCTGTTGCAAGCATAATCAGAGCAACTTCAGGATCTTGCTTAGTCATTGTTGGCTTTGCTTTCCAAGCTTCTTCCATAATTTCGTGACATTCAAAATAATCACGTTTTTCATGGAATTCAATAATAAATTCTTGAAATGCTTTTCTAAATATAGAATTCATAAGAAATCACTCCCAAAGTTAGGTGAATATATGTACGAAGTAAAATTAGCTTCATTTGAAGGTCCGTTAGATTTATTACTACATTTAATACAGAAATACGAAATTGATATTTATGATATATCAATGAAGATATTAACTGAACAATATATTAATTATATCAAAAATGTTGATGATTTAGATATTAATCAACATGGTGATTATTTAGTAATGGCAAGCGAGTTACTACGTATTAAAAGTAAAACCTTATTGCCCGATGCACCAATAGATGAAGATGAAGATATAGAAGATCCACGTGACGATTTAATGCGTCAATTATTAGAATATCAAAACTACCGTTTGTACGCTGATATATTAAAAACTAAAAAAGACGAACATGATAAATATTTTGTAAAACGCAGTAATGACTTAACGAATTTTGAAAACTCGAAACAAACGCCACTTCATATTGATTTAACAGAATTAATTGCAGCATATCAAAAGGCGAAACAACGTCGCGTTAAGATTGCTAGTGAATCTGTAAGTGTTGCACGTGATTCATATTCTATGGAAGAGGCTATTCATCATATTACAGATGCTTTATCTAAAAAAGAAATGATTACGTTTGATGATTTCGTATCTTATTCCGAAACAAAAACTCAAATCGTCACACTATTTTTAGCGATTTTAGAACTAATGAAAGAATGTCAGATTGTTGTATATCAGTCAAACGACTTTGGTGAAATTCAGATTGAAAGAGGAAGAAATTATGTCGAATGAAAAAATTAATATCTTACTCGGCTTACTATATGCTGTTGGAGACGAAGGCGTTGAGATTGAACAACTTGCTGAAATCATAGAACTGACACCGAGCCAATTATCAGATATCGTAAGGGACTATGAACATGAAATCTTTGAAATTCAAAAATTAGGTACAAAATATTACTTAATGACGAATGAAACATTAAACCCTTATTTAGAAGATTTAGTTACAGCGACGAACGAAAAAAAATTAACGCAAGCCTCACTCGAAACATTAGCCATTATTGCCTATAATCAACCTGTTACACGTCATGATATTGAAATGATGCGTGGCGTTAATAGTGATGGTCCAGTGAAGACATTGATTGAACGTGGATTAGTTGTGAGTAATGAAGTGAGTGGCGAACGTGCAAGACAACTAATCACAACCGAATTTTTCTTAATGACATTTGGATTAAAATCATTAGATGACTTACCAAGAGATGAGTCAATGACTAGTGATGCAAGTGAGATGGAATTATTCTTTAAAAATTTAAACGAAGAGGATGAATAAAATGAGTGAACAATTAGAAAGATTACAAAAAGTAATCGCAAAAAGTGGTATTACCTCACGTCGTAAGGCAGAAGTATTAATTACTGAAGGTAAAGTCACTGTGAATGGTGAAACAGTAAAAGAATTAGGAACAAAAGTTTCACCGCGTGACCGTGTAGAAGTTGAAGGGATACCATTAGAAAATCCAGAGAAAATCTATTTATTATTTCATAAACCTACAGGTGTTATCACAAGTGTGTCTGATGACAAGGGACGTACAGTTGTAACGGACTACTTTCCACAACTTGATTTACGCATTTTTCCGGTTGGTCGTTTAGACTATGAAACAAGTGGATTATTATTACTGACAAATGATGGTGATTTCGCGAATCAAATGACACATCCAAAATATAAAATGAAAAAGAAGTATGTCGCGAAACTTAAAGGATTCTTACTCCGTGAGCAAGTGAAAGAATTAGAACGTGGCATCATGTTAGAAGATGGAAAAACAGCACCGGCAATTGTCAAAGTAAAGTCACAAGATAAATTAAAAGATACAACGTTAGTTGAAATTACAATTCATGAAGGTCGAAATCGTCAAGTACGTCGTATGTTTGCACACTTTGGACATGAAGTGGTGAAGTTATCTCGTATTGAATATGGTCCATTAACATTAAAAGGTTTAAATGCAGGTGATGCTAGAGAATTAACGCCACATGAAGTAAAAACATTACGAAATATGAGTCTGAACAAATCATAAAATTCACATAGTTGCCACAGTTTAAGTATGTTTAAATGATATAATATATTGTGACATTTTGTATAGAGAAGGGGTTAAACATGGCGAAAAATCAAAAAACAATTATTCAATACATTGTGACTTTCCTCATACTTCTGGCAATTTTATTCATCATATATGTATCAGTTGTTAAAGATGGTGAAAAAGTTGTGAAAATAGGAGATGAGGCACCTGTATTTGAATTAAAAACTTTAGATGGGGACAAAGTAAATTTAAAAGATTATCTGGGTAAAGGTGTTGTTCTTAATTTCTGGGGAACATGGTGTGAACCTTGTCTAGAAGAAATGCCAGATTTAAATCGAGCACATAATGCATATAAAAATCAAGGTGTAGAAGTCTTAACAATTCACGTTAAAGATAGTCCTCAGCAAATAAAACAATTCTTCAGTGCTTTAGATGAAGAGGTGAAGTTATCCGTTGGATTGGATAATGGTGATGTTATGGAAGCTTATAATGCAAATGATTTACCTAATACATACATCATTGATAAAGACGGAAAGATAAAAGCACATCATAAAGGACAAATGTCGAAAGAAGACATTCAGAAATACATGGAAATGGTTAAGCCATAAAAGGGGGATAACAATGCAAGATCAACCAATCAAATGTCAATGTGGTCATGTTAACCCTCCTGGAACACAACTTTGTCAAAACTGTGGGCGATTAATTAATGACAATTATGATAAAAAGAAAACGACAGATGTAATGAGGTACGATGGCCAAGCAGTGCGTAGTAAAACAAAAAATCGAACGATTTTAGACAAGATTTGGATTTTCTTTAGTTCTGTTAAAACAGGCGTGACATTGCTAATATTAACCGTTCTAGCTTCTGCACTTGGCACCATGTTTCCACAAGAATACTTTATTCCTGTTGGTGAAGATCCTACAACATTCTACAAAGAAAAGTATGGAACACTAGGATATTTATATAATAAACTTGGACTTGATAATTTATATACTTCATGGTGGTATTTAATTTTACTCGCTCTTGTTGCATTCTCAATAATTGCAGCAAGTATTGACCGTGGTTTACCGTTACATAAATCCTTGACACGTCAAACGGTTAAGAAACATCCAACGTACTTTAAACGACAACGATTAACACTAGATCTACCAACGACAGTGGATCAAGAAAAGCTTATTAAAGATTTACAAAGTAAAAAATATAAAGTTAAAACGGACGGCACTGCAATATTAGCTGAAAAAGGACGCTTAAGTCGTTATGGCCCCTACATTAATCATACTGGATTAATCATACTATTAGCGGGGGCAATGCTCCGATTTTTACCAGCTTTATATGTAGATGAATTTGTAGGTGTTTCAGAAGGTGAAACGAAGAGTATACCAGGCACTGAAAATACCTATTATATCAAGAATAATAAATTTATCTTTGAACAATACGATGAAGAGTCCATTTCAAATGTAAATGGTAAAGCAGCTGATTCTAGAATGAATAAAATTGCTAAAAATTATGAGTCACAAGTGACAATATTTGAGAACAAAGCAGACAAAACTGTGGTTGGTGCAGCTCCGAAACTTGAAAAAATTAAAGATGATAGTGTAAAAGTAAACCATCCGGTTAAGTTTTCAAATTTCGCTTTATATCAAAACAGTTTTGATCAATCACAATTAAAAACGATGACATTCAAAGTTGAAGATGTTAAAACGGGAAAAGTCATTGGTAAAACCTTTGAAGTATCACTTGATAATCCAGGTAAAATATTTAAAGTTACTGATAATTTAATAGTTAGTTTAAAAAACTACGCGCCAGACTTTAATGGTATCGCAAAAAATGGTACATTACTGACAAGTTCACCCATTCCAAACAATCCTGCGTTTGTGTTTGGTGTAGAAAACAAAGATAGTAAACCGGAATATAGTTTACTAAAAATACGTTCTTCTCAAGATATTACAAAAGATAACAAATTCGCCGTAAAATTTGTAAGCGCAACGAATAAAACAACAACGTACTTAACAGTGAAAAAAGATTTAACATTACCAATATTATTTGTCGGTTTTTCAATCTTCTTATTAGGATTAGCAATTGGTTCATATATAAATCATCGCCGAATATGGATTGAAACGAAAGATGGATTTAAATTAGCTGCCCATACGAATAAGAATTATTTCGGATTATCGAAAGAAATTAATAGTGTATTAACAGATAATAATTTACCAGAAGTAAATGATAAGTATGTGGATACGGAGGAAGAAAATGAATAGTGAAGCTTTATTAAATATCAGTAGTACTTCATTGTATGCTGCATTTATATTATATTTAATTGCAATATTACCATTCTCAGCGAGTATTAAAGCAAAGTCAAAAAAAAGTGAAAAAATTGCTGTGACATTAACAATTATCGGTTTCGTAATGCAACTTGTATATTTCGTTACACGTTGGATGGCAGCAGGGCATGCTCCTGTAAGTAACATGTATGAATTTTTAACGATGTTTGGAATTATGATGGTTGGTGGTTTCTTAGTATTGTACTTTATCTATCGCACACCAATTCTAGCTTTATTCTCATTACCAATTGCCATGCTTGTGATAGTTTATGCCAGTATGTTTTCAAGAGATGTGTCACCATTAATTCCAGCTTTACAAAGTAACTGGTTAGCGATTCACGTTATTACAGTTACGATTAGTTATGGTATATTATCAGTGAGTTCAGTTGCTGGATTAATTTACTTACTACGTTATGTCGATGCAAATGAGAAATCTAAGGATGCATTTTGGTTAGAAGTCGTGATGTATTTCATGATACTAGTTGTAGCATTTATTTTAACAACAATAGTAATGAAAGGTATTGTGGATTACAAGGAAGATTATTATTATTTTGATAAAAATGATGTAGAAACAGTTGCAGAATATCATTTGCCTGGATTGGTCACATTTAAAGATAGTAAACCTGTAGTTAAAGTAACGGGTACGAAAAACGATTATAAAGAAGTAAAACGTTTTAGTACAGGTATTGAATTACCACCAGTTATAAATGCTCAAAAGTTAAATACTGTTCTTTGGTCAATTATTATTGGCACAATGTTATATGGACTGTTAAGATTAGTATTAAGAAAATCAATATTTGCAGTTGTAAAACCATTAACGAACAAAGTATCACTTCAATTAATGGATGAGATTTGTTACCGTTCAGTGATTATCGGATTCCCGTTATTTGCTTTAGGTGGTTTATTGTTTGCAAGTATTTGGGCACAAATTGCTTGGAGTAGATTCTGGGGATGGGATCCTAAAGAAGTGTGGGCTTTAATTACATTCTTGTTCTATGCTATCTTCTTACATTTACGTTTAGGAAGAGGTTGGGAAGGTAAGAAAAGTGCATGGTTAGCAGTGGTTGGAATGGCGATTATTTTATTTAACGTTATCGCAGTTAACTTAATCATTGCAGGTCTACATTCATACGCATAATACAAAGGAGTAATGAACATGAAAAATACGATTTTAATCGTTGATGATGAAGATAGAATCAGAAAACTCGCTAAGATGTATTTAGAGCGTGAAGGTTTTGAAACAGTTGAAGCGAGTGATGGCGAGTCGGCATTAGAATTAGCACTTAATCAAAACTTTCAATGTATTTTATTAGATATTATGTTACCGGGTATGGACGGCATTGAAGTATGCAAAAAGATTCGTGAAGAAAAGACGACCCCAATTATTATGTTAACAGCAAAAGGCGAAGAACATAATCGTGTTGAAGGATTTGAAATTGGTGCAGACGATTATATCGTGAAACCATTTTCGCCACGTGAAGTCGTCTTGCGAGTTAAAGCAATCCTAAGACGTGCACAACCCACTATGTACTTAAAGCAAGATGCACATGCAAAAGATTTAATTGTATTTGATTCTCTAGTCATTGATAATGATGCGCATCGTGTAATGGCAGAAAATCAAGAAGTAAATTTAACACCGAAAGAATATGAATTATTATTATTCTTAGCTAAGAGTCCAGATAAAGTGTTTGATCGTGAGCAATTATTAAAGGATGTGTGGCATTACGAATTTTATGGTGATTTACGTACTGTAGACACACATGTAAAGCGTTTACGTGAAAAATTAAATAAAGTTTCTCCAAAAGCTGCTGATATGATACATACCGTATGGGGTGTGGGTTATAAGTTTGAGGTGAAAGAATAGTGCGCTATTTCAATAGCGTCGTAATTAAACTGTGGTTGACTATATTATTTATAGTTACTGCAGTTTTAATTATATTATCAGTGTCTTTAATAGGTTTCTTTAATTCATATTTAAAAAGCGAGTCGGGTCATGCTTTAAAGCAGCAAGCAGAGAAAGCCGAACTCGTACTAACAAGTCATCATAATAAAAGTGATGCCTTGACATATGTTAAAGAACTAATTGAAAATCCAGCTGGCCTGATTATCGTTCAAAATAAAAAAGAGCTGACAATCGAAAATGAGGATCCGTTAAAACAAATTATGTTAGACGAAATCAAAACCAATAAAGAATATATGAATGTATTTGAAAAAGACAAATATGTTGTTAAAGATATTAAAGTTGATTATCAAGGTGTGAAACATGAATACATACTTATTGGTTATCCGTCCCAAGCATTTAACACAAAAGACAGTGGTATATTTATTTATCAAGATACAAATTCAATGGATGATGCTCAAAACTATATAACGTTTATCATTTTTATTGTGGCTATGTTACTGTTAGTACTTTCAACAATTTTTGCATTTTTCTTGTCAAATAAAATCACAAAACCATTATTGCATTTAAAGTCAGCCGCTTTTAAATTAGCACGTGGTGAACGTAATAATAAAGTAGCTGTATATTCTCGAGATGAAATTGGAGAACTTGCCCTTGCATTTAATAAAATGGAGCAAGAAATATCTCTTAATATCAATAAAATCTCTCAAGAGCGTAATTTAAGAGACCGCCTTATTAATGCGATGGAAGACGGTGTATTAAGCTTTAATATGGATTTAGAGAAACAGTTACAAAACCCAATGGCAGATAAATTTTTAGATGAGATTTCTCAAGAAGATACAGATGTATTAAGTGAATTAGTTAATCAAGTGATGCAGTCAGATGAGACTGTATATCATGAAATTTCAACCATTGATAAGCATTACGTTTTAATTATCTCACCTGTCAAGAACCCTACACGAGGACAAAATAATGGTGCAGTTGCTATTATTCGCGATATGAGTGAAGAGAAAAAGATTGATAACATGAAACAACAATTTATCGCTAATGTCTCACATGAACTTAGAACGCCAATTCAAATGTTGCAGGGATACACCGAAGCAATATTGGATGGTATTGTACAAGAAAAAGAAGAAGTCGATGAATTCTTGAATATAATATTAGATGAATCAAAACGTTTAAATCGATTAGTAAATGAACTAATTAACGTAGCACGTATAGACTCAGGAGAATCAGTTTTAAATAAAGAACAGCTAGATATTACATCATTAATTGAGAAGAACGTACAAAACTTTAAGCAAAGTGCACAAGAACACGAAACTGAATTAGTCTTAGATTTACAGCATACGAAAAAAGCAGCGATTGATTATGATAAAATATTTCAAGTGCTTACGAATCTATTAGATAATGCAATGCGTTATACAAAAAAAGGTGATTGTATTACTATCACTACGTATAATGATGAAAGTAATCTATATATCGCATTAAAAGATACAGGTGTTGGTATTGCAAAAGAACACGTTAATCATATATTTGATCGTTTCTATAAAGTTGATCAAGCCCGAACTCGGGGAAAACATGGCACAGGCCTAGGTTTATTTATCGTGAAATCCATAATTGAAAGTCACAGTGGACAGATTCTCGTGGAAAGTGAAGAAGGTGTGGGCACAACTTTTAAAATATCGATTCCTTTAGTTGACACAGATTTGTAGTTTGATAAAATAACTTATGGCTAATGCCAAATAAAAATTCATCTTCGGGGTCGGTGAAATTCCGAGCCGGCGGTAAAAGCCCGCGACCTGTGAAAACAGCTGATTTGGTGGAATTCCAAAGCCGACAGTACAGTCTGGATGGGAGAAGATGGAGGTCAGAGTTTCGTCAAGTTTATTTGTCCTCCTGATTCAAAGATGAAGTAAGGAGAAAGTATGACACAAATGAATAAGACGAGAAGGCTGATACTCATCAGTTTATTAAGTGCGATTGCATTTATACTGATGTTTCTTAAAGTACCAGTGCCTTTCTTACCACCCTATTTAACAATTGATATTAGTGATTTACCTGCAATTATTGCTTTATTTACAGTAGGACCAGTTGGAGCGATATTAGTAGAATTCATCAAGAATGTATTGAATTTTGCAATGAATATGTCAGATCCAATAGGTCCTATCGCAAACTTTTTAGCAGGCGCATCGTTTATTTTAACGTTATTTTTAATAACGAAAGGTAAATTTAATAATATTTTATTAAGTTTCGGATTAGCAACGATTGTTATGACGATTGTGATGAGTATTATGAATTACTTTGTATTACTACCTATGTACGGTATGATTATGAATTTAAGTGATGTAGTAAAAAATGTACAAGTAATTGTCACTGCTGGAATCATACCATTTAACGTAATTAAAGGTGCATTGCTTACATTATTGTTCTTTATTGTGGTTAAACGATTAGTTCCGATATTAAATAAGCAAGTGAAATCTAACCAATAGTTCAATTTAAAATAAACTTGACGAAAAAAGCTTGAAGTCCATGGACTTCAAGCTTTTTTGTGTAACAGTCAATTATTCAAATTTTAATGCATCACCATCAAATGACTCATCTGCAACTTTAATTGAATCTGTTGGACAACCTTCGAAAGCATCAATCATATCTTCTTCTAATTCTTCTGGTATCTCTTGTGTCCCTTTGTTATCGTCTAAAATAACATAAGCAATACCTTCATCATCATAATCATATATATCAGGTGCAGCTGCGCCACAAGCACCACAAGCAATACATGTATCCATATCAACAATTGTATATTTACCTGCCAAATTTTTTCGCCTCCTCAAACATTCATGATACACTATAAATAACATACATAACCATTTTAGAGATAGTTATGACCTTTTTCAACAAAAATATTTCAGGTGATAAAATGAAAACGATTAATCGATACATCAATTCAAAATTTTTACATGACAAATCAACGAAAAGTTTGTGGAAATTATTAAATGGTATGAGAACTCAGCAAACTTATTTTGATGCGCTGATGCAAGATTTATTACCTGTCTATGAGTTATATCCGAAAGTTTCTTTGCAAACTGTTGAAAAATTAGTATTACACAATCGAAATGATACTGATAACATTCAATTATATCCATATTTTTATTATGCGAGTGAAGTTAGTTTTGTGAGTTTAACATTACTTCTTCAAACGGTTTCTGAATACTTACATGATGCCACAGAATATATTCCTTGTACGAATCGCTTGTTTATTCAGCAACACATCAAACAATTATTTCTACAAATGAAACAGCAGAATCGGTTCTTAGAACTTGCAAAAGAAGTTGATGAATTAACACAATCTATCGAAAAAGAAGTAGGGTCTTGCTACTTCATTCATTTATTAAATGGACATCATATCACACCAACCAGTATTGAAACTATATCTCGACAATTCGAACAACCAATAGATATGATTCAAACACAATTGTTTATTGAAAAAAATTATATTATACATGCCATGAAATCAGGACAATATGATTTATTGCGACAGCTATACGTACGTGCACCACTTCATGTGAATACTAATGATACATATCAACGATTGTTGAATGGTAATACATTAGATATGATACAAGCAAAGAAAGGTGTACGTGTTCATACAATCCAAGATCATGTGATAGAAATTATGATAAAAGATTATCCGCTAAATATTGATGCCTTTTTATCTATTGAAGAATATAATTCTATTGAACCAATTCTAAGAAATAATCAATTTGGTAAGTTAAAATCATATTTTGAATTATCACCAGTAAAAGATTATTTTAAACTTAAAATTGCAATAGTAAAATACAAAATGGAGCAATACAAATGAGAACTATTGAAACAGTATTACAAGACATTTTTAATTTAAAAGCATTACGACAAAATCAAGTTGAAATTGTCCACAAAATTATGGATGGGGAAGACGTACTTGTATTATTACCGACTGGTGCTGGCAAATCATTAACCTTTCAGCTGCCCATGGTAGTACAAAATAAAAAAACAATTGTTATCTCACCCTTAATTGCATTAATGGAAGATCAAGTAATGCAATTGAAAATTAAGAAAATTAAAGCGTGTTGTATTCATAGTTACCTTGATTTAGAAGATAGACAATTAATATTGTCTCAAATTGATCAATTCGATTTTATTTATTGTTCTCCTGAATGGCTCGCTACAAATGGAATGGAATATTTGAAAAATTATCCTTGTGAAGCAATTGTAATAGATGAAGCACACTGCATTTCAGAATGGGGATTTGAATTCAGACCGCATTATTTGTGTATTGATGAAGTCATAACTTATTTTAATGCACAAGTGATTGCACTAACTGCCACTGCAAACACTCAGATAATTGCAGATATTCAAGAAGTGGTGAAAAAAGATCTCGTCATTTTAGATTTTTTAACTGAAAGAGATAATATTTTTTTATCTGTTGTTAAAATTGAATCTGATAATGACAAATTCGATTTTATTATAGATACTTTAAAGACATCTGGTCCTACAGTGATTTATTTTTCATCTAAAAAGCAAGTGGAGGCAGTTTATGAAGCATTGTTATCACATCATATCCTTGCGGAACGTTATCATGCTGATATGACATATGAGAATCGTATGTCAGTACAACAACGATATATGCAGGATGAGATACAAGTTATTTGTGCAACGAATGCATTCGGTATGGGTGTTAATAAATCAAATATACGTACAGTGATTCATTATCATATGCCAAAATCGATTTTTCAATTTATACAAGAGATTGGACGAGGAGGTCGTGATGGAAAACTTTGTCAATCAATTTTATTATATAAACAAAACGACGAACAATTATCTTATCGATTAAATGAAATGAATGAATTATTAATTGAAGAGATTGACTTATTTTATAAGGGGGTACAGTTACCCGAAGAAAAACATTTACTAATGAATATATTGTCTAAAAAATATAATCAAAATATTATAGTTCAAAAGATTAAACAACATCAAAATTTGAAAAGACAATCGACAGCGATGATGTTGGAATATATTCAAGAAAAAAGTTGTTTGAATGATTGTATAAATAGATTTAACCAAAACACCTATAATACTGAGTTTAAAAACCATTTAACAATTAGAAAAAATCATAATTTAAGAAAATGTTGTATGTCGTGTAACGATATATATACCATCAGTTTTGAACAAGTTAATTATGATGTTCAAAAAAAGTTCAAGAAAACGCTACTAAACCAGTTGTTTAATGATTTATATGACTTTACTTAAACAACATATTTTGTCTATAATAAATATGTATTTATAAAATTTTAATTAAGTGGGTGGATATTGTGTCTAGAGATAATTTCAAAGATGAATTCGAAAAGAGTAAACAAAAAGTTGAACGCGAAAGACAAGAAGCAATCGATCGTAATCAAACAGCTGAAGATGAAACAATTTCTGATGATAAAGTAAATGATTCAAAAATGAGTCAAGAAGATTCAAATGAAATCTTTCCACCTCGTGGCGCATCTAGAAGAAATCGTTCACAAGAACGTAAAAATCGTGAAAAAACACCTCTAGAGAATGAGAGCGTAACATACGAAGGTAAAGACAATATTCAAAAGGTTCAAACAAAAGAAGAAGCGATAAAAGAGAATAAAAAACGTGACCGTTCAATTATTGCTTCTGCTACAGGTGTTGGTGGTAGTGTTGTTGGCAATGTCGCAACTAATAAAAAAGGTATTCACGGTAATTCTAATGAAAATAATATTAACCCGAACCATACAAAAACAACAGCAAAAAATGATACATTAGTAGATCGTGATAAATACACTACTGAACAACCAAAGAAAAACCAAAAGAAAAAAGCAGCTGTTGGAGCTGGTGCGGTTGTTGGTGCTAGTGCTTCTAAAACTAACACTGCAAATGCAGCGAATAATAAAGTTCAACACGAATCACCTAAAGAAAAAAAGGAAGATAATGGTGGTGGTATGAAGAAATTCTTACCTTTTTTAGCAGCAATATTATTATTAGTTCCGATTATTTTATTGTTAAGCAATTGGATTAATAACCAAGATGAAGGAAAACCAAAAAATGAAGAAGTAGTTGTAAACGAAGGTAAAACAGCATCTGAGAAGAAAGCAGATAAAGAAAAGGCAGATAAAGAAAAAGCAGATAAAGAAAAAGCGGATAAAGAAAAAGCGGATAAAGAGTCAGAAAAAGCGACTGCTGATAATGAAGAAAAAGAAAGTGATAAGTCAGCCACTAAAGATGATAAAGTAGCAACAACAGACGGTACAAATTCTGAAAATACTTCAGATTCAAATGCATCAGACCAAAATAATGGTTCAACAAATAATGAAACAGCAGGAACAAACGCTGCAAATGCAAATAATGCATCAGACGGAACGACTACAAATGGTGCAAATGATGTGAATGGAAATGATGGTGCTAATACACAATCAAATTCGAACAGCAATTCTAATGCTAGTAACTCAAACAATGATTCAAATGCGTCTTCATCTTCAAATGGTGGAGGATCTCATGTTGTAGGTACGAAAGAAAACTTATACCGTATCGCAATTAAATACTATGGTAGTGGCTCACCTGAGAATGTTGAAAAAATTAGAAAAGCTAATGGCATTTCTGGTAACAATGTTTCTACAGGTCAAACATTAGTAATTCCAAAATAATTAAATACTAAGGGGATGGATTTATGTACCTAAAAACGATAATGATACCGAAAGAAAAATGTTATGTGGCTAATCCAAATGATACTGTAAAAAGTGTATTAGATAAATTAGAACATCATGGTATTGATGGTATGCCTGTTGTAGAAGAAGGAAAATATCTTGGTACTGCAACTAAATATAGTATATTCAGACATTTCTTCTTCATGAAAACACCGAAGTTAAGAGAAGATTTTGTTACAACCACAAAAATTGGGGATATCTTAACATTAGATGAATACAGTGTGAATGATGATACGTTCTTCGAAGAGTCATTCTTAACATTACAAGATTTCCCGATTCTAAGCATCATTAACGAGCGCAAAGAGTTTTTAGGGGTTGTTACACGTTATGATGTAATGGATCAATTTAAATCAGCATTTGGGATGAGTAAACCAGGTGTTCGTATCGCAATTACTTCAATAGAAGCTGAGGGACGTATCAAGCGATTAGCATCTGCTCTTTCAAAATTTAAATTAAACGCAATTTCATTTGTGACGTTTGATGAAACAGATAAAATGCATCGAAGAATGATCGTTAAAGTAGAAAATCATAAAAATATTAAGAAATTCACAAAATACTTAAAACAAAATGGTTTTAAAGTATTAGATATTCAAGAAGATAATTAATAACAGGGGACTCTAGTTGGAGTCTCTTTTTTGCGGAAGGTGATTATTATGTTTAAAGTAGAAAGTATTATTATAGGAGCTGGTCCGTGTGGCCTATCTGCAAGTATTGAACAAAAAAAAGCAGGTGTAGAAAACATTATCATTGAAAAAGGGAATGTGGTTGAAGCAATTTATAATTATCCTACACACCAAACGTTTTTCTCTACCAGTGAAAAACTGGGCATTGGTGATGTACCGTTTATCGTTGAAGAGCATAAACCGAAGCGAAATCAAGCGTTAGTTTATTACCGTGCAGTTGTAAAACATCATAATTTAACAATTCATTCGAATGAGGAAGTCGTCAAGGTAGAGAAGATTGATGATTCATTTATAGTAAATACAAGTAAACAAAATTATGAATGTAAGTATTTAACTGTAGCAACGGGTTATTACGGTCACCCTAATACATTAGATGTACCGGGGAGTGAACTTCCGAAAGTCCATCATTATTTTAAAGAGGCACATCCATACTTTGATAAAGATGTTGTTATCATAGGCGGAAAGAATTCGGCGATTGATGCTGCAATTGAATTAGAAAAAGCAGGTGCGCGTGTCACAGCAGTGTACCGAGGAAGCTCTTATTCTAAGAGTGTAAAACCGTGGATTTTACCGCTATATACGTCATTGGTGAATCATGAAAAGATAAAACTTCATTTTGAAAGTGAAGTTATAAATATCGATGAAGAAACTGTTACAATTAAAACATTAAATGGCGAAGAAAAAATAAAAAATGATGCTGTTTTTGCGATGATCGGATATCACCCCGACTATACGTTTTTAGAGTCGATGGGTATAGAGCTCATAACGAATGAATATGGTACAGCTCCATATTTTAACAGTGAGACAATGGAAACAAATGTCGCTAATCTATATATTGCAGGTGTGATTGCAGCAGGTAATGATGCAAATACCATTTTCATTGAGAATGGTAAATTCCATGGTGGGATGATTGCAGAAGATATAATGAGTAAAAGATAGAAATAAATCGAAAATACCGAGTTTGGTATTTTCGATTTATTATTTTATATATCACTTAATTGTTATTTACTAAAGTACTCATTAATTTCTTCCACAGTTAAATTGTTACTTAAAGCAATAAGGAGTTTCAGCCTGGCTTTCTGTCCATTTAAGCCATTCGAAAATATGAGTCCCATTTCTTTTAATTCATAACCACCACCTTCATAGTGATAGGTATTGCTCGCTATCCCATTAAAGCAACGTGATACAAGTACAACGGGAATTTTTGAGTCAATCAATTTATTAATACCAGTCAAGCTAGAAGGTGGTAAATTCCCTTGACCGAGCGCTTCAATTACTAAACCATCATATTTATGTTCTACAAAGAATGTTAGTAATGCCTCATCCAAATCACTGTGAGCTTTTATTAATCCTACTTTCTTCGTCTCATCTACTTTGACAAGAGGATGATTTAAGATGGGTAGGTGATGGAAGTAAACATTATTTTTTGTCACGATGCCTAAAGGACCATAGTTAGGGCTTTGGAAAGTACTTGTATTTGATGTATGCGTTTTTGTTACATTTGTTGCACTATGAATTTCATCATTAAACACGACCAGTACACCTTTATTTTGACTGGCTTCACTACATGCAACTTTAATTGCCGCAATATAGTTGTATAAACCATCTGATCCAATTTCATTAGAAGAACGCATGGCACCTGTTAGGATAACAGGAATACTTACATTCAATGTTAAATCTAAGAAATATGCTGTTTCTTCTAATGTATCTGTTCCATGTGTAATAACGATGCCGTCGTAGTTTTCGCTATAAATTTCTTGGATGATTTGTTTACGTAATTCATTCATATGGTGTATTGTGATGTGAGGAGATGGCACTTGGAATGGGTGTTTTTCAGTAATATTAGCGAGTGAATCTAATTGAATGTTCGACATTGGATTCACTGCATTTGTTGTTACAAATCCTTCTTCATTTTCTGACATACTGATTGTACCGCCAGTATGCATAACTAGAATAGTTTTCATTTTTTATCCTCCAAATATACAACGTATTACTACTATGATAAAATAATTAAGATTAAACGACAAGGTAGGGAAATATATGAAAAAATTTAATATAGCAATAGATGGTCCAGCAGCTGCAGGAAAGAGTACAATAGCTAAACTTGTTGCAGCTGAACTTGGCATGATATATGTGGATACAGGTGCGATGTATCGTGCCATTACACTAGCACATTTATTACAACCCAAAGTAGATTTTGAAACATTGGTTCAAAAAATTGATTTAAAGATTGTAAATGAAAATGGTCAAAAAATTTTTTTAAATGGTGAGGATGTTTCTGAACGTATTCGCGAAAATGATATCACGTTAAATGTAAGCCATGTTGCTAGTCAAAAAGTTGTACGTGAAAAATTAGTAGGTATCCAACAAGAAATGACTATAGCAAAAGGTATTGTAATGGATGGTCGTGATATAGGTACTTATGTTATTCCTGATGCAGAACTGAAAATATATATGATAGCTTCTGTTACTGAACGTGCCGAAAGAAGATTGTTAGATAATCAGCAACGTGGGATTGAAGCAAACTTTGAGGATTTAATGAAAGATATTGAACGTCGTGATTATATTGATATGACTCGTGAAATCTCACCTTTAGTAAAAGCACAAGATGCGATTGAAATAGATACGACAGGTATGACTATTGAAGAAGTTAAGAATGAAATTATACAATTAGCGAATAAAATAATCGCTTAAGTAAAGCGAATTTCTTGACTTTATCGACGATTTATAAGAAGTTTATTATAAGCATTAAGATGTTAACTTTGAGGAGGAGCCCTAATGACAGAAGAATTTAACGAAAATATGATTTTAGAAATTAATGAAGGTGACAAAGTAAAAGGCACTGTTCAATCAATTGAAGAGAAACATGTGGTATTACAATTAGAAGGTGCTAAATATGATGGTATCATCCCAATTAGCCAATTATCTAGCTTACGTGTTGAAAATGCAGAAGACGTAGTTAAAGTTGGCGATGAGATTGAAGCATATGTGACTAAGGTTGAAGATAAAGAAGAAGATGGACACTATATTTTGTCTAAGCGTAAATTAGATGAATCAGAGTCATTTGAATCTCTACAACAAAAATTCGAAAATGGTGAAACGATTGAAGCTGAAGTTAAAGAAGCTGTTAAAGGTGGATTAGTGGTAGATGTTGGATTACGTGGATTCATTCCTGCTTCTTTAATTTCGACTAGTTATATTGAGGATTTCTCTAACTATGTTGGAAAAGTTTTAACTTTAAAAATTGAAGAGTTAGATCAAGAAAAAAATCGTGTAATCTTAAACCATAAAGTAATTGAAGCTGAAGAAAATAAAGTTGTGAAAGCAAAACGCTTAGAAACTTTAGAAGTTGGCGCAGTTGTTGAAGGTGAAGTATTACGAATGACGAATTTTGGTGCATTCGTTGATATTGGTGATGTGGATGGTTTAGTACACATTTCTCAAATTACACATGACCATATTGATAAAGTTGAAGATGCTTTATCTGTTGGTGATAAAGTTAAAGTGAAAATCTTAAGTGTTGATCCTGAGAATGA
Source organism: Macrococcus animalis (assembly GCF_047425875.1). GTDB lineage: Bacteria > Bacillota > Bacilli > Staphylococcales > Staphylococcaceae > Macrococcoides > Macrococcoides animalis. Next base: position 2,286,366 of record NZ_CP179727.1, read on the forward strand.
ACGTGTATCACTGTCTATCAAAGCAGCACTACCTGGACCTTTTGAAACTATAGAAGAGAAATTCAAAGTGGGAGACGTTGTTGAAGGTGAAGTTATGCGTCTAGCTAACTTTGGTGCATTTGTTGAAATTGAAAAAGGTTTACAAGGTTTAGTTCATATTTCTCAAATTAGCCATGATCACATTGGTAGCCCAAGTGAAGTATTAGAAGCAGGTCAAAAAGTTAAAGTTAAGATTTTAGATATTAACAAAGATGAAAAACGAATTGGCTTATCAATTAAAGCTACCGAAGAGCAAGGTGAAGAATTCGATACATCATATTTAAATAATCAAACAACGACTGATGAAGATGCACCAACTTTAGGTGATGTATTCGGAGATAAATTCAAAAATTTAAATTTATAATATATAATAAAAAAATGTCGATATGTACTCATCGTTACGATGTGTATTTATCGGCATTTTTTTAAAATTTGATTAAAGTACTTTCTGTGTTAAAATAGTAAAGATATTATTTGAGAGGAAGAACAAAATTGACAAAACCAACAATAGCGATTGTAGGCCGTGCGAATGTCGGCAAATCTACAATCTTTAATAGAATTATAGGAGAGCGTATATCAATCGTTGAAGATACGCCGGGGATTACGAGAGATAGAATTTATTCTAGTGGTGAATGGTTAACACATGAATTCAACATTATTGATACAGGTGGTATTGAGCTTGGAGACGAACCATTCCAAGAACAAATACGTGCACAAGCTGAGATTGCGATTGATGAGGCAGATGTTATCATATTTATGGTGAATGGAAGAGACGGTATAACAATTGAAGATGAATTTGTTGCTAAGTTATTATTTAAATCTAGTAAACCAATTGTTTTAGCTGTTAATAAAATCGATAATCCTGAGATGCGAACAGATATTTATGAGTTTTATTCTTTAGGATTTGGAGAACCGTTCCCGATTTCTGGATCTCACGGTCTAGGTATTGGAGATTTGTTAGATGAAGCTAGTAAACATTTTCCAGAACAACCAGAAGAAGATTATGACGACAATGTTATTAAATTTTCATTAATTGGTCGACCAAATGTAGGGAAATCAAGTTTGATAAATGCTATTTTAGGTGAAGAGCGAGTTATCGTATCTCCTATAGCTGGTACAACACGTGATGCAATCGATACCGTTTATACATTTGAGGATCAAGAATACGTTATGATTGATACTGCAGGGATGCGTAAAAAAGGTAAAGTATACGAAACGACAGAACGTTATTCTGTATTACGTGCATTAAAAGCGATTGAACGTTCAAATGTGGTATTAGTTGTACTTGATGCGGACACCGGTATTATCGAGCAAGATAAGAAGATTGCTGGATACGCTCATGAAGCAGGAAAAGCAGTTGTTATTGTTGTCAACAAGTGGGACACTGTTGAAAAAGACTCTAAAACGATGAAAAAATTTGAAGATAAAGTTCGTGAAAATTTCCAATTTTTAGATTACGCACGTATTGCTTTCGTCTCAGCATTAGAAGGAAAGCGTTTAAAAACGTTATTCCCATTTATTAATGAAGCAGGTGAAAACCATCGTAAACGTGTTCAAAGCAGTACTTTAAATGAAGTTGTTACTGATGCAGTGGCAATGAACCCAACGCCTACACATAATGGTAGCCGTTTAAATATATTCTATTCTACACAAGTTGCAATCGAACCACCTACATTTGTTGTGTTTGTTAATGATGTGGAGATGATGCATTTTTCTTATAAACGTTTCTTAGAAAATAGAATAAGAGCAGCATTTGGTTTTGAGGGCTCACCTGTTCATATTATTGCCCGTAAACGAAATTAAGGAGTGGTGAATTATGACAAATGTTTCTGTAATTGGTACAGGTAGTTGGGGTACCGCATTATCCAATGTCCTTGCTGATAATGGACATGATTGTTTAATGTGGGGTAAAACTGAAACGACGGTTGAAGAATTAAATCAACAACACACCAATCAAAAATATTTACCTAAAGTACAATTAAACCAAACATTAAAAGCATCGAATGATATAGCAAAGGTTGTTCATCATGCAGATATATTAATATTGGCTGTACCAACTAAAGCCATTCGTTCAGTGACTAAGCAAATTAACGCGGTTTGTAATAATCAAAAAATGATTATTCATGTATCTAAAGGTATAGAACCTTTAACATTTAAACGAATTTCTGAAATGATTGCAGAAGAAATGGATGAGAATAATTTACAAGGCGTGGGTGTATTAAGTGGTCCGAGCCACGCTGAAGAAGTGGCAATCAAACAACCAACTACTGTTGCAGTTGCATCTCATGACTTAAATGTAGCTCGTACAGCGCAAGACTTGTTTATGAACGAGTACTTTAGAGTCTATACTAATGATGATTTAATTGGTGTAGAAATTGGGGGAGCGCTAAAGAATATTATTGCTCTCGCTGCAGGAATTACTGATGGTTTAGGATATGGTGATAATGCTAAGGCTGCTTTAATGACACGTGGTCTTGCTGAAATTACACGATTAGGTACAAAAATGGGTGCTGACCCAATGACATTTTTAGGTCTTGCAGGAATTGGCGATTTAATCGTAACTTGTACATCTGTACATTCTCGTAACTGGAAATGTGGAAACATGCTTGGGCAAGGTGCAACGTTAGACGAAGCACTAGATAAAATGGGTATGGTTGTTGAAGGGGTGCGTACAACTGAGGCAGCTTATGAAATGTCAAAAGCTTTCAAAGTTGAAATGCCGATTACTACAGCGTTATACAAATTATTGTTTGAAGGTTTAGATGTAAACACGGGTGTCATGGAATTGATGAGTCGTGAAAAAAAGAATGAATAGAGGTATATTATGTTCAATATTTCTAAAATGGACTTAATGTGGGTATCATTTTATTCATTAGGGTTGATGTTACTCGCAATGATATTAATTTATGTTGCACGTTTTAAGTTGAAAAATAGAATACTTAATATAATCGTTACAGGTTTAGCCTATATAGCATTGATTTTAAGTGCGTTACTAATGTTTGTAGTATTAGGTGGTTCTAGTCATGGATAAGAAGTTAATTATTTTAATGTTTGTATTAACTTTTGTATTATCAGGATGTATGTATCCAAAAGAAGAATTAGCTCAGAACCAAGTTGCGCCAGTTGACCAATTGAAGATGGTACAAACTGCAGTTGATAGCTTCCAAAAAGACAGTGGCGGTTTATTGCCAATTAAAGAACGAGATATGTCATATGAAATTTATGTGAAACATCCGGTCGATTTCGAAAAGCTAAAACCTAAATATTTATCCCAATTACCCGGAAGTTCATTTGAAATGGGTGGGTACTACCAATATGTCTTAATGGATGTTGAGAAGGATCCAACTGTAAAACTAATTGATTTAAGAACTTCTGAGACATTAAAAGAGTTGCGAATACGTTTAGAAACTAAATCAGATACACTTGCATTGGGTAAGAAAATTGGACCTAATTTATATAAAATTAATCACAAAAAGTATGGGTTAAAACAGTATCCTACTGTGAAGAGCCCATATAGTGGCGAAAGTTTACCAATTTATATTAATGGTGGGAATGAATTTAAAATTGATTACACACTTGATTTAGGTAAAATAATAAATGAGAAAAAATTAAAATTAAAGCCAGGTAGTGATATACGCGAAATTTTATACAAAGATTCGCCAATCCTTCCAGCATATTCAGTACCTTATACCATAAATGAGAAAAATGAGCCAATTTTCAGAACTGTACAGCATTAAATTGAAAAAAATAATCATTTTTGTGTGTAAATCGTTGCAGTGACAACATTTATTATGTTAAAGTCATAACAGAATGATACTTAGTATCATTTACATAACCTTTGGGGAGGTGAATTGACGTGAATAAAACAGACTTAATCAATGCGGTTTCAGAAAGTGCTAATTTAACTAAAAAAGAAGCAGGTTTAGCTGTTGATGCTGTTTTTGAATCAATTCAAAAATCATTATCAAATGGAGAAAAAGTACAATTAATCGGTTTTGGTAACTTTGAAGTTCGTGAACGTGCTGCTCGTAAGGGTCGTAACCCACAAACTGGTAAAGAAATCGATATCCCAGCTAGTAAAGTCCCAGCATTCAAAGCTGGTAAAGCATTAAAAGACGCAGTTAAATAATTGTGTTTATAAAAAGCCCGTTATGGGCTTTTTATTTTTGTTTGAATCAGCTTAATACTGTTTAATTTTTAAGATATTAAGTTATAATAGTAAAAGAATAACTAATTGAGGTAATGATGATGTCTTTTTACGAAACATTTATGCGAGATATTGAAAAGTTAACAGCACGTTATCCTTTTTTTGAAATGATAGCAGTTGACGAAAATATTTTAACTAAAACAGCAAATATGAATATTGATGATCAAACGAAATGTGCGATTCTTGCTATTGACACGAGTATGCGTATGCAAGATTTAGTAACGGATGACAACAAAGATTGCTATGTGCTGTCAACTGACTTACTTAGTGCATTATTTTATCAATATTTAGCAAGCCCCTTTCATCAGCATCATTATCAAGTATTAACGGAATGTGTTGCTAAACAAAATGAATTAAAACAACAATATGCAGATACTAAAGATCAAAATTTAAAAAATACAATTAATAATATATTCATAGCGCCTTTTATTGCGCAATAATACATAGTTGAAAGTGGTGTTAAGTATGCCGAACCAAATGACAAATGAAGAGAAAACTGAAATGGTACATAATGTTTTTCAAAACGTTTCTTCAAAATATGATAAATTAAACGATATTATTAGCTTTAATCAACACAAAGCATGGCGTAAATATACTATGAAACAGATGAAAGTGACTAAAGGCTCTAAAGCATTAGATGTTTGTTGTGGTACAGGTGACTGGACGATTCAGATGGCAGAAGCAGTTGGACCAAAGGGTCATGTTACGGGTCTAGATTTTAGTGAAAATATGTTAGAAGTTGCGAAATCAAAAGTGAAGAACTACGATAATATTAATTTAATTCATGGAAATGCAATGGAAATGCCATTTGAAGATAATCTGTTTGACTATGTGACAATTGGATTTGGTCTTCGTAATTTACCAGATTTTGAAAAAGGTTTAGCTGAGATTTATCGTGTATTAAAACCAGGGGGTATGTTAGTCATTTTAGAGACAAGTCATCCAACAATGCCTGTTTTTAAAGAAGGATATACAATGTATTTCAAATATGTTATGCCGATATTTGGTAAAATATTTGCAAAATCAATGAAAGAATATAGTTGGTTACAGCAGTCAGCTTTTGATTTCCCTGATAAATACGCTTTGGCGAAACTAATGGCGGGTGTAGGATTTACGCACATTAAATTTAAAGGCTTTACGGGTGGCGTAAGCGCAATGCATAAAGCGATTAAACCACAGAAATAAATGAGAAATGGATGATTGCAATGAGTTATAAGTCATATTTAAAACCACATATCACACGAGTTGAACAACAATTGAATCTAGTCATTCAAAGTGACTCAAAAGTGATACAACAGGCAAGTATGCATACACTGCAATCGGGTGGTAAGCGAGTTAGACCTATGTTCGTATTACTTTCAGGCTTGATGGGTGATGAAAAGTATTATGATCAATTAATGAATACAGCTGTGAGTTTAGAATTAATACATATGGCAAGTTTAGTGCATGATGACTATATCGATAATAGTGATAAGCGACGAGGTGTAGAAAGTGTGCACACAGCCTTTAATAAGAGTATTGCACTTAGAACAGGGCATTATTTACTTGCCAAAGCATTAACTAATATTAGTCAAATCAATTCCACAAAATTTCACCAAATATTTAGTCAAACAATACTTGAAGTGTGTTTCGGTGAATTTGATCAAATGTCAGATAGATTCAAGTACCCTATTTCATTTACTCAATATCTTCGAAGAATTAACCGTAAAACAGCGATATTAATCGAAGCGAGTTGCGTATTAGGGGCTATGAGTACAGAGGTGGATAATAAATCACTGTTTCATCTCCGTAAATTCGGTCATTATATTGGGATGAGCTATCAAGTTATTGATGACATGTTAGATTATACGAGTGATGAGATGACGCTAGGCAAACCTGTGGCAAGTGATATCCGTAACGGTCATATTACATACCCTTTAATGGCTGCAATTCACAACAATAATAATCCCAAACGACATCAACTTGAACAAAGTATACATCATTTAAAGACAGAACAAAGTGAATCAATCTTCGAGTTCATTATACAAAACGTAAGAGCATATGGTATTGAAGATGCGAGAATATTGAGTAAAAGGTATGCAGAAAAAGCAAAATATCACTTAAGTCAATTAGATGATTGTGTCCAAAAACAATATTTATTAGAAATTCATGAAAAAATGTTGTATCGTGTATATTAAGAATTGAAAGTAATCGCTTTCAATGATAAACTATTCAAGGCTACACAAAAAACAATGAGGTAGGGGTAAATGATGGAAAAAACTTTTTTAATGATTAAACCTGATGGGGTTGGACGAGGACTTGTTGGAGAAATCGTAAATCGCATCGAAAATAAAGGAATCAAAATTGTTGGCGCTAAATTAATGACTGTTTCTGAAGATTTAGCAAAAACACATTACGGAGAACATAGTGAAAAACCATTCTTCGGAGAATTAGTTGATTTCATTACTTCTGGTCCTGTTTTTGCAATGGTATTAGAAGGGGAAAACGTTGTAGAAATCGGAAGAACTTTAGTAGGTAAAACAAACCCTGCTGAAAGTGCACCTGGAACAATCCGTGGTGACTTCGGTATGACAGTTGGCAAAAATATTATTCACGGTTCTGACTCAGTAGCATCTGCTGAAAAAGAAATTGCATTATGGTTTAAAGAAGAAGAAATTATCGCTTATGATTTAGTGACATCTACTTGGGTGTACTAAGTTAATCTGAATAAGACAGTTACCAAAAGGTAGCTGTCTTTTTATGTTTTATACATAAATTAAATATTAAATTGGAGTCTCATGCATTTATTTGATAAGATTTAATAATGATAAACATTAAGGAGCGATTGATTTTGAGATTTTTAACGGCTGGTGAATCACATGGTCCGAAACTAACAGTGATAATTGAAGGTATGCCTTCTAATATGCGACTAACAAGCGAAATGATTAATAAAGAATTATTTAAACGTCAAGGAGGATATGGACGTGGGCGTCGTATGCAGATTGAAAAGGATACAGTAGAGATTACTTCTGGTGTACGTCATGGTATTACGCTCGGCTCACCAATTACATTAGTCATTAATAATGATGATCATAAGCACTGGCTCAATGTGATGGGCATAGATCCTAAAGATGATACAGAACCCATAAAGCGTGTTATCACGAAACCACGTCCAGGGCACGCTGATCTCGTAGGAGGTATGAAATACCATCATCGTGATTTACGTAATGTATTAGAGCGTTCAAGTGCACGTGAGACTGCTGCACGTGTTGCCGTAGGTGCAGTTTGTAAAGTTTTGCTGAAACATTTAGGTATTGATATTTTTTCTCGTGTTGTTGAAATTGGCGGCGCACGAGACAACAACGACTACGATATTGAAGATATAAAGAAAAATAATGATAACAATGATGTGCGTTGTATTAATGATGATGTTTCTAGGCAAATGCGTGAGACGATTGATCAAGCAAAATCAAATGGTGATTCTATCGGTGGTGAAGTACAGGTCATTGTTCAAAATGTACCTGTTGGATTAGGAAGTTATGTACATTACGATCGAAAGTTAGATGGTAAAGTTGCGCAATCAGTTATCAGTATCAATGCGTTTAAAGCAGTATCATTTGGCGCTGGATATGATATGAAACATTTACCTGGAAGCAAAGTTCAAGATCCAATTGTCTATGGGGCTTCAGGTTATTATCGTTTATCTAATCAACTCGGTGGATTTGAAGGTGGTATGACAAATGGTATGCCAATAATTGTGAATGCAGTTATGAAACCAATTCCAACATTATATAAGCCTCTTGATTCGGTAGATATAAATACTAAAGAACCGTATAAAGCTTCAATAGAACGCAGTGATAGTTGTGCTGTTCCAGCAGCCTCTATTGTGTGTGAACATGCAGTAGCTTTTGAAATAGCAAAAGAAATATTGGAAGAATTTCAATCGAATGATTTAGCTCAGTTACAAGATAATATTGAACGTCATAAAGCTTACATAAAGGAGTTCTAAATGAAACTCACGACAAATTATCAATCCGATCGATTCGTAAAAAATTATGATATTACAGTTGTAGAAAATGCATTAGCACTTGAACACGATTTTAGTCAGTATCATCAATGCTTCGCTTTAATAGATAGAAAAGTTTATAGATTAAATCAAAAAAAAGTTGATGCATTTTTAAAAAGATATGATGTGGAAAAAATAATGATTCCGTCTGGCGAAGCTGTAAAAACGATGCACAATTTTGAATTGATTGTGGAACTATTACTCGAAAAAAATATTAAACGTAATGATTGTTTAATAGCAATCGGTGGTGGCGCGACAGGTGACTTCACTGGATATGTTGCAGCAAGTGTATTACGTGGTATTGCATTCATACAAGTACCGACAACTATTCTTGCACATGATGCAGCCATTGGAGGAAAAACAGGTATCAATTCTAGGCGTGGCAAGAACTTAATCGGTGCATTTAAACGTCCAGATCAAGTGATTTATGATATCGCGTTTCTTGATACATTAAGTGAAATGGAACAATTAAGTGGATTTGCAGAAATTGTAAAACATGCATTTCTGAACGGATATTACGATGTTAATATAAATAATAGAATTGTTAATCAAGATTTAGAACGTTTAATGCAAGATTTTACATCTATTCATGACTTAAAAGATAAAAATAAATTACAAGCTTGGATTACTTATGGTATTCGAACGAAGTTGAATGTTGTTGAATGTGATGAACTTGAAAGTGGCATACGAAAGTTTTTAAACTTCGGTCATACTTTAGGTCATGCATTAGAATTTACACATAAATTACCACACGGTATTGCTGTGATGCACGGGATGATGTTTTCGCTTGTTTTAAGTGGATATGAGGATAAGGTTGTTTTAGCATATTATCAATGGTTTAAGCAACTTGGCTATCCGGTAGTTGAAGTTAAATTGTTTGAACAATATTTTGAATTACTGCAAAAAGATAAGAAAAATGAAAGTGAATACATTAGCTTTGTAGTAATGCAACACCATACTGGCAACTTAAAAGATGTGTTTCATATGCAATCATTTAATCAAGATACTTTGAAACAAAAATTTGAGCATTGGGTTAACATATTAAGGAGTTGTTACAATGAAGTGTAATGGATTAATCGGTGAAATTATTGTGCCAGGAGACAAATCAATCACACATCGTGCCATCATATTAGGGAGTTTATCTACGGGGAAGATGAATATTATTGATCCTTTATTAGGAGAAGATTGTATCAGTACAATTAATATTTTTCGTCATTTAGGTGTCGATATTCAAATTGATGAAGCACGTCGTAAAATAAATATTGATTCAAAAGGCTATCGTAATTTTAAGGAACCCACACAAGTGTTGGATACAGGAAATTCAGGAACGACGACACGATTATTGTCTGGTGTGCTTGCAGGTTTGCCATTTATGACAGTAATGAGTGGAGATCACACAATAGCTAAAAGACCGATGGATCGCGTGATAAATCCGTTACGTTTAATGGGTGTTGATATAATAGGGAGTAAAAATAACAATCATACACCACTCGTTATTAATAGTAGACGAAATCAAGTTGAGATTGATGGTGTGACATATGATATGCCAGTAAAAAGTGCACAAGTGAAGTCGGCCATTTTGTTTGCGGGGTTGTATGCAAAAGACGATGTATTGGTTAAAGAACAAGTGACATCTAGAAACCATACAGAGTTGATGTTTCAACAATTTGGTGTAGATATAGGCGTACGAGATGGTTATATTCATTTACCGAAACAATCTATTAATAAGTTAATGACGACAGATTTACAAGTACCTGGAGATATTTCATCAGCAGCATTTTTTATTGTAGCAGGTTTAATCATTCCAAATAGTCATATAGTTATTAAAAATGTAGGTACGAATGTCACTCGTTCAGGTATTATTGAAGTTGTTCAAGCAATGGGTGGTCAGATTACGTTATCATCTGAAAGTAACGGAGCTGAGCCTATTTCTAATATTGAAGTCAAATATACGGATACTCTAGTTGCAACAGATGTATTTGGTGATATGATACCTACATTGATAGATGAAATTCCTATCATTGCATTACTCATGACTCAAGCTGTAGGCAAGAGTATTATTCGTGACGCTGAGGAGCTCAGAGTAAAAGAAACAAACCGTATAGACAAGGTAGTTGAAAGTATGAACCAACTTGGCTATCATTTAGAAGCTACAAAAGATGGAATGATTGTGTATGGGCAGGAAAAAACTACAATGCAGAATCAGCAATTTTCAACGTTTCATGACCACCGTATAGGAATGTTACTTGCTGTGGCGAATTTATTAGAAGATAAAGAGATGGTTATTAATCACTTTGAAGCCGTAAACGTTTCATATCCTACATTTATGAATGATTTAAGAAAATTACAAGGAGGGCACTAATGGATATTTATCAAATAATTGACCAAATCCATCTGCAAAATTTAGAAAACTTAGACGTGTCAGTGGAAAGTGCTTTATTTACTGAAGACCATGATGCATTGTTCCAACTAGGTGATACATTACTACAATATGGATTAAATCCACAAGGACTGAAAGTATTTACTAGGCTATTTGAATTATACCCGGAAGAACCAGACGTGATGGCTTATTATATTGAATGTTTAATCGATGACAACCAGCACGACAAAGCAATAGAAGTATTGCATAATACACCACTTTCGGTTGAGCGTTTAATGTTAGAAGCAGATATTTATCAACAACAAGATATGTTTGAAGTTGCAATTGAAAAAGTGAAACAGGCATATACGATGTCGAGTGAAGATCCAATTATTATCTTCGCTTTAGCAGAATTATATTACTTTGATGGACAATATCTACCTGCAGCGAGAAGTTACGAATATTTAATCAATAATGGTATAGATCGTGTCAACAATGTAAATATACAATCACGTATTGCAGATTGTGTATTACAATCAGGAGATTATGAAGAAGCAGTTGAACATTACGAAAAAATGGACGACAAAGATTTACTCAGTGATGATTATTTCAAAATGGCAATAAGTTATCAAAAAGCTGACCGTATTGAACTTAGTATCCAAACATTACAAACATTGTTAGACAAAGATCCTGATTATATGCAAGCTTATTTATTGCTTGTTAACTTATTAGAAAGTGAACGTAAATATAACGATGCGATTCTTGTCGGTCAAAAAGGTTTAAGTTTAAATGAGTTTTATAAAGAGTTATTAGTTGATACTGGACGCATAATGATAAAAATGCATAATGAAAAAGGTGTTGAGTACTTAATTCAAGCATTAACGATTGACCCTTCTTATGTTGAAGTGGGGCTATTACTTGCTGATTATTATCGAGAAGAGGAAGCTTATGAAGAACTTGTGAAGTTATTTACATATATCGATGAAGAAGATTTAGATCCTACTGTGATGTGGCATTTAGCATATAGCTATCAGCAACTAGAAAAAGATAAAGAAGCAAGTCATTTCTATGCTGAAAGTTATAACGTGTTGAAAGAAAACCTAGCTTTCCTTACTGATTACTATAACTATGCACGTGAAATTGCCAACACTAAACTTGCGGAACAATTATTTGCACTGATGCAACAAATTAATCCGAATGCGGATATTGATGCATAATGAATCACGATATGATTGAAACTCGCAGTGCCTTTATTAAGTATTTGCTCCATCAATATGATATTCATGATAAAAATACTGTATGGTTACTCAATTTAATCAAAGATAAAGACAATATATTAGAACAGTTACAATTTAAAAAGACAACACACTTAAGTGACCAATTAATTATTTTTAAAAATTTTAAAGTACATTTAATCTTAAGTCACGGCATTTATACTGATAGTGATGTTATTTTTCATTATCTGCTTAAAAATGAACATCGCTTATACGTCAATATATTATTTAGTGATATGAAGTACGACACAATTTGTCAGCAAGAACTGATGCATCAAATCAATTTTTTAGTGATGGACGAACATGATTTACGACTTGAATATATTGAAACGAAGATTGATTTGTATGAATTATTGACACATCAAAGATTATTTCAATACATAATTGATCAAATCATTTTAGCTATTGAAGATACATTAATCACTAAAAATGAAAGTAGATTTGCTGCTTTATCGCAATTGAAAATAGATTTGGAGGAGAAGCGGAGCCATGTTATTTAATCATCAAGATTTAAAAACATTACAAAATGAATTGGAATATATAGATACTGCCATTGTACCAGTAATTCCTGTAGATTATTCAAAGCACTTAATGGATATCGCAGATAACTATGAAATGATTCAATATGTAACGATGGGTGTTGAACAACAATTTAAAGGAAGATTACTTGTGTTACCTCCATTACAAGTTATAGATGATACAATGTTAATTGATACAGTAGAGTCACAATTGATAACATTTGGTTTTAAAAATTTAGTATTTGTTACACCCCAAAAATTTAATTTAGAAAAAGATAATGTTCATAAGATAAATATTTTACCCCTTGAAACGCTTGATAATGAGATGAAACAAGCGTTTGTTCAAGATAATATAAAAGCTTTAATGAAAACAATCGTTTTACTTTGGAATAAATAATGATAAATTTAGTACATAAATTGTGACATCTTATTGACCAAGCTACTTTTATAAGCTAAAATTGATATGTCCTAGTATATTTTATATTAAAGAATCGCGTTTAGAGGGGGGAAAATTAAATGAGCCAACGTGTCACAAGACGCCAATTTTTAAACTATTCCCTTATGGGAGTTGGATCATTTATGGCTGCTGGTATGGTATTACCAATGGGGCGTTTCGCACTTGATCCTGTATTCAAATCTGGAGAAGCAGGAGATATGATTACGACAAGTCTTAAAGTTTCGGAAATTACTGAAGAACCAACGAAAGTTGATTTCAAGTACGAACAAAAAGATGCATGGTATACCAGTGAAGTAACAGATTTTGCTTGGGTTTTTAAAGAAGGAGAAAACATTGTCGCAATGTCTCCAGTTTGTAAGCACTTAGGTTGTACAGTAACTTGGAATGGAGATAAATCTAATCCAAATCAATTCTTCTGTCCATGTCATAATGGTCGTTATGAGAAGAATGGAGCAAACGTTCCTGGTACACCACCACTTGGGCCATTAGATCAGTATGAAACTGGCGATAAAGGTGGAATGCTTACAATCGGTAAAAAACATCCAAATAAATTAGTGAAATAGGAGGGTAAAAAATGATCGATAAAATCTATGATTGGGTCGACGACAGACTTGATATTACACCAATCTGGCGCGATATCGCAGATCATGAGGTGCCTGAGCATGTAAACCCTGCTTATCACTTTTCTGCATTCGTATATTGTTTTGGTGGATTAACATTTTTCATTACTGTAATTCAAGTATTATCGGGTATGTTCTTAACAATGTATTACGTACCAGATATTGTTAACGCTTGGAAATCAGTTTATTATTTACAACATGATGTAGCGGCAGGAGTTATCGTACGTGGTATGCATCACTGGGGTGCAAGTTTAGTAGTAGTAATGATGTTCTTACATACGCTTCGTGTATTCTTTACAGGTAGTTATAAACAGCCACGTGAATTAAACTGGTTAGTTGGGGTATTAATTTTCTTCGTAATGTTAGGATTATCTTTCACAGGTTACTTATTGCCTTGGGATATGAAAGCATTATTTGCAACAAAAGTAGGTTTACAAATTGCAGAATCAGTGCCGTTTATTGGACCATGGGTTAAGACTTTATTAGCTGGTGATCCGCAAATTGTTGGTGCACAAACATTAACGCGATTCTTCGCTATTCATGTGTTCTTCTTACCTGCATGTTTATTCGCGTTGTTAGCAGCTCACTTTATCATGATCAGAAAACAAGGTATTTCGGGGCCACTATAAACACGAATATACTATAAAAGGAGGTAATATAGATGCATCGCGGTAAAGGGATGAAGTTTGTTGGTGACTCACGTATTAAATCATATGAGAAACCAAAGTTAAATCGAGATTATTCAGAATTTCCAGGTAAAACAGAAAGTTTCTGGCCTGATTTCTTATTAAAAGAATGGATGACTGGTGCTGTATTCTTAGTAGCATATTTATGTTTAACGGTTGCACACCCATCACCACTTGAACGTGTAGCGGATCCATCAGATACAGGTTATACACCATTACCTGACTGGTATTTCTTATTCTTATATCAAATATTAAAATACACTTATGCATCAGGTCCATTTAACACATTTGGTGCAATTGTAATGCCTGGTATTGCTTTCGGAGCTTTAATGTTAGCACCGTGGTTAGATAGAGGTCCAGAAAGAAAATGGACAAAACGTCCTCTAGCTTCTGGATTTATGTTATTAGCTGTTGCTATCATTTTCTATACGACTTGGGAATCTTCACATTATCACGACTGGAAACAACAAGCTGCACAAGGTAAAATTGTTTTCACAAACTTAGATAAAAAAGATCCAACTTATGAGAAGATTATTAAATCAAACTGTACAAGTTGTCACGGTGGTGAATTAACTGGAGGATCTGGTCCTAACCTAGTTAAATCACAATTACCTGCAGCAGGCGTTGAAGGATTTGTTGAAAAAGGTGCTGGTGCAATGCCATCATTTAAAGATACTTTAACTAAAGAACAAATTAAAGAAGTAGGTAAATTCATCGAAGGTTTAGAAGAAACTGATGAGAGTGGAAAACCTATTAAGAAATAATAACTAAAGAATCATCACAAGGATGATTCTTTTTTTTTTGAGGTGACGTATGATTGAACAGTTCTATTATTGGATACAAAATAAAGTATTTTTAATCGTCATTATTATGTGTAATTTGTTAGGTACATTATACGGATACTATTGGTATACGGGGCAACTTGAAGAAACTAAATGGTACTTTATACCTTTTGTACCCGATAGCCCAACAGCAACCTTATTTTTAATCATTGCTTTAACTGCAATTATTCTAAAAAAACATTTTCCGTTATTTGAATGTTTAGCTTTTATAACGCTAATTAAATATGGTGTTTGGGCAGTTGTTATGAATATTTTTACCTTTATAGAGATGGATGAAGTTACTGTAATTGGCTTAATGTTATGTATGTCACATAGTATTATGGCAATTCAAGCATTAATGTTCTTTCCATTATTTAAAATTAAATTAAAACATGTTTTAATTACTGCAATATGGGTATTTCATAATGACGTAATTGATTACGTTTATATGCAATATCCTGTGTACAGTATGCTAAATCAATATATACAGCACATCGGTTACTTTTCTTTTTGGTTGTCTGTATTTTGTTTTGCATTTTTACTTTACTTTATGAGAGAAGATATAACATTTGATTAATTTTGACCTTTTTAATAAAATAAAGTTAATCTAATTTAAGGAGGAAATACATTTATGAGTTATATACTGTATTTTATTATTATCATGTTAGTACCGATGTATTTTCAATATAAAGTGAAATCAACTTATAATAAGTATAGTCGTGTACGTTCAACAAGTGGCAAGACTGGTCAACAGGTTGCTGAAGAAATTTTAGCAGCAAATGGTATTACGGATGTAAGAGTTATTGAAGGAGAAGGTTTCTTATCAGATCACTATGATCCTAATAAGAAAGTAGTAGTATTAAGCCCTTCTAACTTTAGACAACCAAGTGTAGCTGGAACAGCAATTGCAGCGCATGAAGTTGGACATGCTATCCAACATGCAACAGGTTATAGTATGTTAAAGGTGCGTAGTGCATTGGTGCCATTAGCAAATTTAGGTACAACATTTAGTTATATGTTAATTATGATTGGAGCTGTACTTACAGGCATGAGCCAACAGGGTGGGGGCATTGGAACAATGGCTATTTGGGCTGGTGTTGCATTAATGTCATTTGCCGTTTTATTCTCAATTGTTACTTTGCCTGTCGAATTTGATGCAAGTAAAAGAGCAATGAATCAAATCGAAGCTTTGCATATAGTAAATGAAGAAGAATATCGTCATGCGAAAAGCGTTTTATCTGCAGCAGCGATGACTTACGTTGCGGCAACAGCAGTTGCTGTAGCAGAATTCCTAAGATTCTTTATGATGGCGAGAAATTCTGATTAATTAAATACAAGAACTAATGGACAACAAACAAAAACCGACGCAAGTTATAAATCAATATTTGATTTATAACTTGCGTCGGTTTTATCTTTTTAGTCAAATGATATATATGTTTGAAGTCTTTTTCAAGCAATTATCTTTCGATTGGTTTCTTAAACTCATCCAGCGTAAATCCCTCTCCTAATACATCATGAACGTCGATTAATGATACGAAAGCATGAGGATCGATGCTGTTGATTAGTTGTTTCAATCGGGTTAGCTCATTTCGTGGTACAACACAATAAACTATGGGTCTTTCTGCTTTTGAATAATGACCACTTGCAGAAATTAATGTCACACCGCGTTCTAAGACTTTGCTGATTTCGTCGGAAAGTGCTTCATGATGTTCAGAGATAATCATTGCTCCACGAGCAGAATATCCGGAGTCTTGAATCATATCAATTACACGGGCACCCACAAACACACAGACGAGTGTGTACATTGTAATGCGATAATCACCTATTGTTATATAAGTTGCTAAAATAACTAAACAGTCAAAAGCAAACATTGTTCTTCCCATAGGTACTTCAAAATACTTCTTCATTAATCGGGCTAGGATATCAACACCCCCCGTAGTACCACCAAATCTAAAGATGATCCCAAGTCCAACACCGATAAATACACCTCCAAATAAACTAGCTAAAAGGAGGTCATCTTTTAGATTAATATGTAAAGGATATTTTTCGCATATTGCTAAAAATAACGATACACTTAAAGTACCGATTAACGTATAGATAAAAGAAAGTTTACCAAGTAACTTATAGCCTACAAAGAATAATGGAATATTGAAAATCAAATTCATTAAAGCAGGGCTAAACTGAAATAAATGATATAATATTAAAGCGATACCTGTAAATCCACCTTCAGTTAATTCATTTGACATATTGAAATTGACAATACCAAAACTGAAGATAAATGCACCAATTAAAATCATAATAATATTGATTATTTTAATTTTAGCAGTTGTTTGCATTTTCTAACCCCCTTTACAAAATTTATTATACCTAATAACTTTATCAAATTGGAGGTATTTATGAAATCTTTAAATGAGATGCAACAAGAAGTAGATGATTATATTAAACAATTTAAACTAGGGTATTTCACGCCAATGGAAAATATGGTGCGGTTAACAGAAGAAGTTGGAGAGTTAGCACGTGAAATTACTCATGTATATGGTCCTAAACAAAAGAAATTATCAGAGAAAGAACAAGATATTGGTATTGAGCTTGCAGATAATCTATTTGTGTTAATTTGTTTAGCAAACTCCATGAACATTAATCTAACTGAAAGTTTTAATCAAACAATGGATAAATTTAATAATAGAGATAAAAATCGATTTGAAAGGGTGGATGAATCGTGAGATTTGCAATCATTGCACATGATCAAAAGAAAGATGCACTAGTAAAGTTTATTGAAGATCATATAGAGGAGTTTCGTAAGCATGAATTATATGCAACCGGAACAACGGGATTACGTGTGATTGAGCGTACTGGATTAAGCGTTACTCGTTATAAATCTGGTCCACTTGGGGGAGATCAAGAAATTGGTGCACTTGTAGCTAATAAAGCCATCGATGCTATATTCTTCTTTAGGGATCCACTAACAGCTCAGCCTCATGAACCTGATGTTAGCGCATTATTACGTTTATCAGATGTATATGACGTTCCGCTTGCTACAAACGAAGGAAGTGCGCTTGCTATAATCACTTATTTTGAATTACTTTAGGAGGCAATTATGAAGATAGGAATTACATGTTACCCAACCATGGGCGGTTCAGGTATTATTGCAACCGAACTTGGAATAAAGATGGCAGAGAGAGGGCATGATGTACATTTCATTACATCAAATACGCCTTTTAGAATACAATTTCAAATGCCGAATATAACAATTCATCAAGTGGATGTTAATCAATATTCAGTATTTCAATTTCCACCGTATGATATAACGCTTGCAACCAAGATTGCAGAAGTAATTAATGTGTATGATTTAGATGTTTTGCATATGCATTATGCAGTACCACATGCTATATGTGGCATTTTAGCACGTCAAATTGCAAGAAGAGATGTTGGCATTGTTACAACTTTACATGGCACAGATATCACCGTTCTCGGTTATGATTCAACTCTCAAAGATGCGATAAAATTTGGCATCGAAGAAAGTGATGTTGTAACGAGTGTGAGTAATGCTTTAACTCAAGAAACATATGATATTATTGGACCAAATAAAGATATTCGTACTGTTTATAATTTTATTAATGAAAGTGATTTTAAGCAAATAGACAATAAATCATTAAGAAAGTGTTATGGCATTCCTGAGGAATATAAAGTATTAATTCATGTTTCAAACTTTAGGAAAGTTAAACGTATTCAGGATGTTATTAAAACGTTTAGTCTTGTTCGTGCAAAAATTAAATCGAAATTAATATTACTTGGCGATGGACCAGAACTTACAAAAATGCGTGCATATGCAATGAAATTAGGTGTACTTGAAGATGTCATGTTTTTAGGTAAACAAGATAAAGTGGCAAATTATTATCAAATGTCTGATTTATTCTTGTTGATGAGCGAGAAGGAGAGTTTCGGTTTAGTATTATTAGAAGCTATGCATACAGGTGTCGTTTGTATTGGCACAACAGCTGGTGGTATTCAAGAAGTCGTCAAACATAATGAGACAGGATTTATTGTAGAAGTGGGTGATACTGTTGCCGCAAGTGAGCACGCAATTGAGTTATTAACAAACGATGCACTTTATTCAAAATTCCAGTCAGCAATGAAAGCAGATATTAATGAAAGATTTCATTCAACGAAAATAACAGATCAATATGAAGAGATTTATCAATTCTTAGCTCAAAAATATTAAATTTAATGGAGTCATTTATGAAGTTAGAAATATCTCAATTAAGTAAAGAAACACAAGCATTAATTAAAGATGCCAATCAAGTGATTGGAGAATTATATAAACATGGATATGAGGCATATATTGTGGGTGGAGCAGTACGTAATATATTGCTTAAAGAAGATATAAATGATATTGATATTACGACGAATTGTTTGCCCGAGGATTTATTAAGTATATTTGCAAGAACAGTACCAATTGGTATAGAGCATGGAACAGTCCTTGTTTTATGGGGAAATAATCAATTTGAAGTAACAACTTTTAGAACTGACGGAGAATACATAGATCATCGACGTCCAGAACAAGTACAATTTGTATCCGATTTAAAATCCGATTTGGAACGTCGTGACTTCACAATTAATGCATTAGCAATTAATGATTCATTTGACATCATAGATTATTTCGACGGTCAAAACGATTTAATAAATAAACAAATACGTGCTGTTGGTATTGCTGAACATCGTTTCCAAGAAGATGCTTTACGTATAATACGCGCGATCCGATTCCAAAGTGTATTAGACTTTGAAATTGAAGAACATACGTTACAAGCTATACATAAGCTTGCAACAACGATTAAGTATGTGTCCATTGAACGTATTGTTGTTGAAATGAAAAAATTATTGCAAGGTAAAGGAATAGAAAAAGCATTAAAATTATTTTATCAAACGATATATGATTATGTACCATTTTTTAAAAGTTTAAAAGGTGATACTGAAGCGTATCAATTTCATTCATCAATTGAATTTAATATTTATATTGCGTATATCATCTATTGTGAACAAAAATTTGGTCATGATTTGATATCACAAATTTCTACCTTAAAGCTTTCAAATCAAGACAAGAAAAATATTAAAGATTTAGTTACAATATTTGACCATTTAAATAATCCAAAAATGACTAAAAAGGCTTTCGTGTATCGGTTTGATTTGACAATGATTCAAACTGTAAATGAATTTATTCAAGCAGAAGGTTTGTTTTTTGATAATTTAATGGATAGCCAAGAAACTAAGCATATTTATCGACAACTACCGATTCATTCACGTGATGATATAAATATAAACGGAAATATTTTAATAAACTACCTTCAAAAAAAACCAGGACCATGGCTTAAGACGCTTATAAATACAATTGAAATTGAAGTAATCGAAGGTCGACTGGACAATCAACAAGAAACAATATTGGAGTGGGCGAAACAACATGTCTAAATATAAACAAGAACTACTGTCGTATTTAATGGCACATCAATTGGACTATGTATCTGGACAGAAATTAGCAGAGCATTTTAATATTTCACGCACTGCCGTTTGGAAAGTAATTGAGTCTTTAAAGTCTCAAGGCTATCAATTTGAATCTATTAACAATAAAGGTTATCGCATTACGTCACTTCCAAATCATTGGGATAGCGATTTATTATCTTATTTATTACAAGATTCGATATTTCAACAACAATTTGTATTTGAAGAAGTGACATCTACGCAGACAGTTGCTCATGAATTAAGTATGAAGTACGATGAACCGCTCATGATATTGAGTGAATTACAAACAGCTGGGAGAGGTCGTTTTAAACGTACTTGGGATTCTAAAGCGGATAAAGGATTATGGATGAGCCTTGTGATGCACCCTAATATTAGTTATCAACAAATCGCAACGTTTAATTTATTCATGTCCATTGCGATTGCAGAAGCAATTAAAAAGGTAGCACAACTTGACCCTAAAATTAAATGGCCAAATGATATCTATATTAATAATAAAAAAATATGTGGGTTTCTAACTGAAATCGCTGGAGATTCAGATGGCGTGCATACAATAATTTGCGGTATAGGAATAAATATTAATCATACACATGAAGATTTTGACGAAAAGTTAAGACAGACTGCAACGAGTTTAAAAATTGAATCAAAAGCAATATTAAATCGTTATACATTTATAGAGACGCTTATTGAATCAATAGAACAATATTATAAATTGTTTCTTACTCAACCATTTTCTGAAGTAAAAGGTGTTTATAAAAGCTATTCAATGATATGGGATAGAAAATTAAGGTATACTGAAGGTGACAAACAAATTTATGGAAAAGCAATCGATTTAAAAGATGATGGAGTGCTCGTAGTGCTAGATGAAACAGGTGAACTTCATCAATTTATTAGTGCTGATATAGAAGTGTAGGTGTAAATATGGCATTAAAATATGCTATTGTAGATATCGAAACAACTGGGAATAATTTAGAAGTTGATGAAATGATTCAAATCGGTGTATGTATTATGAAAAACAATCAAATCATCGATACTTTTGAATCGTTTATTCACACAACTCAACCGATTCCTCCATTTATTCAATCATTAACAAAAATAAATAATGAAATGGTCGAAAATGCACCAACATTTCAAACCATTGCAGCGCACCTGTACGATTTATTAAAAGGGTGTGTTTTTGTTGCGCATAATGTAGACTTTGATTTAAAATTTTTAGAAAAGTATTTTAATGAAAGTAAATTTAATTACTGCCCTAAATACATAATTGATACAGTTGATGTATTTAAAATTGTATTCCCACAAATGGCGAGATATCAACTTTCATATTTATCTGAGCAGTTGCAAATTAATTTGTTGAATGCACATCGTGCAATAGATGATGCGAATGCGACTTGTGAAATATTAATGATTGCATTAAACAAATTGAGAGAACTACCCATTAATACATTAAAATCATTATATAATCATGCAAAACCTATGCGTTACCACTTTGATGAGGTTTTATTTGAATTAATTCGTGATTATCAAAGTAGGCCAATTGCCTTTGAAACAACAAAAGGTATAAGTTTCATCAAACAAAACAGAAAAGAAAATTCTATACAAATAGATACTACATTTGAAGCTTTTTTCGAAGAAACTATTCAAAAACTCGGTTTCGTGTATAGAAGAGAACAATATCAATTATCTTATGAGATATATTTAAATCTAAAAAAACAGTCAGAAATTACGATTGAAGCTGAACTTGGAAGTGGCAAGACATTAAGTTATTTGTTAGCGGCTGCATATTTCATCGCAAAAACCAATCAGTCTGTGTTAATATCTACTTCTACAATTGCGTTACAAAACCAGATGATTGATTATGATATTACATTATTAAGACAACAAGGAATTGAATTACCGTATCAAGTTATCAAAAGTAAAAATCATTATTTGACTATCGAATTTGTGGATTACATTCTAAAAGATAGTAAAAGTAATCATGATATATCCATATTAAAAATGCAGTTGTTGATATTTTTAATGAGTGGGAATGATGGTGATATAGAACAATTAAATTTAAATGGTGGCCGTAAAATATATTTTGAATTAATGCGCAGTTTGTATGTTCCTAAACAGCATGAAACGTATTTATTTGACTTATTTTCTGAGACTGCACATATTGGCATTACGAATCATGCTCATTTATTATCAAATCGAAAACAAAATGTATTTGAAAATTATCAGCACATAATCATCGATGAAGCACATCAAATCTTAAATTATGCATTGAAATATACGACGTTTGAACTAAAATATCAAGATTTAAAATATTTAATTTCTCAAACACTTCAAGAATTTGACACAAGTGGCGTTAGTCAAAAGCAAAAATTAAGTGATTTAACATTTTTTCAATATGGCAGTATTAATAATGAACTGCAACAATTGAATGAAAAGTATGAACAGTTGTTTGATTTTTTAATCACTAATTATTATTCTGATCGTATTGTCCGTGCTGAGATTGAAGCCGATAATGAAATTTCTATATTAATCAATGAATTAATCAATACGTTATCTACAATTGCTTTAGCACCAAATCTGTCGAGTATTCAACGCAAAATGGTACAAAATTTAAACGGCTATTTTCAACGATGCGCTCTTAATATAAAGAATCATGCTGAACTTTATTTAATGTTTAATAATAATAATAAATCTGGTATTCAAATTATATTAAAAGAAAACAAAATTAAAAATGTGATTGGTAAATACATTATTAATGCCTTTGATGCTAAAATTTTTATCTCTGGTACGATTAATTCGATTAACGAACATAATGTGTTATCTGACATATTTATGGAAAGTCAGAAATACATTAAATTTGAGTCATCATTTGTGAAGTATAAAGCACCTTTGTTCATACCGACAGATATTCCAGCATTTGATTATCAACATCAAGAGGATTATATTGAAAAGTGTTTAGAATATATTTTAATGTATTTAAATAGCTATGAAGGTAAAGTTTTGATTTTACTTAATAGCTATCAACAAGTCGAAATTTTACGTGATTATTTATATGATATGGCCATTGATCAAGTGATTTTGACACAAAATAGTGATGTTAATACGACGAAGTTGAACCAACAATTTAATCAATTGGATAAAGGTGTATTGTTAGCGACTCAAACATTTTATGAAGGTATTGATTTTAAATATGATGGCGTAAAATGTGTAATGATTGTTTCATTGCCATTTATGCATCCAAAAGATTTAAATATAGCGTTAATGAAAGACGAAGTAGAAGATGTATTCATAGATTATCAAGTGCCAGTCGCTGTGAATAAACTACATCAAGCAACCGGACGTTTGATACGAAATGAAACAGATAGAGGTTGGATGATTTGTTTTGATAGACGTATTGTTGATAGTCGATATGCAAATAAATTTAAACACATATTAAAAAACTATGAACAATATGATGGAAATATTGAAGATTTTGAACAATTTATGCATCGACTCTTTAAAACTTTTCATAAATAAGGCACAAAACTACTTAATTATTCGCTTGTTTATTGGTAAACTATTCTTATATTGATCCTAGGAGGAATGAGGAATCGTGGAATTATCTCAACGTGTTCAAAAATTAACACCATCAACGACTTTAGCAATTACAGCAAAAGCAAATGAATTAAAAGCTAGTGGTAAACCTGTTATTGGTTTAGCAGCTGGAGAACCTGATTTTAATACACCTCAAAACATCATTGATAAAGCTTTTGAAGCTGTACAAAATGGTGCAACAAAATACACACCATCTGGTGGTATGAAACAATTGAAAGAGGTTATTCAAAAAAAATTAAAAAATGATAATAATTTAGAATATAACTTGAATGAAATTATGGTAGCAAGTGGTGCAAAACATGCATTATATAACTTGTTTCAAGCATTATTAAACGAGGGTGATGAAGTTATCGTACCTATCCCGTATTGGGTTAGTTATCCTGAGCAAGTTATATTAGCAGGTGGAACAGTAGTTTACGCAGATAGCGATGAAACTACTGATTACAAAGTGACAATTGATACTTTAAATAATGTAAAAACAGATAAAACAAAAGCGCTCATATTAACATCACCAAGTAACCCTAGTGGCATGGTTTACACGAAAGAAGAATTGCAACGATTAGCTGAGTGGGCAGTGGAAAATAATATTATTGTTGTATCTGATGAAATCTATGAAACACTAGTCTATGATGGTGAACATGTAAGCATCGCTAGTTTTAACGAAGATATTAAGGCTTTAACAGTCGTAATTAACGGTGTTTCTAAAAGTCATTCAATGACAGGTTGGCGAATTGGTTACGCTTGTGGAGATGCTAAATTAATAAAAGCTATGACTGATCTATCAAGTCACTCTACTAGTAATCCAACGACACCTTCTCAATGGGCTGCGGTTGAAGCATATAACGGGGATAAA
Organism: Macrococcus animalis; assembly: GCF_047425875.1. Classification (GTDB taxonomy): domain Bacteria; phylum Bacillota; class Bacilli; order Staphylococcales; family Staphylococcaceae; genus Macrococcoides; species Macrococcoides animalis. The sequence goes on from NZ_CP179727.1 coordinate 2,311,347, forward strand.
ACTTTCTTAAACGAAATGAATAGAGTTTTCAAAAGTCGTTTAGATGAAATTTATCCTAAGTTGATGGAAATACCAGGGATTCAATGTATTAAACCTAAAGGAGCGTTTTATTTATATCCGAATGTAAGTGAAACAGTTAAGTTATGTGGTTATGACAACACAGAAGACTTTGTTACTGCGTTATTAGAAGAGAAACTAGTAGCAGTTGTGCCGGGTTCAGGCTTTGGTTCGCCTAAAAATATCCGCTTAAGTTATGCTACAGATTTAGAATCAATGCATGAAGCGATTAAACGTATTAAAGAATTCGTAGAAGAGAAAATGGAGAAATAGTCATGACAAAAATTACAATTAATCAAGCAAGCAAATATGTAGGACAAGAAGTTACGATTGGTTCTTGGATTTTAAACAAACGATCTAGCGGTAAGATTGCATTCTTGCAGTTACGAGATGGTACAGGTTTTATGCAAGCTGTTGTTGTTAAAGAATCAGTAGGTGAAAATTTATTTAAAGTTGCAAAAGGAATTACACAAGAGACATCATTATATATTACTGGTGTGATTAAAGAAGATGAACGTTCTGATTTTGGATATGAAATGGAAGTAACGGGTATTGAAGTGATACATGAAGCAGTAGACTATCCGATTACACCTAAAGCACACGGTACTGAATTCTTAATGGATCATCGTCATTTGTGGCTGCGTTCAAAACGTCAACATGCTGTGATGAAGATTCGTAATGAAATTATTCGAGCAACATATGAATTTTTAAATCAAGAAGGATATACAAAAATGGATCCTCCGATATTAACAGGATCTGCTCCAGAAGGTACAAGTGAATTATTCCATACTAAATATTTTGATGAAGATGCATTTTTGTCTCAATCAGGACAATTATACTTAGAAGCCGCTGCAATGGCTCATGGTAAAGTATTCTCGTTTGGACCGACTTTCCGTGCGGAAAAGTCAAAAACACGACGTCATTTAATCGAATTTTGGATGATAGAATTAGAAATGGCATTTTATGAGCATGATGATAGCTTAAAAGTACAAGAAGAATATGTATCATATGTTGTACAATCTGTTCTCAAAAACTGTCAGTTAGATTTAAAACTGCTTGGAAGAGATGTTGAAAAACTTGAGAAAGTTAAAGCACCATTCCCAAGAATAACATATACTGATGCGATTAAATTTTTAGAAGAACAAGGATTTGATGATATTGAGTGGGGTGATGATTTCGGAGCACCTCATGAAACAGCGATTGCCAATCATTATGACTTACCAGTATTTATTATTAATTATCCAACGGGTATTAAACCGTTCTATATGCAACCTAATCCTGATGAAGAAGGTACAGTGAAATGTGCTGACTTAATTGCACCAGAAGGATATGGTGAAATTATCGGTGGTTCTGAGCGTATTTGGGATCTGGAATTAATAGAATCTCGCATTAAAGAGCATGGATTAGACCCTGAAGCTTATGGATATTATACTGATTTACGTAAATACGGAAGTGTACCTCATTCAGGCTTCGGTTTAGGGTTAGAGCGTACTGTAGCTTGGTTATCAGGTGTAGAACACGTTCGAGAAACAAGTCCATTCCCACGTTTATTAAACCGTTTATACCCGTAATATTAATATAAATACAAGTTTATTCACAAAAATATATAATCGTATAGATATAGTGATATATCTGTACGATTTTTCTATCATAAGGAGGGGGCTATGAGTATATTTAAACAAGATGTCATAATTCCTCGCGTATTATTCAACCACTATCATCAACTTGGAATGAGTGAAACTGAGCTCATTATGATTATGAAAATTATCGAACTATCAAATGAAAGTAGTTTACCATCTTTCGAAACGATAAGTCATGCAATGAGTATAGATAAAGCACAAGTGATGTTAATTTTACAAAACTTAATTAGTAAAGATTTTATAAAAATAGACGTCAAAAAGTATGACGAGCTTCATTTTGAAGAAAGATTTGATTTATCACCTTTGGAAGCTCGTTTATCTGGTTTGTCAGAAGAACAGGATAAATCAAAAAACATGAGTGCTCAGCAAGCAAGCTTTAAAGAAGTATTTGAACGATTTGAAGTTACGTTTGCGAGACCTTTAACACCAATTGAAATTGAAACTATTACCCACTGGATAGATACTGATAAACATTCAGCGCCACTTATTTTAACTGCACTTAATGAAGCAAGTAGTCATAATAAATTGAGTATAAAATACATCGATCGAATATTGCTCAATTGGAAGAAAAGAAATGTGAAAACGATTGATGAGTCGAAAGTTATTAGTAATGAGTATAAGCCGTCAAAAACTTTATCAAAAACAGTGCCAGATATACCTGTTTTTGATTGGGTGAATGGAGAGAACCCTTATGATAAGTAAGAAGAAAACTTTAGAAATGTTGGATATCATTGATGAAATGTTTCCAGATGCAGAATGTGAACTCTTACACGATAATCCATTTGAGTTAACTATTGCAGTGTTATTATCTGCACAATGTACGGATGTACTCGTTAATAAAGTAACAAAAAAATTATTTCAAAAGTATAAAACACCAAAGGACTATATCAGTGTTAGTGTTGAAGAATTAATGAATGATATTCGCTCGATTGGTCTATACAAAAATAAAGCAAAAAATATTCAAGCACTTTGCCAAATATTAATTGATAAATACGATAGTGAGGTTCCAAAAACACATGCCGAACTTGTAGCATTACCAGGTGTAGGACAAAAAACGGCAAATGTTGTTGTATCCGTAGCATATGGAATTCCTGCACTTGCAGTGGATACACATGTTGAGCGTGTATCGAAACGACTTGGCATTTGTAAGTGGAAAGATAATGTGAAACAAGTTGAAGCAACGTTATGTAATAAAATACCGAAAGAACGATGGAATAAAACGCATCATCAACTTATCTTTTTCGGACGCTATCACTGTGTCGCATGTAATCCGAAATGCTTAGAATGTCCTTTATTAAAAGATTGTAGAGAGGGACGTAAACGCCATAAGGTGGTGGTATCATCCCAAGTGGAAACACAACGTGAGAATGTAAATATTACCAATTGATGTTATCTTTCCATTTGAACTTTGTAACTATAGATGGTATTAATTGGTAATAAATATTAAAATCATCAAAATGGAAAGATAACACGCTAAATTACGAAAGTACGGGAATTAACTCTTTCCACCCTTGAATCTATACAGTATGTCTGAATCTCTTTATTTGATTGAATTTTCAATTGAAATAAGGAGATGTTTTATTATGAAAAGAACTTTAACAAGAAAGCATGTGAAAGTTGCTGAGGTTGACAAAGGTTGGGATAGAGTAAGAAAGATTGTAATTAATCAAAAAGTATTAGAAAACTGTTCAGCATCAACCATTGATGGCTACAATCGTATATTTACAGCATTACAAGAATATTTCGGGGATAGAGAAGATGCTATGAATATAACTGAATCTGAAGCTAAAAATTTTATTAGATGGCTGAATACAGACAAAGTTCATTATCATACTCGTAATGATGAAAAAACGAAACAACGAGGAATCAAAGCATCAACAGTTAATACTTATTTGAAATTATGTAAAACTATCTATACAATTTTAGTTGAGCAAGAATATATTTCTAAAAGCCCATTCAATAAAATTAAATATCTTAAAAGACAAAAAGAAACAGTTAAGACTATTCCTTTGGATGAATTGAAATACTTTTTAGATAGTTTAAATCAAACTTATTACACTGAATTTCGTTTATTCGTTGGTATTCATGTTTTGTTAGATACATTTGGACGTATAGACGAAGTTATGAATATTAAACTAGATGATATAGACTTTAAAAAACAGATTATACTATTTCCAAAAACTAAAAATAACCAACCTCGTTACGTCGGTTTCACTAATAGAACAGCTAAACTAATGAAAGAATTAATTGAAGAAACTAGGGATTTTCAATCTGAATATTTATTCGTTGGATCAGCTGGTAAAAAATTATCACCTGAAGCATTTAGAGCTAATCTTAAACGTTATCAAGAGATGTATGATATTAAAACTCAGTTTAGTTGTCACGCTTTTAGACATACAGCAGCTATGCTATTCATCGAAAATGGTGGTAACATACGTATACTTCAGAAGATATTAGGACATGCAAGAATAGATACAACTGAAATTTATGCACATGTTAGCGAAGAAATAACTATTAGTAGTCAAAAAGAATTTTCACCTTTGGATAATGTATTTAATGCAAATCTTAATAATAATATAAGAACACGAAAAAGAAGGTTGAAATAATGGCTAAAATCACAAATAAAATTCACTTTAATCATGTGAAAATCAATGTAGATAAGAATATCATTATTGAATCTAATAGAGCAAAAGGTATAATAAAAGTATATAAATTAGATAAGGTAGTTGAGAAATTTGAAAAATTAGCTGAATATAAAGCTGACACTAACAAGTATTTAATAATCAGAATTAAATATCTTAATTCAAACAAAACTGAAGTATTTGAAATTCACTCATATCATATTGCAAATGAAGAATTAATATTGATTCATTTAATAGATAATGAATTTGTAAAAGAATATATTAATCTTGATGCAATTGAATATGATATAAAGAATATCAATCTAAACTAAATAATCAATAACAATATCAAAAAACACTTCATATTTATGAAATATCATAGGCTATATGAAGTGTTTTTATTTTGGGTACTATTTGTCTATTTAACTACTATCGTTCTATTTGTCCATAATGCTGTGAAGATATGAAGCGTATAAAAGATTCTATATGACAAGTTAATATGAAATCATGATATAATAAAAGTAAATAAATAGAAGAGGTGTCATTATGTTAGATAAAAAAGCAATCAAGATCATGTACATTGTATTGTTAATCACCTGTACAACTGTTTTAGCAATATCATTTATTATAGATACGAATTTAATTTTAAAAATTGCTAATGTAATTGTTATTGTAACTTCTATTAAAAATATTCAAGAAATTAATAAAGAAGTTAAAGGCACTCATTAAGTTGAGTGTTTTTTTATTTTGAATAGAATCAATTATAGTAGAAGAAACAAAACAAGAGTTACAAGTAGTAGAGCAAGAACAAAATAATAAAGAACAGAATTCAATTCAAACATTTAATTTTGACGAGTTACCAGTGAGAACTATGGAGATTGATAACGAACCGTATTTTGTAGGTAACGATGTTGCACAAATATTGGGATACGAAGATTATCGAGGAGCAATTAGTAAGAAAGTTGATAACGAAGATAAGCTGCGTAGCCAAATTAACCACGCAGGTCAAAACAGACATGTAACGCTTATCAACGAATCGGGATTATACGCATTAATCTTCAGTAGTAAACTTGATTCAGCTAAACGTTTCAAACGTTGGGTGACATCAGAGGTATTACCTCAGATTCGTAAAACTGGCTCATATAATGTTGATACTAATAATAATTTTAATACGCAAGAGTTATTACAAGACCCAAACAAGTTAGTTGAGTTGTTAGAGATGGTTACTCAGGAAATTAAGAATGGTCAAGTGTTACAATTAGAATCACAAGAAATGAAGAAAGAGTTAAAGGTTAAGGAAGAGGAATTGAACATATTTGTATAAAATTTTCAAAATCACTTGTAATGAAATAATATATAACATAAAATGTAACTGTAGTTTAAAATTATATTTCAAAGGAGAGTTTATCTATGAAAAAAATGACAAAGATTTTATCTACGGTTGCGATGTCTAGTGCGCTTTTTTTAAGTGGATATGGTGTAAGCTTAGATCAACAAAGTCCAACGAATGTGAAGGTTAGTGAGAATAAAGCAGATGCACTAGGTGCTAAAGTTTTATTAGAAAAATGGATGTATAATTCTTTTGAATATCGTAGTAACTATTTCGTTAATAATAAAAGAATATATGTAGACAAAACAAGAAAAAGTAATTTAGCTAAAGTTCGAGTAGTTTATAGTATCACTAGCAGTAAGAAAAAAGTTTTTACTTATTATAAAGTAGTTTATCGTTAATTTACACTATAAATAAAATGGGTGGTATATTTTTGCCACTCATTTTTTATTTTCCAAAGACAAAATATAATATGCAAAGGGGATAGAATCAGATGATACAGATTAAACAATCATTCTATGTTAAACATAATAACAAATTTTATAAAGTAGATGTACTTGGTGATTCTAATAATAATTACACTCACGCTATTGTAATTGGTGAAAACTATTTTAAACAATTGGAGCTTAAAAGTTATGAAGATAAGGTTGAAGATGTTGTATTGTGTCATTTAAAAGCATTTGTAAGATAATATTTCTCAAAATAAAATCAGAATTTTATCATCAAAGTAAGTGTATATTTGCAATTATAATAACAATTATAATAGGGAGATATGTTTTTATTTATAATTCGGTCACAACAAGTAATAAAATAGCTTCAATTCCAACAATTAATATGTAGGATAGTATTTGAAATTATAATTCCGTCAAAATAACACTAAATCATCATGTAAAACGACAATACTAATAGGGAGATATGTATTTGAAAAAGTAATTTTAAAAATGCTCGACATTTTAGCACTAAACTCGACAATACTATATGAGAAGATATATATTTGAAATTGTAATTCCGCAGAATCTTTGTATTTTTCAAGTAAAATAGACAATACTAATAGGGAGATATGTATTTGAAAAAGTAATTTTAAAAATGCTCGACATTTATTGAGTTGTTTTCGCAATTACTATTGAGAATACTTAATCTAAAATATCTCATAAAAACTTTACACTTGTATCTATATAGTATAGATAGAGATTAATACTCATTACCTCCTGATGATTATTATTTTATTTCTAAATTCATTTTTCCATTTCTTTTTTTAATTTATTATTTATTTATCAAATCTCCGAAAGGTGTCCAATAATTTGGGCATCTTTTTTTTGATGGATATTAGTGTAATTAATTAAACGAAATGAACATATAAATCTTACAGAAAGGAGCTACTCAAATGAAAGAACAATTGAATGAAGAGTTACGTTTGCAGATGAAACAGTTTAGATCAGAAAATTACAATCCAAATATTAATAAGATTGCTGAAGCTTGCAATATGAATTATACACAATTCGCAGATTGGCTTAGAGGTGAACGTAACTTTAAAAAAGATACATTAGGAAGAATCAAGAAATTTCTAAATGGAAAAGTTTAGAATACAAAAGTAATAATTCAAGCAAAAAAATATTTAAATATAAGGGGTCGTTATATAATGAATAATAAATTAAATGAAGAAACGAAAGTTAATGAAGTTAAAGAGGTTACTATGGAAGATGTTTTTAATGAATTAAAAAAGTTGAATCAATTGATGGAAGAGAACATTCAATTAAATAGGGAAACGATGTTTGATTTAAAAGATATGAAACAATTAATAATATTTTAAAAGAATGACTCACATTCAAAGCATTTCGCTTCGCTTCATTGAATGATGAGTTTGTCGCAAGCAAGCTTGCTCTCTTCTAACTATCGTGATTCTATAGAGTCCTGAAGTAAATAATTATTAAAGAGAGGGCACGAAGTGCACGACAAGGTGTGTGAAATCAAGGAACGGAACGTAGTGGAGTGGATGTTTTACCACCTAAAATAAAACTGGATTGAACAAATAATAATAGGGGACAAAGTTTGTTTAACTATAGTATCTCTTTAGTTAAAGGAACTTCGTCCCCTATTAAAAAAATGAATGATTACCACCCCTGAACTACCTAATAAGATATATTATTAATTTATTACTTATTAGGTAGATGAGGGGGGGTAATGGTGAACGTTGAAAATAATAGTGACCGAAGTTTGTTTAACTATAAATTATTATTAGTTAAACAAACTTCGGTTCCTAAATAAACATGGAGCTGACTATATGGAAATAATAAAAATTGAACAGAAACAAGAAATCATTAAGGGTGGCAAATTATTAAATAAAGATACAGGAGAAATTGTAGATGTGCCTGAAGGTTATGATCTCGCAATAGAATGCACATTAATAACATATGTAGAATGAAATTATAGAAACGGAGTTTTGGAAATTATGACAAACAATAACATGATAGAAATCAAGTTGAAAAGAAAAACTGTAAAAATTAATAAAGATGATGTAAAAGGTTTAGTGGGTCGCAATGATGTAGATTTAATGGAAATATTAAAAGTATTTGATAACGAAACTTATATTGAAAAAATGAAAAATCCAAACAAAAAAATAAGCAACAATATGAAAGTATCATTATTAACAACACTAGAACAATTCGTTGAGAAATATACAACTTACAAGAATCCAGAAAATAAACGACAAGTATTATATTCAATTGAAAAATTACATAATGAAGATGCAACACCAAAGGAACGTGAAGAGGATAAAGGTGGATTGCCAGTTGGCGATTTTACAACTCATCTTGAGGCGTTAGTATTACTTAGCTTAAATAATAATCTGTTACCAAAGGGAGATTTAACAGCTGGACAATGGGCTTTACACTTTGGATTAGTAAATCAATCTCAATTTGATGGATATAAGCAGATGAAATATAACAGTAATAAAAAGAAGATGATTGAACATTGTAGAGATATTACTTCTGATGTAGTTGAATTCTTAAATGAACATGGAACAATGGAAATTAGAAAATATTCAGATGAAGAAATATCAGTTAAATTGCATGAGGTATTTTATTCATATGAAACTGTTATTAAGAGAATGCAAGGTGCCTTAGGTAGATTAGATAAAGATAAATTGATTGAATATCACAATGACTATGCATATGGTATTTTGATTAATGGAAATAAGAAAGAATTAACTGAAGAAGAACAACATTATCAAAAAGAACTGAAAGGTATATTATCTGTTTTATCTAAAGAGCAATTAGAAGAGTATGAAAAACAAAAGAAGAAAAAAGAATATGAAAATAAAAGAGTCTTGCTTGATCCTACTCAAGTTTCTGAATTGGTTGCATTAAAGTTACAAGTGAAAAAGGAAATTGAAGAAATGAAAGAGAACGGTGAAAAGGTTAATAAGTTCTTAAGTATTAAATTATTAAGTGAGAAATTAAAAGCAGATGGGTTAACTAATTCAAAAGGTGAGAATCAAAAATTTCAATTCACTTTTAAAACAGCTTCAATCAATAAATATTTCACCGATAAAGAATTAAATCGTTATCTAAATAAAAATGAAAAACTTAAAGAGATTTATGATAAAGGTGTAGAAGAAGTTGTTAATAAATATAATGATTTGCGTTTAGAGTATTTAATCGAATGGTTCGAGAAAACATATTTAAAGAATTTGAATTATTATGAAACTGTTGAGATCAATAAAAATTATATTGGTAATAAGGGTGAGGATTTAATACAGGGTGAACGTGATAGAAAAATTCATATGCAAAAAGAATACTATGATTACGGTAAAAGATTATCAACAGCTTTAATGACACAAGAATTTGCTGTTGGACATAACTAATACATAAGCAACATACAACACATACATATAAAACTAAATAGAATACATATCTAAGGGGCTAGCGCTTAAGCTCCTTTAATTTTTATGGGCTATTTGCTTAATTTAGGATAGACTTGTCCAATTTATCTATAAATCAATTATAGCTCATACACGCATGATTTTGCAAGAGAAATTAATAAGAATTTGGAGATTCTTTAATAAATATAAAACTAAAATTTGAATGGAGATTATCAATTATGAAATTAGAAAATGTTAAAGCAAGTGCAGAAGCATTGGAATTACAAGAATTATTAGCAAAAGGTGAAGCAAAGTTATATGAAAGTTTGAAACAAGTTGATATTTATGTATCAAAACATTCAAAGGTTTACAGTCATCATCGCAACACAGGTAAGGTCATTGAGAAAAAACAAACATTTCATAAAGGTACGGGTTACATGAGAGTCAAAGTTGGAGAAAGACCAGTAGAAGTACATTCATGCATTGGAAAGTTATGGGTATTCAATCCACAATCAGATGTGTTTGATACTTTGGATCATATCGATGACAATAAGCTCAATAATGACCCTAGAAATTTACGTTGGACAACAAGAGGTCAAAATATTAAATACTATCATCAGTTAGAAAGAGATAAAGGTATTACTCACAACAAACGCTTTTTAACAATGGATGAAGCTTTAGAGATTCGTATGAAACATGCATCTGGAGCTACAGTAAATGACTTAGTTAAAGAATATGACAAGCCTTATAGCGTGATTTATCAAGTCGTAAATAAAATTACATACATAAATTTATAGATTGAATTAATACATAGGCAATACATACATAAGTAATACATAGCAATACATACATATACTAGGAGATTGATACATAATGAAGAAAAATAATGGAATTGATTTTAAAAATAATATAAATGAATTAGTTGAGTACCATTTTGAAAAGATTATTACAATGACAACATCAAATAGGGCAGTTACAAACTGTTCTACTGATGAATATGTTGATAGAACTATTGATGATACTGAATTGTGTTCAATTGGTGCTAATTTAAAAATTAAAGGTATTGATAATTTAGATGGAGCTTCAAGACAATCAAGATTAGCTAGATTTTATGTGAAAATGTATAACAAATACAAATATCAGATTGAAGTAAAATCAGACTTCATTCAAATTTTTGCAATGCTGTTCGTGGAAGGTGCTAATCAATTGGATCAGTTAGAAAGTTTAGATGAATTGTTAGCTGATGATAAATTATACAATACACGAATGAAATATATAAGAGATTATATTGAAAATCACATTATGATTGAAGTTAATCCATATTCAAAAACTATTAGTTTAGCACGAGATGAAAATGGTAAAGAAATCAGAAAAACTATTACTTTAGATGGTGCTGATAATTCTATACATACTATTGTAAATAATGATGATGAACAAAGTGAATTAATCAATTTTTTAGGTGATGAAAATAAATTATGGACGTATGGAGATAAAGCTCATTACAATCACTTCTTACAATGGTTTGACGAGAATAAAGAAAGATTATTAACTGAGAAACAATTACAAAAGTATGAAGCTTTGAAAGATATTTATGTAGCTAAAACAGATAACAGTAAAGAAACTCAAGCTAACAGAAGAGCAATGTATGATATGAGCAATTTGAATAAACAAGATATTAAAGCGTTTAAGAGAATCGTAAAGAATCGTGTTGTTAAAAAATATCAAGAAGAGTTTGGAACTGAGAATAAATATGGTTTCAATACGAATAATAGAAATAAAATGAGAGAAGTTTTTGAACAATATGTTGAGATGTGTAATGCATCTGATATGTTTGATGATGCGACTCATAGACAAATTGAATTGAGTAAATATGTTGCTCAACATTATGAAACTGAAGCATTTGAAATTGTAATAACAAAGGGATTAAGCTTGGATGAGAAAAAGAATATAGTTAGATGCTGTAAAAGTAAAGAGTTGTTGAGTCATAGAATAATCAGATTGATTAGACAAAACATTGAAGCTGAGTTAGCTAAGGAAGTAAGGGAAGTAGTTCCAGCTAAGCAAGAATGGGAAGGTTACAATGAATATACTTTTAATGATGTTCGACATGTGAAAGAAAGATATTTAAATTTACATTCTGATGGATCGTTAAAAGTTGATACGAGTAGACATGAACTAGAGCATGAAGAAATGTTACAACAGAAAGATAAATATTATGAATTTGTAGCTGAGTCTAAAAGTAGTGAATGTAAAACTTACTGTTTAAAATGTTATGAAGAGGGAGCGTATGTTGAAAAGCATACGTTCTTTTTTGATGAATTAAAAGCTAATGGCAATAAGAAATGCATTAAATTATGTGAGAAATGTGATGCTGAAGAGCTGAAGAATTATGTTGTATAACATATGTTCACATCCACGTTGTAGCGAAGAGATAGAGAAACCTCTTAAATATTGTGATAAACATAAAAATGATAAATCGAGTAATGCATACAATAGAACAAGATATGATAATAACAAAGAATACATAAAATTTTATAACAGCGGACATTGGAAACGCAAAAGAAAACAAGTATTACGAAGAGATGATTATATATGTCAAAGTTGCAAAGCTAAAGGACTTATTAAAGTTGCTGATGTTGTGGATCATATTATACCAACAAAAGTGGATTGGGATAAGAGATTGCATTTAAACAATTTACAATGTTTATGTAATGAGTGTCATAATATCAAAACTAAAGAAGATAAAATCAAATACGGAATTTAACTAAAAATAGAAAATGGAGACGATGTAGAATGTTAAAAAAATTATTTGGTAAAAAGAATGTTGTAGCATATGATATAAAAGTGAATACTGTTGTTAAAGAAAAGGAATTATACGCTATAAATACTAAAAACAAAATTGATAGTGAAAGAATGTTTGAATATGTTTGTTTACAAAATGTTTCAGTGAATAATACAGATTTTGAAGAAGGTATGAAATACAATTTATATGAAAGAAATAATTACTACTATTATAACGAAACAAATTTATATATTGAAAAAGCATTAGTTGATAAATTATTTATAAGAAAATATTCACCAGTCGCAGGTTCGAATAGACCAATCGAATATATTCAAAATTATTAATTGAGGTAGCTTAATTGCTATCTCTTTTTATATTACAAAATTATAGAAAATGGAGCTGTCAAAATGAAAAAATATTTATGTATAAAAAGTACTTTCTCTGAAAAACAAGGTGCTGTTTATGAAATTGGAAAAGGTGACAGAGAAATTATTCATATTAAAAAACTGTTAAATTCAGTAAAAGAAAAAGATTATGATTACTATAAATATCTGATTGAACAAACAGAATTTCAAGTAAAAGAAACAGAACATTATTTGAATAAAGAATTTATGGATAAACATTTTATTGAATTACAAAATTAATGGAGATGATATAGATGAATGAAAATTATAGTCGTATCAAAAACATGGTAAAAGCAGGTAGAAGTATTCTGAGTCACGATTGGGACACTTCGGAATGGATTGTACAAAATATGATTGTACATGAAAAAAAGTTAATGACTGAAGATGAATTCAAAGAAGTGTTTCAACAAGTTAAAGATGAATTAATTGAAGAGGAGCTAATGAAATGATAGATGAACAATTATTAATTAATAAGTTTGATGTGGCAAAGAGAGAACAACTGGTTAGAGTATTTATTGATGGACAAAAGTATTATTGTGAGTCAGCTGATGAGTTGATTGAACAAGTTAAACGAAAGAAAGAATATGATGATAGATTAAGTAAAATGAAAACATTGAAAGATTATATGAGTTAGTAGTATTAATCTCACTGAATATGAAAAGTAGGTGAGAAAGTGTATAAAGATTTAACAGAAGAACAAATTGAAAGAATCAAGAATAGAATTGAAGAATTAGATTTAGATCATATAGAAGATGAAGCAGATTATATAAGATGTTTTGAATATTATAAGAATGAATTGCTGAATGGATATTTGGACGAATACTAGAAGGATGTGATGTGATGACAGATAAGTTTGAATGGATAGCTGTGAAATCAGTTGATGAATTACATAAAGTAATACGAGAAAAAGGTATCGTTAAAGAATACAAATACATAGATGATGTTTTACATATTGCATATAAAGAGTCATTAAAAGATGAAGAGAACTTAGATAAGTACGCTGATATAATAAATGGATTACTAGATATCAAGAATAGTTATCAAGCACCTCAAAAAATTATGGATATATTAACAGGTGATATTAAAGAACGTCATAAAGTTTTTAATAATTTCTTAGAAACATTTGATAAAGATTTGGACTGGGACTGGTTTCAGAAATACTTTGAAAGTGAACACGCTGATAGAAAGAAAAAGAAACAAGATTATACACCTAATTCTGTGAGTCGAATATTAAGTGGACTTGTTGAAGATACAAATAATTATTATGAAGTATGTGCTGGAACAGGTGGGATCATGATTCAAAGATGGTCACAAGATAGATATAAACATTCACCTTTTGAATATAAGCCTTCAATGAATTTTTATATTGTAGAAGAGTTAGATGATAGAGCGTTTCTATTTTTATTATTCAATATGCTTATAAGAGGGATGAACGGTATAGCTATTAAGTGTGATGTACTTACAAGAGAAAGTGAAGCAGTTTATTTTATACAGAATGATGATGATGATTATACGAATTTTAGTAAATTAAATCTGATGCCTTATAATGAAATGATAGAGAAAGAGTTCAATATTAAATTTGTTGAAGATGTAAGACATAAAGAAGTAAAGCAAAGTAGAAAAGTAGATTGGCTATTAAAATTAGAAAGTGAGGATATAAAATGATTATATTTATTATGGTGTTGATGTTGATAGTTCAAGTAGCAATATATGGTGTGTTAGATGAGATTAAAGATAATATGTAATAGTTGAATAGACTGAAGAAAGAAAGGACACTGATTATTTGTCAGTGTCTTTATTGTTTGTTTTTCCAAATGATATAATAATTATTATTTGAATTATTAAGGACATATGAGGGTATCCAGATTTATCATTAATATAATTACCAGCAAGGTGTTGAAAGATTGCATAAGTAATCAATTTAAGATTTATTAAATCATTTGTACTTAGACTAAGTTCTATAAAATAATTTAGTTGACTTAATTGATTACTAATAGAACCATTAAATTGTTCAATTAGTTGATATGATGTTGGTACTGTGTAAGTAGGTGCTGGAACAAATACAGTTTTAAATGCTTCTACAAATCTTTTTTGTGCTTCTTTTTCATCTACGAAGTCTAAGAAATCAACGACAGACATTTCTTCAGCTTCAACAGGATATTCTTTAGCATAGCTTTCAAACAACTCTAAAGTTCTATCAATCTCTTCTTTATTTTCTTCATAATATTTCAAAGCATGATTTACTGGTGAGAAAACTTTATTAGCTTGTGTAATCCAATTGCTACTTATATTAGTTATTGAAGATAGTTGTTTAGAGTATGAAGAGTTTATTTCCTTTAGTCGACTTGATAATGATGAAGTTAATTCTTTGTGTAAGTTGCCGAAAGGTTTAATAGTGCTCATCTCTTTTCGTAAGTTAGATGATAAACCAAAGACAGATAGATCAGATTGTGAGAATGGTTTAATCCTTTTCATTTGATTTGAAGCGTTGAAGAAAGTTGGTTGCTTAGGTGTGAATAATCTACTTTGAATGCTAGTAGTGTTAAAAATAGGTTTCGTAACAAAAGGTTTCGTAATAGTAGAACTATAAATCTCAGAAAATGACTTTGGATAAGTAAAAGTATTATTCAATAAGGTAATTCCTTTCTATGTAAGATTTAATTAATATTAATTAATTATATTATAATACGAATACGTGTTCGTGTCATGTTGTAATGCTTTCAAAAAAATAAATTTTAATATTGACTTTTTAAAAATGAAAATGAAAAATAAATTTATAAAAATAAAATTTCAAATTTGGAAGCCCCATGCGAAATAACGCATCAAATATTTTTATCAGATTTAACCGAGCGCCCTCATCTAATTCAAACTCCGTTTTGAATGTCCAAAAATATAGAATATCTCCTAAAACGCATGTAAAACAATTTTTACCATATTAATAAAATAGAAAGGACTGATAGAAGTTATGGTAAGACCTCAAAAACCTTTAGTTAATATGAATCAACATTTAACTAAAGCAGAAATTGAAGCAAAACAAAATAAAGAAAAAGCATTAGAAAAGTTTGAGAAACTGAGTAAGACACCACCTAAATATTTAACTGATATTGCTAAAGCTGAATACAAAAAGGTGTACAAACTGATTCAACATTTACCAGTAGCTCAATTGGATCAACAAACATTAATAACATATTGTGAGTTGTATTCAGACTATCGAGATGTACTAGAAGAGATCACAGCATTAAAAGTAATATTAGAAAAAGATTATGATTTAGTAATTGATAAACAACTTACAACTAAACGTAGACAAAAGTTAGAAATTCTAAGAGAAATGAAATCTGTAGGCAATATGCTAGGTATGAGTATTGATAGTAGATTAAGATTAGCTCCAGCTGAATCAACAGAAGAGGATGAGTTCCTTAAAGCATTTGGTGATGCATAATGACAGAAATAATAGACTATACAACTCTATATGCTGAAAAAGTAGTTAATGGTGAAATCATTGCATCCGATAAGAATATTAAATCATGTCAACGTCACTTGGACAACTTAGAAGCGGGTGTAGATGGATATGAATGGAGACCAGATTTAGCTAATCGTGTTACTAAGTATATTGGTACATTGCCAGATATTAAGACAGGTACACCATTACCAATGCTATTGTTTCAACACTTTATATATGGCTCGTTATATGGCTGGGTACATGAGGGTACTGAGATAAGACGTTTTACAAAAGCTTATATAAGCACTGGACGTAAACAATCTAAGAGTATGACAACAGCTGGTATAGCTCAATATGAAATGCTCTTTGGTAAATCACCTTTAAGACAACGTGAGGTATACATTAGTTCAAATGCTTATAAACAATCACGTATCATATTTGAAATGGCTACAAGTCAAATTAACTTATTAAAGAAGAAATCACGATATTTAAATAACAATGTCAAAACACTAGATAAAAAAATTGAGTATCTCAAAGATGAAAGTATAATTTCACCGTTATCAAATTCGCCAGACTCAGCAGATGGTACTAACCCTTAACATGAGGGGCTTTATACAGTGATGTATATCGAATAACCTATTTAATTCATGGAAACTCTTTTATAAGACAATCATGAGCGAAGCCTTTTAAAAGGAACGTGCAACGACTATCGAACAGTGAGTATCTATCGAGAGGATAAATACAATACAACTTAGTAGAGTACACTCAATGAGTGGAAACAATAGGACTCTTAAAGTAACGATTAAGAGTATGATATAGTCTAAACCGACTACAGTAAGTAGTGTTAAAGTATTACGCAAGTAACGGTAGAATGTCATGTATCATTCTAGATGAGTTTGGTGAAATGAAAGACACAACAATGTATGAGCGTTTAAAGACTGGTATGGGTCAACAAGAGAACCCTTTAACTTTAATAGTTAGTACAGCTGGATCAAATTTAAATAACCCAATGTATGCTGAAGAGTATCAATATATCACTAAGTTACTCAATGGTGAGATTATTGATGAAAATTATTTTGTATATTGTGCTGAGTTAGATGATGAAACAGAAATGAATGATGAATCATTATGGATCAAAGCTATGCCACTATTGGAATCAGAAACTAAACGTGATGTAATCATGAGAAATATTAAAGCTGACATAAAGGAACAAGAACAAAAAGGTAACATGACAGCTATTAAAATTAAAAACTTTAATATGTGGCAAAACAATTCAGATAGTGATGATGTGTTTGTATCTAATAAAAATTGGATGAACAATGTAATAGATAAACCTAATGTAAAAGGAGCAGATGTATATATTGGTGTTGACTTATCAAGATTACATGATTTAAGTTCCGTATCAATGATACATGCTGTTGAAGATAATAAGCTTTGGTGTGACAGTCATTCCTTTATTGGATATGAAGGCTCATTAGATTTAAAGATGCAAAGAGACAAAATGGACTATCAAAGGTTTATTGATGATGGTTATGCAACATTAACAAATTTAAAAAGTGGTTTGATTAACTATAAACAAGTGACTGATTATATTAAATCATATGTTACTGATAATGATTTAAACGTTAAAGGTATTTACTATGATAGAAACTTAGCTAATACGTGGTTAATAGACATGGAAGAACGAGCTTCAGAATTTAAATTAATAGAAGTGGCTCAAAGTATGATGGGATTAAGTGAGACTATTAAACAATATAGATATGATGTGATTGAAGGTAAAGTAGTTCACTCTAATAATCCATTGTTAACGATTGCTGTAAACAATGCTGTGATAAAGAATGTGAATGATAATGTATTAATCAATAAGACTAAAGCTAGGAATAAGATTGATCCTATTGTAGCTTTGATGAACGCATACACTCAAGCACAATTTCATGAACATGCAAAACTAACATTAAAAGAAAGATTAGCGAAAGGTGATGTAATAGTATAATGAAGAAATCTAAAAATTTAATATTAAAAATGTGGAATCTATTGATTACATTATTAAGTGTCTTATTTATTGGTTACGGACATTTAATAATATTTTTAATAGGTTCTTATTTTGTTTTCTTTGGTATATATATGTTCAATGTGATTCTATTCAATATATCAATTGGACTATTTTTAATTTTTATATCCATTTATATCAAAAAAAATCAGTAATAATTATGTCAAGTAAAATTACTTTACACATGTATGAGTAAAGTATAGATAAGAGTTGAGACTGAACAAGTCTCTTTTTTGTCTTTTTACATTTTAAATAGAAAGGAGACAATCATAATTTGAGTTTTTTTAAAAGAAACATAACAACAATAAATGATACAGTATCACATCAAGTACAAGCTTTTGTAGATGTCATTACTAATGAAAATTGGAATGATATTAGTTTCACTGGAATCAATGCTTTAAAGAATGCAGATATATTAACTTCTTTACAGATGATTAGTAGTGATATAGCTGGACTCAAAGTTAAGACTATTCAAGATAGTCATGATGATTTATTAAAGTTATTAAACAATAAACCTAATGACATTATGAATGGTTATAGTTTGAAATATGCTATTGTAGCTAACCTTATATTAGATGGTAATGTATTCGTTGAGATTAGTCGCAATGAAAATGGTAGAGCCATCAAGTTAGATTTAATTAAGAATAGTGATGTTACAGTCAAAGTAGTTAAAGATAGTAAATACATTAAAGAAGTTTATTATGAAGTCGCTACAAATGATAGTAAAACACGTAAAGTAAAATCACTTGACATGATGCATTTTAAAATGAATTCAATTGATGGAATAGTTGGTAGTAGTGTTCTTAGATCATTACAAACCGAGTTAAATATTCAAAACAATAGTCAATCATTCTTAAACAATTTCTTTAAAAATGGAACACATGCAGGTGGCTTACTGAAAGCAAAAGATAGTGGTTTGTCAGATGAAGATAAACTTAAGCTAAAGAATTCATGGCAGAAAGCAAACGCTGGTATGAACAATGCTAACAGTGTTGTAGTTATTGATGAAGATATTGAATATGAACCACTTGAGATTGATACTGAATTAATCAAAATGGTTAATAATAACGATACTTCAACTAAAGCAATTGCACAAGTGTTAGGAATTCCATTGCACAAATTAGGTATCAGCACATCAAATATGGACTTATCACAATTAAATCAAGATTATCTAATAAGCACATTAAAAAGCTATATTGATATTATTCTTAGTGAATTATACAAGTTAGATCATAACATGAATATTGATTTTGATTTTAATGTTGATGCATACAAAAATATTGATGCTAAACAGTTAAGAGAGAATCTTAAACTTGAGAGAGAACTAGGTTTCATATCAGTGAA
Source organism: Macrococcus animalis (assembly GCF_047425875.1). Taxonomy (GTDB): domain Bacteria; phylum Bacillota; class Bacilli; order Staphylococcales; family Staphylococcaceae; genus Macrococcoides; species Macrococcoides animalis. Next base: position 2,330,873 of record NZ_CP179727.1, read on the forward strand.
TGAAGGACGTAAAGCGTTAGGGTTACCACCAATTGATGATGAAATTGGTAATCAGTACATCACAAACTTAAACTTTGTTGATAGTTCAATTGCAAAAGAATATCAACTTAATAAAGCACAAGAAAAAGGTGGTGTACAAACGAATGAGTAAGGAAGTTAGAACACTCGAAGCGGAAATTGAAGTTCGTAAATTAGAAGATGATTCTAGTGAAATGATTGTTGAAGGGTATGCATTAAGATTTAATACATGGAGCGAAAACTTAGGAAACTTTATTGAAACAATCACACCTGAAGCGTTAAAGAATACTGAATTAAATAATTTAAGATTATTATTCAATCACAACTGGGATAACGTTCTAGGTAGACAATCAGCTGAAACTTTAGATATTGAGGTTGATGAAGTTGGTTTACGTTTTAAAGCTAAACTACCTAATACTACATTAGGACGTGATTTATACGAACAGATTAGAGTTGGTAACATTAATCAATGTTCATTTGAATTTACGTTAGATAAAGACGGTGAAGATGTTAAGTATGATACTAAGGAATCTATTTACAAACGAACTGTTAAAGCAATCAAACGTATTAGAGAAATCAGCATTGTATCTTTACCAGCATACGAATCAAGTGATGTAGCAATTGCATTACGTAGCATAGAACAATTAGAGAAACGAAATCAATTAGATTTAGTTCAAGTTGAGCTAGATTTATTTAAATTAAAAAATTTATAAGCAAACTTTAAGATTATCAATTATTGATGGTCTTTTTATTTTGCAGTAAAGGAGCAACAAATGACTCAAGAAGAAATTAAATTAGCAATTGAAGAAAAACAAGCTCAATTAGATGCAAAGACAGTTGAAGCAGATGAAGCTATTAAAGCTGAAAATGCTGAGTTAGCTAAATCATTATTAGAAGAAGCTAAAGCTATTCAAGCTGAAATTGATGAGTTAAAAAGTCAATTGGATAAAGAAGAAACTGAAGAAGTTCAAGAAGAACGTTCTGATGTTGAATCTGATGAAGTTGTATCACAAGACAAAGAAGAGCAAGAAGAAGTAACTGAAGTAGTTACTGATAACAAAGATATTGAAGAACTTCAAGCTCGTGTAGATGAGTTAGAAGCTGAATTAAAAAATATTAATATGAATGGGGAACAAAGATCAATGACAAATATTGTAGAAACTGTAGAATTAGATAACAAAAATGAGGTACGTTCAGCATTTGAACATTACATGATGACTGGAGAAAAACGTGATGGTTTAACAACTGAATCTGGAGCTATTATCGTTCCAACTGAAATCGCTAAAGAAGTAGTAGACTATTCAGATGATGTTTCAGCTTTAGCTAACTTAGTACAAGTTAAGAAAGTATCAAATGGACAAGGTGAAGTAGCATTCTTTGATGGTACTAGCGCTCCAGCATTAACAGCAGTTGCTGAATTAGAACAAAATCCAGAATTAGGTATTCGACCAATTAAAAAAGCATCATTCAAAGTAGATACTTACCGTGGTTACTTCCCAGTATCGCAAGAGTCAATTGAAGATGGAATTGGTGCAATTGAATTAGTTAAACAAATTTTAAATGAATCAGTAGTAGCTACTCAAAATAAATTAATCTTAGACGTATTAAACACTCAAGCAGATAATGCTGTAGCTGACTTAGATGCTCTTAAGAAATTAGTAAATGTAGACTTAGCTCCTAAGTACCGTAAACAAGTAGTATTATCTCAAACAGCTTACAATGTTGTTGATACTTACAAAGACGGTAATGGACGTTACTTACTACAAGACTCAATAGCTTCAACATCTGGTAAACAATTATTAGGTATGCCAGTAGCTGTTGTAGAAGATGAGTTAATTGGAGCAGGTGTTGGTTACGTTGGAGATTTAGCTGGAGCTGTTGGTTTAGTAGACCGTTCTCGTTATGATTTGCAATGGACTTCTTACATGCAGTTTGCTCAATGTTTAATGGTAGCTGTGCGTTACGATGCTATCGCTTTAAATCCTAACGCAGTTAAGAAAATTACACTTGCGCTAACAGTTTAATTAAAATTTCAAGCTTAGATTAGTTAATTCTAGTCTGAGCTTTTTATTTTGAAATCTTAATATAAGGAGCTGTAACAATGGAACAATACAAAGTTAAGAAAGCTTATAACGATACTGTGTTAAAGCGTATGACTGAAGTTAATGAAATTTTAGATTTAACTGATGCAAGGGCTAATAAGATTATTGCTTATGATAATACATTAATTGAAAAAGTTGAAGTTAAAAAAGCAGTACGTAAACCTAGAGCTAAAAAGGTAACAGAAACAGTTAAAGATGGTGAATAACCATGAATATAGAAACAGTAAAAAAACATTTAAGACTTACATTTGATTTTGATGATGAATTATTACTTGAATACGTTGAATGGGCTGAAGATGAAATTAAGAATTCGGTATCAAATAGTGAGTTTAGAGATAATCGCTATTTTGATAATAATCCAACGTATGAAAGAGCTGTTATTTTACTCGTTACTCATTTCTATGAGAATAGAAAAGCAATTACGGATAAACCTCAATACAATATAATCTATGGTATTAAAAGTGCAATCTTTAAATTACAAACTCGTTATACAGGTGATTTAGATGAACTTTGATATTAGTAAACTGAATAAACTTATTTCAATAGAAGAAACTACAATTCAAAATGTATCTGGTGTTCAAAAGAAAGTAACGAAAGAATTATATAAACTTTATGCTTTTTTCGATACGGTTTGGGCAAAGGATTATCAAACAGCAGTATCAAATAGTACTCAACATCAAATACGAATCATCACTAGACAAGTACCAACTGAAATAGATACAAATAAGTGTTCTATTAAAGTTGATGGCAAGTCTTACAAGATTATTCAAGTGATACCTGATATGTATGAGCAAAGATTTATGACAATCATAGCTGAAAAGGTTGGATAATCATGAGTAATAACTCAGGTGTAGAGGTTAATGGTACTGACGAGATACTAAGAAATATTGAGAAATTAGGTTTAAATGTTAAGAAAGTAACTGATACAGCTCTAAAAAATGCTAGTGAGATTGTTAGAAAAGAATTAGAAAAGAATACACCTTATGATTTAAAAGATAATGACGGTATTCACATGAAAGATCATGTAGTTATATCTGGTGCTAAAACTGATGCTGAACATGGTGGGAGATATGTAAGTATTGGTTACCCGAAAGGTGTTAAGCATAGAGTTCACTTTGCTGAGTTTGGAACTATCAATCAATCACCTCAAGCATTTATAAGTAAAACTATTCAATCAACTAAATCAGAAGTAAAACAATCAATAATGAAAGAGCTGAAAGGAGCTATTAAGTGATGAGTGAAGTATTTACTAGAAACATTTTAAATGAAGTCTATGAAGCATTGGCTAGTAATGAAACACTCACTAGTTTAGTTCCAGTAGATAATATTTGGCTTAGAAATATACCAGAAGAACAAAGAGGACAATCACCAGTGATTAGAATTAGTCAAACTGGTTGGCAACCTCAGGACTATGCTTCAGATAAACAAACAAGTTACTTTGCTGAATTTCAAATTGACGTTTGGCAGAAACAAGAAGATGGAGACCCTTTTATTATTGGTCAACATATTCAAACAATAATGAAACAAGAACTATTTCAACAGTCCACAAGTATCTTTAATGAAGATATTGATACTGAAATGTTGAGAGACGGTAGACGTTATCAAGGAATAGTTATTATTTAAAACAAAATTTAAAGGAGTTTTTTAACAATGGCAGAAACAAAAAATCATAAGTTCGTAACAGGTGTACGTAATTTCCGTTTAGCTAAGATTACAGCTGATAATAAAGATGCTTTAACAATTGAACCAGTAATTACAGTAGCTGAAGACTTATTACAAAAGTTTGGTGTACAACCAGAATCAAGTTCAGAAAAAGTATGGGCTTCAAATAAAGCAATTGGTACATTAAATTCTAAAAATGGTGGTAAATTAACAGTTGAATTAGCTTCATTACCTCAAGAATTAGATTTAGCTATTCAAGGTGCGACTAAAGATGAAACAACTGGTTTAATCACTTACACAAGTGAAGATATTTCACCAGACTTTGCTGTTTCAGCAGAAATCACTTACAACGATGGTTCTTTTGCTGTATTAGGTTTAGCTAAAGTATCATTTGAATTAGTATCAGATGAAGCAGACACTCAAGAAGATAAAGCTAAAGCTCAATCTTACAAATTAGAGGGAACTGTTTTAGATCGTATAAATGATGGTTGGTACAAAACTAAAGTTTATTCAGACGAAACTGGTTTTGATGTAGCTAAATTTGATACTAAAGTATTCAAAACAGCAACAATTTAAGTAACAACTGAATAAAGTATGGCAATAAGAGTAGAGGGTTAGTAGTCTTTACTCTTATTTTTTAATTATATTATTTCAATGATTATCCACGTAGCAAGACAAAAATAAAATTATAAAGAGGTTATTAACTATGAGAAAAATTACATTAGTTACAGATTTTAATAAAGGTACAAAGAAAGAATTCACTTCAGATTTTGCAAAAGGTTCACTAGCTTTTAGAGCATTTAAAATTGGTAAAGCTTTCGAAAATATGCCACAAGATACTACACCTGATGTTGAATTATTTGAAGAATTAGCAGACGTAGTAACTGTTTCTTACAATGGTCAGTTCACTAAAGAAGAGTTGTTAGATGGTATTGATGCTCCAGATTTATTTGAAGTTTTAATGGAACAGTTACAATCAATCTTTACAAAAAAAGAAATAGCAGACACTACTAAAGATTTTTTGGACAAGAAGAACAAATAGAGTTTGAAGCATTCTCTTATACCAAACAATTTGAGTATTTCATTGAATTCATTGACTTTATGCAATCTAGAGAAGATGGTAAGCACATGAATTTAAATGAGCTTTATGACTCTAACATATTTGATTTAATGGAATCTCAATATAGAATTCTTTCTAAGTTAGAGCAAAAGCAAAAAGAACAAGAACAATCAAATATTGTCGACAATTTTGATTCATTATAAAAAACTCAATATCAAGAGGAGATGCTTAATTAATTTTAAGTGTCTCCTATTTTTTTTGGTTTAAGAAAGGAATGTAAAACACATGAGTATTGGCTCAACTCCTCTAGGTAATATGGCAATACAAGTTGACCTAGATGATACTAAATTAAGACAAAGTACAAGTAATATGAAAGCTTTAATGAAGTCAGTTAATGAAGAATTTAAAGCAAACATGTCAGCAGTTAAGCGTACAGGCTCAGAAATGGACATCCTAGCAACAAGAACTGAGGGCTTAGGTAAGAAGTTTCAAGCTCAAGAGAAGATTGTTAAGAGTTTAGAAGAAGCTTATGAGAAAGCACGTATTGAAGCTGAAAAACAAGGTGCATCACAGCAACAAATTAGAGCTATGGAAAGTAAAAGAGCGCAGTTAAACAAAGAAAAGGCAAGTTTAAATGATTTAACTGGGGCATTACAGAAAGCTCAATCAGAACAAGATGAAATGATGGCTAATAACAAGCGTTTAGAATCATCTTACGGAAAATTAGATACACAAATTAAGCAGGTTGGAGACAAACTAAAAGGTATTGGCTCTGGAATGATAAATACAGGTAAAGACTTGAGTATGAGTATTACAGCTCCATTAATTGGTGCTGGTGCAATGGCTATTAAGTCAGCAAGTGAAGCTGAAGCATCTAAAGCACAGTTTAAATCTGTATTTGGTGATATTTCTAATGATGCAACAGCTAGTTTAAACAAAATATCAGACTCAACAGGGTTATTACCTAATGCTTTAAAGGGTACATTCACACAAATCTCAGCCTTTGCTAAGACTACTGGTGCTGACGGTGCTGAAGCTTTAGATTTAACTAGTAGAGCAACGATGGCAGCTGCTGATAGTGCTTCATTTTACGATAGAAGTATTGAAGAAGTTTCCGAAAATTTACAGTCATTTCTTAAAGGTAACTATGAGAATGATGCGGCTTTAGGTATTTCAGCGAATGAAACAACACGTAATGCTAAAGCTAATGAATTATATGGAAAATCATTTAATGAATTAAACGAACAACAAAAACAATTAACTTTATTAAAAATGGTTGAGGATGGTAATAAGTTATCTGGTGCAATGGGTCAAGCAGCTCGTGAATCTAACACATTAGGTACACAAATGACTAATGCTAAGACAGCTATGAATGACTTCTTAGGTGTCTTAGGTAAACCTATACTTCCTTTAGCAGTTAATGTATTAAAAGACTTAGCTAAATTTGGTAAAGATGTAGCTGATAAGTTTCAAGGTATGAGCAAGTCTGGTCAAATGATGACTCTAGGCTTTGCAGGTGTCGTAGCAATGGCTCCAATACTATTAATGATTATTGGTGGTATGGCAACAGGGTTAGGCGCTATAGCCACTCTAGGAGCACCAGTATGGCTCACAATAGGAGCAATTGTAGCTCTAGGAGCAGGCTTTGTAGTTGCTTATAAGAAGTCTGAGACATTCAGAAATATAGTTAAGAAGTCAATTGATGGTGTAGGCAAAGCCTTTGAAACAGTTAAAGGTACTATAAAAGGTGTATTTCAGTTATTTCAAGGTAACGGTACACAAGGTGTAATGACTTTATCTAAGTTTTTACCACCTAGTTTAGTAACTGGGATCACGTTAACAGTTGATAAAATAAAATCAACACTTAAATCAATGGGTGATGGTGTAGGTAAAGCTTTTAAATCAATTGGTAAAATGCTGACTGATTTCTGGAAACAAAATGGAAAAATGATAGTTCAAGCCTTAAAGAATGTAATGGCTGTAGTCAAACCTATACTATCTGTTTTAGGTAAATTATTTAGCGTTACTTTTAAAGTTGCTTTTGCAATTGCTAAAACTATTGTAGTTGGAACATTTAAGGCTATTGTTGGTGTAATCAAGGGTGCTATAAAAGTAATCACTGGTATCATCCAAGTATTTAGTGCTCTTTTCACAGGCAATTGGAAAAAACTATTTAATGGTTTATGGAAAATTTGTAAAGGTGTCATTCAAATTATTTGGAACGGTATCAACCTTATGTTCTTTGGACGTATCTTAAAAGGTGGAGTGGCGTTCGCTAAAGGATTTACTAAGATATTCCCTAAATTATGGAATGGTATTAAAGAAATTTTCACTAAAACAACAAAAGCTATACTTAAATTTGTAACAGACATTTGGTCTAAACTTCATAAAAATGCAAGTTCAACACTAAATGCAATGTACAAAGCAATTGGTAAAATTTTATCAAACATATACAAAGGCTTTAAGAATATTTTTGATGATATTTGGTCTAAAACTAAGAAAATCTTCAAGGCTATCTTTGAGTATGTACCTAAGAAAATAGTGGCTATGAAAGATGGAGCAATCAAGGGTCTAAAGACAATGAAAAAAGATTTAGGCGATTTGATGGACAAAATGAAGAAAAAAGTGACTGAAACCTTTGGGGATATGGTTGACGGAGCCAAAGAGCTACCTAAGAAATTGGGTGACGGTATCAAGAATGGTGCTAGTAAAGCTGTAGATGGCGTTAAATCTCTAGGTAACAAAATGGTTGATAAACTTGGTGGTGTCGTTAACGGTACTATCGGTGGTATCAATACAGTTACTGACAAATTAGGAATTGGGAAGAAAGTTAAAGAATGGAAAGTTCCTAAATTCAGTACAGGTACTAAGAATGGTGCTTTAGCTAATGATAGTTTAATCACTGTCGGTGACTTTGGCGTTGGTAACGGTGTTGGAAGACGTGAGTTAGTACAATTCCCTAACGGTCAAATGCAATTGTTTGAAAAAGAGACTACTTTACCAGCTCCAGCAGGAACTAAAGTTTATTCAAATAAACAAACTGAACCAATGTTAAAAGCTATGAGGTTTAGCACTGGTACTGGTGGTGGAATTGGTTCATTCTTCAGTAATATTGGTAAGTCAGTCATCAATGGTATTGGAGATGTAATGGACTTTATCGACAATCCAGCTAAATTGGTTGAAAAAATGATTAGTGGTGTCATGAAGAAATTTGGCTTTGATGGACTTAATAACTTTGCTTTAGACTTTGCAAAGGGTGGCTTTGGTCAGATTAAAACTGGTGTTAAATCATTCATTGATAAAATCTTTAATGAGTTTGCATCTAGTAACGCTGACGGTGGTGAAATCTTAGGGTTTCCATTAACTACGCCTTATAGTCCTAATAAACGTCCAGCAGGTTATCCATTCAATGCACACCATTACGGTATTGACTTAGGTACAAAAGCTGGTACTTTAATACACGCTCCAACTAGTGGTGTCTTGTCACAAGTTAATGACTATAACGGTGGTCTAGTAGCTATACTTAAAGATAAAATGTATACTCAATTCTTTATGCATTTAAGCAAAGTATTAGCCAGTGGTGCTGTTAAACAAGGTCAAGCAATCGTTAAAACTGGTAATTCTGGACACATGACAACTGGAGACCATTTACATTATCAAGTACGTAAAAATGATGGAACTGGTGCATGGAATACTAACACAATTGACCCTATCGCTTTCTTAAATAAGAATGGTGGTGGCAGTAAAGTGTCTGGTAGTAAAGGAAATTGGACAGGTACAGTAGTTAGAGCCTTAAAAATGGCTGGTTTACCAACTACTCAAGCATATATCAATGCATGGAATCAACAAATTAAAACAGAATCTGGTGGTAACCCTAACGCAATTGGTGGTACGGATGGCTTAAATGATGGTAGAGCAACAGGTTTAGTTCAAGTTAAACCACCAACATTCAATGCTTATAAATTGGCTGGTCATGGTAACATTATGAACCCACTGGATAACTTAATCGCTGGTATGAGATACGCTAAAACTCGTTATGGTAGTTCATTGTTATCAGTAATTGGACGTGGACACGGTTATAAAACTGGTGGTATCGCTAAGTTTCCACAAGTTGCATCTTTAGCTGAAGAAGGTTGGGAAGAGATTATTATACCAACTAATCCAGCTAGACGTTCAGATGCAATGGCTTTATTAGCTTATACAGCTATGAAGATTATGCCTAAAGAACGTGGTGGAAGTGGACTAGGTAACAAAATACCTAAGATGCCTAATAATTCATCTAATGATGATAGTAAGATGCTTAGTATGTTCATGTCATTCATTGAGAATCAACAGAAACAAATTGAATTACAGCAACAACAAATAAATGCAATACAACAAGATAGATATACTACAGTTGAAGCTAATGGACGTGAAATAGCTAAAGTTACTCATGAATATCATGATGATTTTAAAGCTAGAAAACAGACGTTTCAACCTAGAACTGTAATGTAACTAATATATTTGAAGAGTGATAATCATTTATTGCTCTTCTTTTATTTATATGAAAGGAAGTATTCAATGAGATCATTAATCATAAATGAAAAATTAATGAAACACTTATATATTGGTGATAAATTCACTATACCAACATTCCCAGTAGAGATACAAAGTACAGAAGTCTCAGCAAGAGCTGGAGCAGTCTATACAGGAAAAAAGATTGGTACTTTAGATATTGATATACCTTTGATTTATCAAAACGTTAATAAATTAAAAACTAAAGATGTATCTGATCTATTGATTAGATATTTCAATTCAGATAAAGAAGTATCAATTCATATTGAAAACGAAGATTGGTATTGGATGGGTTACGTTCAAGGAGATTTTAACTTTCCTTTAGATACACAACCGTTCTATACATTTACGCTAAAAGTGAAGTTACTTACACCATATAAATATTCACTAGCTGAGTTTTCAAATATGGCTGTAAAAGGTCAAGTAGCAGTGAACAATGATGGCGCTGTTGAAACATATCCAGTAATTGAAGCTAAGGCTTTAAAAGATACAACACACTTAATGATAGCTAAGAATAATGATGACTATATCATGATTGGTGAGCCACCAACAGCGAACAAAACAGCTAGAAAAGTATCACCAACAGTTTTAAATGATAAGTTACAAACTGTCACAGGTTGGGCTTATGTTCAAACTACAGGCTCACAATTTGGAGACGGTGAAACAGGTGGAATTGTTGGTGCACATGTACGCTCTAACAAGTATGGTTTCTTTGTAGACCCTACAACTTATCCTAAGAGTCCAGATAAATGGGTTGGTGGTGCTCTTAAGAAGTCATTCACACGCTCAGTACAAGACTTTGAACATAATTTTACTGTTAAGTTATTTGAAGATGATATTACAACAAACAAAATTGGAACTGGTAAAGTTTTCACTCATTTATGGGATGAGGCTGGACGATTAGTAGCTACAATTGGGCTAGTAGATGCTAGTTACAATACAAATGATATTACAGTCATTGCTAAGCTCTTTGATGAAGCTGGTGAACCTAAAGCTATATTTAAGTTTAAACCTAAATACGATGTGTATTTAGATGATTATGTTTATTGCTCAATTAAACGAGTTGGCAACAAATGGACATTTAAGACAAATACAATACAGTATCTAAAAATGAGAAGAAGAACTGATATAGCTAAGTATGGACAAACAAGAGAAATTGTTAAAAATACTCATACTGAAACATATACAGATAAATATAAAGAATACATGTCTCCAGTACGTTCAACTAGTATTTATATTGCTAGATTTGATTGGGATAGTACAGCTATTAAAGAATTTAATGCTTTTAGAGCTGGTGCTTACGATATTTCAACTAAAGAGATTATGAGTAAATCAGCTAATGAAGTTGATGAGTTTATTAACGCTGGTGACAAGATTGTAATAGACAATTATAATCAGTCAATGATTTTAAATAAAAAAGATGCTACAAAACATAAAGATTTTGGCTCTAATTACTTTGGATTGGAGCAGGGTCAACATGAACTGTTTGTATATCCAGCGAGTGCATTTGATGTAACTGTTAGATGGCAATCAGTTGACTATTAAACGAAAGGAAGTTACACAATGGCAGTTGGTATACACATATTAAATAGAAACACTGAAGAGATTACAGGCTATTATACAAACAACTCAAAGAAAATGATGGTACTGAGTAACGTTCACGCACGTAATAGAGATGAACACTCAGAAACATTTGATTTTACTGTACCTTATAAATTCTTAGATGATTTTCACAATCAGAATAGAGTTCTTATTCCAGATGTACGTAAGGGTGAGTTTAGAGAATTTGTAATTAAACATAAAGAAACAGCAGATAAAGAAATATTCATTCAATGTGATGGTGCTTGGCTTGATGATCTAGCTAGAAATAGTGAACCATTACCACCAGTTAACCTTAATAATGTAACTGTAGATGAAGCTGTAACTTATGCTTTATCTATAACAGGTTATGAAAAAGGACACATAGAATATGACGGTTTTATTGATTTAGTAACAACTGAATATACTAGACCTTATGACTTGTTATTGAAAATTGAAGAAATTACAGATTTACAGTTTGATGTGACTATTGAGACAAGTGGTAATGAGATTACTGGTAGATATGTTCATATGAATGTACCAGATGATTTATCAGAATTTACAGGTAAAGAGCTTGTACGTGGTAAAGATATTACTACTATCAAACAAAAAGAAAATACACGAGAATTAGCAACAGCTTTATTAATAACTTCAACAGACTCTAAAGGTGCTCCATTAGTTACTAAAGTTTACAATGATGAGGCTAGAGATAGATGGGGAAACAATGGTAAATTCTCTTGGGATATTTACAACATTGAGGCAAACGAAAAATCTAATATGACTACAGCAAAAATGAAAACTATTGGTGCAAGAGAATTAAAGAAACGCATTGAACAAGCTGTAGAGTATGAAGTTCAAGCAGTTGATATAATCGCTCAATTAGGTATTACAGCTAATTTTGGAGATAGAGTACGTGTTAGAGACGTTACGTATAAACCTCATTTCTACTTAGAGGCAACAGTTAAAGCTGTACAGCGTGATATATTCGATGATAACTCTAAAGAATTGGTTTTAGGATCAGTTAAAAAGTTTAGTGAGTCTAGTTTAAGAAGTTATTTTAACTCTATGCAATCACAACTAACAGCAAAAATGAATGATAGCATTAATAATGTGAATACAATCATTGAACAAAACAAAATTCACACAGGAAATACACCACCACCAGACGCTATAGACGGTCAACTTTGGTATGATAATAGTGTTAGTGAAGTAGCTGTATTACGTGAATTTAAAGATGGTGGTTGGACTAATCAGACACCAAATAATGTAGAAAATATAGGTGGTCTCAAAAAAGAGAAAACACTTTATACAAACCTACATCAAATTTATGAAGATTTATTTGTAGAATACTCTAAAATTCAAACATTAGTTAATCAATTATTGTCTAATGAGTATCTAGTAGACACAACAATTAAAAATACATTACAAGTTGCCTTTAATAATCTCAATGGCTCTTTTTTATCTATGAAGTCAGCTGACTCTAGTATGACAGTTGACACAGCTAATATGACTGGTTTAAATGCGCTACAGTTAGCAATTGGTGACTTTAGAACTAAGGTACAAGAAATTAATATTGCTCAAGCAGGTGCACAAAAAGCTATAGATGACAGATTTGGACTATTACAATCACAATATACTGATGAAAAAGCTGGAGTTATCATGCAAGAAGTAGCAAAAGCAACTGGACTTGTATATGATCCAACAAATAACACTTTAACAGGTGATGTTAATGTTTCTGATACTGAATATAATAGAATATATGATAAAGTCACAGCAGACTCAGTTGGTAAATATGTTGAAAGTGGTACTTATTCAACAGATAAAAAAGGTTTGGTAGAAAGTATTGATGCTAACAAGTCAGCTATTGAACAAACAGGTAAGTCTATTAATTTAGAGGTATCTGATAGTAAATTAAATACACAACTAAAGACATTACAAGAGGCTGTAAGCTCAATTAAATTAGTAGCTGATGGTATTAATATTACATCTTCAGCTGATGGTCTTATTTCATCTGTATCTGTAGACCCGACTAATATAAAAATTAAATCAGATATTATTAATTTAATTGGTGACGTTTATATGCAAGATGGACTTGTAAGAGTATCAGACTTAAAAATTGGTGGGGAAGATAAAGCTGGTAAAATTGAAATTAAGAACGCTAATAATGAAGTGTTTTTTGGTTTAGATACTGAACAAGCTACAGCATCAGAATTATCAATTGGTACTCTAAGAGTTGAGAAGATTGAAAATAAAGATATAGTTACACAATCATCTGATAATCTAACTTTCTTTGTATCAAATTTAGGTGATAATGAAAATGATGGTTTAACTTTAGAAACAGCCTTTGCTACCGTTGAACGTGCTTTAGAAGAGGTTCCGACTGTATATAACGGTGAATGTACAATATACTTAAGATTATTGGAGAGTGGTGAAATAGTAGAGGTAAAAGGTTACACAGGTGAGGGTAAAATAACCTTTGCTGGTGTTGCTTCAACTGGTACACCTAGTGTTGGACAAATTAGAAACTCAGTAGCCTTTAAGTTTGCTGGTAACACTATTGAAAGTTATTTAACTAACTTATTGATTGAAACAGAAAACGGTACAAGTGGTGTATCTGTAAGTGGTGCTAGTGTAACAGCAACTAACGTAAACATAAACGGTCAAGGTGGTGGGGAACAAGCTGTATCTATCTCACGTAACGGTTATTTTGAATGGCGTACAGGTCAGTCTAATAACGTTGCTCGTGGTATGACTTGTGCAAGTGGTTCAAATGCTTTCTTAAAAGATGTTACTTTATACGCCAATGATTTTGGTATTGTTTCAGCGTATGCATCACAAGTTGAATGTAATGTAGTGAAAATCAAAGCTGGTACTTCAACAAATGCTTTTGAAGGTTCACTTATTGGCGGTTCAATAACTAATTTAACTACAGCATCAACAGTAGCACCAGCACCACCACCAACAACTAAAACAGTTACTTTAACAAGTAGCTCAGCTGGTCACTATTATAAATCGTCTATAGGTTGGAATGGTGTATTTATGAAATCATACCCAATTCAAGGTACTTGGTCACCTTATGGTGAGCGTATGGGCTTTTGGTTTTTTGGAACTCAATTTGACCGTTTTGTTGGTAAAACAATCAAGAAAGTACGTGTATATATTGGTCGTTCAAGTGTTAACATGCAAGGGTACACAGGTAGTAGAAAAGCTACTTTACGTATGCATACTTACGGAACTAAACCTAGTACAGCACCAGCAACAAGTAACGCTACACAATCTAAAGAAATCTATTTAGCAATGGGTGACTCAAAATGGGTTGATGTTACTAGTGTTTTTGGTTCTATGATTAACCAAACAGCTTGGAAAGGCTTTGCAGTTAATACTGATAGCTCAAGTGCATATGAATACATGGCAATGAAACCAACTTTGAAAGTAGAGGTGACTTACGTTGTCTAAAGCAGTTTTATATAATGATAAAAATTTAGTAATGTTTGTTGTTGAAAATGTTACTTCATATAAACAAGAAACAGTAGAAGATAACAAACTAAATTATACAATTGAGTCTAACAATGTTGGACAAGTTGACATGAAAGGCAGTGCTTTTAGCATTGCTTTTTTTGATGACTTAATTGAGGTTGAAGAATATCAAGATATAACAGATTTATTACCTCAAGCACTAGATAAATCACAATTTATTAGTTTATCTAAAGATGATGAGATAGCTGAATTAAAAGCAAAAATAGAAACATTAGAGGGTGCAATTTTAGAGCTGATTGAAACAGTTCTTTAATTGCTCTTTTAAATTTATACAACAAGGAGACAAGAGACATGGCAATTTTTAAAAATAAAGATATAGCAACAGACATACGTGTTACAGATGTAAACGTTGGTAATATTGGTGCTAAGTTTTATAGTGAAGATGAAAATACAGCATCTATTGGTATCTATATCAAGAACAATGGTCAAGTATTAAACTTATCTACAATCACAATGAAACCAATGCTTAATTTATATTGTTCTGATGGATCAATATTCATTAATGAACCTTTAGTTACTGAGAACGCTACAGAAGGCTTTGTAAAATATTATGTATCTAAAGAAGTTATTAAACATGTTGGAACTGTTAACGCTAAGTTATTTCTAGAGTCTGAAACAGAATCAGTACACGTTGCTAACTTTAGCTTTGATATTGGTGATAGTGGAACAAATAAAGAAGTTGCTAAAGTAATTGATATTGACATTATTGGAGATAAAATTACTGAAGTCATTACAGCTAATGCTCACTTATTTCAAGGGGAGCAAGGTATTCAAGGGGAACAGGGTGAAAAAGGTGAAAAGGGTGATGGACTACAAATTGATGGTGTAGTAGCCACTATTGGTGAATTACCAGCAGGAACAACTCAATTAACATACCTTGTTGGTTCTGTTTTGTATTTTAGAAATGATGGACACTCAACATGGATCAAAGGAACAGATATTAAGGGTGTTGATGGCAAAGCAGGTAGCATTGTATCTATAGGTTCTGATGGTTATTGGTATATTGATGGTATTAAAACGACTACTAAAGCCGATATGTCAGGTGAATACGCATTAAAAACACATACTCATACAATATCAGATATTACAAATTTACAAACTCAATTAGATGGAAAAGCGTTATCAGGGCATAATCATGATTTAACATATATTAAACAAATTGATGGTCAAATGTATAAATTATTTAATGATGTAGGCACGGTGAAAGTAATCAGCGGTGTTGATTTTAATACACCTGATTCACAAGTTACGAAATCAGGATTTTATTACGCACAAGCACCAATAAATGCACCAACTGGTGCTGTCAATGGTTTTGTTAATTATGAAATATTAGGAAATCTAGGTAAGGTTTATTATTCGCCTTATAACACAAATGATGTTTATCTGAAAACTAAAATTTCAGGCACTTGGGGAAATTGGATTAAATTAAATAGCTCAACAACTGACATGACTGGATATGATAAAACAGTGACTCTAGATACTAAGTATGCTCCTATTACACATACGCATGATGAGTATTTAACACAATCTGAATCTGATGGATTATACTCGTCTAAAACACATACGCATACCCCTACTGAAATTGGTACTTACTCTAAATCTGAAATTGACAGTAAAATTGCTACAGCACAAACTGGTGGTACAGTCGATTTATCAAGTTATTTAAAGTCAGCAGACGCAAGTACCACATACGCTACTAAAGTTCATACACATACTATTGGTGACATTTCTAATTTACAAGTTACTTTAGATGGAAAAGCACTAGCTGGACATAATCATGATACTGTTTATAGTAAATTAGGACATACGCATGCTATTTCTGATATTACGAACTTACAAACTACATTAAATGGTAAAGCATCAACTACACATGCACACGTAATAAGTGATGTAACTAATTTACAGACAACTTTAGATGGTAAGGCTCTAACAAGTCATACACATACAGCATCACAAGTATTAATGAGTGATGGCACAACAGTTCAAGCTAAAATTGACTCATTACCAACATCAAGTGGAAGTGGTGGAACTGTTTCAGCTCCAACATGGATAAATGCAACTTTAAGTAATGGTTTTACTGGTACAGTTAAATATTGTAAAGATGGATTTAACATTGTAACTGTAAACGTAGATATTACAGTTGGTTCTACAACTACACTAAATACAGTAGTAGCAAGTTTACCACAAGGATATTTACCACCAATGGCTTACTTACCAGACCTATTCTATAATAGTTCAACTGGTCAAGCAGATGCATTTTTCAATGTAGGGAATGTATTTAATGGTGTTACAGTAGCTAAAGGATTACAAGCAGGTCACAATATCCGTGGACAGTTCATGTTCCGTGTGTAAAGGAGATAACAAACTATGAAACAGATATATTTATATGATGAGAATAAAATTTTCATTGGTGTTGAAGTTGTAGATAATGATATTAAAACATTACCAGAAAATTCAACTGATATTGCACCAGTAGATGGTTTATACAAACCTCAATTTGATGGTGAACAATGGATTGAGACTATTACACAAGCTGAATTAGATGAATTAAATAAAGTAACAACATTAATATCAGATACAGAACGTATTGATGCATTAGAGGGTGCTATTATTGAATTATTTGAAACAATGGTTTAATTTCATAGTGCTTTTTATTATAAATAAATTTATGAAAGGAGATGTAGAGATGATGGCTTTATTAATCGCTAACCGCATTGTTCAAGGTAAATATACTTTTGAACGTTGTCCAGAGAGCTTAAAAGCTCAAGTTAAAGAAATCTTAGTTGAAGCTGGTTTACCAGAATTAGCTGAGTAACACTATTAGCCACTCTTAATTGAGTGGCTTTTTATTTTGTTGTAGAAAGTAGGCACTTATGACCATGGAAGTATTAAAACAACGAGTTACTACAATTGAAAGTGAAATGAGAGAGATCAAATCAACTTTAAAAGAATTAGATGACAAAATTGATAACAACGAAAAAAATATCATGGAAAAGGTTGAAAAGAATCAACAGGATATCAAGCAAATTCTTAAAGATAACGAACAGAATCAAAAACAAAAAAGTGACAAGCTATATGAAAAAATAGATAAACTTACTGATTCTCAATATCAGCAAACACTTATGCAAAAAGATATGCAAAGTAAACTTGATATTAATGTACGTGACTTTACTGAATTAGCTAAAGAACTCAAAGAAAATGACAAATGGAAATCTAGAACGATAGCAGGTTTTGTTGTGTCAATTATATTAATGATTCTAGGCACGTTTTGGAAAATGGCTGTAGGTATCTCAATATTCTTACCATTCTTATTTTAAGTGAGGTGATTGTTATGTATTTAATGTCAGCTACATTTTTAAGCTGTTTATTCTTTAGATATTGTAAGTAACATTTATATAGAAGAAAAGGAGCATACATATGAAAATCGATACAAGAACAGTTGTAAGAACAATATTAATGATTCTAACTTGGATCAATATGTTTTTAGCAACACAAGGTTTATCACCAATACCATTGAATGAACAAGAAATTAGTGTGATTTTGATGGTTATTATGAATGGTTGGACATGGTTCAAAAACAATAATATTACTGTTGAAGCACATTGGGCACAAGCAAAGCTAGATAAATACAAAGCAGAAAAGAAATATAACAAAGCGACTGGTAGCACACCAACTATTAATCATTTTGATGAGACACATGGGGGCACTCTTTAATTGGAGTGTCTCTTTTTTAATTTTATTTATGAAAGAGAGGGATGGCTCAATGGTAAAAAGTACTGAAGTTGTTAATTATGTATTGAAATTAGCTAAGAACAAACAAAGTATAGATTATGATTCAAAATTTAATAGCCAATGTTTTTGACTTAACTCAAAAAATCTCACATGGTTTCTTTGGTCACTGGTTAACTGGTAACGGTGCTAAAGACTTAGTACACTCACCAATTCCATCAAATTGGCAACGTATTAAGAATACAGCATCATTTGAACCTCAAGCTGGAGATATTGCAATTTGGAATAATGGAACTTATGGACACACAGCTATTATTATTAATGGTAATCCAGATGGTGATTTAATGAGTTTTATATCAGTAGATCAGAATTGGTCTGGAAATGGTGAGGGCTTAGTTCCAGCTGAAGTTGTTAAGCACAATTACAATGGTTTTTGGGGAGTTATTAGACCACCTTATGATGATGTTAAAATTGAAGGTGCTAAAAAGGTTAAAACTTTAACTGGTAAAACTAAGACTAAGAAACTTAATATTTTATTAGTTGCTGGTCATGGAAAAGGTTATCAATCAAATGATAGTGGAGCTGTAGGCAATGGTACTAATGAGCGTGACTTTATTAGAACATTCATAGTGCCTAATGTGTCAAAATATCTTAAACAAGTTGGTCATACTGTGTCATATTATGGTGGCAATTCTATGAATCAAGATTTATTTCAAGATACAAAGTATGGTATTTATGTTGATTCTAATAATTATCATAAATATGGTATGTATTGGGTAGCTAAACAAAAGTATGATGTAATTATTGAATTTCATTTAGATGCATCAACAAATAAATCAGTCTCAGGTGGTCATGTTATCATTGGAACTAGTTTAAATGCTGATAGTATTGATATTGGTATACAAAACGCATTAAAGACTCATGTTGGTACTATCCGTAATATTGATCCTAGAGATAATCTATTAAATGTAGTTACTGCTAAAAAATTAAACCTGAATTACCGATTGGTTGAATTAGGGTTCATCACTTCTAAAAAAGATATGGATTATATTAAATCTAATCTTCAATTATTCACTAAATCAATTGCTGAAGCTATACATGGTGAATCAATTAAAGGTGTATCAACTCAACCAGTTAAAATTACAAAGAAAGTTGTTAAAAAGAAACCTAAGGCACAACCTAAAGTGAAAGCTGAACCAGTTAAAAAGGTTGTTAAAGTAAAGCATAAATACAAGCAAACATACATAGTTAAAAAGGGTGATAATCTTTGGGATATCGCTAATACATATAAAGTTACAGTTGATTATTTGAAGAAACTAAATGAATTAAAATCAGATAGAATATTCATAGATCAAGTATTAATCATCAAGAAATAATACCGTTGTGGATAATGGTATAAATAATATAAACACTACTAATTGCTCATAATCATTTATTGGTTATGAGCATTTTTTTATGTCTTCATATAGTAAAAAAGTATTACTTTTGTGATATGATATTACCATATAAATAAAATATAAATAGGTGGTGTCAATCATGGAAGATAAAACAATTAAACAACAAATCATTCAATACGAAATGAATAGGGCTTTGCTCAATATTAAAGATACTCATAAAAGACAAACATATTTAATTGATAAAATGAATATTGAAAGGCTAGAAAGTTTACAGGCTAGTTTAGAAATTATAAATGCTAAGAATAGCTCATTCGGTAATGATAATTTATCTGAAGCAGATAGAATTAGAGAACGTAAATTAGCTACAGGTTTAAAAACTAAAGTTGTTAATTTAGCATTAGATAACTTCTTTCATGATTGGGAAGTAGAAAATGGTTTGATACCCGAAATTGAAGTAATTCGGTTTAAGGTAGATAATAACGGTGATATGATAATTGATTCTGATAAGAAGGGTAAAATTCATAGAGTCTATTTCTTTTCAGATAATAAGAAATACTATGTAGTACGTCATGATGATAGAGGAAATCAATTAGATGTGAAAGAATTTCAAGATGGGAAAGAAGGATGGGAATATTTTGATTCATTTGATGCTGGAAAAGTAAGAGATGGGAGACCGAATAAGTGAATTTTCAACTAATAGCTACAATTATTACAATATTTATTTCAATAGGTACGGTAATATTCAAAGTTTCAACATTTCATTATAACTCAATTTTTGAGAAGAAATATATATCTAACTTATTTAATCAATCTCTAGTATTATTTGTTATAATATTATATACTTTTCTTTTTTATTTAGATTTAAAAGAGTTTTTTATGTTAAATACTAAATTATATTCTGATGGAATTATGGAATTTATAGCAGTATATTTTATGCTTGTATTATTTATCCCTGCTGTAATTATTAGCTTTGTATATAATGTATTCTATAAAGAATATGGCAATTACTTTTATTACAAAGATGATAATAGTAAAAATTATATAATATATTATTTGCGTACATTTGATGTTTTTGTATGTTCGCATGATTTATCTAATAAGTTTAATTCAAGAAGAGATATTTTCAATAATATTGAAAGCAAAGAACTTTTAAAAAAAGAAATAATATATGAAGCAGATATAGAGAGTATTACATTCTATAAATTTAAAGAGAATTATGACAAATTTTCAGATGAATATTTGGATAAGTATTTTTACTTTTCGAGTTTTAGCTGTATAGTATTATTTTTAATATGTTCAATTTTATTACATGCTCAAATAATTTCACATCAAATTTCATTTGTTATGTCGGCAATTTTATTTTCGTGTCTTTTCCTTGTAATCTGTTATTACAATCAATCAATGATGACCATAAATGAAATAAATTACAGAAAACAAAACAAAGCACCTACTCAAAAATCTGAGTAAGTGCTTTACTTCTATTATAATATACTAATTACCGATGAATTCCATAAACTCATTTTCCAATCCTTTTGATTCGATGAAACTTCTTAAATCTTTATTATCTGATTCCATTTGATCTAAATCTCTTTTTACATCCTCTAATTCATAATTAAATCCAGCGATTTCTTCATTCATATTACCAATCTCCCTTTGTTTTATTTGATAAATTAATAATAATACATTTACAAATAATAGTCAACAAAAATAATACTATTAATAATTTTGTTTTAAATCTTCGTACAAACTAAACTTAATCATTCTATTTGGCTAAAAATTAAAAAAGTTGACATGAAAGATAATATAAAGCTATAATTTAATCAATCAAATAAAAGAGAAATCAGACGTATCAAGGGTTTGAGGAATTTAAAATGGAAATATTTTGTAAGTGGAAAGATAATGTGAAACAAGTTGAAGCAACGTTATGTAATAAAATACCGAAAGAACGATGGAATAAAACGCATCATCAACTTATCTTTTTCGGACGCTATCACTGTGTCGCATGTAATCCGAAATGCTTAGAATGTCCTTTATTAAAAGATTGTAGAGAGGGACGTAAACGCCATAAGGTGGTGGTATCATGATGGAAAGAATGAATGAATTAGAAGTACTAATTGATACACACAGTAGCTCTAGAACACTAAATAGTGATGATGCAATTTCGTTACTCGATGAATATTTTGATGGGTTGCTATACTTGATGCATGAACTCAATGACTTGGCGCCTTCATCAAACATTACCGATTTTGAAATTGAACCATTAAATTTTAAAGAAAGAATTCAATATATTAAAGCCCGTAAACATCATTTTATGGGATATCAACAAATGAAGACGATTCGCATTGAAATCAATAAACTAATTGCGATTCAAAATATAAAAAAGAAGCGACAACATTAATTTGTTTTCGCTTCTTTTTATTGGCCTAAACTTTGAGCTGCCCGCTCATTAGCTGCTTTCAAATCAGCTGCTGCTCGTTCATTTGCTGCTTTCAAATCAGCTGCCGCTTTATCACTTGCTGCTTTCAAATCAGCTGCCGCTTTTTCATTTGCAGATTGAGTTGGGGCAGAAGACGAAGCAGGTTCGCTTGTTTTTGGTTGAGCCGCTGGTATATCTTTTGGTTCATTCGTTCTTTTTTCCATAGTTCTTGGGATATCTTCTTCTTTAATTGTAGGTTCTTTATCTTTTTTTTCTACATTAGAATTTTTTTTTTCTGAGTCATTATTTGAACTGTCATTAAATTGATTTCTTGCATTTTGTTCTGCTTGCTCAGCTTCCTCTAAAGCATCACGAGCTGCATCAGCAGCACGTTTATTATTTTCACGCGCTGCATCAGTTTGCTCATCTAATGATCCGGTAGGGAAAGTAGTTGTCGCATCAGAATCTGTGGTAGAATCTTTGTCATCCTTACCATCTAATATTTCATTTTTATCTTCTTGTCCTTTTACTTTTACATCATTACCGACTTTTTCAACTGAATCCGGCATTGCAAAGTCTTGACCATCTATTGGACTAATCTCGGACATTACTTGTTTAAATAGTGATTTTGGTAATGCTTGTTCCTCAGCTCCCACGAATGAGTTTGCGCCACCTTCAGCAAGTTTTGTAAAGCCCATCCATACAGACATTGTATATCTAGGAGAATAGCCAACTATCCAAACGTCTTTTGCTGCATTATCAGGTAAATTATATTTTTCATATGTTTCATTACCATACGTACCTGTACCTGTTTTTGCTGCAAGGGTTAAACCAGGAATACTAGAACCGTATGCCGTACCTAGTGGTTCAAATGAACCTTTTAACATATCAGTAACGATGTATGCAGTATAATCTTCCATTGCTTTTTCAGATACTACATCAAATTTGATTGTTTCATCATCTTGAGTCACAACTTTACGAATTGCATGTGCTTTATTATAAGTACCACCATTTCCGAAAGAAGAGAACGCACTCGCCATTTGTGTAGGTGAGAATTCAGATGAAGAGCCGCCCAATGCTTCTGAAGGACCTAAATCCTTCGCTTTGTATTCTAATCCCACATTTTTAGCAAATTCGTAAGAAGCATCGTTACCAGCTTCTTTTTTAACTTCCTGGAATATTTTTAATGCTGGGATATTTAAACTACGACGAATTGCGTCGCGCATTGTTACTATACCGTGATCTTGTGTATCATAGTTTTTAAATTTAATACCATTAATATCGTATTCGGATTCATCTTTAATTTTGTGATTAGTTGCCCACTTTTCGTTTTCTACAATTGGACCATAACTTAAGAATGGTTTGATTGTTGAACCAACGGGGTGAATATCTGTTGCTAGGTTACGATCAACAACGTCTTTATAATTTCGGCCTCCACTAATTGCAACTAAAGCACCTGTTTGAGTATCGACAATGGTAGATGCGGCTTGTTGATATTTGTTTTTATAAATGCTCATATTGTCGACGTTATTTTGTAATGATGTTTGAGCATTGTTATCCATATTAGTATAGATTTTTAGACCACTTGTTAATACATCGTTTAATGATTTACCTTTAAATTCTTTGTTGTTCTTTAATTCTTGTTTAATTACATTCACGTATGAAGCATATTTTGGATCATTTTCTTCTATATTTTGACGTTGAGCTGGTGTTCTTGAAACTAAATTTTTAGATAGATCTTCTGACTGAGCTTGTTCCATTTCTGCTTTAGAAATACGTTTATGACGATTCATTAAATATAAAACTGTATCTTTACGTTTTTCTGCAGCTTCAGGGTAATCATATAAATTGTACGTATTAGGTACTTGAGGAAGACCTGCTAAGTACGCTGATTCCGCTAATGATAATTGATCTAAATCTTTATTAAAGTAATATCTTGCTGCGGTTTTAATACCATAAATTCCGTCAGAATAGTAAATTTTGTTCATATACATTTCGAAAATTTGGTTTTTATCATATTCTTGTTCTAATCGATAAGAAAGATATGCTTCTTGTGCTTTACGCTCAATTGATTTTTGGTCTGTAAGGAATGAACGTTTTACGACTTGTTGCGTTAAAGTAGATGCACCTTGTGATCCAAATCCTCCAGTAACGTTTTTGAATATAGCACCTGTTAAACGTTTAAAGTCTAATGCACCATGTTCATAGAAACGATTATCTTCTGTTGCAAGTACAGCATCACGCATTGTATCTGGAATGTCTGCAAATTTTACGCTTTCACGTTTTTGTCCCATATATAGGACTGTTACTAAATTGTTATCCTTATCATAAATCTTTGTTGGTAATTGATCGCGAAGTGCTGATTCGTTAAATTTAGGTGCATTATATGCATAATATAAGAATAATAGCATTCCTGCTACAATTGCCAAAGTACCTAGTGCAAAGAGTGCACCAAAGATTTGTAATACCGTTCGTTTTATACTCTTTTTCTTTTTCGCCATTCTTAAATCCTCTCTCTCATTCAACTTACAGTTGATAAAATGTTTCTAGTGCCTTAATATAATCAATTCTTGGACGGTAAGTGTATGGTATCAATATACCATCTTTTTTTATTTCCTTTAACTGAATTGATTTCTTTTCATTATTCACATAACGCTGCCAGTATTCAAAAAAATGTTTGAATGGTAATAAATATACTTCATCAAGACTTGAAAAACAAATTAAGATAAAGACAATGCCGCCATGTTTTGAAACTTGTTGCATGTGATCAACTTGATGTTGATGGATATTAATCAATGGAAAACTTGTTTTGTTTTGTGTGGCTTTCGCTTCAAAATCAATATATTTTCCTTTATATATCCCATTATAGTCGGTAGTCGATGCGCGTCTGAAATACGCTTCTTTAATAACCGCTTTAGCACGTTTTGGATAGTCTACTTTTACAATTTGAATCGGTGTTGGCTTCTTATGAATGATTGCAATATCATTTTGCAGATAGAACCGATTCGTTTGATCGATTTCATCTTCAAATTTCATGCCACGCTTACCATATTCAATTTTACTATTGTTTTTTGACTTTGTAACTAAGTCTAGAGACTTAGAAGGCTTACCATTTGGATAATTGACCATACTACTCATCCTAATTGTGATGTCTTATTTTTTCATATACAATGAGTTTATCACATCTATGAAAGGAGTACTTAAATGTTACAAAATTGTATTATAAGTTTAATCGAAGATATGCATGCGATAAACGAATATTTTGAACGTTCTAAAAAAGGAGAGCTTTTTAATTTCGTTATTGATGTACAACCTTTTACAGAACAGGTTGATGCAAATATAACAGTATTAAATCAATATACGAGTGAAATTTTATCACTCCCATTAATGAATGAAAAGAAATTTTCTCTTATGGTGATGCATATTCGCGAATTATCTGTAGAATGTTTTTTTGATAAGACAAGTAAAAAATTATTTATTGATAAATACAAAGCTGTCAATCATGATTTGCAATATATTAATAGGGCAGTTAGTAACAAGTAGTAGAGTGTGCATATGAAAACAATTTATATTACAGGATACAAACCTTATGAAATTGGAATATATAAAAATAATCAGCCTGAAGTCCGATTCATTAAACTCTTTTTACAAGATAAAATAAAATCATATATAGATGAAGGACTTGAATGGGTAATTATTCAAGGAAATTTAGGTATTGAATTATGGGCAGCAGAAGTCGTATTAAGATTAAAAAAGCACTATGATATTAAGCTTGGAATCATAACGCCATTTTTAAACCATTTTGAAAAATGGAATGAAGAGAATCAATTATACTATCAGCAAATCAGTAGTAAAGCAGATTATATGAATAGTGTTTTTCAAGATACATACAAAGGTGGCTATATGTTTAGTCAGGCCAATCACTTTATATTAGATAATACCGAAGGCACAATGCTTTTTTATGATGAAGAACACGAGGCGAGTCCAAAGTTCTTTAAAAAGACACTCGTTGATTTTATGGAAGAAAATCAATATACTATGGATAGTATCAGTTTATTCGACTTATCGGAATTTGTAAGTGAGTATATGAGAGAACAAGAAAATTAGAGGTGTAGTTATGTCAGAAATGAATTTAAAATTATCTGCAAAAGATATTTATGAAAAAGAATTTGAAAGAACAATGGTGCGTGGATTTAAACCAGAAGATGTTGATAGCTTCTTAGATGAAGTCATTGAAGATTATCAAAAAATGGCCGATATGAACAATCAATTACTTAAATTATCAGATGAAAATGCAAAATTAAAACGTGAAATTGAAAATCTTCGTATGCGTGTTGCTACTGGTCGAAGTGATAATCAACAACAAGCACCAAACAACTATGATTTATTAAAACGTATTTCAAATCTTGAAAAAGCAGTTTTCGGTAAATAATAGTCGTCGCAATATACACGAAATGATGCTATAATTAAATAATGTTAAAAGATATCTCGGATAATCGCTATACTTTGTATAGAGGAAAGTCCATGCTCACACAGCTCTGAGATGACTGTAGTGATCGTGCTTGGTGAAACAATAAGCCAAGGCATTAATTTGACGGCAACGAAACGACCTAAGTCTATGATATGGTCCAATTAGTTTGAAAGTGCCACAGTGACGTAGCTTCTTTAGAAATAAAGAAGGTGGAACGCGGTAAACCCCTCGAGTGAGCAATCCAAATTTGGTAGGAGCACTTTTCTAACGGAAATGAACGTATAGAAGAGGTAGAGAAATCTACAGACAGATGATTATCACCGGCGTACGAGAGTAACTAGACTCATTAGCAGTACTAAGGGACAGAACATGGCTTACAGAGATATCTTTCTAGATGCTCTCCTTTATGGAGGGCTTTTTTAATTCTAGATGGTATATATCATGTTACAATGAAATATATAAAACTTATATAATACTATAAATATATTATGTAAACTTGGAGGAAATTATGTATCAATTATTAGCAACTACACCTATGGGAATGGAAGCTGTCGCAGCGCGAGAGGTTCAATCACTAGGATATGAAACGACTACTGAGAATGGTCGTGTATTGTATTATGGCGATGCACGTGCAATTGTTAAATCAAATTTATGGTTAAGAAGTGCTGATAGAGTTAAGTTAGTTGTCGGTCGCTTTTATGCTACTACTTTTGAGCAACTATTTGATCAAACAAAAGATATTCCATGGGAGAACTTTATTAGTGAGAATGGAAGTTTTCCTGTACAAGGCAGAAGTTTAAAATCTAAATTATTTAGTGTACCCGATTGTCAAGCGATTGTTAAGAAAGCGATTGTTGAACGTTTAAAAAAAGCACATAATCAACAAGGATGGTTACGTGAAGATGGTGCATTGTATAAAGTTGAAGTGGCGATTCTAAAGGATGAAGTATTGCTTACAATTGATACTTCAGGACCAGGTTTACATAAACGTGGTTATCGTTTAGCACAAGGTGAAGCACCAATGAAAGAAACACTTGCAGCAGCGTTAGTATTACTTTCTAACTGGAAAGGTGAAACACCACTTATTGATCCGTTCTGTGGTTCTGGAACAATTGCAATTGAAGCGGCAATGATAGCACAAAACATTGCACCGGGATTCAACCGTGACTTTGTTAGTGAAGATTGGGATATTATCCCTAAAGGATTGTATGATGAAGAGCGAGTGAAAGCTGAAGAAGTGGCTGAGTATGATAAAGAAATTTCAATTGTCGCAAGTGATATTGATTCTAAGATGGTTGAAATTGCTCGTAATAATGCTATTGAAGTTGGATTTGGTGATATTATTGAATTTAAACAATTGAATGTTCATGACTTAACGTTAAATAGCGAAAAAGGTGCTATTATTGGCAATCCGCCGTATGGTGAACGTATAGGAGAGCGAGAAGAAGTTGAAGCTATGTATACGTATTTAGGACAATTGATTAAAAGTAACCCTAAATGGTCGTTGTATATATTAACCAGCTTAAAAATATTTGAAGTCTTAGTTGGTAAAAAAGCTACGAAACGTCGTAAACTATTTAATGGATATATTGAGTGTACGTATTATCAATATTGGGGAGACAAATAGAGAAGCGATTTTGTGATGCTTTTTTAAGGATTGATAATTATAAATACACAAAGCATAATTTTATGCTTTGTGTATTTTTTTCATTATGATATATGTATTATTAAAAAGGTGATGATTAAATGAAATTAAGCATATTAGATCAAGTGCCGATGTCACGCGGAGAGACACCAACAGATGCATTACATCATACAATTGATATGGTGAAATTCGCAGAACAAATAGGGTATGACCGATATTTTGTAGCAGAGCATCATAATACGACTGGTTTAATTAGTAATTCACCTGAAATATTGATGACGCGATTATTGTCTGTTACAGATACAATTAATATTGGTTCTGCAGGTATTTTACTACCTCAATATAGTCCATATAAGATTGCTGAAAATGCAAATTTACTAGAAACGATGTTTCCAGGTCGTGTAACAATTGGTCTAGGTAATTCACCTGGTGGGAGTGAAATTACAAGAAGCGCTCTAACTGATGGTGGTAATAGTAAAGTCAGAGATTATGATCGATTATTAGAAGACTTTTTAGGTTTTATGCGTAATACACTGCCTATGTCACATCAATATCGTCAAGTTAAAGCTGGGCCAAGAATTAACAAACATCCACAAATATTTACTTTAGGATTAACTGATAATGGTGCTAGGAGAGCGGCAAAATTAGGAATTGGTTTTATTTTTGGTAATTTTATTAGTGATAAAAATCGAGATAGTGCAATTAAAATTTATCAGACTGAATTTGTTCATAATCAATATATGGAACAATCCTATACAATCTTTTGTAGCTTTATAATTGTTACTAAAGATGAAAAAGAGAAAGCAATGCAAACTCGTATTTTAGACCATTGGTTACTTAATGTATCTAAGGGACGAGACACAGTTATCCCAAATTATGAACAAGTACTTGAATTTAACTATAGTGAAAAAGATTTAGAAATTATTAATAGTAATAAACCAAGATATTTTATTGGGTTGAAGGATGACGTTGAAAAAGAAATCAGATACCTTTTAAATCGATATCAATTTGATGAGTTATTAGTAATTAACAATACACATAATTTTCAGCTCAAACGTGAAAGTTTTCTGGCGATTAAAGAGATAGTAGATTTAATCAACAGATAAAAAAAAGACATCAGCTTAATATCAGCTGATGTCTTTTTTATTACCAAAGTTTACCTTCACCCATTCCTTTAGCGCCAGGAGGTGGATCCATGAACATTTGTCCAATAGGTATTGTGTATGCTACTAAGATTAATGCGATAGTAACGATAATTAGGAATTTCCAGTTTTCTACGAATTTATAAGCTGGAGCTGTTTCATCCATTGAAACCGAAACAGGGAATGATTCATATCCCTTTGGTGCAAAAAATGCTAATTGAATAAACACTATAACAACTAAAATAATTGAGATGAAAAGAATTGTACCCCCAACTGCTTGCAATACTTGGTAAGGTATCCATTCAGCAGCAATTTTAGAACCGCCATACTCTGAATAAGTAGAACGACGAGGTGCTCCAAATAAGCCAATATAATGCATAGCACCTGACATGATTGACATACCAATTGCCCACATTATTCCTTGAATGATTGCTAATCTGTTAATTGCTTTCGTCATGACACGTCCTGTAGCATGTGGAATTAACCAATACATTGTACCAAAGAACGTCAAGATTACTGCAGTTGCCACTGTTAAGTGGAAATGACCAGTAATCCAAATTGTATTATGTACAACTTGGTTCATTTGTGCTGAAGCATTTATAATTCCACCAGCGCCACCCGGAATGAAAGCAGCCATACCAATGAAAGGTAAGACAAATCGAGCGTCATTCCATGGTAATGTTTTAATCCATCCGAAAATACCTTTTGCAGAAACACTACGACCATATGCTTCGAATGTTGCAAATAAACTAAAAGCAGTCATTAAAGAAGGAACTATAACCATAAAAGTTAAAATTACTTGTACATATTTCCAAGTTACATCAATACCAGGCTCAGTTAACTGATGGTGAATACCAACAGGAATTGAGAAGAAAAGGAATAACATAAAACTCATACGTGCTAAGTTGTCACTGAATGCTTTTGCTCCGATAATTTTTGGAACAACTGCGTACCATGACATGTATGCTGGCAATAACCAGAAGTATACTAATGCATGTCCAAAATACCAGAATAAAGTACGACTCAATGAAACATCGATTCGTTCAACTAAACCTAATGACCAAGGAATCATTTGAAGTAATACAGTAGCTGCAACACCAATAGAACATACTATCCACATTACATTATTGATAACAGCCATGTATGAAAGTAAAGGTGACTTTTGACCTTTATTTTCTTTTCTCCATTGTGCATAACGCAAGATTTGACCAGCTGCCGATAGCCATGAACCTACAATAACTAATGCCATACCTATATAAAAGATAACGTGAGCTTTAAGAGGTGCATAGAATGTATATAAAACCGTTGCTTTATTTAATAAAACCATTGTTGCTGCCATTACAGTACCAATTAACATTACCCAGAAACCTATCCAAACTAATTTTCTTTGTAATGGTGATAATTTACCACAAGTCCTAATAATTGCAGCAGTTTGGAATCCCATAATGAAGAACGTTGTTAGAACCAAAGCTAAAATAATACCATGAACAGTTAAAATTTGATAATAACCAATTCCAGCAGGTAATTTTAATTGTCCTGAACGTACTAATGTTTGAAGTAATCCTGCTAATCCCCCAATGATTAAACAGACAATAGCAACATACATATGGGCCATGATTAATTTACCATCTTTAGAATCCATAACTACGCGATCTGCCATTTCCTCTGCGTGATGGTTTCTATAAGTAGAGCGATCATCAAATACACCGCTATCTAATTTGAATTCGTTCATTTCTTATCTACCACCTTAATATTTGACTTCATGTCAGCATGACCAGTACCACAATATTCATTACATAATAATAAGAATTCACCTTTTTTATCAAATGTTTTCTCAAAAGATGAAATGTGACCTGGTTCAATCATCATGTTTACGTTTGTTTGTGCAATTTCAAATCCGTGAACAACATCGCGACTAGTCGCAATAATTTTTACTTTTGCACCTTTTGGTATTTCAACTTCACCAGGATTATAGTTAAATGCTGATACTACGAATACTAACTCGTAATCCCAGTCTTTTCCATCTACTTTATGAAGACCAGGTTTACTGAAAACTTCATGTTTGTCAATCAATTCGGGATCTACGAATTCACGTCCACTTGCTATTGGTTCATGTCCGTTATGTAAAGCTGATACAAAGATTATACCTAAGAATAAAACAAGTGATCCAATACCAAAACTTAACCAAACTTTTTCTAACTTATGCAAATTTTTCCCCTCCTAAATACGTTCTAAAAATAAAATAAATATAGCAAACCAACTCACTAAAATAACGCCACCAATTACAAGAACTGAAACCAAAGTTCCACGTAAATCTAAATCATGATGTGCATCTTCATTAGCTTGTACTGGATCAAGCGAACGATTTAAATTTTTATCCTCTGCCATAATGTACACCCTTTCTTATTAGCTTTTCTTTCTTTATAATAATAGAGTACAAAGTATATTAATGTGATAAATATCACACTTTTTGATTTTCGTTAAAAATTTCACAAATAAATATGACTAAAAGAGGTATGTTATGAAATATCATGAACAAATCAAGCAGTTGTACCAATTGAAAAAGGAAGTTGAAAAATCCGACAATACGATATTGGTTGAACAAATCAATGAAATCATTAAGAAAATACATCAAGATCATGTTGTTATTAGTTTCATCGGACACTTTTCATCAGGTAAATCATCACTGATTAACAATATATTTAATGAAAATATTTTACCAAGTTCACCCGTACCAACCACAAGTAATACTGCTCAAATAATATTAAGTGATCAAAATAATGTCCGAATTAACCTAGATAATCATACTTATAGTGATTTAAATCATTATGAAGAAATAAAGAAAGTGAATACACTTAACCACAAAATTGAATCTGTGGAAATTAACAAGGTATCAGATAAATTTGAAGTTGGAACAGTGATTCAAGATACGCCAGGCATTGATGCAACATTTAAAAATCATGAAACAAGTACAATGAAATTTTTGCTAATTAGTGATGTTGTATTTTATACAGTAGAATATAATCATGTAAATTCTGAAAAAAACTTTGATCAAATACGTGCTTTAAATACTTTAGGTGTTCCAGTCGTGTTAGTAATCAATCAAATTGATAAACACCAAGATACTGAATTATCATTTGATGCATTCAAATCAGTAATTGCAGATAACATTTCACGTTGGCATTTGAATATTGAAACGATTTTGTATACTTCAATATTTGATAGTCCATATAATGAAATTAATCTTGCTATGCCCCTTATGAAGAAATATGCAGCGCAAGCACAAGTAAATAAAGATGCTTATTTTGAGCGCATGATTAATTATATTGAAGCTACACAAATTGATTATTTACAAGATAAAAAGCAAAATTTGCTCAGTGACTTAAATATAGAAGAAGATGAAGTAGAGCGTGCTCATCAAAAGGCGACAGAAAGTGCAGCTATGAATGCTGAACAAGCTATTCTAACAGATGATAACAACACACTGTTGTTATTGAATGGTGTTAAAGAAATTATTAAGAACGCATATTTAATGTCTTTTGAAATGCGAGAAAAGAATCGGCTGATGTTAGAAACATTTGCTGATAACTATAAAGTGCCGGGTCTATTTGGAAAGAAAGCAAAGTTACTAGGGATTCAAGATGAAAAAGTGAATGAAGTTGTAACTGCAATGAATGACATTATAGAAAAGCAAATCACTTTCCAATTAAAAGAATACTATAGTAAGTTCTCAAAATATTTAACTGACACTAGCATAATTAACGACTTATCATTTAATATTTCTAATGATCAAGTGAGACAATTAATTAAACAACAAACATCTATTACAAATGATTATGTACTCATTTATTCTGATGAGTTGAAATTATTTATTGAGCGCATGATATTAAATCGACAAAAATCATGGCATGAACAGTTCATAAAAAATATAAATTTGTCTAATTTAAATACAAATACTGCATTAAGTGAAGAAACTGTGAAGTTTGACGACTACTTTGTGAATGAAAAGTTTATCGAATCCATTACAACCAAGAATTACTTACATTATTATATCCATGTCGATGAATCAGTCGATAAACTAATCGGTAGAGATTATGTTACATTTGAAATGTTTGAAGAAGGACCTAAAACAATCGAAAAGTTAGCAAAAGCAACGTTGACACAAGATGTCACTTTAGAACGTAGTACAAAGATATTAAATCAATTATCTCATGTTGATTATTTCAAAACGGACATTGAAAAAATTAATACGCAAATTGAACGCTTAAATCAAAATATGACTAAAATTGTTGTATTCGGAGCGTTTAGTGCTGGGAAAAGTGCGATGATAAATGCGCTTCTAAAAGAAGAAATTCTAATTTCATCACCAAACCCAACAACTGCATCGATCACAGAGATTCAATATGGAGATAAAAACTACGTTACATTTAAACTTGAAAAAGATATTCTAAAATCTTTAAATGATATGATGTTAACCTCAACATTTGAAATTGAGACCATCCCTCAGTGGATTAAACGTTATGAAGGTAAATTAGATCTGTTAAGTGCACAAAACAGAAACTTTGCAGAAGCAATCATACAAAACTATGACCGCTACGTAGCATATTTAAATGAATTAACAACGATAGAAGTAATTGATGCTGAAATTAAGCAATACACAGCAGAAGATGCACACGCGGCATTTGTTCAAAAGATTACGTTAGGCGTACAAAACGAATTCTTAAAAGACAAGATAATTATCGATTCTCCAGGAACAGGTAGTACGAACAGTCGTCATACGAAAGAAACGACAGAAATCATTGCGGATAGTGATCTTTTAATTTACGTTTCTTACTATAATCATGTATATACTGAAAAAGATAAGGCATTCCTTTCATATTTAAATGAGGTAGAGATTATCAATGAAGATAGTCAAAATTTCTTTGTCATTAATGCTGTGGATTTAGCAAAAGATGAAGAGGAAATGCAATCGGTGGTTAATTATTTAGCAAGTGAGCTCCAAACAATCAATGTTGATGATCCGATTTATCCAGTATCTAGTCGAAATGCACTTAAGTCTTATGATGATCGATTTACTGCATTTATATCAGCAATTGACCATTTTGTAACTTCAACGAGTAAACAACAAAAGATAAAACAAATTAATCATCATACTGATGTGTTATTCGATAAGGCGAAAGCACTTGTAACAAACTATGAAGCATATGAAATGCAAATCAAGCAACGAAATGCACAATATGACCAATGGTTAGCGAATGGTCCAATTGAAGGCAATGTAGTAGGTACAGTAATACGATCAATTGAAGATGTATTAAAAGAACAAACTACATATTTAAAAGACAAAATGAAGATTCAGTTATATGATGTATTAAAGTCTGAAATCAATACATCATCAGATTTATCAACAGTGAATGAAAGCTATTTACACGCAGTACAACATAAGCTTAATGAAGATTTATATTTAATTATGCCAAGATTAAACAAAGCGGTTCAAAACCAATTTAATCAAGCTGTAAGTGTTGTATCTAAAGTATTAGAACAAAATGAAATTTATGAAGACATTCAGTATAAAGACCAGTATTTAAATCCAAACGAATTAAGTATCAGTCAAATTACAGATCAATTGCACCAATTAAAATTAGGGAATGTTAAACAAAAGCAATTAATGAATCAAACTTTAAGAGCTGAACTTTATGATGAGATGCATCGTGCTACTTTAAATGAAGTTAAATCATTAATAGATCAATATGAAAATAAAATATTGCAATTAATCACCGACAATTCTAATGTAATGACTGAGCATATTAATGAAAAGAACGCATTAATGCATCAAACGATGTATGATAAACTAGCTCAAAAAATTAATCAATCGATTATTAAAAATGTATCTGAAGCTATTCAAAAAATAGAGGTGGAATAATGAAAATTTGGATTACAGAGCAGGAAGCTTATGATTTAATACAAAATGACGAGGCAGTATTATTTGATTGCCGAGGTGTTATGGATAATTTAGAACAAAGTATTCAAAACTATATGGATGAAAGAATTGAAGGTGCTGAATATATACATTCATTTCTAATGGGACAAAACCCAATGTCTGGTGGACGACATCCATTACCGGATTTAAATGATTTTGTAGAAATGATTGAGGCAAATGCTCAAGGCAGAAAGATAATCGGTTATGACAATCGCAATAGTTTTTTTGGCACACGCTTTGTATTCTTATGTCATTTAGTTGGACTGGAGTGCTTTTTAATTCAAGAAGGCTATGAAGATATGAAAATATTAAAAAAATCTGTTGCAAATTCATTGCAAGGTAAACAACATGCGACTATAAAATTATATGAAAGCTCAGCAGATGAATATGAAATGCAGAAACAAAAATATCTAGAAAAGATGAATAGCGATTGTAATAATCAATATAATAAAAATATCATAACTTTCTGTGATCATATTCAATCGTTAATTCAAACGCCTCAAAATGATGTTGTATTAATTGATGCACGTGCACATGAGCGATATATTGGTGCAAATGAACCTATGGATAAAATTGCTGGTCATATTCCGACAGCAATTAATATTTCTTTTAGTGAAGTGTATGCTGATGGCTTACCAAAAGATGAAGAAGCATTGCGAGAGGTCTTTAAATCTGTATTAGGTAAAGAAAGTGTAGTATACTGTGGTTCTGGATTAAGTGCGACACCATTGTACGTTGCGCTGAAAACGTTAAATGAAGATGTGCAAGTTTACGCTGGGAGTTACTCAGAGTGGGTGTCAATTTACCCTGAAATTATAGAAACAGGAGAATCATATGAATAATTTATTAATCGTCGATGGGATGGCTTTATTATTCCGTCATTTCTTTGCAACGAGTTTACACAAGAATTATATGAAGAATTCAAAAGGTATACCAACGAATGGTGTGCAAGGTTTTGTGCGTCACGTTGTAAGTGCAATTCATGATACAAATGCAACACATGTCATTGTTTGTTGGGATATGGGTGCTAAAACGTTCCGTAATGAAATTGATCCAAATTATAAAGCACACCGTCCTGCACCCCAAGATGAATTGATACCTCAATTTGATATGGTTCAAGAGATTTCAAGACAATTAGGATTCCATAATATTGGGATTCAAAATTTTGAAGCAGATGATGTGATTGGTACATTAGCGAAGTCATTAGATAATTCTTACAATATTAAGGTTATTAGTGGAGACCGTGATTTACTTCAATTATTAGATGAGCACATCGAAGTATGGTTAACTAAAAAAGGGTTTAATATTTATAATAAGTACGATAAAGCGCGTTTTATTGAAGAATATGAGTTACTACCAAAACAATTAATTGATGTAAAAGCATTTATGGGTGATTCAGCTGACGGTTATCCTGGTGTTAAAGGAATCGGAGAAAAAACTGCGCTTAAATTGATTCAAACATATGGAAGCGTTGATGGTGTATTAGATAATGTTCACGAATTACCTAAAGGACAACAAGCGAAGATAAATAATAGTATCGAGGCATTAAAATTATCTCATCAGTTGGCTGAAATTCATACTGAAGTGCCTATTCATTTGGAAGAGATTATTAGTGAAATGCCATTTTCAATTGATATAACATCAATGGTTCAAATTTGTGAAAATTTTGAATTGAAAGTTGCTAAAAATTATATATGTAAATTATAATAGCCAGATCTTATTTCATTATTTAGATGGAATAAGGTCTTTTTTTAGAAATTTAAAATTGTGACAAATGATAAAATTTTGAAATGTTAATTTTAGTTTTGTAATAGTCTTTATCTTAGTAAAATCAATGAATTCAAAGATTTTAGCATATTTTTATAATAATTAAATGACTTTACGGTAAGCCGCAAATCAATATTCAGACTATTGTAAATTATGAATTAACATTATATATTTGTCTTACCAAAACATTCAAAAACTATTGCGTTTAAAATTAATAAAGGAGATGTCAAATGAAAAATTTATTAAAAGTTACTGTAACTAGTCTTACAGCTTTAACACTTGCTTCACCATTTTCTTCGGTTGTTGAGGGAAAAACTTACATAGTTAACAACGAGAATACAGATCGTTTAGGAACATCAGAAGGTGTTGGTACTATTAGTGCGAAAAATTTAGCACCAAAAGTTGTATTAAAATCACAAAATTCTGTAGTAAATAAAGATACTGAAATTTTTCAAATTGATAGAGATTTCGATGTACCTAAAGTAAGTAAATCTCTTCGAACACAAAGTAAAGCTGAAATTCCAGGTATCGTTAAAGATTATCAAAAGGGTGATACGCGTGATTTCACGACAGTGAATATGGTCACGAATGCTGATGAAAAAACTTCAGCAAAATTATTGTATGATGGATCGAAAGCACAAGTTTGGGTTGCAGATAATCGTGTAACGGAAGCAAAAGCCAATCAAATTGGTCAGGAATTTGATAATAAAATTGGACCATTGGTTGAACAGAAGTTCTCAACACCATCTGATATTGATCAAAATGGTAAAATCAATATTTTAGTATTTGATATCAAAGATGATTATGAAACTACTAAAAGTTATGTCGGTGGATACTTCCATCCTCGAGATCTACTTATGATGTCTGGATCGAACATGTCTGAAACATTTTACATGGATACCTATCCTTCTATGGGAAAAAACGCAGAAATGGATGTAACAAAAATCTATACAACGTTAGCACACGAATATCAACATATGGTGAACTTTAACCGTAACGTATTAGTTGAAAAAGGTGACTTTATTAATGGAAAGATGGATACTTGGTTAAATGAGGCGTTCTCAATGGCTTCTGAACAAATTTATTCTAAGCAAGTACTAACGAAACGTATTGAATATTTCAATAAATCTCAAACTATTGCTAATGGCCGCTCAGTATTACAGTGGAACAATAATGATGATGTATTATCTAACTACTCATTATCGTATTTGTTTGGTCAGTACTTAAGAACCCAATCCTCAAATGGTGATGCTATATTCAAAGAAATATTAGAAGATCAAGGTACAACAATTGAAACGTTACAACGTGCAATTCATAAAAATATAAGTCCAACGATGTCAGTCGGAGAATTCTTAACGAACTTCCGTGTTGCTTTAGAAAAACAAGAAGCTACAGGTAAATATGGATTTAAAGGCGAAGCTGGATTTGATACAATTCAACCAATTCATATTTCAAGCTTACCAAAAGGGTTAGCACCAGGAGGAGCGGTCGTTTTTGATGCGCAAGATACATTTAAAGTACCAACTGACAAAGGTGAAAACATTAAGTATGTTGAAGTGGATGGCACTTCTACTACACCTGAAGAGCCAACTAGTGAGGAGCCAACGACGGAAGAACCAGCTACTATTGAAGCACCAACAACTGAAAGTCCAACAACTGAAAAACCTGGTACGAAACCATGTCCAGATGGTCGTATCTGGTGTCCAGGTAACTATTAAGCTGAATATAAACAGAATAAAAGGTAGTTAATGTACAAAAGAAAGAGGATTAGACCGGAGGTCTAATCCTCTTTTGAATAGTTGAAAGGCAAAACGCACTATTCTTCGTTTTTGGTATGCACCCATCGAAAGATAATAAGATCATCAAAAAGATTCATAAATTCCGATTACGTAAGGCGTAAAGGTTAAGTAAAACGAAAAACGAGTCCGTTCAATATCTTGAAATTTCTTCCTACCGAAATTATAGTTGCTTTATATTTGATTGATCAGTTCAATCTGAATCTTATGTTCATTATTGAACTGGTCAATGAGCATAGATTTTTGGTTTGCAGATGATTCAAGTTGTTCGATGTAATTTAGTACAAACTTTTCTTCAATAATGCCTTCTTCAACAATTCCAACACCTGCAACAGCTTTAATTCTTTCTTGACCGAATCCAAATGAGATATTATTTTCTAATATTTGTACGATACGACGATCTTGTTTTAATGATTCAAGTAATTCTGATGGTGTGTATTTTTTACCGTCAAAGTGAATTTGTGCAGTACAATTTGCTTCGTGAATAGCTGTTTTTAATTGTGTAATATCATTTTTGATATTCTCAATTAATTGGATAGAGTCATGAACGAGAATACTTTTCTCTTCATTAATTATACTTTTATTATTAAGCGCAATCGGTACCCGATATTCAGTTCTGAATTTTTCTAAGGCATTGTCTAATTGTGTGCGAAGTTTACTTGATATGAAAATCGCTTGTTGAATTGTAAAAGTATTCATAGATGAAGCCTCCAATGTTAAATAATGAAAATATTATATAATAATCAAATATTTTAATAAAGCAATATCAATGCATAAATTGAATTTATTAGTATATTATTAGATTAAAAATAAAATGAAAGATTATGTTTAATGATAAATAAGTAATAAAAAAATCATATAAGAAAAGAGGAGAAAAATGATTAAATACATACAGAACAACGATCTAACTGAAATGCCGAATTTAAAACAACGATTTTTTATATTAAACTTTACTGCATCGTGGTGTGGTCCTTGTAAAATGTTTCATCCAGTATTAGAAAAATTAGATGAAAAATATAACGAACATATACAAATCGTCAAAGTCGATATTGATAAAAATAGAGCACTTGCACAACAATTTGAAATTTT
Source organism: Macrococcus animalis (assembly GCF_047425875.1). Taxonomy (GTDB): domain Bacteria; phylum Bacillota; class Bacilli; order Staphylococcales; family Staphylococcaceae; genus Macrococcoides; species Macrococcoides animalis. The sequence continues at coordinate 2,370,813 of NZ_CP179727.1, forward strand.
GAGTGTTCCAACAACAATCATTATTGATAATGGTAAAGAACTACAACAATTAGCAGGTTTTATTCCTTTAGAAAACATGGAGTACATTGCTGAAGACTTGATTCATCCTCAGCCGTATGATGAAGATGACATTTTATAACGTGTGATAAAAGTGTTTATTTTATCAGTCGAATAATATAAAATGACTGATAAAGAGGTGAATTTTGATGATATATGATGATCGATTAGTGAAACAAATGACGCGTATTCATGAGTACAAAGGGAAACAAACTATTTATCTACAATATAATACGAAAGCATTAGAAAAAATGAAATTTGCAGGGCTTTATCACAATATCAAATATGCTTGTGCATTATCTGGAATCATAATTGCTGATACAAAGTTGATGCAATTACTTCAATTTAGAAAGTCTTTCGATAATGAAGCTGAATCTCAAATTTCTGGATTTAGAGATGCGATGCTCTATGTCAGTGAAGATTATGAATTTATTGATATCAATGTAGAGTCTATTATTTCATTGTTTCTTGAGATGACTTTAGGTGATGTTGATACAATCAATGCCATGTCAGAAGAAGATAGAGCAGCGCTTGAAAAGTTATGCCGATATTATAATGATAAAATGAATAAGCTTGAAACTAATGAATTGATTGAAATCTTTCATATCATTTACGTATTCATACAGTCCAAAGTATTTAATGAAAAAACGATGTTGTTCTCAAGGTTGTTGTTACATCTGTTGTTATTTAAGTCAGATATATTAGTGACACAATATCAAAGCATTGATCAATTGGTATTTCAATCAATGAGTAATGGTAAATCGAAGTTGAGAAAAAAACAAATTGATGCTTTTAATTTTGAAGAAGAATCAATATATTTTACATATTACTTTGATAAATTAATCGAAAGTTATGAAGCTTTAGATTTTAATTTCAAATTAATTTTAAATGATAATATAACGCCTACTTATCGTATATTAAATGTACTTAATCGCTCTTTCGAACCTATTTCACGCAGTGCTTTAGAAATTATGCTAGCAGATATTAGTAGAAAAACAATCGAAAGGGCGCTTGTACAACTTCAAAAGGAAGCCTTTATTGAAAAAGTGGGTCAAGGTAAGTCTACAAAATATCGTGTAATATAGAATGTTTCACGTGGATAAGGGTGATGGTATGCTTGTATTTGCTGTCGATATGGATGGTACTTTGTTAAACAATGATAATGAATATAATCGTGTATTATTTAATCGTATTATTAATGAGTATAAAGGGATGTTTAAATTTCTTGTGGCAAGTAGTAATACGACGAATCATTTGCAATCATTTTTTGAAAATGATGATATATATTTTATTGGATCTAACGGTGCGGTCATAATGTATAAAGGAGATATTCTTCATACGAGTTATATAACTGAAAATGATGTGAGAGGTGCAATTAAGTACTTAGAACGCAATTCAATCACTTCATATGTAGTGAGTACGCTGGATACATCGTTTGCATCTACATCAGCGTCTGATGTATTTATAGAGCGCATGCATGGATACTACAGTGATTTAATAGTGAGTGCAAAGTTAAATATTCAATTAGTAACTAAGATTACGATTGAAATGAACGATACTGAAAAAGATTACACCAAAAACATTATAAAAGATTTAAATCACGTATTAGATAACAGTATTGTAGTAGACAGTGGATTTAAATGCATTGACATCATAAATCAAAATGCTAATAAATCCGTTGCAATTCATAAGGTACTTGATATTTTAGGCGAAAATGTTGAATCATTATATACTTTCGGGGATAGTGATAACGACGTAGAAATGTTACAGATGACAGAGCATTCATACGCAATGGAAAATGCTAATGTACGAGTGAAAAAAATAGCAAAACATATTTGTCATAGTAACGAAAATGATGGTGTCTTAAAAACAATAGAAACAATATTAAAAAAAGAACTTTGAGCAATATTATATATATTGCTGCAAAGTTCTTCTTGCGATTGTATCTGCATGTTTGTTCTGATGCCTCGGGATCCAATTGATGAGTATTAAATCAAAATAAGGAATTAAATTAAGATATTCCTGTAAATAGGGTTTGAAAATAGTTTGTTTGACGTAATTTTTATCAATGGAATCAACGACTATTTTAGCATCGCTCTTGATTAATAGTGTTTTACATTCATGTTCTATAGCGAGTTTGATACCGATAATTAGACTCTGCCATTCTGCAACATGATTATCAATCTGTCCTAAGTATTCACCATATTCTAATTGTTTGTCCTCTAACTTAAGAACTATTCCACAAGCACTATGTAGTGGAGATTGTTTAGTTGATGCATCAATAAAGATTTGTGCCATTATACACCCTCATTTACTTAAAGATTATCTTCTCTATGGAAGCTTTTCGCCCAATAACCAAAAGGAATATTTAATAATGTAGAAGTTAATTTAAAGATATACGTTGTAACAAATATTTCAAATACAACATCGTTTGGCATTAATCCAGTAAAAGCGATTATTGAGAATAATGCAGTGTCTACAACAGAACTAAATAATGTACTACCATATGCACGTACAATAAAAGTTTTTTCTGATGAGAAATACTTCTTAATTAAATTAAACAAATACACGTCGACATATTGTCCGATAATGTACGCAATAATCGATCCAAGTACAATACGTGGAACCACACCAAATAGAGTTTGCATACTTTCTTGTGCAATATCTGTTTTTGTAGGGATAAACTGAAGCGATGTTGTCATTAATACTATCATAATGATAGCTGATGAAAAACCAAACCATACAGCTTTCTTGGCTACTTTTCTTCCGTATCTATCATTAAGTATATCAGTTGCTAAGTAAATAGAAGCAAATAATACATTGCCTAGTGTTGCAGTAATTCCAAATAATTCTACAGTTTTTGTAACTTGAATATTTGCAATTACGGTACCGATTGCAACCCATACGAATAATCCTTCCTTACCAAAACAACGATACATTAATACTAAACCTAAAAACGTTAATATAAAAGCAACGAGTGCCCATAATTCATTTGTCATTCTTTTTCCTTCTTTCAATAAAAATTCAACTTATCTATTATAGTTGCGTAATGTATATATTGCAATGTATTTTTAGAGAAATCAAATGTGCATCAATTTTTATCCATTTTTGATATACTATTTTTTGAGGTGAGTTCATGAACCTAGAACAAAAGATAACAATAAAGCAGATTGATTCGTTAACGGATCATTTTTGCAATGGATGTTTACTTAAAAATTATCACCGTAAAGAACATGGTAAAACATACGCACATCATTATTGTATAAAAAAATGTTCTGTCGGTATTGAAATTAAACAACTCGGCAATATTTTGCAGTAAGGAGATAATATGAAAATTTTAAAAATAGAACCTACACCTAGTCCCAATACTTTAAAAATCACCTTAGATTATACAAAAGAGGGCATGAAAAGTGCGACGTATACATCTGTCATTGATACAAATCCTTCTTTTATTAATGCATTACTTCAAATAGAAGAGGTAAAGTCCGTTTTTCATGTCATGGATTTTATTTCTGTAGATAAAACACCAAAATCTGATTGGGAAATCGTATTACCTAAAATTAAAGTGATTTTTGATGAAGAAATTGATGTTCAACCAGAAATTGTTGTTGATAACGGTGAGAAGAAAGTAGAAGTTTTAGAATTTAAAGGTATTCCATATCAAATTAAAGTAACAGATAAAGATAGTGAAACACGTAAACAACTTGACGTGCGTTTTATTGATGCAATGTTAGCAGCTCAAAATGACGATGATAATGTTATCTTGTTACGTAAATGGGTTGATTATGGTGTGCGCTACGGAGAAGCAGAAGAGATTATTGATTCTATTAAAGAGGAAATTGATGCGAAGTTCCCTGATGTTGTATTAACTGAATATATTGCACGTGGGAAAGCTAATCAATTTGTAGATGCGTCTAAAAAGTTGGAAAAAGTATCATTAGAAGACTATCAACAAATTGAGGATTGGCAAGAACGTTATCGTATGATTGATCATTATCCCACGCCAGACACGACTGATTTAACATTTTTCGAATCTGTATTAAAGGATGAAAAGCCACAAATCAGACGCTTAGCTGTCGTATTTTTAGGTATGATTGAGGATAAAATCGTTCTACCTGCATTATTTACGGCAATGGAAGATAACAACTTAACTGTACGACGTACAGCAGGTGATACCTTGAGTGATCTAGGATACAAAGAAAGTTTACCTGTCATGCATAAAGCATTAGATGATAAGCACCCCATAGTGAGATGGCGTGCTGCGATGTTTATCTTTGATGAAGGTGATGAAACAAGCCTACCCTATTTAGAACAACATTTGGATGACTTGGCGTTTGATGTGAAATTACAAGTTCAAATGGCATATGAACGTATTAAGAATGGTGAAGCGGCAGTTGGCTCAGTATGGAAACAAATTGCCAACCGAAATAAAGGAGAATAATAATATGAATGCATATGAAGAATATATGAAGAATATTGCGAATGGTATGAGAAGTGAACTAACTAACCATGGTTTTGAATCATTAGAAACAAGTGAAACCGTTGAAGGTTATTTTAAGCAAGTGAAAGACGATGACACGACTTTTGTTGTCATTAATTCAGTTTGTGGCTGTGCAGCTGGTTTAGCACGTCCTGCAGCAGTGACTGTTGCTACACAAAACGATAAAAAACCCAATCATTTGGTAACCGTTTTTGCAGGACAAGACCGTGAAGCTACAGAAAAAATGCGTGAATATATTGCTCAAGCACCTTCAAGCCCTTCAATGGCGTTATTTAAAGGACAATCATTAGTTGGATTTATTCCGAGAGAACACATTGAAGGACGACCTGTAGAAGAAATATGTATGGATATTAAAGAATACTTTGATGACCATTGCTAGATTACACTTACGTATAACAACATGTGTAAAGCCTGATGCTTTAATATTGAAATATTTAAATGATATTGTAAATGATATTAAATCTTATCATGATGTTACATTTGAAGTCATCAATAGAAGTAAATTAACGATAAAAAATCTATTCGATAATAATTCAACACCATTACTTGTCATTCAACAAACAGGTGTTGTGTTATATACATCCATTGATAATAAAATTTTCTATCATGAAAATACGACACGAGTGAAATATAAAGCGTATCAATCGAAGGACCATGTCCCGCCACTCGTTGAATTGATTCAAGATGAAAAAATTGAAACGAAAATTATTATTGATGCGACTATGGGTATGGCGAACGATTTGTTATTGATGGCAATGACCATGCCGGATAGTAGATTTTATGCATTCGAAGAAAATTTCTATATTCATTTTGCGATAAAATGGGGTATTCAATTTTATTATCAGGAATTATATGATGGCATATTAAAAACTGAGCGTATACAGTTTGTATATGGGAATATTTTAAATAATATATCGATATTAAAGGAAGCAGGTATCATTTATTTAGATCCCATGTACGAAGAAACGGTAGAAACGTCTAATATAGCGTCGCTTGTCAAAGTCGTTACACATAATATTCAGGATGATCGTCAGTTATTAAATACGATATTTGAGCACTTTACAGGGAAGGTTATACTGCGTGCGCATTTCAAATCAAGATTAATACATGAATATCAGTTTATAATGAATATAAGAAAACAGACGAAAACGCATTATGGATATCGGTATAATAAAATACTCACAAAATAAAAAGACTTCGGAAATCCGAAGTCTTTTTAATTATTCAGTAATACACATGCTAATCATGTAGCATAATAATAAAAATAATCCTGAAACAACCATCATATCTGCGCCCATTTATTTCACCCCTATAATGTAAATCTCTAATATCTAATTCTTTTATTATACGTTATATAAATGTATTATAAAGTATATAAGAAAAAATAGAAAGAGGTGACTTGATGAATTCATTCGATCAAGCTTATCATGATTTATGTAGAAGAGTACTAGACACGGGTAAAAACAAAGATGATCGTACAAATACAGGCACTCTATCAGTATTCGGTCATCAAATGCGCTTTGATTTATCAAAAGGATTTCCTTTACTTACAACAAAAAAAGTTTCTTTTAAACTGATTGCCACTGAACTGATTTGGTTTATGCGAGGTGATACGAATATTAAGTATTTGTTAGAATACAACAATAATATTTGGAATGAATGGGCGTTCTTAAAGTGGATTGAAAGTGAAGAATATACGGGTCCAGACATGACAAATTTTGGTCATCGTGCACTTGTGGATGAAGCATTCAATACCGAATACCAAGCTCAGTTAAAGATTTTTAAAAACAAAATCTTAACAGATGAAAAATTTAGTAAGCAATACGGAGACTTAGGTAACGTATATGGTAAACAGTGGCGTAATTTCGAAACAAAAAATGGATCAACGGACCAACTGATGGAAGTTATTAAAGGAATTAAGACTAATCCAACAAGTAGGAGGCATATTATTTCTGCATGGAATCCTGGGGAAATTGACACAATGGCTTTGCCGCCGTGTCACACGATGTTCCAGTTTTACGTGCATGATAATAAATTGTCTTGTCAATTATACCAACGTAGCGCGGATATCTTTTTAGGTGTACCGTTTAATATCGCAAGTTACAGTTTATTAACACATCTAATAGCACGCGAATGTGGTTTAGAAGTGGGAGAATTCGTGCACACGTTTGGTGACGCTCATATATATTCAAATCATATCGATGCGGTAAATGAACAATTAACACGTGATTCTTATAATCCGCCAACATTAAAAATCAATACAGATAAATCTTTATTTGAATTAGAATACGAGGATTTAGAAATTTTAAATTATGAAGCACACCCAGCTATAAAAGCACCTATTGCAGTTTAAGGAGAATGTTATGTTATCACTTATAGTATGTCATGATCAAAATAGAGTTATTGGATTTGAAAACAAAATGCCATGGCATTTACCAAATGATTTGAAGCGTGTAAAAGCTTTAACGACCGGCAATACCATTGTAATGGGACGTAAAACCTATGAATCATTAGGGAAAGCGTTACCCAACCGTAGAAATGTAGTCATAACACGTGATACATCATTTCAACCTGTAGATGCTGATGTTATACATTCATTAGAAGAAATTAATAAATTAGATGGCCAAGTATTTATATTTGGTGGACAAAATCTATATGAACAAACTATTGATATGGTTGAAGATATGTATGTCACTGTAATTGAGGAAAAGTACCCAGGGGATGCTTTTTTTCCGGAATATACATTTGAAGACTTTAAAGTCGAATCAATTGAAGAAGGTATACTGGATGAAAAAAATTTAGTACCTCATCACTTTATGCATTTAGTGAGGAAAGAGAAATGATTAGATTAATTAGAACCTTAGGCACAATTGTTGGATACGCTGCACTTGTGACGCCCAAATTAAATAGTGTAAAAAAATCATTAGTAAATTATGATACAGTAGCTGAAAAAGATTTAGTAACAAATCAATATCCAAAAAAATGGGCAGATAAAATACTAAAAACTGCTGGGTTAAAAGTGAAAGTACATGGCAATCAAAATTATCCAGAGAACGGGGTATTGTTCATTTCAAATCATGAAGGGAACTTTGATATACCTGTATTGATATATGCTATTAATAAGCCATTTGGCTTTGTATCTAAAGTTGAAGTAAAAAAGATTCCATTTTTACATAAATGGATGGATTTATTGAATTGTATTTATCTAGACCGAACTGATAGACGCTCATCGATTCAAATGATAAGAGATGGTGTAGCGTCATTAAAAGAAGGTCATAGTATTATGATTTTTCCTGAAGGAACACGAAGTAAAGGGAGAGGAATGGCTGAATTTAAGGCTGGTTCATTTAAACTTGCAAAAAGTGCAGGTGTTCCAATCATACCTATTGCAATAAAAGGAACTTCACAATTGATGGAGAAATATAATAGTAAAAAAATTGTTCCTGGGCATGTTGATGTAACTATTCTTGATGCAATTGAACCAGAGATTTTTAATCATTATTCATTACAAGAAGTTGCTAACCTTGTTCATGAAAGTATTGAAGCGGCAATGAAATAAGAAAAGATATTGAGGGATAATATGAATAAAATTAAGCTTATTGTGGATTCTACACACGACTTACCGAAACAATTTTTAGAAGATCATGAAATCGTGCAAGTTCCTCTAAATATTGTTATAGACGGTAAAACATATTTAGATCAAGAAGAAATCACGTCTGATGAATATTTACAGAAGTTAATAACATTAAAAGAAATCCCAAAAACGAGTCAACCTCCTACAGGAAAGTTTGCAGAAATATATGAAAAATATATCGATGAAGGTTATGAAATTTTGAGTTTACATATGACACATCGTTTAAGTGGAACAGTTGGCAGTGCACAAACGGCAGCAAGTATGGTAGATGGTAAAGTAACTGTCGTTGATAGTGGTTTTATCGCACAATCCTATGGATTCATCATTCAAAATGTAGCTGAACTTATCATAAAACATAAATCAATGGAAGAGATCGTTGATGCGATAGATATTATGAAACGACAATCTAAATTATTTTTAGTAATCAGCCAGCTTGATTATTTGAGAAAAGGTGGCCGAATTTCTCGTGGGAAAGGATTTATTGGTGGATTAATGAACTTAAAACCAGTTGCGCAAGTTGTTGACGGTGAAATCCATGTTATACAAAATGCACGTACGCAAAATGCTGTCGTTAAACTATTAGCTAAAGAAATAGCTAAAATGGCGGATGAATATCAATATTTACGCATAGGTATCTCACAGGCAGATGCAAAGGATTTATTAGATAAAATTAAAGCTTCAATTGAGCAATACACAGACGAAAAAATAACAATTAATACAACTACACCTATTGTATCAACTCATACAGGTCCTGGAGCTATTGGATTATCGGTGTTTGGCTATAATGACTAGGTTTATAAAGCAGCCTATTTGGTTTGTACTTTTCATTTTGTTGCTTTTATTTAATTTGTATGTGATATTTTGGGCTAAGCAACTATTTTCTGAACAAGCAGAAATAAAGTCATTAGCAACTTTTGAACTAAGTTCAGATGATAAAATGATTTTATCGGAAGAGACAATAAAAAAGTTTATTGTTTTAAATGATAAAAATACAAAAATAAAATTAAAAGATCATAAGATTAGGATTGAATCAAAATCAAAATTTATGACCTTAGATGTTCATACAAAAATAAAAACACAACCTAAAGTTATCTCACCTGGCGTGATTGCACTTAATATCGAAAATGTTAATATTGGTAATTTGCCTTTATCTGAAAAGCAAGCCTTAAGTATCGTTGATAAATACGGCGAGTTACCAAGCAAAGTCAGATTAGATGAAGAAAATAAACGATTCATTTATACTTTAGGAATAAAAGAAGTTGGAGATACAAAAATATTGCTTGAAAAAATCGATGAAAATCATAAATGGCACTTCGACTTAAAACTTAAGGAGTGATTGAATGGATACAGCAACACTAGCAGGTGGCTGCTTTTGGTGTATGGTAAAACCGTTTCAACAGTTTGATGGTGTAATCAGTATCGTTAGTGGCTATAGTGGCGGGCACGTTGAAAATCCAACATACGAAGAAGTTTGTACCAATACAACTGGACATCGAGAAGCAGTGCAAATTAAATTTGATGAATCGATAATGAGTTACGAAGCGTTATTAAATATTTACTTTAAGACATTTGACCCAACGGATAATGAAGGCCAATTTTTCGATAGAGGTGAAAGTTATTCCCCAGCAATATTTGCGCATAATGAAGAACAATTTGAGTCTGCTAAATCAGTGATTCAAAATTTAAATGATGCAAAAATATTCAATAAGCCTGTTAACACACCAATTATTCCGTATAAAAATTTCTACCCAGCAGAAAACTATCATCAAGATTATTATCAAAAAGCGCCTGCTCATTATGAAGCATATAGTACGGGTTCAGGAAGAAAAAGTTTTATTCAATCACATTGGGGGAATCATCATGCTTAAAAAAGAGATAAAATCGTTAAACGAAATGGAATACTACGTAACTCAACAAAATGGAACTGAACCACCATTTGAAAATGAATATTGGAATCACTTTGAAAAAGGAATATATGTAGATAAAGTGAGTGGAAAGCCATTGTTTACATCTTTAGATAAATTCGATTCATCTTGTGGATGGCCATCATTTTCAAAAGCGATAAGTGATGAAGAAATAATTGAATTAGTCGATAAATCTTACGGGATGACACGTACCGAAGTAAGAACAGAATTAAGTGATATTCATTTAGGCCACGTATTTAACGATGGACCAAAGGAATTAGGTGGATTACGTTATTGTATCAACTCTGCAAGTATTCAATTTATTCCATATAATAAATTAAATGAATTAGGTTATTCTAAGTATATAAAAGTATTAGATCAAGAAATTTAGGGTATAATAAGTGAAAGAAAAATACTTTATTTTATTGGAGGAATCATTATGTTCAAGAAAATGTTCGGTAAAGGTGAAGAAGTAAGTAAACAAATTGAGATTAAAGCACCTATTACAGGGAAATATGTAGCGATAGAAGATATTCCCGATCCAGTTTTTGCCCAAAAAATGATGGGTGAAGGATTCGGAATTGCACCATCTGAAGGTATCGTAGTATCACCAATCGAAGGTGAAATTGTTAATGTATTCCCGACGAAACATGCAATTGGTATAAAAGCATCTAACGGATTAGAAATTTTAATTCATGTAGGATTAGAAACAGTTGCAATGAAAGGTGAAGGTTTTGATACGAAAGTAAATGCCGGTGATAAAGTTAAAGTTGGAGATGAGTTACTAACGTTTGATATTAACTTAATTGAGCAAAAAGCATCATCTGTTATTTCTCCAGTCATCATCACAAATTCTGATGTTATCAACACTTTAGACACATTGAATAATGGTGATTTAGTGCGTGGTGAATCAACCGTATTATCAATCAACGTTAATTAATGAAACAAATCTCTTTTTATCATTATGTATTAACTGAACGTGGTGCTAACAATGAATTTGGTCGTTTTGCAGAAGCTGTTTTTAACGATTTGATGTTTCCAAAAGAAATGTATGATTTTGATGATTTATCAACTTATATAGAAGAATATGGGTCATTTGATATGTCATTAACTACATTCGATGAAATGTACTTGGCATATCAAGAATGGTTAAATTTTTAGCACGTACCACTTGGTACGTGCTTTATTTATTGTTTTTTTATATACTATAAAAATAAACGATAAATTGGATGTGAAAAGTTGTGAATCAAGATTCGAATGAAATAAACCATGAAAATAACGAGCTCGAAAATAAAAAAGTAAATAAAAATTATGAAATATCACCTTTTAAATTTATTATGATGCTTGTATCAACTGTTATTATAACTGCAGCTGTTACAGCTTTTTCAATTTTAAGTGGTAGCGAAAAGATTATTACGGATGACGCTCCTAAACGAAGTGAATTTGTAAAATTGTATCATGTATATGACACACTCAATAACAATTATTACAAAGACGTAAATAAAGAAGATTTAGTTAACGGTGCAATAAAAGGTATGGTGAATGGGTTAAAAGACCCATATAGTGAATATATGACTGAAAAAGAACAAAGTGATTTTACTGAATCGATGCAAGGTGATTTCCAGGGGATTGGTGCAGAAATTGAACAAAAAGATGGGAAAACATTAATCTCTAGTCCTATAAAGGGTGCTCCCGCATACAAAGCTGGTATTAAACCGAATGATGTCATTATGGCGATTAATGGAAAAACAATTGAAGGTTGGAATGCACAACAAGTTGTTAATAAAATACGCGGTAAGAAAGGCACTATAGTTGTATTAACGATCAAACGAGGGACAAGTGATCCATTTAAAGTAAAAATTAAACGCAACAAAATACATATGAATAGTGTTGATTCAAAAATATTGAAAGATAAGACAGTAGTGATAACAGTCACAAAATTCCAAGAAAAAACATCTCAAGAATTTAACGCTGCACTAAAAGAAATGGATAAAAAAGGAATGGAACGCCTAGTCATTGATATGCGAAATAACCCAGGTGGCTTTTTAGATGAAGCGACCAAAATGGCGAATGAGTTTTTGGATAAAGGAGATACAGTATTATATACTGAAAATAATCAAGGCGAAAAGAAAACATTATCAGCAAGTAATCCAAGTAATCCACTTACGGATAATTTGGATACCGTTATCTTATTAAATGAGGGTTCTGCGAGTGCATCTGAGGTATTTGCTGAAGCATTGCGAGAAAATAATAAAGCGAAGATTGTAGGAACGAAATCATTTGGTAAAGGTATTGTACAAACAGCAGCACCATATAAAGACAAATCGATGTTAAAATACACTCAAATGAAATGGCTAACACCAAAAGAACATTGGATTCATAAAAAAGGAATTACGCCAGATGTTGAAGCAAAATTACCATCCTATACAAATGCCCAAGTATTAGATGCAGATAGTGTTTTAAGCTTAGGCGAAAAAGGTAATAATGTGAAATCATTAGAGTTGGGTTTAAAAGCATTAGGATATAATCCTGGTAAAGTTGATACAGTATTTGATGAAGATACAGAACAGGCGATTATTGATTTTCAAACTTCTGAAATGTTAGAAATCAATGGTGAATTAAGTGGTAAGACTACGGAAAAATTCACATCACTATTAATGAAAAAAGTTCAAAATGATGATACACAATTAAAAGTAGCAATTAAAACAGTAAAATCAAAATAATGGAGTGTATAAAATGAAAATTGCATTTACTGGCGGCGGAACGATTGGTCATGTTGCAGTCAATATGGCGTTAATTCCAGCTGCGAAACAACAAAATATTGATTGTATTTATATCGGTTCAAAAACAGGAATTGAAAAAGATGAAATTACTAAACGATTTCCTGAAATAAAATATTACGGAATTTCTAGTGGGAAATTACGTCGATATATTTCTATTGATAACGCAATGGATATATTTAAGGTTCAAAAAGGTATAATTGATGCTTTAATGGTTTTAAAGAAAGAAAAACCGGATATAGTATTTTCAAAAGGTGGGTTTGTGGCAGTACCAGTAACGATTGCTGCAAAAATGCTGAAAATAAAAACTATTATTCACGAATCTGATGTAACACCCGGACTTGCTAATAAATTAGCACTCAAATTTGCAAATAAGCTGTATACCACTTTTGAAGAGACATTAAAGTATGTGCCGAGTGAGAAAGCTGATTATGTGGGTAGTATTATTCGGGATGATTTGTTTTCAGGAGAAGCACTTAAAGGCTATCAGTTAACAAAATTTAATCATGAAAAGAAAGTTATCATGATTATGGGTGGTTCATTAGGTTCAAGAATGATTAATAAAGCAGTAAGAGATAATTTAGATACATTGTTAAAAAATTATCAAATTATTCATCTTGTAGGTCGAGGAAATTTAGATATTGCGATTCAAAGACAAGGGTATTATCAACGTGAATACGTTTCAGAAGAATTAATGCATTTATATAAAATCACAGATATAATGATTTCGCGTGCAGGGTCTAATGCATTATTTGAATTTTTAGCATTACAAAAACCCATGATTTTAATTCCATTGGGTTTAGACCAAAGTCGTGGAGATCAAATTGACAATGCTAAAATATTTAAAGGAAAAGGAATAGCAGAAGTGATTCAAGAAACTGATGTTTCGTCAGAAAAATTATTACAAATGATTGAGAAAGTAGAAGACAACTACATTGCGATGACTGAAAAAATGGAACAAGAACAATCAATGCATACAGCAACAACGTTATTAAATAAAATAATACAAGATGTGAAGTAGGAGAGATATTATGGCAAGAGCGAAACGCATTACTTTGATTCTAATTTTTAGTTTTATATTTGGTGTAATTGCATTTTTCCATGAATCTAGACTTGGAAAGTGGATTGATAATGAGGTATACGAATTTATATATTCATCTGAGAGTTTTATTACGACATCTATTATGTTAGGATTCACTAAAGTAGGAGAAGTGTGGGCAATGATTGCACTAAGTTTACTTGTTGTAGCTTATTTAATGCTTAAAAAGATGAAAATAGAAGCATTATTTTTTGCATTAGCGATGATTTTATCAGGTACATTAAATCCATTACTTAAAAATATTTTCGATAGAGAACGTCCAACATTATTGCGTTTAATTGATATTACTGGATTTAGTTTTCCAAGTGGTCACGCCATGGGATCGACCGCCTTTTTTGGTAGTCTTGTATATTTAATCAATCGTGGCGATAGCAATTTAAAACCATATTTAATTGGACTTTGCGTGTTCTCAATTATTATGATTTCTACGAGTCGCGTTTACTTAGGGGTACATTATCCGACAGACATAATTGCAGGTATTGTTGGTGGTGTAATTAGTATTTTATTAGCTCAAACAATCTTACACAAAGTAATTGACAATCGTTCTCAATAAGGTATAATAATAAATGAAAATGATTCTCAATTATGAGTTCCCCCTCTAGTAGATCATTTTCTTTTTAACCCCCAATATTTTTGCCCATACACTCCTGACTTTGCCCAGTCAGGAGTTTTTTGTTTATTTTTTTATATAATTGTAAATTTTAATCATAAACATATTATTTTTGTTCATTTCTTGATATGATTTTCTATATCATAGAAAAAGAAGGTGCAACAGTGACGATAAACGTATTTGAATCTGTCGTGTTAGAAAATGAAAGAATTAAATTAATACCGATGCAAATCGAACATGCAAAGGATTTACATGAAATAAATCATGAATCCATTTGGAGTTATATGTTATTTAAAGCGACAGACATTGATTTAATGGAGCAATGGGTTATTGACGCTGTGCATTTAAGAGAAAAAATGAAATCTATTCCATTTATCGTAGTTATGAAAGAGACTAATGAAGTCGTTGGTTCTACACGTATAAAAGAAATTGATTATGACAATGATAGTTGTGAAATAGGTACGACTTGGTTTGGCGTAAAGGCGCAAAAAACTTATGTGAATACTGATAGTAAGTTTTTATTATTAGAATTTTGTTTTGAGATATTAAATATGGTACGTGTTCAAATTCGTGCTGATGAACGAAACGAACGCTCGAATAGAGCAATTGAGCGTTTAGGCTTCCAAAAAGAAGGCGTTATTCGTAAAGAGCGAAATTTAGATGGTGTACGTAGAAATTTAATTATTTATTCAGTTATTGATGATGAATGGCCAGATGTTAAAGAAAACATAAAGCAAATTCAAGAAAAGTATAATAAAAAATAGAATGTTTAGTATCTAGTACATTGGGAGTTGATATTTTGCATAAAATTTTAATTATTGAAGATGAAGAAAACTTAGCACGTTTTATTCAACTTGAACTCATGCATGAAAGTTATGAAGTTGGTGTTGTACACGATGGAGAAGCTGGGTTAGAAGAAGCTATACATAATGACTATGACTGTATATTACTTGACCTTATGCTCCCTAAAATCAATGGATTAGAAGTTTGTCGCAAACTGAGAAAAGTAAAAAATACACCTGTCATTATCATTACAGCTAAAGGTGATACATATGATAAAGTAATTGGATTAGATTACGGTGCAGATGATTATATTGTGAAACCTTTTGATATAGAAGAATTACTTGCTAGAATTCGAGTAATCTTACGTCGTAATCAGCAACCGGTGGTGCCAGTAGAAAAAGAGAACATTTTACAAATTGATGAAATGAAGATTAATCTAGATGCATTTACTGTTACAATCTATGACCAAAAGTTGGAATTAACGAAAACTGAATTTGAATTACTTAAGATTCTAGTCGAAAATAAAAAACATGTTTTAACACGCGAACAAATTTTGACAAGTGTCTGGGGATATGAAAGTGAAGTTGAAACAAATGTGGTTGATGTTTATATCAGATACTTAAGAAATAAATTGAAACCATTCCAATACCACAAGTTAATTGAGACGGTTCGTGGTGTAGGCTATGTGATTCGATGAAGAGTAAATCACAATCATTACGTTCCAAATGGACAGTGTTAACAACCACAATCACTTTTATTATCTTTATGATTTTTAGTTTGTTTATAATTTATTTAATTAGTACATATCAAAAAGAACAAGTTGTGTTAGAAACTAAAAAAAGTGTAATGGATATTTCTAATTTATTTGATGAGAAAACGCCAGGACAAATCACTGCAAATGACATTAAAAGAGCTATCAACAATAATGAAAAAATTTTTTTATACGATATTGACGGCAAAAGCATATTTAGTGTGAGTACAAATGCGAGTTACACTTTCGATGTGCCTGTTAATAAAACAGATAAATTAACTGTAATTCAAAAAGAAATTGATGGACAGCCATTTTTATTTATGTCGACACCGTTACGTAATGACCACTATTTTGGTTATATTACGGTGGCACATGCTTTAAATGAATATTATGATGTTATACAATTTTTATTTGTTTTATGTTGTTTCTCAGGACTTACAGCTTTATTTATTACAGCACTGATTAGTTATTTATTTTCAAATCAAATAACAAAGCCTATTCGAAGTTTATCAAGTAAGATGAATCAAATTAAACGTGATGGATTCCAAAATAAGTTAAAAGTATCGACCAGCTATACAGAGATGGATGATATGATTGACACATTTAATGAGATGATGAGTCAATTAGAATCTTCATTTGATCAACAAAAGCAATTCGTGGAGGATGCTAGTCATGAATTAAGAACACCTTTACAAATCATCAATGGACATCTTAATCTGATTCAGCGATGGGGTAAGAACAATCCAGAAATATTAGAAGAATCATTAACCATCTCTTTAGAAGAAATGAATCGTATTAATAAGTTGGTCGAAGAATTATTGTTGCTTTCTAAAGATTCAAATCTGTTGGAGACAAGGCAGACAGAAACAATTGATATCAATGCTGAAATACAAGGACGTATATATTCATTGCAACAACTTAAAAATGATTATACATTTGATTATCATTCAACGCATGAACAAATAAAATTAAATATAAACAGATTCCATTTTGAGCAAATATTACTCATATTTTTAGACAATGCTATGAAGTATGATCAATTAAATAAGCATATTGTGATTCGTACATCTCTAAAAAACAAGTTAGTACAAATTGAAATTATTGATAACGGTGAAGGTATTCCAAAAGATGATATTCCAAATATCTTCGATCGCTTCTATCGTGTTGATAAATCTAGAGCAAGGTCAAAGGGTGGTAATGGGCTTGGTTTATCAATAGCAAAGAAATTAATAGAATCATACAAAGGTCATGTAAAAATAGAAAGTGAAGTTGATCAGTTTACCAAAGTCATCATACAATTTCCGATTCGAACAATATAATTCACAAAGTTATGTTTTTCCCCTTTAATTTCGTGCTTTGCTTTGTTAAAATGGTGATGTAAACGTTTTATTTAATTAAATGGAGGGTGGAACCATGACAAAAGGTAAAAACCTAGATGAAGCACCACCTAGATTTGGGACAAATTTAGGCATTCTTTTAGAAATGTTCGATCAATATCTAGTTGATCCATCATCGGTATCTGATGAGTTGCAAGTTTTATTTTCAAGTATTCAAGGGGGGCAACCTGTGAATGCTTCTGGCAATGTTGATACTGATAAAGTTAAGCGTGTGTTAAAGTTAGTAGATAATATTAGATTGTACGGTCACCTTACAGCTGATATTTATCCCTTATACCGTCCGCAACGCGAAAACTTACCAGCGTTAAACCTGGAAGATTTCGAATTAACCGAAGCAGATTTATCATCTTTGCCTGCTGGATTAATTTCAGAACAATATGGCAATAAATTTAGTAATGCGTTTGAAGCGATTCAACACTTACAAAGTGCATATCAAAGTACAATTGGGTTTGAAATTTCTCATATTAATGATGCATCTGAACGCGACTGGTTAACGGAAAAGATTGAATCACGTGAAAAAAATCAATTTTCGAATGAGGAAAAGATTGAATTACTTAAAAGTCTTGCGCATGTAGAAGGCTTTGAAAAATATATTCATAAGAATTTCGTTGGGGCAAAACGTTTCTCAATAGAAGGTGTCGATGCTTTAGTACCAATGTTAGAGAATGTATTACGTATCGCAAATAAAGAAAATATCAAAAATATTGAAATCGGAATGGCACACCGTGGGCGCTTAAATGTATTAACTCACATTTTAGAAAAGCCGTATGAAATGATGCTATCTGAATTTATGCATACTGATCCATTAAAATTCTTACCTGAAGATGAATCTTTAGTTGTAACAAAAGGTTGGACGAGTGACGTTAAATATCACTTGGGGGGCAAGAAGACAACAACTAAATATGGAAATGAACAAGTGGTTTCACTTGCGAATAATCCTTCTCACTTAGAAATTGTCGCGCCAGTTGTATTAGGTAAGACACGTGCAGTTCAAGAACAAACAGAAGGTGTTAATGCACCAGTTCAAGATTTCAATAAAGCGTTAGCAATATTAATTCATGGTGATGCAGCATTTCCAGGACAAGGGATTAATTTTGAAAGTATGAACTTAAGTAACCTTGATGGATATTCAGTTGGCGGATCATTACATATTATTACTAATAACCGTGTAGGATTTACGACTGAACCTTATGATTCTAGATCTACAACGTATGCAACAGATGTTGCAAAAGGTTACGATTTACCTATAATACACGTTAATGCTGATGATGTTGAAGCGTGTATGGAAGCAATCGAATTAGCAATGGCATTCCGTCAAAAGTTCAATAAAGATTTCGTTATTGATTTAGTGGGATATCGCCGATATGGCCATAATGAGATGGATGAACCGACTATTACTAATCCTATGTTATATAAAGAAGTAAAAGGGCATCCAAGTATTGAAATAAAATATGGCAAGCAACTTATAGAAGCGGGCGTTATTTCTGAAGATGAAATGAACGATATCTTTGAAAAAGTTATGACAGAAATGCGTACAGCACATGATAAGATTGATAAGAGTACAATGAACACAGATAGTGAAATGCTTGCGCCAGATGAAGTGTCCAATGGGTATGAGCAAGTTGAAACAGGTGTATCTATTGAGCGCTTAAAACAGATTAATGATGATATGTTAACAACACCTGAATCATTCACAGTCTTTAATAAGTTAGAAAAAATTCTTGAACGCCGTAATGATCCGTTTACTAAAGATGGATTAATCGATTGGGGACATGCAGAATTATTAGCATATGGAACAATTATCCAAGACGGAAAACCTGTACGTCATACAGGTCAAGATGCTGAACGTGGAACATTTGCACATCGTCATGCTGTATTAAATGATGAAGTCAATGGTGATAAATATACGCCACTACAACATATCTCAGATGCAAAAGCTTCATTTGATATTCATAACTCACCATTATCAGAGGCAGCAGTTGTTGGCTTTGAATATGGATATAACTTAGAAAATAATAATGCATTAGCCGTTTGGGAAGCACAATATGGTGATTTTGCAAACATGGCACAAATGATTTTTGATAACTTTGTATCAAGTGCTAACGCGAAATGGGGAGAGCGAAGTGGTTTGACGCTCTTACTACCACACGCATTTGAAGGTCAAGGTCCTGAACACTCTTCAGCTCGTTTAGAACGTTTCTTACAACTTGCGGGTGAAAATAACTGGACAGTTGCTAACGTAACTTCAACTGCGAATTATTTCCATTTATTACGTCGTCAAGCACATTACTTAAATACAATGCAAATGCGCCCACTTGTATTGATGAGTCCAAAAAGTTTACTACGTAATAACTTAGTAGCGGATACGGTTGATAAGTTTACGGAAGGTAGCTTTAAACCTATCATTTCAAACGGTTATAAGAAAACTAAAGTTAAAAAGTTATTAATTGCGAGTGGTAAAGTTGCAATTGACCTTTATACTGAATTACAAAAGAATCCAAATGATGAAATTCATTTAATTCGTTTAGAACAATTATATCCATTGCCTAAAGAAGAAATTCAAGAGATTATTAACGATTTGCGTGGTTTAATCGAAATAGGATTTGTTCAAGAAGAACCTGAAAATCAAGGTGCATGGCATTACATCTATCCAGAATTAATCGAAATGGCACAAGGTAAGCATGTACAGTATTATGGTCGTGTAAGACGTGCTGCACCATCAGAAGGTGACAATGAAATTCATAAACTTGTTCAAACTAAAATCATAAACGATGCTTTAACATTATAAGGGGGATATTAAAGTGGCAGAGATTAAAGTTCCAGAATTAGCAGAATCAATTACAGAAGGTACGATTTCAACTTGGTTTAAACAAGTCGGTGATACAGTTGAAAAAGGCGAAAATATCGTAGAATTAGAAACAGATAAAGTTAACGTGGAAGTAATTTCTGAAGAGGCTGGTGTTATAACAGAGCTTAAAGCACAAGAAGGTGATACGGTTGAAGTGGGATCAGTTATTGCTATTGTTGGTGAAGGTGGGGCAACACCAACACCTGCTCAAACTGAAACACCACAAGCAGCACCTGAAGTTGAAGTAAGTAAAACTGAAACACCAACACCTGCTGAAACTTCATCACCAACTGAAGGTGTAGATTCTAAAGAAGAGAATGTGCGTATTGTTGCTACACCATCAGCACGTAAATATGCAAGGGAACATGGCATTGATTTAGCATCGATTAACCCGCGTGATCCTAAAGGATTAATTAGAAGTCACGATGTAAAAAATGCAGTGAATGCACCGTCACAGCCTGAAGCACCAAAGCAAACACCAGTTGCTCAAGCGGCACCAGCTAAACCTGAAAATCCTGCAAAACCAGTCATTCGTGAAAAAATGAGCCGTCGTAGAAAAACGATCGCAAATAAATTATTAGAAGTATCACAAAACACGGCAATGCTGACGACATTTAATGAAATTGATATGACAAATGTGATGGATTTACGTAAACGTAAAAAAGAAGCATTCCAAGAAAATCATGATGGCACGCGTTTAGGTTTCATGTCATTCTTTACAAAAGCTGTTGTTGCAGCACTTAAGAAATATCCAGCTGTTAACGCTGAAATTGATGGCGATGATTTAATCTTAAAACAATTCTATGATATCGGTGTCGCAGTTTCTACTGAAGAAGGTTTAGTCGTTCCAGTCGTACGTGATTGTGATAAGAAAAACTTTGCTGAAATTGAAGGATCTATTTATGATTTAGCAATCAAAGCGCGTGATAAAAAGTTAGGATTAGATGATATGATGGGCGGATCATTCACAATCACAAATGGTGGTGTATTCGGTTCATTAATGTCAACACCAATTATCAATGGAACACAAGCTGCTATTTTAGGAATGCACTCAATTGTGACTCGTCCAATTGCAATTGATAAGGAGCGCATGGAAAATCGTCCAATGATGTATGTTGCATTAAGTTACGATCACAGAATTATTGATGGTAAAGAAGCTGTTGGTTTCTTAAAAACAGTTAAAGAATTAATCGAGAACCCAGAAGATTTATTATTAGAAAGCTAAATTGTTTTAAATAATTTACCCAGTAACTTATACAATGTATAATAAGTATAAGTTACTGGGTTTTTATATTTGGAGGGAAAGCAATGAACTTATTAGGATTACATCACGTAACAGCGATTACGAGTGATGCGCAAAAATGTTATGATTTTTATCATAATGTTCTAGGCTTAAAGCTTGTTAAGAAAACAGTAAATCAAGATTCAATTGATACGTATCATTTATTCTTTGCTGATAATGAGGGTAGTCCTGGAACGGATGTTACTTTCTTTGACTTTAATGGAGCACCAAAAAATATTAGTGGTACAAATGAAATATATGCATTCACTTTACGTGTTCCAACTGATTATAGCTTGTATTATTTCAAACAACGTTTTGATGAAATGAATGTTAAATATGATGGGGTTATGCAATTAAATGGAAAACATGCGCTACCTTTTTATGATTTTGATGAACGTTTAATTTATTTAATTTCAGATGAGAACAATGCGGGTATTCCGATGGGGAAACCTAATCCTGATAGTCCAATTGAAAGTATTCATCAAATCTTAGGATTAGGTCCCATTATGTTAGCAGTTGAACATACTCTCGTTACAGCATCAGTATTGACACAAGTATTAGGTATGGAACGCATTGGTGATTATGCGCATCAACAGTCTTTAGATAAAGTGCATGTATTCAAGATGGGTGATGGTGGTAATGGCGGAGAAGTGCATCTACTTAAACGAACAGGTCAATCTGTCCAAGGATATGGAGGAACACATCATGTTGCGTTTAGAGTAAAAGATGAAATTCAATTACAAAAAGCGTTAAACACTTTAAATGAAGGAAACATACCGAATTCTGGATTAGTTGATCGTTATTACTTTAAGTCATTATATTTCAGAGATATTTCGGGTATTCTTTTTGAATTTGCAACAGATGGACCTGGCTTTGCTTCAGATGAACCGCTTGATGCTTTAGGAGAACGTTTAAGTTTACCACCATTTTTGGAAGCGCGTCGCAGCGAAATAGAAAATAATTTGAAACCAATAAAAACACTATAATGATATGGAGTTGTTAAGATGTTACATGAAGAATGGCAAGACAAAGCAGCAATCAAACAAGTGAAAGTGACAAATGTAGATGCAAAAAAATATAAAGTTAGTGATATGCTGACAGTCGGTCAAGTTTACGATGTTGTAAATGAAACAGAAGAATATTATCAAATTCGTGACAACAGTGGTAAAGTAGGCGGCTATTACAAAGAATATTTTGAAGAAGTATAAAATTTATAATAATACAGTTTTGAAATATTAAAAAAACATAATGTTTATAAGGTTTTTTGTAAATAAATCGTCAAAACAGTTTATAACATTTTGTTAATACAATACTGTATAATAGAGGTAAACTATAAGAGGCTAACATGCCTCTTTTTATTTTGAAAGGGAGTCTCGAAGCATGCAAAAATATCAAAATAGCGACATAACGATTTATCAAGATGCACTTGCAATGTTACGTTTGCGTAAAAATGTATTATTAAAAGGTCCAACAGGTTCAGGTAAGACTAAGTTAGCTGAAACGTTATGCGTTGACATGGAGCAAAAAATGAATAGTATTAACTGTTCAGTTGACTTAGATGCTGAAAGTTTACTTGGATATAAGACAATAGAGAATATTGATGGGGTATCTAAGATTGTTTTCGTTGATGGACCAGTTATTGAAGCAATGCGTGAAGGAAATTTATTATACATTGATGAAATTAACATGGCAAAGCCTGAAACTTTACCAATATTGAATGGTGTACTAGATTTCCGTAGAACGATTACTAATCCTTTTACAGGAGAAGTCATTAAAGCGCATGATGATTTTAAAGTGATTGCAGCAATCAATGTGGGATATGTAGGGACTTTACCGATGAACGAAGCATTAAAAAACCGATTTGTTGTATTAGATTTACACTACATCGGTGGTGACATATTAAAACAGGTTATTTTGGAACAAACCTCATTAAGAGATATCAAAGTTATTGATCAAATTATTAAATTTAATCAAGATTTAGTAACGATGGCGAGTCAAGGTCAAATTAGTGAAGAAGCAAGTTCTGTGCGTGCATTATTAGATTTCTGTGATTTAATTAGCGTTATGCCAATAGAACGTGCAGCGAAACGTGCCATTATTGATAAGTTGGATGATGAACGTGAACAAAATGCAATTATTAATGCGATGGAATTGAATTTCTAATGAGTGAAAAATTTATATTATTTAATGATGAACGTGTTGACCCATCATTGATAATGACTTTGACTGATTTAGCCCAATTATTACGTGAGGATGCATCTGTAAAGGTGAATTTTCAGAAGTTTGCTTATTTTGACTTAGTCGAAAATACAATCAACGTTGCTTTCAAATGGAAACATAGAGAACGTGACGAAGAAATAAAACTATTAAAAAGTGATACGATACTACACGCAGTAGGTTTTGATGAAACTGATTTGGATGTAATAGAAAGTGTGTTAGAAGAAGACTTTCGTGTAAATAGCTTTTTTCATCAACTCTTTATGATGCTAGATGAATTCAGGTTGATGTACTTCATTAGTAAAACGCGTCCCTTTACTCAGAAGTTTTTTGATGTAAGGGTGCGAGCAAAATTGAAAGAGAATGAAAGTCAGATTAAATTTTATCAAACCAAATCGATGCCAACAGATGAATTATTTTTACAAATTGAACATGCTTTATTAACAGATAGTATTCTTTCATTTCAATCCATGTTCTTTACTGAGCTTGAATATAGTATTCAACTCGCACTTCAGTCAATATATGATTTGAACAACACCCAAGATAGTGCCGATTTAGCGATTCGATTAATGTTACTTATTGAACCACATTTAACAAAAGATATGTTGAATGAGTATTATCACATTCCTAAAATGTCTTATATGAATGCTAAAGCATATAAGAAAGCAAATCTTGATAAATCAAAACAAGATGTTGCAGATATGGACGAATCTGAAGCAGTTCAATCAAAACAACGTGACACTGAAACCAAAAGTGGTGCGTATTTAGAGACTGAAGTGACTGAGGGTGCGAATAGCAATAATATAAAAGAAAATGATCGTGAAGGCGATTCAACAGATGATATAACAGAAATGATGATGGGGAAAGGTAAGTCTAAGCCACCTCAAACAGATGCTGACGGTAACGATATTAGTGATATCGTAGGCGAAGAAAACGTTAATACAAAACTGATTTGGAAAGAGACTGAACAAGATGAAAACAGTTTAGTAACTTATAACCAGTACAAAGAAGATGTATTAAAGGAAATCAAAACGCTCGTTAATGTTATTAATAAAAGTGTCGATCACGAAGTATCTGCCAAACGACAAGGTTTAAGTAAAGGCAAGCTTAGCCGTGATTTAACGGGTTGGTTCTTAGATGAACGTAAGCGTGTTTTTTATAAAGAGGATCAAAAATCTTATAAATTAGACGCAACATTTATGTTACTCATTGATGCTTCTTATAGTATGGAAGACAAATTAGAAGAAACGAAAAAAGGTGTTGTACTTTTTCATGAAACGCTATTACAACTTGCAATACGTCATGAAATCCTTGCATTCTCAGAAGACGGTTTTGAAGCAGATAAAAGCGTTCAACCTAATATTTTAGAACAAATTATTACATATCAAAATTCACTTCAAAGCCAATATTCACCGAATGTAGTGAGTTACAAAACAGGTGAAGACAATCGAGATGGATTAGCAATTCGTGTTGCTGGAAATATGCTTAAATCACGTTCTGAGAAGCAAAAGTTTTTAATTGTATTTTCTGACGGGGAACCATCTGCATTTGATTATGAATCTAATGGCATAATGGATACACATGATGCAGTCGTAGCATTAAGAAAAGAAAATATTTATGTTATTAATATATTCTTAAGCCAATCTAAGATTGATGAGAATACGATGGCTACGATAAAAAATATTTATAATGATTATTGTATTTTTGTAGAAGGTGTCGAAAAATTACCGAGTATTATTCAACCACTTCTTAAAACTTTATTACTACAAAGTATGAAACAATTTTAATTAAAAACGCGTAAAATTTCTTTTTGTGTGTATTTTTTAAATTTTCAGAAAAATTATAGACTTTATGCGTTTAAAGTGTTAATATAAAGACCATTATAGTAAGGAGGTCAACCTATGAAAAAAAATACTTGGGTCGTTGGGTTTATGTTATTTGCAATATTTTTTGGAGCTGGGAATTTAATTTTCCCACCTAATTTAGGATTCACAAGTGGTCATTTCTTCTGGCCAGCAATATTTGGGTTTATATTAACAGGGGTCGGCTTGCCTTTACTTGGCATTATAGTGGGTTCACTTGATGAAGAAGGGTATAAAGGTGTATTAAATAAAATCAATCCAATTTTTGGACTTGTATTCTTATCGGCTGTTTATTTAACAATCGGACCACTGTTTGCTATTCCTAGAACAGGGGCAACCTCTTTTGAAATGGCTGTTGTACCTTTCCTAAAAGATGGGCCATCTGCAATATCATTATTCATATTTACTTTAATTTTCTTTAGTCTTACATTATGGCTAGCGATTAATCCATCTAAAATGGTTGATCGTGTTGGTGCTATTTTAACACCTGTTTTATTAATTTCAATACTAGCACTAGTAATCGTTAGTATTATGTCTTTATTAGACACAAATCCAGTTCAAGCAAAAGCAGAAGTGTATCACAATTTAAATTCAAGTTTCTTTAGTGGATTTACAAATGGATATCAAACGATGGACGCTATTGCAGCGATTGCTTTCTCAGTGATTGTAATCAATGCGATTAAAGATAAAGGTATTACTAAAGAAACAGGATTGTTTAAACAAACAGTCTTTGCAGGTATTATAGCTGCCATTGCTTTAGGATTTATTTATTTAACACTTGGATGGATTGGTAGTCACTATCATTTATCTGCAGAACAATTAGCACATATTGAAAAGAATCAACTTGATTTAGGAACATACATTTTAACGCATGTTGCTGATGATACATTCGGTGTATTTGGAAAGTTGCTTATCGGAATTATAGTAAGTTTAGCATGTTTAACAACGTCAACTGGACTTGTTGTAGCTGTAAGTGAATATTTCAATGAAGTATACAGCAAAATACCATATAAAGTTTATGCAGTTATTTTTACGTTATTTAGCTTTATACTAGCAAATCAAGGTTTAAAAACAGTTATTGATAAATCGGTACCTGTATTGATGATTTTATATCCAATTGCTATGACGCTTGTGTTAATTATGCTCTTTGCAAAATTTGTTCCTACACCTAATTTAGCTTTTCAAATTCCAATTATACTTGTTACAATTGTATCCATCCTATCAGTAATAAGCACACAATTTAAAGTATTACCATTTATGAATGCTCTGCCTTTGAAAGCTCAATCTATGGAGTGGTTATTATTTGCAATTGTCGGTTATATTATTGGATATGTATTAGGAATAAAACAACCGAAAGTAGCATATAAATAAATATTACATTTTAATATAAGTAAAGGTCTAGGACACAAGTTTGCGTCTTAGACCTTTCTTATTACCTTTTATTCGTTTGTTCTTGTTGTAATTGTAGTAGCTGTTGTTTTAATTCTTGTTCCATTTTGCCAAGCTCTATTTCAGCTGCACGACGTTTTTCAGTCCCTTGTTGCTGAATTGATAAAGTTTCACGAATGGTATCTACAATATTTTGTTGTGTCGTTTTTAAAGTATCCAATTCTACAATACCACGTTCATTCTCTTCTGCAGTTCGAATTGTGTTTATTTTCAACATTTCTGAATTCTTCAGTAATAATTCATTCGTTGTATTTGTAACTTGTTGTTGCGCTTTAGAAGCTTTTTGTTGATGAAGTAAACTCATTGCGATGGCCATTTGATTCTTCCATAATGGAATACTAGTCAAAATTGAGCTTTGAATTTTTTCTGCTAAAGTTTGATTAACATCTTGAATCATTCGGATTTGCGGAGCGGATTGAAGCGTGATTTGACGTGATAACTTTAAGTCATAAATACGTTTATCTAAACGATTTAAATAATGACGTAAATCATTAACATCTTGAACAACCATTTGATCATTTGATTGTAAAGCTCGTTGTTCTAATTCAGGTAACATTACTGTTTGAATCTCTTCGCGCTTTTCTTCTGCAGCAATAATAAACATATCCAATGCTTCAAAATAGGCTTTATTTTCATCATATAAACGATCCAACATATGAACATCACGTAATAAAACATCTTTTGAGTTCTGTAGTTGTACAGAGATACGATCGATTTGTCCTGAAACCGATTGATATCTTGAAATTAATTCATTAACTGTAGTAGAAACACGTCTAAATAATTTCTTGATTTTACTTTTTTCAACTTGAGAAATTTCATCAGGATCAACTTCTTTTAATTTTTTCATTAACTGATCCAAACTATCTCCAATTGATCCAACATCTTTTTTTTGTACTTCATCTAAAATTTGGTGAGAGAAGGTTGAGAGTTTTTGTTGAGCACTTGAACCATATAACAATAGGTTCTCGTTGTCTAAAGGTTTGATTTGATTTTTGATTTGATTGATTTTCTCACGTTTTTCTATAGATAACGTTTGTGTTTGAAACGTTGTAATTGATGACTCTTTATGTTTCTGTTCAGGTTGTAAAACTGGCTTTGATTCAAAAGGATTTGCGGTTAATTCATCTAATAATTCATTTTCATTCATTAATATCGTCCCTTTCATTAACTGTTGCATATTGTTTTGAGCGTTTTAAATTAATTGGTGCACGTTGTTGATATTCTAATGACTGTTGCGTTTCATTTTTTGATTTTACATTGTTTGTTGATTCATTGATTGGAATTTGACGCTTTGTTTGCTGCAAAGAAGCAATGTCAATTTCAACTTTCATTTGTTCAAAATCATTTGAATTTAGTGCTTTTAAGTCAGCTTGTAATGTACGTTTTAATTCCTCTAATGTAAGTCTTGCATTGTATAGTAGTTGCTTATCTTCAGGGGTCTTATGCGGCATACGCGATAAATATAGAAATTGATTGAGCAAATTTACCGTATTGTCTAAATGAGAAAAGAAAAAACTATCCACTTTAAAAAACTTTTTAGGATTATTCTGTACAGATTTGAATATTGTGCGTGCTAACTTATTAATTTCATTTACATTACGAAAATCATTGATTGAACGGACTTTCTTATATTGTATCAATAACTGTTTAATTTTTGGTTCTGCTTCTTTCATTTGTGATTGAATATATTTATATTCATGTTTCGTTATACCCATTTCACGTAAATATTTATTGCCAGTTGTTATTTGAATTGGGAAGAAGGCACCTAAATAACCACCGGCCATAACAAGTGAATCTATCCACATATCAAATTGAAAGAAATTCATACTGATAAAACCAGTTATCAGTGCAATAGGGACTGCAAAAATTGCACCAAATATATAAGAGGCATTGTATTTCATATCATCATTTCCTTTTCATTCTAAATCGTTTTAAATTGATTAAATTCTTGTAATGGCACTTCTGATATTTCATAAGACATGACGCGTGACATAGGAGAGGCACCTCGAATAACTTTATTTGAGAACGTTTCGAGTGATTCTTCATCACCAGTTGCGTAAATTTCGACATAATCATTTACATTTTGAACTGTGCCTTTTATGTTATGTTTTTTTGCGATTTGTTGCGTAAAATACCGAAATCCAACGCCTTGTACATGTCCATATACTTTAATATGTAGCGATTTCATTGAATATCACCTCTCTTTTTATTATATCAAAATTGTATAAATTACCTAATAAATCGCCTTTTTAAGGCGATTTACTTGAAAATATGAAATAAACAGAACATAATATTTTTTATGGGGTGAAAGTTATGTATGAGATTATTACTATAAGGGCAGATTACGAGGGTTGGTGGTTGTTTGAGGATTTTAGAGATCAAGCAACGGATATCAAGAATTTTTCATTCTTAAAAGATGCAGAACAATATTACGACCAACAATTGTTGTACTTAAGACAACATTTTTGTAATGAACGAATAGGGAAATATAAAATTCATTCTTTTTATAATAATTGTGAAATTGAATTTTGTGAAGATTGCGATGAAGATGTTCAAATTTTTCATAGTGTTTTATTTTTTTATAATGGGGAAATATATCAATATAAATAAAATAATTATTTATAAAATATGATACAAAGTGATATATTTTTGGTTAGTAAATATGTAAGTATGACATGAAAAATACTTATTAATTAACACAAGTTAAACGTGTTACATTTATTACGTAGAAGTAAATTTTGTAAAAAAAATTAATTTACAGAATATTGTATTGCTTTATGGTTATCTGTATTTTATAATAATTTATAGCAATATGTTTATTCCATATTACAAAGTAAATATATTAATTTAACATTAATAAAATGAAAATTTTTTTATTTATTTTGTAATATGTGAATAATCACATATTGAATTATTATAGTGTGGAGGTTTCTAATTATGAAACAAGGTACAGTAAAATGGTTTAACGCAGAAAAAGGGTTTGGATTTATTGAAATCGAAGGAGAAAACGACGTATTCGTTCATTTCTCAGCGATTAATCAAGAAGGATACAAATCATTAGAAGAAGGACAAGCTGTAGAATTTGAAGTGGTTGAAGGCGATCGCGGACCACAAGCAGCAAACGTTGTAAAATTATAATTTTAATGAAATGAATTATATATGCACGTTAGAAAGACACCCTGGATTCTCCAGGGTGTCTTTCTTTTTGAGGAAATGCATCATTTTTAATTTAATAAATTATAAAGCAATTTTTATTATATATTACCTGATTTCATTTGCTATTAAGTGCGTAAGTGTTTGTCTTTTAATAGCTTGGCGCACACCTTGTGAAGATACAAAGATTACAGCAGGTTTGAGCATTTGATTGTAGTTTGAAGCCATACTGTAGTGGTAAGCGCCAGTAGATTTAACGCACAACGTATCACCCGTTTTTATAGAAATAGGGAGCGCTATATCTCGTGCGATGATGTCACCCGATTCACAAAGCTTACCTGCAACGGTTACCACTTCAGTTTCTTCTTCATCTCTTTCTACAAGTTCTAACTCGTATTTCGCGTCGTATAGGGCAGTTCTAATATGATCACTCATACCACCATCGATTGAAATATATTTGTTTGTGTTAGGAATCGTCTTAATTGTTCCGACATCATATATTGTCAATCCTGCTTCACCAACAATAGAACGACCAGGTTCTAAAGAAATTTCTGGAATCGGATAATCATTGTCCTGACAAGTTGTAATTAAAGTATCTGTGATAGCTTTAATACCATCTTCAATTGGATAACTAATATCTTCAGCTGTATAACGAATACTAAATCCACCACCAATATTCAGGACTTTAATAGCAATATTATTCTCTTTTAGCCAATTTACAACAATCTGAATTGTCTCAATTGTACCTGTCGATTCAAAGATTTGAGAACCGATATGAAAGTGTATCCCATAAAAATCAATTTGACTTGCATTGAGTAATGCTTCAACACCTTGTAATGCAAGTCCGTGTTGAATACTTAAACCAAACTTACTATCTTCTTGTCCTGTTTGAATAAATTCATGCGTATGGGCTTCAACACCTGGGTTAACACGAAGAACCGCTTTAACACGTTTATTTTTTGATTCTGCAATGGTATTCACGCGCTCAATTTCATCTAACGCATCGATGACGAAGTATTCAACACCCGCTTCGATCGCATAATCGATTTCATGATTGGTTTTATTGTTCCCATGAAAGTGTATTTTCTCTGGATTGAAGTTAGCAGCGAGTGCTGTATAAAGTTCGCCTTCTGAAACAACATCTAATCCCATGTTTTCTTCTTGCATTAACTTAAAGAGTTGTATCGATGTAAATGCTTTAGACGCATAAGAAATTGTATACGACAATCCAGAAAGACTCAATGCTTGATGAAATCTACGACATTGATTGCGAATCATATCTTCATCATAAATGAATAGGGGAGTACCATATTCGTTTTTTATATCAATTAATGAATGGCCATGAAGATTTAATACGCCATTTTCTCTTGTTAAATTCATTGTGTGACCTCCATGATTA
Source organism: Macrococcus animalis (assembly GCF_047425875.1). Classification (GTDB taxonomy): domain Bacteria; phylum Bacillota; class Bacilli; order Staphylococcales; family Staphylococcaceae; genus Macrococcoides; species Macrococcoides animalis. Next base: position 2,402,539 of record NZ_CP179727.1, read on the forward strand.
ATGTGTTATGGTTTAATGCCGATAATTGTTCTGAGTTCGCACCGACACCCTTAAATGTATATTCATCGATACGCATCGCTTCATGATAAAGGTAGACGATATCACCTGGATTAACATGTTCATCTACTTCTACAAACATATGGCTCATCATTAACGCTTTGATTGGATAACGCTTGCCATTAATTAAGCAATCGTGTTGTGCACGCGTACGCAATATACCATCACCGTATCCTATCGCAACAACTGCAAGTCTTGTATCTTGTTTAGCAGTATAAGCGAAACTATAACCAGCTGATTGACCTTGTTTAATATTTCTAATTTGAATCACATGGCTTGAGAGACGTAATGACTGGGCTGTAATTGATTCTGGTAATGCTGAATAGGGTCTAGCACCATATAAAATAATCCCTAATCGTAAGTGCGTATGGTCGGGTAACAGTCCATCTTCACGTACATAACTTGCACTGTTTTGTGCATGGATGATTTCAAATTGATATTGGTCTGTTAACTGCTGCACGACGTTTAACCAATGCTTTCTCTCAACTGTATAATCTTCAACATCAAACTCATCGGCATAGCCGAAATGCGTCCATAGCCCTTTAATGACGATACCGTGCTTTTCTTCTGTAATCTTATCCAATAATATTTGCATTGATTCTAATGTTCTAAAGCCAGAGCGATGTAATAAATTCTCGTATTCCAAGTGCACTTTAATACCTTCTAATTGCGCACTATATTGTTCAAAAAATGCGATTGAAGGAAGTGTCATTTCAATATTGTATTGTTTTAATGCATCGAAATTTGTAGTCGGATTCATTAAGAAAATGTCGCATTCACTATCAAGTGCTCTAATTGCAATTGCTTCATCTAAACTTGTCGTACTAAAGTATGTGATCCCGCAAGATGTCATACATTGAATAGAAAAATCTAATCCAAAATTATAAGCATTGTTTTTCACAACGGCCATTACAGGATTATCTTTAATGACGTGTTTGATATTAGCGATAAATTGCTTTTGATTGATTTCCCATTTAGCACTCATCTTCATAACTCCTTACCATTGCTAAGTAATAATTTAAGCCATGCATTAACACTGCTTCATCAAAATTAAATTGATTATGATGTAACCCATGTATAAAGCCTCTTGCTTCATTACGGCATCCTAGAAATACGAAATAGGTTGGGGCAATTGATTGATAAAACGAAAAGTCTTCTCCAAATAGATATGGTAATGCATTATGCACAGGTTTGAGATTGGCTGCTTGAATGGCACGCATCACACGTGATTCTAAAGTCGGATCATTTACTGTTGGTGGATAACCTTCAGCGAACTTTACTTCTATATCACAACCTGTAGTGATTGCAATTGCTTCAGCTATGTGTTGCATTTTTTGCTTTACAATCGATAAGTCATTTTGATCATATGTTCTTATCGTACCTTCTAAATAGCCATTTGAAGGCACAGTATTAATCGCTTCTCCAGCATTGAACTTGCCGATATGAACAATATTGCGCTTTAATCCTGGTAAATGAAACTGCTGTAGTGTACTTACTTGATTCAAAATTTGAATTAAAGCGTTGCTTGCAGCATATCCTTGTTCTTTATTGGCCACATGTGCGCTTTTTCCCGTTATGTAGAAACGGTATTCAGTTGCACTTGCTGTTATTTCATTACTACGATAAATCATTTTACCTTCATCATTATCAGGCATCATATGCATTCCGTAAATGGCTTGAATATTAAAAGATTCAAAATCAAAATTTTGAATCAGTTGGTTCGCACCCGCATTTGCTTCTTCAGAAGGTTGGAAGATAAACATAATGTTATGTTTTAACGGTGCGTTTTGACTTTTTGCATGAATAGATTTCATTAATGCAAGTAGCATCGTTGTATGTCCGTCGTGACCACAAGCATGCATGACATTCTTAATGGTAGAACGATAATCTACGTCGTTTTGTTCATTAATTGGCAATGCGTCAATATCAGCACGAAAGACAATCGTTTCATTTGTTGTACCACGAATAATCGCAATTGCACCAGTAGCAAGTGGGGTGAAATACTCAATGTTTAATTTTTTTATTTCACTGATGATTAATTGCGTTGTATGATGTTCTTCAAATCCTAACTCAGGATTCTGATGCAATGTTCTTCTTGTTTGAATCAAGTCATCTAAATCTACCATGTATTTCACCTCAAAAATATTAAAAATAAAGGCTGATAAAATATCAGCCTGAAAATATGATCTTAAATGATTAACGAAAAGATTATTGATTCAATTGTCTTAAAGCTGCGACAATTTCAATCTTAGATCCTTCAACTTCAGAAGCTTGTTTAATAACGCGAGCTGGCGTTCCTGCAACGACACTTCCTGCAGGCACATCTTCAGTTACAATTGCACCCGCTGCTACAACGGCGCCACGTCCAACACGCACACCTTCTAAAATCACTGCATTTGCTCCGATTAAAACATCGTCTTCAATGACAACTGGATCTGCACTTGGAGGTTCGATAACACCCGCAAGGACTGCACCCGCACCAACATGAACATTTTTACCTGTTGTTGCACGGCCACCTAATATTGCATTCATATCAATCATCGTACCTTCGCCGACAACGGCACCGATATTAATTGTAGCGCCCATCATGATAACAGCGTTATCTTCAATAACAGCATGTTCACGTATAAATGCACCGGGTTCAATACGTGCGTTGATTTGACGTTGATCAATTAATGGGATTGCTGAATTTCTTCTATCATATTCTACTTCAATATCAGTTATAACATTTTGGTTTTCATTATAGAAACTTTCCCAATCTGCTAAGTCACTGAATATTGTCTTTGATTCGTTGCTACCAAATACTTTTAATGTATCAGGGAACGAAACATTTTCAAAATTGCCATTCACATATACTTTGACAGGTGTTTGTTTTTTACTTTCACTAATGTATTGAATAATTTCTTGTGCTGATAGGTCTCTCATAATAGGGCTCCTTTTAATTTAAATAGACTTTTTTGACTTGAAACTTTATATATTTTTTATAGATTATCAAATGTGTAATATCCATTTGATTTATGGATTAATTTTTCTGCTACATCGATTGCACCGCTTGCAAAGATATCCTTACTTTGAGCACGGTGAATAATTTGAATTGTCTCATCCAATCCTGCAAATAATACCTCATGTTCGCCAGTGATTGTCCCACCACGAACAACACTGATACCAACATCATCTTTTGCTCGTGCTTTATCTTCTAAAGTTCTATCAGTTATCGGATGCAGTTCTCGCTTTTCTTGTATTGCATCTAACAATTTTACAAGTGTACCACTGGGTCCATCGACTTTTTTATTATGATGGCGCTCAATGAGTTCAATGTCATAATCCTGAAGTAGTGGGACTGCATATTGAATTAATTCAGTTAGAATATGAACGCCATAGCTCATGTTGGCACTAAAGAAGGTTGCCGTATCATTTGCTTTCAATTTTAGAGCCTCGATAATTGCTTCTTTTTCACCCGTTGTTGCAATGACTAATGGAATCTTCACATCACTTTGAATTAATGGCAATGTAATATAAGGATTTGAAAAATCTATAATCACATCAGCCTGTGGTAATGGGTCACCGACGAGATATATGGGGTAGGGATGGGGTTTATCTGTATCTCTATTTAATATGATACCGACAATCTCGTATCCTTTATCTTGTGCGATACGTGCGACGCGCTCATTCATAGCACCATAACCGGCAAGTAATATTTTCATTTATATCACCTGACTTTTGAATTGATCATAAATCATATTGATTTGCTGTTGTGCTTTATCCAGTAGTGGCACGAGTGGTAATCGTAATTCACCATTCGCAAACCCAATATGAGATACGAGTGCTTTGATTGGCATTGGATTAATATCGACTTCAAGTGCTTGAAGTAAAGGTACAATCGTATTAAATTGTTGTGCTGCAAGTGTTGCATCTGTTTGGAACGCCGTGTAAACCGCTTGAAACTCTTTCGGTATTGCATTTGCGATAACAGAAATTACACCGTCACCACCAGCTTCATAGAAAGGGACGATAATGTCATCATTGCCACTGTATATCATAAAATCACTAGGTACGCGTGATTTCACTTTTCTAGTATAATCTAAATCGTGTGTCGCATCTTTTAAAGCATAAATATATGGATTTTGGGCTAACACTTCAACAGTTTCCGGTTCTATCGTCATATTTGTTCTTGCAGGAACATTGTATAATACAACGGGTAGTTCAACTGCGTTGGCAATCGTCGTAAAGTGTTCGATTAACCCACGTTGATTCGTTTTATTATAATAAGGTGTAATCAACATAATGCCATCTGCGCCGAGTGCTTTCACCTTTACTGAATGCTCTAAACTTGCTTGTGTATCGTTTGTTCCTGTACCGACGATAATCGGTACACGTGCATCTGACACGCGTACAGCAATTTCAACAAGCTTTAGCTTTTCTTCTTCCTTTAACGTTGAACCTTCTCCTGTTGTACCATTGACAAATATAGCTTGAATGTCATTTTCAATCAGGAAGTTTACATGTTTTTCGAAAGTTTCGTAATCGACTTGTGAATTGATGAATGGGGTAGTAATGGCTACTGCTGTCCCTTTAAACTGTACTTGTGTCATATATAACACTCCTTATTTATTTTGATTATGAATTTGTTCTAATATTTGTACTGCATTTAATGCAGCACCTTTTAATAAATTATCTGCTGTACACCAAATGTGGAATGAATTTTCTAATGTATCGTCTTCACGAATACGTCCGACAAATACTTCTTCTTTGCCTGTAGTATTGACAGCAAGGGGGTATTGGTTATTTTCTACATCATCGATTAACACTACGCCTTCAGTTTGTTCAAATATCTCTCGAATGGCTTCAACAGTAGCTGGATTTTCTAATGTCACGTTAATGGCAACTGAATGAGAGTCTTGAACTGGAACACGTACACATGTTGCTGTTACTTTTAAGTCTGGTAATCCTAAGATTTTCTTTGTTTCATCAATCATTTTTTGCTCTTCTTTTGTATATCCAGTGTCTAAGAAATCATCAATATGCGGTAATACGTTATTGTAAATTGGATGAGGATAGTTTTTTGGTGCTTCGCCTTTAGCACCGTTGATTAAATCATTTCTTCCTGCAACACCACTACCTGAAACAGCTTGATAAGTTGTATAAGCTACACGTTTTAAACCAAATTGTTCTTGAAGCGGTTTTAATGGAACGACAGATTGAATTGTAGAACAGTTTGGATTGGCAATGATTCTACGCTCTAACTTAGGTGCATTGACTTCTGGTACGATTAAATCAATATCCTCAACCATTCTAAATGCACTTGAATTATCGATAACAACGCTGCCTGCTTCTTCGAAAATAGGTGAGAATTTAAGACTAGTGCTACCACCCGCACTCATTAAGACGAAATCGTATTTTTCATTCGCCTTTTCTTCAGTTAATTCTTCAGTTATATACGTTTTACCTTGATATTCAACTTCTTTTCCCGCTGATCGAGCTGATGTAAATAACGTTAAACTGTCAAACGGTATTGCTTTTCTTTCTAATACTTCTAACATTTTTTGACCAACTAATCCTGTAGCACCTACAACTGCGATTTTATACATTAATAAAACACTCCTTATATTCAAAATATTTAAATAATTACCTCTATGTTACTCCTAATCTTTATTGAGTTAAAGCATATAATAAAAAAGATTAAATTTTAGATAAGATTTAGATATTAAATTGTGCACATAAAGTTTGAACAGCACTTTCTGCATCTTGCTCTGATACGACGAGTGAGATACTGATTTCACTTGTAGATACTTGATAGTATTGAATATTGGCATCAATAAGTGTAGTAAATACTTTAGCTGCAATACCACTCATATCTCTCATACCAGAACCTACTACTGAAACTTTCGCATACTGATGATTTATTTCGTGAAGCAGGGCAGGGTATTGTTGTTGTAATATTTCTATTAATGTACTTATTTGTTGTGCATCGGTATTCTTCATTGTGAATGATAATTGCATGCCATCTATGTTGACGGTTTGAGATATCATATCGATGTTAATTTGATTTTCGTCTAATGCTAAATAAATCGCTTTTAATACTAAAGCATCATGCATAGGATATGAAAGTGTGACATAATCCATATTTTTATCTAATGCAATGCCAGTTACGGCTTTTCTCTCTATAATTTGTTCTGTCGGCACAATCCATGTTCCTCTCTCTGTTGATAATGTTTTTCCGGTATAAATAGGTGTTTTATGATTCAGTGCGATTTCAACACTTCTCGTTTCAAGTATTCCTGCACCAAGTGAAGAAAGTTCCATCATTTCTTCAAAACTAAGTTGATCAATCTTTTGCGTTCGGGGATAGATACGTGGATCAGTACCGTATACGCCCAATACGTCGCTATAAATTTCACACTGGGCATCAAGACTTGATGCAAGTGCTACAGCAGTTGTATCACTACCACCACGACCTAAAGTTGTAAGTTCATCATCGTTATTAATACCTTGGAAGCCAGCGATAATAATAATATCTTTCATTTTAAATAAATCTCGAATTTTTTGTGTATTAATAGATTGTATTTTACTTTTTAAATGATGACCTTCTGTTTTTATACCAGCTTGGGCACCAGTTAAAGCAACAGATGCAACCAATAAGTCATTGAGTACGATAGACAAGTACGCAATAGTCTGTTGCTCTCCGGTAGTTAATAACATTGCTAAAGCACTATCTTTCGGAGTTTTAGAAATCGACGCCACGTTTTGCATCAGTTCATCTGTCGTTTTACCCATTGCAGAAACGACTACAATTAATTTTTCATTGCGCTCAGTTCTTTCTTTAAGATATTCAGCAATGGCTTTAATTTTTTCAAAATCTGCAACAGAACTACCTCCGAATTTTAAAACATGAATATTTTGCACAAGATTTTCTGACTGAAATTTTGTTACCAAATTTTACGCCTCCTGTTAGGGGGCATCACGAACAAAAAAACAAGCCCAGAGACATCTGGACTTGTTTAATTATATACAAGCGATGCACTCCATTATTTTTCAATAATGACAAATCCATAGCTCTTAACCTGTGGATCCAATATAGCATTCACTGCAATAAATACTATATTTCGGCATCGCACCCTTTCAGTAATTCATTTGCAGAATTAAAATTACTTACTCATGATTGATGCGCCTCATCTGTTACTTATTAAGTTGATGTTTAACATTCTACAGAACGAATTCAGAATTGTAAAGTATTTTGTGAAAATTTTAAATAAATATAAAAAACTACGTATATCTAAAATGAGATATACGCAGTTTTTATAGTTTATATTAAATTATTTTAAAACGCCTTGTTCTTTTAAATACTCTTCATAAGTATTTTCTTTAGAGATGTTCGCGTTTAAGTCAATGACACGGTTTGCAATTGTGTTAATGAACTCAAAGTCATGAGAAGTGAATATTAAAGAACCTTTGAATGCTTTTAAGCCATCATTAACTGATGTAATACTTTCTAAATCTAAATGGTTTGTAGGTTCATCAAGTAATAATACGTTTGCAGAAGATAACATCATCTTACTCAACATACATCTTACTTTTTCTCCACCTGATAATACAGTCGCTTTTTTACGTACTTCTTCACCAGAGAATAACATACGGCCTAAGAAGCCACGTAAGAAAGTTTCTGTTTGTTCTTCGGGTGGTGCATATTGACGTAACCATTCAACTAAGTCTATATTTTTACCTTCAAAGAATTCAGAGTTATCTTTTGGTAAATAACTTTGAGATGTAGTTACACCCCATTTGTATGAACCTTCATCCGGTTCCATTTCTCCAGCTAAGATACGTAGTAGGGTAGTCTTTGCGATTTCTGAATCGCCAACTAATACTGCTTTGTCATTTGGGTTCATAGTGAATGATAAGTTATCAATCACTTTAACACCGTCAATTGATTTTGTTAAGCCTTGAACTTGTAATAATTCGTTACCGATTTCACGTTCTGGTTTAAAGTTAACGAATGGATATTTACGACTCGATGGTTGAATATCATCTAATTCGATTTTTTCTAACATTTTCTTACGGCTTGTTGCTTGTTTCGATTTAGAAGCGTTTGCAGAGAAACGTGCAACGAAATCTTGTAATTCTTTAATTTTTTCTTCTTTTTTCTTATTAGAGTCTTGTAACATCGTTTGTGCTAACTGACTTGATTGATACCAGAAGTCGTAGTTCCCAACATAAAGTTTAATCTTACCGTAATCAAGGTCAGCAATATGCGTACAAACGTTATTTAAGAAGTGACGGTCATGGGATACAACGATTACAGTATTTTCAAAGTTAATTAAGAATTCTTCTAACCAGCTTATCGCAGGGATATCAAGACCATTGGTAGGCTCATCTAGTAATAATACATCTGGGTCACCGAATAATGCTTGGGCTAAAAGTATTTTAACTTTTTGGTTATTTTCTAGTTCTGACATTTTCTTTTCATGTAATTCATCTTTTATACCTAAACCTGATAATAATACTTGTGCATCACTTTCAGCAGTCCAACCGCCCATTTCACCGAACTCACCTTCAAGTTCAGCTGCACGCATACCATCTTCATCACTGAAATCAGGTTTCATATAGATTTCATTTTTTTCATTCATTACGCTCCATAATTTTTCATGTCCACGTAATACAACATCTAAGACACGCTCATCTTCAAAAGCAAAGTGATCCTGTTTTAGTATTGCAAGACGTTCATCTTTCCCCATTGATACATGGCCAGATTGAGAATCCAGTTCACCAGATAGAATTTTTAGGAAAGTTGATTTTCCGGCACCATTGGCACCAATTAAACCATAACAGTTGCCGGGTGTAAATTTAATGTTTACATCTTCAAATAATTTTCTATCACCGAATCGTAAACTTACATTAGATACTTGTAACATTGAGTGGTCTCCTTTAATTTATAATCAGTAAGAATTATATCATAGTTTAATGGGAAAAAGATAATACTGATTTCTCATTTGCACAGATAGTTCTATTATACTGTTATTTCGGACGAATAGGTGAAAATGTGCTATAATGATTTATTGAAATAGGTATTTAACCTAAAGGAGAGACATATGGAAAACAAACAATTATCAGGAAGTATCGACTTTTTACGCGTCGATCGTTTAGAAGGATCGACGTATTACTTATTAGGACCGAATAGTGAAGTCGTAAAGTTAAATCAATCAGAAGTATTGTCAGAAGATGAATTAGAAATTGGCGAAGATTATTCATTCTTCGTATATCCAGGACGTACTGGGGATTTATTTGCCACACAAAACATTCCAGACATTTCAACAGATCGTTATGACTGGGTGAAAGTTATTAAGAAAGATAGAGATGGTGTAACGGTTGATATTGGTATTTCGCGTGAAATAGTTATACCATGGGAAGATTTGCCAAAAGTAAAAGAGGTCTGGCCAGAAGCAGGAGACGAAGTATTTGCGTGTTTACGTGTTGATAGAAATGATCAATTATATGGTCGTTTAGCAAGTGAAACAATGGTTGATGCGATGTTTACACCCGCACCAGTTGACGTGTTGCACCAAACGATTACAGCGCATCCTTATCGCTTACTACGTATCGGCACATTTTTACTTTCTAAAGAAGGCTATAAGATATTTGTTCACGAATCAGAACGTCGTAGTGAACCAAGACTTGGTGAAGCTGTAGAAGTACGTATCATAGGGCATAAAGAAGATGGAACTTTAAACGGTTCATTCTTACCACTAGCACATGAACGTTTAGATGATGATTCAGAACAGATTTTAAAGTTATTAGAAGAATACGGCGGGGAATTGCCGTTCTCTGATAAGTCAGACCCAGAAGCGATTAAAGAGGTCTTTAATATGAGTAAAGGAAGCTTTAAACGAGCGATTGGTCGTTTATATAAGAATAAACGCATCCTAATTGAAGCGGATAAAATTAAATCAGTAGAATAAATTTATTTTTATAGCGTTAAACAGCCATTGCCGGATATTTTGAATATCCGGCAATGGCTCGTTTGTTATATATCATTTTTTATTGATTTTCATATAACCAACCTTGATCGTTATGATAAACCATTTGTTTAGTCATCCCACCATCAATGACAAATTCTTGTCCTGTAATAAACGTTGCAGCATCACTACATAAATATAAGACCATTTGTGTAATGTCATTTGGAACACCGACACGACCTGCAGGATGTTGTGCATTATTATTGCCTGTATATGTAGTACCTGTTGTATCAATCCAACCGGGTAATATAGCATTTACACGTGCTTTTTCACGTAATGAAACAGCGAGCGCATGTGTTAATGCACTGATGCCACCCTTAGCTGCAGCATAGCTTTCTGTTTGAGGTTGACTCATATGTGCTCTTGATGAAGACATATTAATAATTGCTGCATGTGCATTGAAATAGGGCATCAATTGTTGAACAAGATAAAATGGGGCAGTGATACCGACTTGAAGTGCATAATTAAAGTCATCTACTGTACAATCATCGATACCCTTCATTATCGGTAAGGCATTATTAATTATATAATCTACTTTGCCTTGTTCAGTAATTATTTTTGAGATAAATTGGTCTAATATTGCCGTGTCTGAAATATCACCTTGAAAGTAACATCCTGGTTGAATGTCGATGTCACAAACAATGGCTTGTTGAGCTCTAAAAGTGTCGGCAAAATGCTTGCCAATGCCTTGTGCAGCTCCTGTTATCACAATAACTTTATTTTTGAAGTTCATTTGAACACCTCATTTATTTAATGATTAATAATACAAAAAGCATAGCACAGAAAATCTGCATTATGCTTTTTGTAGATATTATTTTTGTTGATTTATTTCGTCTGTTAACTTCTCTAATTCATCAACGAGTGACCCTATATAAGCGATTGTTTCTTTCAATGGACCATCTGTTGTTAAATCAATACCTGCCATTTTAACAAGCTCAACTGGTGGTAATGCACCACCTTTTTTTAGGACTTCAATCCATTCGTTTACTGCAGGTTCGCCTTCATTTAATATGCGTTGTGACATGATTGTAGAAATTGTAAGGCCAGCTGAATACGTATAGGGATATAATCCCATGTAATAGTGGGGTTGTCTCATCCAAGTGAGTTCAGCACCTGTTGTAATTTCAACTGCGTCGCCCCAGAATTCTTCGATAACGTTACGTTTAATATTATTTAATATTTCCGCTGTCATTGATTCACCTTGATCAACTAAATTATAAACCTCTCGTTGAAAAGCAGCTTCTAATAAATGCGTCACAAAGTTGTGATAGTAAGTTCTAGAAATAATTGATGCAATCACCCAGCGTTTGAATTTAGGGTCATTTGACTCAGACAGTAAATAATTGGCCATTAACATTTCGTTCATAGTACTTGGTGCCTCTACAAAATAACGAGAACAATCTTCATCAAAAATATTAGTATGTTGGTGCGCTAAATTAAAGTGACCCGCATGTCCTAATTCATGGGCCAAAACGAAGACTTCAGTCATTTTTGAAGTCCATGATATTAAGATAAATGGATTCACTTGATAAGGGCTTGCACAGAATGCTCCCGTTGATTTTCCTTTATTTTGAACAAAGTCAATTTGTCGGTTGTCATATGCATCATTAACCATTTGCATATAATCATTTCCCATAACGGATAGCGCTTTATTAATATATTCACGTGATTCTTCAATTGTGATGTCTGGTTCGTAAGATTCATCTAACGAGATTTTCAAATCTTCAAATTTCATTGCATCTAAACCATTTACTTTTTGCAGTAATTTTGCATAACGACGCATGTGAGGAGCAAGTTCTGTTGTGATTAAATCGATTTGACGATTATATAAGTCACGTGATACTTCTTGAGGTTGTAATAAAAAGTCAATCACTGAATCGTAACCGCGTAATGAAGATTCAATTTTTTCTTGTTGAATTGTCATATCATACGTTTTTGCTGTTGTATTCTCATATTTCTTTAAAGTGTCAGAAAATTTTCTGAATGCATTTCTTCGAATTTCTGTATCGGCATCAACTTCTTGTTCACCTTCAAATGATACATAACTCATTGGGATTTCTTTATCATGTGCTGTAAAAGTCCCAAAATCAATATCTAACATTTTGGTAGTGTCATATAAATTGTATGGTGCACTAAAAATAGGTGAGAATGAAGCTAGCGCTTTTTCAACTTCAGGATGTAATTGATGGGGTTTGCGTTCAATTAACTTTTCTAAATAACGTTTATATGATTGAGTATTATCTTTAACTTGGTTTAATACAGCTTCATCAAGTGATAAAATTTCTGACTCAACGAACGTTAATAGGCTAGCGATAGTACCGTAGCTGTGGGCGTATTTATTATAAAGTTTACCAGCTGCTTCATCAGTTTGATCTACACTATATAATAGTGAGGCATAACTACCAAGGTGATCAATTTCTTTAAATATAGCAGCATATTCATCTAATGCAGGTTCAATATTTAATGGATTTGAAAGCTGATTTGAATAGCGTTGATTAAAAGCTTTTGTTCTTTCAATAGTCATATTTAATTGTGTAAAGAATTCTTCGTTCGATTCAAATAACGTTGATAAGTCCCAAGTTTGTTCAACGGGGACGTTCTTTCTATAAGGTAAGCTCATGGATTATCTCCTTTTTTGTAATAGTAAGTATTATATATATTATACGCTTTATTATGAATTTTTAGAAATCTTATTTGTTAATTTTAATTATCATGATGTATTTACAAGAAAAATGATATTATTTTCATGATTTTAGGGTATAATAAGTGAGTATTATATAATAATTTATAAGTGAGTGATGACAAAATGATTTTAAACAACATTAACTTTTATGAAATTCCGAACTTCTTACTGATTACAATCGTTGGTACTTTAATCATTTCATTATTGTTTGGATTAGTTTTAGGGCGTTTTATTTTAGCACCTATTATTACGTTTTTATTATTAGCAATTGCAGCGTTCATGCTTCCAAACTTCTTTGATATTGAGTATCAACCCTTGTTAGGTTATGCTGGATTCTTAGCAGTTATTTCTTTACTGTTAAGTATGATGTTCTGGTATATGACTAAAGACCACAGAAAGAAGAAGAAATTAAAGCAAAAAGCAAAATTAGAACAACGCAAATACGATGAAACTCAAAATCGTGCTGAAATGGAATCTATTAAGCACCATGAAAACAAAACGCAACGATAAGTAAATAAAGCGGTATTAGGATTATCTCCTAATACCGCTTTTTTTAATTTATATTGTAATCGAATATTTACACTATATTAATATATTTTATTCGTGATTTACAACTTTACTTTAAAATTAATTTTATACATAGAAATAATAATTTTTTACTAAAAGGAGACTTAAATAATGAAAAAAGTAAGTAAAGTAGTTAGCACACTAGCTTTAGCAACATTAGTAGCAACTCCGCTAGCCGATGCACAATCAGTGAATAGTTATGGTCCAAATAGTAAGATTAAAGTTTCTCAAATTGCACGTTACGATTCTAAAACAGAATTTGGAGAAAGTGGAACTGAAATTGTAAGTGTTGATACTAAATACAAACAAGCATACTCAATTAATGGTGCATTGAATGCTGTTGATATTTTAGATATGTCGCGTTTAACTAAAGGGAAATTTCCTTTAAAAAAACGTATTTTATTAAAGGATTTAGGTGTTGAAGGAAGCGATATTACGAGTGTTGCGGTAAACAAAAAGTACCATTATATTGCTGTAAGTATTCCGGCTAAAGAAAAAACGGATAATGGTTTAGTTGCATTCTTGGACAAAGATGGCAAATTAATTAGCAAAGTTACAGTAGGTGCATTACCAGACATGGTGACGTTTACAAATGATAGCAAAAAGTTAATTGTAGCAAATGAAGGCGAACCAAACGATGAATATACTATAAACCCAGAAGGTTCAGTTTCTTCTATTAAAGTAAACCGTTTAGGTAATGTGAAACAATCAGCTGTTAATACCGTTAAATTCTCTAAGAAAATGATTCCAAATAACTTACGTCATTTAGGGCGTAATGATGAAGAAAGCTTCTTAAACTTAGAACCAGAATATGTAACTGTTGATAACGATAACAAATATGCATATATTACAATTCAAGAGCGTAATGCAATTGCTAAGTTTGATTTAAAGAAAGAAAAGTTTGTTAAAGTAAGAGGATTAGGTTATAAATCATATTTAAAGCATACAATTGACGTTTCTGATAAAGACAAGAAAATTAATATGAAAAATTATCCATTACTTGGTATGTATCAACCAGATGCGATTGCACAAATGAAAGTGAAAGGTAAAACTTACTTATTAACTGCTAACGAAGGAGATTCACAAGATTACGATGGTTACAGTGAAGAAACTCGTTTAGCTGATATAACTGATCAATTTGATATGACGAGCAAATACTTAAAAGGTACAGATAGTGAAGTTTTAAAGGGTGAAAAAGAATTAGGACGTCTAAAAACGACAACATCTCAAAGCTTCATAAATAAAGACGGTAAATACACAGTACCAATGACATTTGGTGGTCGTTCATTCTCAATTCGTAGTGCAAGCTCATTAGGATTAGTATATGATTCAGGATCAGACTTCGAGAAAATTACTGCAAAAGCAAATAAAGATATTTTCAATTCTCATCAAGAAGAATTAGGTAAAATTGAATTTGATTCAAGAAGTGACGATAAAGGTCCAGAACCAGAATCAGTTGTTACTGGTGTGGTTAATGGTAAAACATATGCGTTTATTGGTTTAGAACGTGTTGGTGGTATTATGGTATATAATGTATCAAATCCGAAGAAACCTGTATTTGATACATATTTCAAAGCAAATGACAATGGTGACATTTCACCTGAAGGTTTAACGTTTATCGACGCTAAGCATTCACCAACGAAAAAACCATTATTATTAGCGAGTCACGAAATGAGCGGTACAATTGCAGCGTATGAATTAACATCAATAAAATAATCAATAAGATATGAAGAAGATACTATCATAAGAGGTGGTATCTTCTTCTTCTACAGTTAACTTCCGATAATATATATTATGTAAACTAAAATCAAGAATAATAATGCGATATAAGCTGTGTTCTTATATCGCATTATTATGATACTTTATAATTTATTATGAATTACTTAATTTATCTGGACCTTTTTGTAATATGATATTGTCTACCGAAGTTGATTCAGTATTATCTTCAAGCTGAGATTTCTTTTTGTTTTGTTTTTTCTGCTTTAATTCACTTAATTTTAATCTCGTTTTTAATGCTGTTTGATACAATGCATATTTAGGTTTATTGATTGGTTTAATGAAATCTCCAACAAGTTCTTCAATTTGGGCATTAAATCCACGTTTAAATCGATATACGCCATAATCTTCACCAGATTCACTAAAATCACCAGATACACCATAGAAATTATAACGATCAAATCCATGTTCAAAGCAATAATTAATCATAAACCAATGCATTGCATATGGTCCCATAAATTTATTATATTTTTCACTTGAGCCACCTGAGAAATAATTAACCTCAAAATGATTTAAGAAAAACATTCCGGCGGCTAAGTTTAATATTTTACCATCTGTTTTACGTAGCGTGCTCATATCTAATAATTCTTCTTGCATGTGATTAGTTTCACGATCTAATTGTTCTATTTTTTTAATTTGTTTTTCTGATTTATTTTCATTTGCCATCATTTGATCACGTCGTGCTTCAGCATCAGCTAAATCTTGTGATAATTTTTCAATATATTCATCTAAATCTATATATGCAAGTGGCATTATTACTTTATCGTCATAATGATTATGGAATCCTTTGAAATAACTATCAGGTCTTGCTATAAAACCAGCACGTTCTTCAGTTTCACGATATAAATCTAAAAATACATCGAGTTCATCTTTAGCAAGCAATCTAATTTTTACACCGTATTTTTGTGCTTTTTTTACATTACGTTTACGTTGTGAATCAAATTGTTTCATAATTGATTGTGGTGTTTCACCTTGTAAGTATAAAACACTCATCCATCGTACTTGTGTATCCATTGTATATCCCACAGAGAATCCTGTGTGTTTATACCCTAGTGATTTAAGTTGATTAATAATTGCATCATTAGTACCGTTTTCTTGTTTGTAATTAACATCTTTATCATATGTTTTATAAATCCAATAAGGATCTAACTTCACATATAAAGCTTGGTGTGTTCTTAAATACGCATCTAATGATTTAAAGTAAAAGTTAACGCGTGCTGAATTAGTATAATCCATGACAGGACCACGATTTGAATAGTAAAAATAACTACCAAACGTCGGTATTTTTGAAAATAGACTGGCTGCTGTTACGATACCATCTTCTTTAACTCCAAGTAATACGACAGGATAACCGTCAGCTTCTCTATTTTTTATATTTTCTTGTAGCTGAAAATAATGACTCATTTCAGTGGTACTCCAAATGAAATCAGTATATTCTGCAACAGTTAATTCAGTGAATTCCATGAAAATCTTCCCTTCAAAACTTATTTACGTATTTTGTTCATTGTTTCATACATTTTATAGACAGGTTTATTGATCGGTAACACGAAATCTCCAATATACTCAATGACATCTGCATTGAATCCTTTTTTAAATTTTATAACCCCAGCATCTTCAGCATCTTCTGTAAAGTCGCCACTTATTCCGTAGAAATTATAGCGATGAATGCCAGTTGACATTGTATGTTTAATCATATCCCATTGAATCGCGTAACTGCCTGCAAAATGTCTGAATTCATTGGATGTACCACCTGCTAAGTAAACAACTTCAAATGGATTGATTAAATAGAATGCAGCTGCAATGGGTAACGTATCACCGTGCTTTTGTTGTAGTGAATGTGCTTCAGCTAATTTTTCTTGAACTGATTTGAGTTGTGTTTCACTTGAAGATAAGACATTTTTCCATTTTTTCGTATCAGGTTTTTTCTCGAGTTCTACTTGTGCTTTAGTAATTTGAGCTTGCACTTCTTGTTCTTCGGCAATAAGTTCTGGTATATAGGTCGTAAAATCAATATATGCAAGTGGCATTCTTACGCGATCACCGAAATGCTCTAATCGATTTTTGTAGAAGGCATCGTCACGATCTACGAATTCTTTTTTGCCACTTGTATCATTCATAAATTGTCTAAAGATGTGAAGTTCATCAATCGATAAGTCGCGTACTTTTATACCATTTTTTATGACTTTTTTTATGTTACGTTTTCGTAAGCTATCCATATTATTCAGCACTTCTTTTTCTGTCTTCCCCTCTGTGTTAAGGACAGAATGCCAACGAATTTGATGAATGGGATGGAAGCCTGTTGTAAAGCCCTGGTGTATAAATCCTAATGATTTTAAAGTTTCAAAGATATCTTCTGTAGGATAACTCTCTAATACCTCTCCGTCATGATTCCATAACTGGTGTGGCACATACGGATCAATGCGTAAGTGCAAAGCATTATGGCGCTTTAAGTATTTTTTCAATTCCGTAAAAAAGAATTTAACGAGTTCTTTGTTATGAAAATCCATGATAGGACCACGATTGGAATAAAAGTACTTATACATTTTAATTACAGGTACTGCTGTAAATAAACCCGCTGCAATAATTTCATCACTATCATCAGTTACGCCAACGAGATGCACATCTGCACCTTCCGCAATTTTCAAATCATAGTTTACTGCCATTTGAGTAAAGTGACTGTATGGTTGTCCATCAGCAAAATCACCAAATGCGTCTCTTGTTAGGTTAATAAATTTCATATTGATTCTCCTTATTCGAATGAACGCTTTTGTTCATTAATCTCATGCACCATATTACCATAAATGCTATTGTTTAATCACTTGATAGCATTATAATTTCGAGATTTATCTAATTTTTATTAAAATTATTACTTTTATTAGTAGATGTTAATATTATCTAGATAAAGTCGTAAATACTTATACTTTCATGATCTATTCGAATGTGTTATAATTCGTCTATATAAACGAATTATAAATATTTCGTTTAATTAACCGAAATTGAGGTGAGACGATGTTATCCCTATTTGTAATGGATGTTTCTGGGAGTACGAAATTTAATAATACTGATGCAATCAGTAAACAATTAATTCAATTTACAAAAGAAATAGACCATTGGACGCAAAATGTATCATTTAAATATATTAATTTTCGTATGGGAGATGAATTATTCTTTGTTAGTGATAATTTATCTGCTACCCTATTTACAAGTTATTATATCAAATTGTTATGGCCATTTAATAATCAACCGGTCAAGTTTGGTATTGCGGTGAGCGATGAGACAATCCCTAAAGGTAATCTCGAACATTGGAATGCACCGATTATTAAACAAGCACGTCATAATCTCGCACAAATTAAGCAAGCTGATATGAGTGATTTTTACTTGACGATAGATCAACACAATGTAGATATCTTTAATAACATCTTATATCCATATTTAACAGAGATTGTTCATAATCATTCTGATATGCAGCGGAAAGTGATTTTATTATCATATGTGTATGAACAACAAAAAGAAATTGCAAAAGTTTTAGATAAAGGGGTATCTACCATTTCTGAACACTTAAAAAAGGGTCATAAGAAACAATTATTATTAATAGAAGCGGCTTTAGCTGATTTAGCAAATTTAGTTGATGAAGATAATCTGAAATGTGAAAGTAATATCCCATTATCACCATTTATATACGATACATTTAAGGAGTATGCATTATGATTAAATTATGTTTAATCGTTGCTTTTGTCGTACTGTTTATTCTATCTGGTCCGATTATTAAATGGATATTAACGGCAATGAGCGAGACAAAAATGAAGAAGACAGATAATGTAGGTTTAATGGTTGGCTATATTGAACGATTACTTATATTAATGTTTATCACATTAGGAGAATACACAGCTATAGGTTTAGTCATTGCGAGTAAATCGATACTTCGATTTAATGATTTAAAAGATGATAAACCTAATCATAATTTTGAGAAAATCGATAAAACAAGTGAGTATATTTTACTAGGTACTATGCTCAGCCTATTAATTGGCGTTGTATTAGGACTAATCTTAAAAAATATATTAATCATGAAATAAAACCACGCTCACGCGTGGTTTTATTGTGCCTTAAATATTATAATACTTTTACAAAAGCTTCTGCCACTGCTTCACTTGATTGTGGGTTTTGTCCTGTGACGAATTTTTTATCTGTCACAACGTGTGACGTGAAATTTTCTCCTACAACAAATCGTCCGCCTTGTTTCTCTAATTCTGATTGTAAAGCAAATGGTACGTTATCAACAAGATTCATGGCACTTTCTTCTGCATTCGTAAATCCAGTAAGTTTTACGCCATCAATTAAGTAACTACCATCTTTAAGTTTAGCACCAACAAATGCACTCGGTCCATGACATACAGCTCCAATTGCACGGCCATCTTCCTTGTAGAAAGCTAGTATATTTTGTAAATCAGGATTATTTGGTAAGTCATACATTGTACCATGACCGCCAGGAATAAATACACCATCATAGTTCTCAAATACTACATCACGTAGTTTCAATGAATCATTTAATTTTTGTACAACATCTGCATAAGTTTTTGTCTCATCATTTGCTACTGAATTAGGATCTAGTGGAATTGAACCACCTTTAATTGAAGCAAAATCGACTGTGATGTTATTTTTCTCGAAAATTTTATAGGGTGCAGCAGCTTCTTCTAACCACAGTCCAGTAGGAGTATCATCATTAAACTTATCGTGATTTGTCAGTACCATTAATACTTTTTTCGTCATAAATAAACACGTCCTTTCATTATAGTAACCACATTATAACGAAAATGGACGTGTGTCTCAAAGTATTCAACTTACAAAAATCAGAAAATTCTATTAATTATTAAATCACATGACTTAATACGTATTGATAGATTAACTTTTCAGTTTGTTCTAAAGAGGATTTATGTGTACGTTCCATAGCGTGACTTGATTCGATACCCGCCCCGAAAAGTCCATGTTTAATATCATATCCTGCACGCATTGCTGCACTTGCATCACTTCCGTAATACGGATAAATATCAACTTTATAATTAATATTGTTATCTTTACATAACTGTACTAAATGTTGCTTTAGTTGATAGTGATAGGGTCCTGAACTATCTTTCGCACAAATAGATACAGTATATTCATCAGAAGATTGACCATCTCCTAAAGCCCCCATGTCTACTGCAATATATTCTACGACTTGTTCTGGCACATTAGAGTTACCACCATATCCGATTTCTTCGTTATTAGAAAAATAAAAATGTGTTGTATGTGGTAATTCAATTGATTCTGACTTTAAGTGACGTAACAATTGGATCAGCATTGCAGCACTTGCTTTGTCATCTAAATGACGTGATTTAATGAAACCAGATTCAGTGATTTCACATCTTGGGCTAAATGTAATAAAGTCACCGACACTTATACCTAATCTTTCAGTATCTTCTTTTGACTTTACAACTTCATCGATTCGCACTTCCATATGATCGTCATCGCGTACGATGTCTCCAGCATTATGATAGACGTGAACGCTTGTTTCGTGCAGACATATCGTACCCGTATATACTTTGTCATTAGAATGTATTTCGCAGTATTCACCTTCAACAGCATTCCATCTGAAGCCTCCAACCATAGATAAACGTAAACGACCACTTGGAAGAATCTCTTTTACCATTGCACCTAATGTATCAACGTGTGCTGTTAAGTATTTATGACGCGTATCATCCTTACCTTGTACAGTCACAAGAACGCCACCCTTATTCGTTTGTTGAACAGAGTAACCCACACTTTCTAATGTGTCAGTAACATATGCTATTGCCTTAAATGCAAAGCCTGAGGGACCTGGTATATTCACTAAACGCTCAATTTCTTGCATTGTTGCTGTAGTATCTGGATACATCTTTTTTTCTCCTTTAATAAATATTTGATAATAAAATTTTAACGAAATAATAGTATTAAGTACAATTCTTTAAGATTGAGTTATATATCACCTATATAAAAAGCATATAAATAATCATCATGTATCATATCAAAATTACCTTTAACAGCATGTTTAAGGATACCCTCTTTAACAAAACCTATTTTTTCTAATAGACGATGTGATTTAATATTTGATTGATACACACGTGCAGTTATAATATCGTAACGCTTTTCTTTTTTATAATGACATACTAATGCGCTCAGTGCTTCCTTCATATAACCATGGCCAGTATAAGCTGTGTTAAGTGCATATGAAATTGAAACGCTGTTTACACCATAGCGTAA
Source organism: Macrococcus animalis (assembly GCF_047425875.1). Taxonomy (GTDB): domain Bacteria; phylum Bacillota; class Bacilli; order Staphylococcales; family Staphylococcaceae; genus Macrococcoides; species Macrococcoides animalis. Next base: position 2,423,905 of record NZ_CP179727.1, read on the forward strand.
TTGATCAGGGAATATATCAATTACGCCTATCATTTTCTGGTCTAAATAAATACCGATAATGCTGTTATTCTTTATTGCACTAATAAAAAAATGCGTTGCTTCATTATGCGTTAACTTAGGAAGCGGATTAAAAAGATAATATTCATCACTATTACGAATTATCATATAACTGTTGATATCTAAAGTATTCGGTCTTTTAAGTATCAACCTTTCAGTATTTAATATCATAAGGAACCTCAGTTTTCATGTATTATTTAATAGTTATATATTTTCTCAAGTACTGACTGAATTTTTATTCTTATATCCCCATGCGCATCCTTCTGATAAGCATTTTCTGGATTGCTCCAATTTGATTTGTCATATGCCCAAACCGGCATAAATTTAACATCTTCACTTTCCCATTCATATCTTGGGAATAAATGAGCATGTAAGAAGTGATCTTGATTACCTAATATTTCATAATTTACTCGTGTTGGCTGACATGCTTCCATTATAGCATCACCTACGATCGTCATATCCATTAAATAATCACGACGCTCATCCATTGTTAAATCATTGAGCAATCGTACTTCTCGCTTCGGTAATGACACACAATAACCTGGTAGAAATTGTACGTCACCGAAAACTACGAAACTACCTTTTAACGCTTTAATAACCATTGGATTTGTACCATTAATAGCAGATTGTATTCTATTTTGTTTCCAAGATTCCACCACTTTACCCCGTCTTTAATTAATTTTCATATTTATTATATAATACCTTATAATTAAATGTCAGAAAATTTAAAAATTTAATAGAAATTATATATGATAATCTTCTGTGAACTTTTCAAGAACCTACTACTTTATCTTCATATCACTTTCTTCTAACTTCAAACGACGTTGGGTAGATTCTATAAATAGTGATTCCATTTTAGTCTTATCATCATCTTTTATAGCATTTTTTATTTCACTTAAAGCCGTCTCAAAGCGAGTAATATTCTCTAGTAAGTTATCCTTGTTATGCATAAATAATTCAGACCATAGAGTCTCATTCATATTAGCGATACGTGTTAAATCTCTATAACTATCACCAATATATCGAATCGTTTCATGAGATTTATCATCGCTATTAATAAGTGACACAGCGATTACATGTGCAAGTTGACTCGTATGAGCGATCATTGCATCATGTGTTTCTATGTCTGTAATGGTAATACGTTTAAATCCTAGGTCTTTTACAAAGTTCTGAAACCAATCCAAATTTTCTTTTTTATTCTTATTATTCTCAGTAATAACGTAGTTGGCATCCATAAATACACTATCATCTGCATAATCAAAGCCTTTCTTCTCACGACCTGCCATCGGATGGCCAAATATAAAATCAATGTGATCAGGAATCACATCTTTCATAGCTTCAAACACACTACGCTTAATACCTGTAGTATCAGTTAATATTGCACCTGCTTTAAATTCATGCTGATGCGTTTCAACAAAAGATTTCATTAATTCAGGATATAACGCAAATATTACTACATCTGCTTGTTGTAATATCGTTTCGTTCTTAGTTTCACCATCGTCTATTACGTTCATGAGCTTAGCTTTATCAATGGTAGCTTGATCTATATCAATCGCCATAAGCTTATATTTGTTGCCGTATTTCTTTCGTATCGCTTTCGCGAAACTACCACCAATAACACCAAGACCTATCATTGCAATATTCATGTCATCACCTCTAACCCCTTTAATGGTTTAAAGTGTAATAAAGTTCATAATAAAGGTCAATTGTTATGATTTTGTCTACTATTTATTTGATTGATTTTATGTTTTAAAGCCAACACTTCTTCCATATCAATATCAGGATTCTGAATCATTTGCTCTAACTTAAATTCAAGGAGTTGTATTTCAATATCTTCAAATGATTGATTTTTATCTTGATAAATCTCATTAACTAATTGATGCTCTTTAATATCTACTTTCCTTGAAGCTACATTATCAATCAAAATATAATCATGAGAAATAATAATAAAAGTACCTGGATATTCAATTAAAAATAATTCTAAGGCTTTTAATGTTGAAACATCTAAGAAATTAGTCGGCTCATCTAATATGAGCATGTCATAATCTCCAAGTAATAGTTTGATGATTTGTAATCTAACGCGCTCACCACCTGAAAGTGTATTAACCTCTTGATAAATTTTGTTGTATTCAAACCCGAGTGCAGCTAAGAGATTTCTTATCGTGAAATCATCTTGAACTGATGTAAGTTTTACATTTTCAAAGATGGATTTATTATTATCAAGAGTATTCAAATTCTGAGCGAAGTAGCCTATTTTTATATCATGTTTATAATAACCTTCAATATTTTGATGCATTAACTGTTTAATAAATGTTGTTTTTCCACTACCATTTGGACCATTTATCGCAATTTTATCTCCTTGTATTACTTTAAAAGATTTGGCTTTAAATAGATGTTTATTATTAACACATATTTCGAATTTATCTAAATTAATTAAAGTACTGCCTTTGTTTTCCAACTTGCCAATAGGTTTTATTTTGAAAGATTTTTCTTCTTTTGGTTTATCAGCCTTTTTAATTTGTTCTATTCTCTTAATCAATGCTTTACTCGATTTAGCAATGGCTTTTTCCTGACTATCGTAAGCACCCATTCTTGAATTTACTTTATAATCAGAAATACTGACATTCTTCTTACGTTTTTTAAAGCATTTTGCACGTTTCATACGCTCTTCAGCTTCAATCTCTAACTGTTTAATTTTCGTTTGATATTGTTTGTAATCGCTTGCTTGTTTTTCAAGGTTTTTCTTTTTTTGATGTTCATAATCATCATAATCACCTAGATACATATTGAGATATTTATCTTCAATTTCTACAATTTTATTTATAGTCTGATTGAGTAAAGTCCTATCATGGCTCACAATAATCATGGTTCCTTTAAACTGATTAATTTCGTTGATTAACCATTTAATATTATCTTGATCTAAGTTTGTAGACGGTTCATCTAATAACAATAGTTCATGATTATTATTGAATGCTTTGAGTAAATAACGTTTTGTTTGCTCACCACCGGACTCACTAGAAAGCTTTTTAAGTTGAGGAACATATAATGTCTGAAAAGGATTGTCAAGATTTCCTGAAAATTCCGAATCAATATAAGCAATCATTTTGAGTAAAGTAGACTTTCCACTACCATTTTTACCTATTAAGCCAATCTTCTCTCCTTGGTTAATCAGCAGGTTGTCTATTTTAAATAAAGTTAAATCTTTAATTTGTTTATGAATATGATTCATTTTAAGCATCATGTCATTCATCCTTTCAATATTTGTAATTTGAAAAGACCAAATGACGATATTAAAAAAGGACATAGTTATCCCGTAAATCACAAAATGAAATAATATTTATTTAATATCATCATTTGGATTTATAGAATTACCATGACCTTTTACCTCGTTTACTTAAGTTGGTGTAATTATACTACATATAAAATTGAATGTAAAAAAACTAGAACACATCAATGTGTTCTAGTCTTGATTAAACTATTTTTACATTATCTAAGTCCAATGAATCCAGGAACAACGCCTACTTCCATTCCTGTTAAATAGCCATTCTTATCAAATGAAGCTAGATAAACTGCTCCTTTTGTTTTATAAACGATATATGATGGTACACCTGGGTTATTTGATTTGTTGGATTCTTCCAGTATTTCATTCTTTTTATGTGCTTTTTTAAACGTATATTTCTTAACTGTCTTTTTCTTTACTTCAAATTTGAAATACCCTACTTTACCATTTTTGTCTTTTAGGTAACTTGCATCATAAATATGCATTGGAACACCACCTAAAGCAACTTTTGCTTTGGGATTTACTTTGTAACCATTTAATTTGACATTGTCATAATATAAAGCTTTAACGAAATAAGGATCGAGAACAAACTTAGCACTGTTTTTCGTGTAGCCGTTATAATTGTAATATGGTTTTGTATAGTGTGCAGCTTGTACGTCTGGTGTTTCTGACAGACTGACTGGTGCTAAAATTAAACTCGTTGCAATTAAACTCATGCCCATGATTTTTTGAACAGATTTCATTTGTCTCACCTCTTTTCTTATTCCTTATCTTAACACTTTCAGAGTAAAATATCACTATTTTACCATAAAAATAGTAAATATTATTTTAAAAAGAGTGATAATGATAGTATGTATTATAATTACATTATATAAAGAATATATTTTATATAGCCAGGAGGATTATATGGATTACCGAAAAATGTTACCTAATGAAACGATGCAATTAATAGATTTCACTTATCATGCATTATATGTTCCACCAGGAGAGGCAACATATGATAGAGATATTGTTTATTCTTCTGAAATAAGTAAGTATTATGCTAATTTCGATACTGATCGTGAAATATGTATTGTCGCTGAAGATAAGTCTCAACCTGTTGGAGCAATTTGGGGACGAATTTGGGATAAAGATGTTCAAGGTTATGGTTACTTTGATGCGCGCTTTGTAGAATTGACAATGTCTATCTTGCCAAGACATAGAGGTCAAGGTGTTGGTAGTGAATTACTCCGACTATTTATAGAAGAAGTTAGAAATACTAAGTATTGTGGGATATCACTTAGCGTGAGTTATGGTAATTATGCACAAAATCTTTATGAAAAAGCATGTTTTAAGATTGTCGCTGAACGAGATACAGATATTTTGATGGTGTTGAAATTTGAATAATCATTTGTGTGTAAAAAGAAAAAAGAGACATGTTGCGTAACATATCTCTTTAATCCTATTATTGGGTTAACTAATGAATTTGCTTTAAATAGTTTTACTATAATATTAAGTTATCTATTATGTTTATTATGATCTTTGTTATATTGCCATTTTGCGCCATACACCATTAATAGCCCGTTTAAGAATAATACACCTACTAATACAAAATAAATGACTTTATTCAATGTAATGACATTGAATATATTTAATAAAAGAAGAATAAGTATTAGCATGTTGAATATATTAAATAATTTCGTTTGAAGATACAAGATACCCACCTCTTATTGTGCGAAATGATTGATTTTAGATAACGCATCATTCACATTTAAGATCTTGCCTTCAACACCTGTAATACCGAATGAAGCAAGTCTTTCTGTATGCATATTTAAATACTTTGCTGCGTTCTCTTTTGAGTCGAACATATATATGCCTCCAGCCACATTAGCTTCTGCATCTTCAGTCCAAATTTTCCACTCAAATCCTGGTTCATTATTAATCGACTGTGCAAGTTCTGTGAATCCGTTTGTCATTTCATCTCCAAAAGGACCTTCATACGGAAATGTTACTTGTAAAATTACTGCCATGTTATTGCCTCCTCTTTTGTATATTTAGTTTAATTTTAACGTAAATATATTGATCTTTCTAGAAAAGGGCTTGAATCAGGCATATGCAAACAATATATAATCATAAAATGATAATATGAGTTATAGTTTATTCGTTTGTAAATATTTAGTCTTAATTATAATTGATAGGAGAAAATGATGATTCAAGCAATTACACATGGATTTTTACTTGCATTAGGTTTGATACTACCTCTAGGTGCACAAAATGTTTTTGTATTTAATCAAGGTGCGAATCATAAAAGTATACGTAAAGCTTTACCAGTAGTGATTACTGCAGGTATATGTGACACCTTACTGATTACTTTAGCTATACTAGGCGTTTCGTTACTGTTAATTGAATTACCAGTGTTGCAACTTGCTTTATATTTTGTGGGGATAATATTTTTACTTTATATGGCTTGGTCATTATGGCATGAGAAATCTGCTAATTCGAATGCACATCCACCGATGTCTGCAAAGAAACAAATTGGCTTCGCAGTTTCGGTTTCATTACTTAATCCACATGCAATTATGGATACGATTGGTGTAATAGGAACCAGTGCTGCTTTATATTCAGGTAATCATAAGTTAGCCTTTGCTGTAGCTACAATCGGTGTTTCATGGATATGGTTTATCAGCCTTGCTGTTGCAGGAAAGTTATTAGGAAGGTTTGACTCAAGTGGACGCTATATTGAGATATTAAACAAAGTTTCTGCAATAATTATTTTAATAGTGATATTCATTATTATGAAGAATGTTGTGGGTATTTTAAGTAGTTTGATATAAATGAGAAGTGAGCGATAATTATAGATTATCGCTCACTTTTCATTTATTAAAATGCCTAATTATTCTCTTTCTTGATACTACTTTTTAACGATAAATACATATATAAACTGGCTATAATTCCAGTAAAACAGATGACACTCATAGCGATTATTTCAAAAGTTGTTCCTAAAAACTGTTGAATGCATGAAAAAATCCAAAATGGTATGAGGATTAGAGATATGATTTTAAGTATTTTTTTATATTTTAGATTCCTATTCATTTTATATAATACAATCGGGATTAAGGCAATACAAGATAGTATTATACTACTTGTCAATGATAACTGTTTTGCATCATTATATGTCTCTGATCTTCCACCATTGACATATTCAAAAGGGATTAATTTGACGAAGACTAGTATATGAACGATTATTGATGCTGCTACGGCGATTGTGTGTAAAACAATACTATTTCTAACGTCTTTGTCACTGAATTTTGTTATCATCTATACGCTCCCATATTAATTGATATTTTCATGTATAATATTACACCATAAAACCTATAAATACGAATGAAGAGGTTCAATTATGTTATTTCATGAAGAGTTGACAACTGTCTAATGAATCACATTTTTCTTAGCGCACTATTTCCTTTATTTTAATACTTCCTTTTGAAATTTTTATATGCTCGCTTATTACTTCATCCAAATATCTTGAAATGTAATAAATCCCATTTCATTGATTTTAACGCCATTAATATTACTATCATACTTTAATTTTATATTCTTATTATATAGAGGGAAAAGTATGCCTTTTTTATGTAGCCATCTATCGAGTAAATGATTTATTCTTGGCCATTTATCAAAGGGTGTTGATAAATAATATTTTTTTAATGGTTCAAACCAAGGATATGCTTTTAATATATTGTAAATAGACGATGACGGATTAAAGATAAAATTATAGTAAGATATTGATTCCGGTATTTCTAAGTATTCTCCAAAACAGAAGAAGTCTCCTTCAAACAAATGTGTTTTCGTCATAACATAATCAAATTTAATGTAATTAAGGTGAACGGGTACGTTATGTTCTTCTAAAGTCGTCTTTATTAACTGTATTCTAATATCATTCTTCCCAATGCAATCAATCATAACGGGTGATGTAAATATCGGTGGTAATAGTTGTTTAGATTTAATATATTTTGATTGTTTTAGTACTTTGGGGGAATTTAAACTCACTTTGAAATGCTTGTTTATAGCGTATCGGTAATGATCGATGAGTGTATTTCTTATGTATTGAATTTGGTCGGCGTTTAATTGACTATTAACAGATTTACATAAATAATAATAACCCATCTCTTTTTCTATTGTTGTCAGAGGGTTTTCTGGATTACCAATGATTGTTTGCGTATAGTCTGGAATATAAATCATTTCAATCGTATCGATAAACGCACGGTGCGCATAGTACTGATCAAAGCGTTTCAATACGGTTTTCACTTCATTATTCGCCTTTATATAATATGGTCCTGTACCTATTATTTTATCTTTAGACACTTTATATATACTGAGTGGTACAAAGCTAAGCAATGCTAGAATATGTGGACACTGATTGAAATATATTCTCAGTGATAGTGGGTTAATTATTGTGATTGTACTGATTGGTGCTAGTAATTCTTGTGTGTTGTGATGTTTTTTAGCAGTCTCCAAACATCTTTTTACGTCGACACTTGTAAGTAATGTGCCATCATGAAACTGAACATTAGGTCTTAAATATATATCAATATACTGTTCTGTTAGTTCATAGTGATGGGCCAGGTTGTATTCCAGTTGTTCATTTTCATTATATGTGAATAATCTGTTGAACACACTCATTACTACATTTGCGCTTTTCGCTTCAATTGCTTCTAATGGATGCACGGTAAATAATTTATATCGTTTTGTAATCGTCAATTTTTCTTTATGGTCAGATATTTTATATAATCCTAGTTGTGGATTTACTTTTTTAAATAATATTTGTTGTTGCAATGGTGACCAGTCCCAAGCGAGGTATTGAACCACTTTATCAAGTGTATCCGTTTTGATTAAGTGTTTTACTTTGGCATAATAAATCGCTTCAATATCTATTAACCATTGTATCTTCGTTTTGTTTCCTCGCCCTTTGCCACTCTCATAAATTAGTACATTTTCAAATTGCCATATATCTAGTTTTCGTGATAATTGTTTCTGACTGATTTTTAATATTTCACTTAATTCTTTTTGAGAATAATCTTTATGACGTAATTGATATAAACTTAGTAAAATCTTTTCCATCTTCCACCTCTAAAAGTAGACATTATTGACGATTTGTCCATTTTTGTTTCAATCTGTCTATATTAAACTTATATTACTGGAGGTGAATTGACAATGAAAATCAGAGAATTACCAATAAATATTCATGTCAGGCTGTGGGGATCCTTTGTAAATAGAATTGCTGGAAGTTCTGTTTGGCCATTTATGGCATTATATTTAACTGAAGCAGTTGATAAGACATTTGCAGGTACTTTTCTATCGTTTACAGTTTTACTATCATTCTTTATCAATATTATCGCAGGTTATGTATGTGATAGATTACCTAGGAAGAAATTACTTGTATCGATGTCTTATTTAGAAGTTGTTTGTATTTTAATAATGGCAATGGGTATATACTTTGATACACTTATTCCTTTCTTAGTAGGTTTCGTCCTTAATTTAGTTGTTGGACAATTTAGAAGACCTGCATTACGCGCAATAGTTCAAGATTCTGCAACAAATGAAAACCGAAAAATAATATATCAATTGGATTATTGGCTAATCAATTTATCACTTGCACTGGGAGCAGCAATTGGTGGACTGTTCTATCATGATCACAAATTATTACTCTTTTTAATTCTTGCGTTCTCTTCGCTTATAATTGCTATTGTTTATACAATATTTATATCAGAAACGAGAGCATTTATTGCAGAAAAAACACATAAAAATGTGTTCAAAGATCTTCTTCATAGTTATATTCAAGTTTCTAAAAACAAGCCCTTTGTAATTCTTGTTATAGGCTCAATTTGTATTATGTATGCTGAACTATCGACAAGTAGTTATGTAGCAGTAAGACTTGCTGAAACATTTGAGACGATTGATATCAACGGATTCAAAATGACCGGTGTGAGGATGTTCTCTACTATAAACATTGTGAATACATTAATTGTTGTGACATTCACCTTTATAGTCGGACGATTGATTCAAAAATTTAAGGTGAAGCAAATCATGATTTGTGGTTTAGTAATCTATGGACTAGGTTATGTCATTCTTACCTCAGCAAATAATTTATGGATCATACTCCTTGCCATTACAATCGCAACATTTGGAGAATTAATTTATGCGCCAATCAAGAATGCCGAAGAATTAGATCTTATTCCAGCTGATCAACGCGGAGCATATGGGGCTTTCTCAAATCTAGGATTTAATGCGACTGACTTAATGACCAAATTTGCCATCATATTAGGCGCTTATCTTAATCCATATGCGATGAGTGGTGTGATGTTTGTGATTGTGTTAATCGGTTCAATTTGTTATATGTCTAGTTTATTTGTGAAGACGGAAAGTTAAATAATATTTTTAGATATTAAAAGAAACCATTGAGTGAACAAACTCAATGGTTTCTTTTTGGTATATAATAAAAAGTTTTAACATTTTCATTAAAATTGACGTTTATTTATAATAACATTCTGTTTTCTTGATATATAAATATAAATTAAGAGTATTGTACTTATTATCAAGCTATTTAATAAGTACAATGACCTGATTCCTATTATATCAACTAATAAAGTTGCTACTACAATACCTAAAGGCATAGAAAATCTTATAATAGCTAATCTTATACTAAAAATTCTCCCCATTATTTCTTTCTTTATTGTCTTTTGAACAAGTAAAGTATTATAACTATTAAATATTGATAATGCTACCCCACTCACGAGTTCAATGGAGTATGACAAATAAATTGATTGACTAACCCCTAAGCATAAGTAACCTATTACTTCTATTAGAATCATCATATACATTACGTGATATTGATTGAACTTAGTAGTCCATTTAATAGCGAAGGTTCCTATGACATAACCCATTGGAAAACAAGCCATAAAAATTCCATAGTTACTCATATCTCCTTTTAAGATTTTTAAAATATACGGTAATGAAATTACTGTAATTATACCCACAGTAAATTGAACGCTCATTAATAAATATCCTAGATGTTTTACATTTTTTTGCTCTTTATAGTATCTAAAACCTTCTTTTAGTTCGTTTATCCAACTATTCTTAATAAGTGGATTAATATGAAAATCTCTTAGAAACATTAAGCTAATACCACTACTTATAAAACATAAAAAGGCTAGATAGATTGCAATGTATGCATTTATATAACTAATTAATAGACCAGATACTATAGGACTTATTGCAATCATCACTTTTGATGTGCCGTCAATAACACTGTTGTGTAATGCTAAATCTTCGTCACGGCTAATTTCAGGTAATATTGATTGGCTTACGGGCGTATAAATTGGTGTTATGGCTCCAATAAATATTTGAAAGATATATATTACGATTAAAGCATTAGTATTAATATAAATAATTATAAATAATACTAGCAATATTCCTTTAAATATTTGTAAGTATACAAGTATTTTCTTTTTTGAATATCTATCTAAGAATGGTCCAGATATGAGTTGAACTATAATTGATGGAATAAAATACAGTATCCACATTATCCCTATATCTTTGACATCACCACTTTGTTTATATACCAGTAATGAAAGTGAAAATGTCATCAGTGATCCACCCAGTTCTGAAATCATGAGTCCTAACCACAAATTAAAAAAGGTAATTTTATTCTTATTCATACTTTGTACCTATAAATTTATGTACATAGTTAAATATTTTTTCAATCTCTTCATCATTTACAAAATAATTATTATTTTTTTGAATGAGAATATTATTATGTTTCATTTTTTGTATGTGGTGATGAATTGTAGGTTTGCTAGCATCAATATTTTTAGTGAGTTGATTTAATGAATTGTTACCCATCTTTATTTCTCTTAAAATCTGCAATCTTATTGTATCTGCCATTGCTTTTAAACTAGTAACTTTATCAATATTTGGAGTCGCTATACTTTCTTCAATCGGTGGAATATATAGAATGATTTCATTTAAATTCTCACTTACTAATATGAATGGTTTGTAAGCAGTTTGATTGACTAATCTAATATTTTTTCCTGTTTTTTCGTATTTTTGAATAACTTCAATTAATTCAGAATCTACTATTTGATCTCTTTTAATCCTCTTTACTGAATATGTAGCGTTTTTTTCATTAATTACTAAATTACATGCAAACTTTAAGTGTCTAATTAATATATTTTTGATTTCTTGTATTGAATAATTATAAACAAAGTTTAATATTTGATTATTATATGGGTGACTTTCAAAAAGGTCATATACTTGTTTTCTTATTTTCTTATTTTTAAATGATGAAGAAATTTTATTTATAGTTAATGTTTTATGAAATGGAAATATGTATGTTTTCACGTTGCATTCACTTATTTTTAGGATATATTCTTCAAATGACAGTTGTAAATGACTGTTTGAAACATAGTATTCATTGCATAACACTTGAAGCATTTTCCAGGTTTGATTGTTAATTATTTCATCATATATTTTCTTTTCATCTTTAGATAAATTTTCAATGATATTGTTGTAATTTTGATAATCATTAAATTGATTGAGTAATTTGGAATATGAAATTGCTCCAATTAATAATATAGGATATTGTTCAGGTCTATTTTCATAAATAAATTGATTTTGTTGATAAATTATTTCTTCAATAACTTTCATTTTAATTCCTCCATTCGAAAGACTTCGAATAAAATTTGATTATGGTGAAAGAATTATAAATTATGTGTTTCATATTTACAAGCTTAAATATGATTGTAAATATGAAATACATTAGAAAACCCCTAAAGTTTAACTTTAGGGGTACTATATAATCTTGTCGTTTTGTAAAGAATGATGAACTATAAATTTTTCATATAGTAACGATTATCAACTGCCATTACAGGAAAATCATCAGGTATATCTTTCTTATCAATTAATGTAAATCCGTTATTTGAGTAAAAGTGTTGTGCACTTACAAATTTATCGATTGTACCAAGATAAATTGAAGCGATGCTATTATTTTTAGCCGTTATTATTACTTTGTCTAATAGCTTCTTCCCTATCTTTAAATTTCTATAATCTTGATTGACAAACATTTTTTTCAGTGCGGCATTGTTATTGGCAAGTTTAACGAGTGCGACACATCCAATTATTTTATCATTATTATTAACGGCTAACCAAAACTGACCGCCTTTATCTAAATAATTACTTTGAACATTTTCTAAATCTGGCTGATCTTCTCTACTGATTTGAATTTCAAACTCATCTTTTTGAATACCGAGGATAAAATCTATTAATTGTTCTTTATATGAATCGTTGTATTGAATAATTTCGTATTCCATAAATAACCTCCTGATTAGTATGATTGTTGTTATTTAATTGTATCCTTACGCTTCTTCCGGCCATATGAACCAACTAATAGTAATGATTAAATCTATAATGAGTACAACTTCATTCTTACTACTCACCTGATCAGCCTACTCTCCTATTGCTTAATATGCTCTGAATTAAGTAACCCGTATACGTTTTGATTTAAGTAATCATTATTTATTTTTAGTACCTCTCTTATTTTACCTTCGAGTTTAAAATTAAATTTATCAGCTAGTTTACAGCTAGCGATGTTATTTTCATAAATATACAGCTCTATTTTATTCAATTTAAGTTGTGAAAAACTATATTCTAATACTGTGTTCAAAGCTAATGTCATAATTCCTTTAGAGGAATATTGTTCATCTATAAAGTAACCTATCTCACCTAATTCGTTATCATTATCAATTTCATTGTATCCAATCATCCCACAAAGTTTATTTTCGTATACAATTGCAAACCATGCTGGTAGGTTATTTAATTGATTTTTCATACTTATTCTCAATTTTATACTTTCTTCTGCTTGATTATTTAAGTCATCTTTATCCATCCAATTCAGTGCTTCTAAAAAATAATAATAATTTCTATTTAAAAGCTCATAAAAATTTCTACTATCTTCTATTTTTAATTCTCTTAATATTAAATTTGAGTTTATGTCTATTTTCATCATAATTAACCTACTCTCCTATTAATTATATAAATTATACATTTTTACATAACAAAAAACACCCACATAATTAAATGTGAGTTCTAAAAAGACTAGTAATATGGCAATTAACTAAGGGCAAAGACGAAACACAAAAAAATCCCTAAAGCCTTGTAGCTCTAGGGGGTATTATAATATCTAAGCTTTATGACCAGCGATGAGGCCATTACGCTTCTTCGCCGTACCTTGCTCAGTATAAGACACTGCACGCAGTACACTATTTTTCCCAAATCTTATTTTCAGTTGGTCCACTGTCTTCTCTAGGCGTTCTTGTTTTTCGCGTTCAAATTCATCAACAAAGAGCGATAACTGGCGGTCTTCCTCACGTATAAAATTCGTCAAAGAGATATTCAACGTTCTATACATGCGTGTTTTATCACACAGCTGCATCATAAATCCCCACACGACTTGAAAGATATCAGCAGTTAGATTTGTTCCCTCAGATAACGTATAACTCTTACTTACTTTCCCCTCATCGCTATAACTCACTGTAAAAGAAATCGTACGTGCAATCATATTATCTGCACGCAATCTAAACGTCACTTCTTCAACATGTTCTAACACGACAGCGCGCAGTTCATCGAAGCGATAATCACGCATTAAAATCTGACTCTTATTAATCGAAGGTTTATAAATATGATGTTTCTCTCGAATTAAACTTGAATCAATACCATTCGCATGAAGATGTAAATCAACTCCAATAATCCCGAAATCACGCTTTAAATAGTGATGTGGGTAGTTTGCAAGTTGTCCAATCGTAAAGATGCCCTTCTGATTGAGTTTCTTCTCCGTACGACGATTAATCCCCCAAAACTTACTAAGTGGCTCAATCGACCACATCTTTTCCGGAACATCTTCATAATGCCATTCTGCAATGCCGTCCGGTTGTTTCTTTGCCTCCATATCTAAGGCAATCTTACTTAACAGTACGTTATCTCCTATTCCTACAGCACACTGAATTTGTGTCTTATCATAAATCTCATTCTTAATCTTTGCCGCAAGCTCATAAGGTGTCTTTGCATACAATTGATAGCTCTTAGTAACATCCATAAAAAATTCATCAATACTATATTGATGATAATCTTCAGGTGCAACGTATTGTAATGAAATCTCAGAAATCTGACTTGCAATCTTTAAATAATTGGACATGGAAGGGTTAATAATATAAATATCAGAACGATGTGGGATTTCAAATAAACGAGAACCCGTTTTAATTCCCATCGCTTTCAGTGGCGGTGTGGCAGCAAGTACAACAGAACCTTGACGTTTCGTGTCAGCGACAACAGCGAGCTTTGTTGTCATAGGGTCAAGGCCTTTCATAATGCAAGAAACACTCGCAAAGAAACTCTTCTGGTCAATACAGAGGACGTTTCTCTTCTCGCATAGACTGTAATCATACATAGTAAGCACCCTCTTTATAATCTTGATGATATATTTATAATAACAGAACATACGTTCTATTTCAATAAAAATAGAACGTATGTTCTTATTTTAGATAAATAAAAAAGTAGCCTTTATAGACTACTTTGGACAGGATTAAATGGCGTAAATAGGATAAGTAATCGTATCATAAGCTAAATAACTTTTTTGTTGAACAAAGCTTAAAATGATTTGATTACCAATTGAAAAGCCTTCAGCTTTCTCTAAAACAGCTATATTTTTGGCCATTTTTAATGTTGGCATCGATGTTTTTTTTATTTCAACTGGATACAAAACACCATCTTCTTCAATAATGACATCAATCTCTTTCATATCTCTATCACGATAGAACATTATAGGTACATTAGTTATCCCTGCATTATTAAAAGACTTAATGATCTCAGAAATCACGAATGTCTCAAGAATTTCTCCACTCATTGCACCATTCATTAGTGTTTCTGGTGTTTTCCATTTCAGTAGATAACAAACAAGCCCTGTATCTTTAAAATATAACATCGGTGTTTTAATAACACGGGTCAATCTATTATTAGAAAAAGGTTGTAAAAGATATATAATCCCTGATGTTTCAAGTACACTAATCCAACTTTTGATTGTCTTTATATCAACACCAATTTCATTTGCAATCGTGTTGTAATTCAACATTTGAGCAGTACGTGCAGCTAATGCCGTTAAAAATTGAGAAAATAGATTTAAATCTTTAACATTAAGCAAATCACGGACATCTCGTTCAATATATGTTTTTACATAAGAAGCATAATACATGTCCCAATCGAGATTTTCGTTCTTATACAGCTCAGGTAAACTTCCACGCTGAATGATACGCCACATCTCACTTAATTCAACAGATTTTCTTTTTGCAGCAATAAAATCTTTATTTGGAATAAATGGTGATAACATATCATCACCAACAATTTCACGTGTAGACAGACCATTCATTTCAATAATACCAACGCGACCTGCTAAGGACTCAGAAATATTACGCATTAAACTAAATCCTTGAGAACCTGTTAAAATATATTGTCCATAATCATCGATTTGATCAACGAGTCTTTTAATTTCTATAAATAATTCAGGTGCATATTGCACTTCATCAATGATTAATTTCCCAGGATGATTCATAAAAAAGAGCTTTGGATCTTCTTTCGCAAGATTCAATTCGAACAAATCATCTAAAGTGACATATTCGTAATCATCACCAAATAAATGCTTCAATACAGTAGATTTACCGACTTGCCTTGGTCCCGTAATTAAAGCAACTTTAAAATTTTGTTGAACTTTTAGCAATGTATCTTCAATTGTTCTGTGGATGTACATGAATTTCACCTCCGGCTAATATGGAATACAACTCCATATTAGCCGATAAAAATTTGAAAATCAATCAAAAAAGTCCGGCAAATATGGAGTACAACTCCAAATTTGCCGGAATAAGTACGGTTAACATTTAAATTATTCAATTTTCTTTTTAAAACACACGATTCTATTGGTTTCTTCAAACCCTAATTGTTCATGCATTAAAATACTATCTAGATTTGTTAGCTCACAGTCACTTGCAAATTCAGTGCAGCCTTTATCTTTAGCAAATTGCTCACACGTTGTAATCAGTTCTCGTGCGATACCTTTATTTCTATAACGCGGTAGGACATAAATACCTTCAAGAAAACCGACAGGACTTGAATCTGTCCCTTCAACATAATCAACACGTAAACTGACATGAGCAAAGCCTACATCATTTTGATCTGCAACGAAAAGAAATATACCTTGATTGTCATCATTCAAGATTTCATTAAACTCTAATTTCAAATGATTAAATTGATTATCTGGCCAAAGCTTTAGCGCAAGTTGCGTTACACTATCTAATTTTTCTTGAGTCAGTCGATGGATCATTTCATTACTCCTAATCTCTATGATATTGCTCATTTCTTGCACTCACTACTTCATAGTGATGTTTTTCGTGAATATATAAAAGCTTTACAACCTGCACGACATTAGGATATTTAGGTACAGGGTCTGGATATCGAATCTTTTGAACTTGTTGATCATTCAGTAAACCGACTTGTTCTTTTAATAATTCAGTCTCTGCTTCGAGTAAATCGAATAAATCTTCCAATCGATATTCCACGTTAAGTTTTGGATTTAAGATAGCGGGAGCTTTCATTGTTTTACCGGCATAAATATTATGCATGTCATTATTATAAGAAGAATGATTCGGTATTACAGCAACGCAATGTTTAGCGATTGGCACATAATACTTTGTAAACTGTCGTGTCAACTTAAGCAATAAATAACAATGATAAATCACTTCCCCAACACTCCATTTATCTTGTGCTACATGTTTATTTATTTCATTAATAAATATTGGTGAGGAAAAATATTCATCTCTTAACTGATGTAAATCATTAAAGGCTGTTTCAATCTCTGGATGCATGGGTAACACCTCCGGACGATTTGATAAATAAAGCACAACGTTAAGCTATATTGAATGCAATATTCTTATCTTTATTATACATCCTTAATATCAACAATCCAAACAGCATGATGATCTCCAACATCCCAATGATCTTTATAGAAATACGTTGGTTCACCGAATTTGCGAGACCATGTCTGTATAGACTTGTTATACCCACAATCAAAACAATACTGTTGAATACCCTGCTCTTTTAAATGATGCGTCATCTGAGTAATTAACGTACTTCCTATCCCTTGATTTTGATAATCAGGATGAACATAAAGTGAGCCCATTTCTTTCATATTAGCAACTTTATCTCCTAATAGTTCATGAATAATAACGTTTGGTTGATAGAAACCGATAATGCCAACCAGTGCATTACTCTCTTTCGCCACCATAAAAATATCTTTATGATGCTCAAAGTAAGACGTTACATAAGCCATTTTCTTATCAATCTCAACTTGCAAATCTTCATCATCTTCAATGCCATTGTTATTAAATGTATGTGTTAATACCAGAGTGAAAAAGTCATGTAAATGATGCGCATCATCTTTAGATAGCATTTCATACGTAATCATATAAAGCCTCCTTCGAAAAAATATTAAAATAAAGGTAAATGAAAAAATGAAGTTAACATCAAATCCTCCTAATTATGAGAAGATTGCAATAAGCGCAATGATGACAAAGGGTAATCCAATCAGCATAAAAGCGATAAACCAAGACATCGGACGCGCCATATTGAGCGTCATGCCAATATCACTTAGTTTTGGTACCCAAACATTCATATCACTTTTATTATAATAAAATAATCCCATAATATAATTATCTTCATCAAAATAAGGTGCCTTGTCAGTAGAAGATGAAGCAATCGCTTTTCTAAATTTACGATCTTCAGCAACTTGTAAATAAATACAAACAACGGTGATTAATAATATCAATCCTAAAATGGTCATCATGATGCCATTCGGTAAATAATCCCCTTCGTAAATCACAGGTCGTATCAAAATTAAAATAAACAGAACAGTCATCGCAAACGATAATAAGTGAATCATCATGCTATTGATGAGTTTAGACTGTTTGATATAACTTAATGACGCTGATTTCGCAGCGAGATTTACCGTTGTATTAAAGAAGCTCGTCCCTTTCGCACTTGCCCATAATACAAATAAAATCACTAAACCAATCAAGCCGACACCATAAACACTAAAGAAACTTTTCGTACTAAAATCATCAGCTTTCCCTTCAAAATTCCAATGCGTTGCAATCGCTTCAGGGATTTTATCATAGTTCATCGCGACAAAGATAAAAGCAATGATAAACGCAATGAATTGCATGATAAATAAAAAGTTTGGTAATGGAGAACTTTCAACCATCAAAGATGTGTCTGTAGCTTTAACAACTTTAATATCTTTCATCCAATCCTCTTGTGTCTTCACAGACTTTAAATGATCGTGTGCTTGTTTATAAAGATAAACACCTCCAATGATTAAAAGGTGAATCCAAATAACAAATAATAGCACACCAGTAGATGATTGAAATATATAAAACGTAATGCCGTTTAGCAAAGCGATAACAACAGCAAGTCCAATCACTTGTTTAATAAAACGAGATTTAATGGTTTGAATTATGCTGTTATTCGTTTCTTGTTCAGGGACAAACACGCTAAATAAAATATTTCGACGGACAAAACGTGCATTTAATAAAAATAATAACCCTGTTAAAAGTAATAATCCACTTAATAATAAACCTTCCATAACTAACCCTCTCCTTCGATTAATTTCAGTAAATCGTTCACATTTAATTGCTTACACTTCGCCTCATCAATAATGGGTTTCAAACGATTAAGTAAATCTTCTTTCTCAGCATCAGTTGCGACTTTTAATGCATCAGGATGAATGATAGCACCTGACTTCGGCTGAACTTGAATCAGCTGTTTCTCTTCCAAATAGTGATATGCCTTATTTACCGTATGCATATTAATTTGAAGACTCTTCGCAAAAGATCTGCCGGATGGTAAAGGATCATACGGGACAACTTGTCCTACTGCAATGTGGTGAATGATTTGGTTAGCGAGTTGTAAATATACCGGTGTACTACTCGCTTCATCAATTTCTATATACATAAACTCACCTCTCTGTTATATAAAGTATAGAACAGATGTATAGGCAAAAATAAAAACCAATCTGTTATACATTTATTATAACAGATTGGTGTAGGATTACAAATTTTTCATCGATATATATTTTTTCTATGATCAATTGAAACCACTAAAATGATTAATTTGTCATCTTCTATTTTAGTAATAATACGAAATTGTCCAACTCTATAGCGCCAATAACCACTATAATTACCAGTCAAAGCTTTTCCTAAAATTCTTGGATTTTCACAATGCACAATATTTTTATTAATCCATTGTAAAAGCAATCTGCTAGTTTGAGGATCCATTTTTCGTAATTGTTTAATCGCCTTTGGATCATATTCGACACTATAGCTCATAACAACCCGAATTCTTTCATGACATCCTTATGTGGTATGGTTTGTTTATGCTTAGACCATTCGGCATAGGCTGTATCAGCAACATGTGTATCAAATAAATCTTCTAAATCTTCAATAGTGTAATTTTTAATTAAGTCAGTTAAACTTAAGTTCATAAATTCTGACATGTATTTCAGAAAGTTTTTTTCATCTTCACTCACTCTGATAGTAATAGTAGCCATAGTATCATCTCCTATTCGTGTAACACAATTGTACTACATATTGTGGAATATTACAATATACCTCGAGTTAAGAATGCCACTTCAGTCTTACATTTATTAATCCAAAGTTGATTAAAAGAATCTTCAGGCACAATACGAGTAGATAAATCGCTAATGTGTCTAATATTACTATCTTTACACCACTTCATGCACTCGATGTACAGTTTCATCTCTACTGAATTTGGATCAATATCATATATTTCAATTGGTATTTGAGTAATACCAGCATTGAAGGCAACGAAACAACGTGTATGACCATCAACGATATAAAATTGATTGTCATAGTGAATTACTGAGATTATTGTATTTTGGATAGAATTATCATCTAACCATTCACCTATCTCATTCACTTTACGTTGATTTAAATAAAGTTGAGTGAGTTTAAGATCGTCGATATTCATACGTTACGCACATCCTGTCAGATTGTTATTCAACTAAAAGCATATCATCAAATGATAAGTTTTTACCTACTTAAATCCAAAAAGTTTAGAAACAAGCGGAATGTTCTTAATCATAATTGTAAAAAGTATTGAAAAAATGAACGTAAATAGCAATAAAATAAAATATCTTAAATATAAATGAACATGGAAAATATCAATCAGATATGCCCCAATCGTAAGCGGTAAAAAATGAAATAAGTAAATGCCATAAGAATATTGAGATAAAAATATTGCAGTTTGATTAGTACTATTAACATATTTATAGAATAATCCTAAAACAGCTAATACACTGAACCACGAAAACAATACAACCATAGGTTCATTAACAATGACCATATAAGATTTACCCCAATACATAGTCATTTGAATAATACCTAAAACAATTGAACAAATCGAAAGCATAATACTGTGCTTCGATAACAAAGATAAAATTTCTTCATTAGAAAAGATTAAATATCCTAAGAAGAAAGCCAACGTGTATAAAAAGAATCTAAAAGTATATAAAATATAGCCATATTGCGCACTAATAAAAATAGGGATCACTAATAAGATGATAACTAAAATATTTAGACTTGAAAGTTTATCGCGATATTTTTCAAGATTAATAAATTTCAATACTAACCAAAAGATGAACGAAGTAATAAATAACTGTAGTAAATACCAAGATGGTCCCATACCATTCATCACGCGAATGACATTAATCACTGAATCCGGTAATTCAGATAATTTATCAACCATATTATTGACTTCAAAAGAAAACCAAGAAGTTATCGCTCCGAATGTAAGTTGAAAAATGATAAATGGAATAAGTACAAATTTAATACGATCAACCATAAATTGATTAGATGTTCTCTTTCTTAAAGAATAATGTGCAGTCATACCTGAGATAATAAACATCAAAATCATAAACCATGGATATAAGAGATATCCTATAGCATCAAACCATGGGATGCCTTCCGCATGGTAATTTAAAACAGAATTATTGGATGAGAAACTCGCAATAACATGAAATATAACAACTAAAATAATAACGAAACTTTTCATATTATCAATATAATACTTTTTCATAACAACGCCTCTTTTCTAGAATGTATGTAGCCCCTATAATATACTTACAAGAGATGTATATATCTATAGGTTTTCAGCAAGTGCTACAAAATCAGCTAAGTTGTAACCTAAAAAGGAGATAATATGAAAATAAATAACGAAGCTACAAAACAACTCCTTACAAAGGGATTATTAAAAATATTAAACAATAAAATGATAAGTGAAGTTACGGTTACGGAACTTTGTAATGTCTCGCAAGTATCAAGAAGGACATTTTATAGATACTACAACAATACGATGGAATTATTGGATGAAATGGTATCTGAATTGTTAACACAATATAAAGAAAAACTCGAAGAAACTAAAAATGATAATCAAAATATAGAAAGTCAGTTTTATAATTTTTGGTATAAACAAAAGGACTTTGTAAAAGTATTAATAATAAATGATCAAATGCAAAAGATATACATCCCCTCTTTAACTATATTATTAGCAATAAAATCATCTACTTCAAAAGACGATCTTAACGATATAAACGTTGTATATAATCATGGTGGTATGTGGAGTGTATTAATGTATTCGATTAATAACAACATTGAAATAGATAATGAGACTTTTGATCGAATAATTAATAAAATTTGATTAAAAAATTATGATTTTTATAAGGAATATTGAAAAAGCAATTAAACAAGTAAATGTATATCAAACGAGTCAATAACTAAACATAAAATAAAAACCAAATTCAGCAAAAGACAATGCTTCAGACAGAAGTTGGTTTTTAATAATATTTGAGGGTTTAGGTTTTATAGTAGTAGGTGAATTTACATTATAAAAAATGTCAGCATAAAAATTTTATCATTCTCAAATGCATCACTATTTAATTCTGAAATCTTAACAAATATCCATCTGGATCATTGATAGCAAATTCTTTTGGTGTTGTTACTTTATTGCCAACTCGAAAAGTCCTAGTTTCAAGTGATCTATAAATCGGATATTGCTCGTTTAATAATTTACTATAAAGATATTCAACATCTTTTACTGTAAAAGATAAATTAAATCCTCTACCGAATGGATATTCCAAAGTGTTGTCTGTCGTTTGTTCTAGCATTAATTGACTTCCTTCTTTAGAAAGGAACACAAATTTATCTTCAGGTCTTTCATATTCTAAGATAAATTCTAGTATATCGATGTAAAATCTTATTGAAGCATCAATATTCGAAACTTCAAACTCAGGGATAAGTGCATTAAAAATCATAGATTGGTCTCCTAAAAATATAATAAGTTCATTATCCACAAAGATAATATTTATATAAATGGCTAATATTCAGCTCTCTTCTGCTTCGCATAACTATAATTTCCTACATACATTTTCACATTTTTATCTTCAATCCAATAAGTAACATCAAAAAATTTATCCAAAAAGTATCTATCATGCGAAACCGCGATAATAGTACCTTCAAATTTATCCAAAGCATCTTCTAATATTTCTTTGGATTCAATGTCTAAGTGGTTTGTAGGTTCATCTAATATGAGTACATTAAAGTCATTCGACATAATTTGAGCCCATCGTAAACGCATCTTCTCTCCACCACTTAAGTCTTTCACTTTCTTAAATACATCATATCCATAGAATAAATACCCAGCAAGATGATTGCGTGCTTCACCTTCTGTTACAGATGCATAAGCACGATATGCCTCAATTACAGAATCATCTTCTTCATTAAAGTGATGCTGAGATAAGTAGCCAATTTTGATATTATGAGCGATGATTATTTCTCCTTCATCAGGAACAACTTCCCCTAACATCATTTTTAAAATCGTACTTTTACCCGTTCCATTGGCACCAACAATAGCAACACGATTATTTCGTCTAATTTTCATATTTACATGCTCAAATAATATATCATCATACATTTTCGCGACATCAATTAAAGTATAAATATCTTTAGACGATTTATCAGTAGATTGTATATCTAACTGCATCGTCTTAGAATCAATAATAGGTTTCTTTTTTACTTCTATTCTCGCCAAAGCTTTTTCCATACTCTTGGCACGACGATGCATTGCAGCATTTGGTGGCACAGCTTGATTCGCCCAAATTTTTAGTTGTTTAATTTGTGCTTTCATTTTTTGAATTTTCTTTTGTTGATTTTTGTATTCTTCATACTCTCTTAAGATTCTATCTTCTTTTTCCTTAACGAAGTAAGAATAGTTGCCATTATAGATATGCAGTGTCTGTTGATCTATCTCGAATATTTTATTGACTGTTTCGTCAAGAAAATAACGGTCATGTGAGATGATAACAACAGCACCTTTATAAGTTTTAATAAATTGGGTTAACCATTCAATACTATCAATATCTAAATGATTTGTAGGCTCATCCAGAAGTAATAATTCCGGAGATTGAAGTAATAACATCGCTAAACCGACTTTAGTACGTTCCCCACCAGAAAGTAAGGACCATTGTCTGTTAGCCAATTGATTAATTTTAAGACCATGCATGACAAAGTTGATTTTACTATCCTTTTCATAGCCACCTAGTGCTTCATACTGCTCCTGAATATTAGCATATTGACGTAAAACCTTCTCAAGATTATCTGGCTCACTTGCCATTTTTAGTTCTAAATCTTTCATTTTCTGCTCGATTAAATCAAGTTCGACAAACGTTTGTGCTAAACACGAATAGACATCCATATCATCAGCAAAGTTTGGAATTTGACTCAATATACCAACACGCGTATCTTTCGATAAACTAATAAAACCACTATCAGGACGCTCTTCTCCTGAAATGAGTTTGAATAAAGTCGTTTTACCTTCACCATTTCTTCCGACGAGACCAATACGATCATGCTGACTGACTTCAAATTTAATGCCCTCAAATATAACATCGCCAGTAAAAGACTTTGATACTTGAGCTACGTTTAAAATATTCATTTTTTCTCTCCTCTAATTTGCTAGAGGAACGGTGTTTAGTATTCCTCTAGAAGTTGTATTTGCTTAAAAAAGGCCAGACTCCACCAATTTGTAATTTTAAACGCAAATTTCCCACGTACGGTTAGAACAAAACGCATACGCTTCGCAACTTCTAAAAACAATACCAACACCTCCGATCATAATAATTAATAATATTATATATTAGTTATTAGAAAATTCAAATAGTAAATTATAATAAAAAATTAGATATAAAAATAATACTATTGTACAAATTTTCTGATAATGATACGATAAATAGAATAATATTAAATTAAAAAGGTGATCTTATATGTAATGATTTCTTTCTAATCAATAAATGAGGACATAGACTTGCAAGTCCAATAAAAATTGAATAATAAATTGTATTTGTAAGTCTGTGATCCTCTAAATTAGGAGGGAATCATGAAAGGATTTACAAATAACTTTAAACACTTATACTTTAGCCAATTTTTCGCTAACACAAGTGATAATATTTATATCATTGCGATTATTGCTTATTTATATGAGTCGACAGACTCAATTCAATTCAGTGCATTAGTGCCAATATTCATAACGTCTGCATACTTTCTAAGTGGATTTATTGCACCGAAAGTATATTCGAAATTTCAAAAGCAGCATATATTAGTTTTTAATCAAATGATGAAATGCTGTATGTTAACGACTCTAGTCTTTACAATGTATCTTGAAATGCACTTTGCTTTTCTTTTAGGGTTAGCATTTATGATTGCTTTCTTAGATGGATTTACAAATCCACTAAGCAATACATTAATACCCTACTTTGAGTCTAAAGACAATATATTAAGGGCAAACACTAAAATTAGCAGTATGAATAATATGGTACAAATTTCTGCATGGGCATTAGGAAGTATGTTGTTGGCAGTACTCCATAGTGATGGATTGATAATAACATGTATCATCTTATCTATTGTTTCAGTGATAAATATAATGAAGATTAACTTTAGTATCAATACTTTAGAAGAAGAAATTGTTGGCTCTAAAAGTTTTAGCGAAGTCATTAAAAGTAATCGAAAGTCTAGCTACAGTAACTATTTAAACTGGAATACATTCTTCGCATCATTTGGTCATGCAGTTTGGATAGCAGCAATCATGATTGCTTTTGTAAAAGAATACTTAAATGTCCCATCGTTCTGGTTTGGAATAATTAATATGGGATTCTTTGTAGGCTTACTTGTTGGATCAAGAATCATTTACATGACTGAACGATATAAAATACTGAAATTATACGTCAGTGGATATTTGTTGTTATCAATCGTTACAATACTATTTGGTATAAACAGATGGTTGTTGATTGCTGTGCTACTATCATGGTTTCATGGAATTTTTGAACAATTATTATCAATTACACTTCATACAGAAATACAAAAGCAATTAAACCATGAAACATTAATTGATACTTACACGCTTAATCAAATGATTTATAGCCTAGGATTTTGTATCTCAACATTTGTTATGTCATCAATTGGAGAACATTATAACCTAACAATTGTGTTTATAATTGCATCGTTTAGTTACTTGTTGATTTGTATACTCACATATCGATATAGAAAAATATTCTAAAACATACCTAATAAAATAAATCCCCTTCAATTTGAATACACATTCAAATTGAAGGGGATTATTTATTAATCTAATGAGATTCGGCTATCACAGCGTAATGAAATAGCCTTTGTATATTATTTAGATTATTTCTCATAATAGTGATTAGCAACTTTGATATCTTAAATACCATCTATTAATTCCATTTCAGTTTTGCATTTATTAATCCATAGTTTATTGAAAGATGATTCAGTCACGATACGTGTAGACAGGTCACTAATATGATTAATGTCACTTTGTTTGCACCAATTCATGCATTTGATGTACAGATTCATCTCTACTGAATTTACATCAAGATCATACATTTCAATAGGTACCTCGAAGAAGAGATAATTTCACTTATCATAATATATAAACAACTACTTCAGTATCAAGATACTCCTTTCACGTTCGAAATAGAAAGAGTAATAAGAAAACTGCTGAATCAGTCAACCAACTCCTTAAAAGCTAAGTTAGAAATTATGGAAAAAGATCTATATATAGAAATACCAAAACGAAATGAGAAATCACCATTTTTAAAAACTATATTTCAAGCTTCATTAAATCAAAATTCATTAAAAATTGATTATGATTCAGTTAATGGAATAGACTCTAAAACTATTTTTCCGTTAGGAATATATTCAACTAATGGATTTTGGTATTTTTGCGCATTTGAGTAGTTATCAAATAAGATAAAAGTATTTAGAGCTGATCGTGTTAAAAAACTTGAAATAAAGCATGATTCAATTAGTCCTGAAACAAATCTACCTAGTGTTAAAGAATTTATTAAAAACCAAAACTCTTGTAATAATAATGATCAAGTAACTGTTAAAATTAAAATAAATAGAAAAGCCTTAAGAATTTGTAATTCAACCATTTTAGATTTTAATAATATTAATTGGATTGATTCAAATTGGGGTGCACTAGAATTTATACTCCCAAAAGAAGAAGTTCCATTTCTAGTATCTCAATTAACTATTTATGGTGATAATATTAAAATTTTGTCGCCTATATATATAATTGATCAATTAATGCAACATATTGATTTTATAAAAGAACTATATAGATAGTTTTATCAAAATAAATATCATTATGACAAAAGAAAACAGATTTATTTACTATAATATAATAAAGCTAAATATACACGTAAAAAAGGATAGATCATTTTAAGATCTATCCTTTTACGTACAAATCCCAGAGAAAAACCGGGTCATTTCATATGGTTTCATATTATTGAAATTTAAGCAGTTTTGAAACAAGATAGTTCCCCAAAAGGTAACTAAAAGTGTATCTAAATACCTCTATAAAAATACAAAAAAGCACTCTTTGGAATAATCCAAAGAGTGCTTTAAACGCTGATATAACAATGATATTAACGATTTGAGAACTGTGGTGAACGACGAGCGCCTTTAAGACCTGGCTTCTTACGTTCATACATTACTGTTTTTTTGCCTTTATCACTATAAACGGCGGTCTATGATTTACTTTCATAATATCTTCTTCATCCCATAATTTTAGTGAAATTTCAGTATTGCCTGTATCAATAACGCGTTCAATTTGAAACTCATTTTCTATCAAAGTATTTATTAAAGTCCCTATCGTTCGATGATATCTTATGACTTCAGTCTCAATCCATTCAATCGGTCTAGCACTCTCTTCAAAATAATGATCTAATTTATAATGATTGTGTCTACTTTCTACATGGCACCAATTCTCCTGTTGCTTCGTTGCAGTCGTGAGTGGATGTTCTGTTGAAAACAGTAATACTCCACCTCTAATTAGCATGCCATTTAATTTTAGAATAAGTGCTTCATAGTCTTCAACATAGTGAAATGCAAGACTAGACACAATGACATCAAACTTGGTTTCAGTTTCAAATGATAATATATCTGAGACCACAAACGAAACACGTTCATCATTTATATTATCTTTCGCATATGAAATCATATTATTAGAAATATCTAATCCTACAATTTGTTTTGGGTTCATATCAAGCATATACTGAATGAACTTCCCCATTCCACAGCCAATATCCAATACCATTTTTCCTTCAATATTTGGTAGCTCTGCCTTCATAACTGGCATCTCAATTATCTCATTATAGCTTAACTTGTTGTTACGAATCTTTGTATAACCTTTGTAGAAATGCTCATTATCATAAATATTTTGTGACATCCAATCAACTCCTATTAATACTTGGGCCCAGTAACTTAATTGTATAGATGATTATAAAAAAGAATAGACTTATATTTAAAAAATAAGTATGATGTATTATAGAAGTACCTAAAATTACATTACAAATATTTACATATAGAAACCGCCATGAAACTTAATGGCGGTTTTGTTGTACCCATTGTTTGATTAATTCTGAAACTTCTTTAGTTTTTGAATGATATACACTATGATTACTGTTCTCCAATACTGTAACTTTAGCTTCTTTTGCTTTTAAAAATTCATTAATTCCAAGTTCACGAATTGGATTAACCTCTTTTGGTAAATCACATCTTATGATATAGACTTCATTATTAATATTTTTTATTAATTCATAATCAGGAAAATTTGCGACGTCTTTTGTCATTTGTACTGCCACATCTTCTGAAAGTGTAAATACTAATGCATTATCATTTATTTTGAAGAGTCTTCTATCAATAATATTCATCACTTCTGAGTTTCCTTGTTCAGTAAGCGCAGCAATTAACGCTTCTTCAGAATCGTATTTTAAAGATTGAATAAACTTTCTAGTATCATTTAATTCTTTTTCTAAACTATATCCTTCAAAATCTCCTGGTACTAAGTATCCACCATCGAGTAATATAAGTGACTCAACTGAAAATTCTTTGGCATATACTAATCCATAATGTGCTGCCATAGAGTGACCAATTAAATGAAACTTTTCTAATTGAATTGTTGTTACAAAAGCATTTAACCATGTCGCAATTGAAGTTGGTGAAAAATCATTCGTACCAATCAACTTTGAATCACCTCTTTCTGGTAAATCAATCGAAATGATATGATACTTATCTTGTAATAATTTAATAATTGGTAAATAATCTAAACCAGTTGCTCCAAATCCATGCATAAAAAGTAAAGTTATTTTATCTTCCCCATGGTTATCTGTTTCAAAATAACTCACAGTTCCTTTTTTTGTTGAAACTGTTCTGTACACTAAATGATTTTCTTCTAATAAACTTTTTAAGTTTGTCATATATATCACATCCTCATCACCTATTCATGATTTATCACATGCTCAAATCCTTCTATTCCTTGCAGTAACTTCTCTTTCAATAATTCAGGTTGAATATTAACGTTCTCGATTTCACTTAATGGAAACCATCGATATTCCATGTCTTCTCCATTTTCATTTCCAATGATAGAAATACCTCTATTCCATAATGATTTAGAGTGACATATATAATAAATACCTAACTCATGAAATGACTTTTCTTTATTATGATACGTTTGTTCAATAAAAATGCTACTTTGTTTTAATTTAATCTCAGCTTCAAGTTCTTCATATATTTCTCTTTTCAATGCCGCTTTAGAATCCTCTAACATTTGAACTTTTCCACCAGGTGGTGCACAATAATCACGAATATTTTGAAGTAAAATATGATTGTTCTCAATGATAAGCGCCGATGTTCTATATTTAAACCGCATATTCTCGTTTGTAAATGTAATGTCCATTTCCTTCTCCAATTCTTATTTCGAAATTATTTTCTATATGTAACTAAAGTCAATCTATCATTAATTTGATTGAGCTCACCAAATTTTTCATATCCCAACTTTTCGTATAAATAACAGTTCCCTTTCTCTTCAAGAATCGTATTAAGCATCCAGTTTGTTGAACCGTGAATGTTTTCAACAGCTTCAATTGCACTTTGAGCTAATCCTAAATTTCTGTATTCAGGTAGCATAAAAATAGGCGAAATTCGTTTAGGTGACTCATCACATTTATCGACAATCCTAATTGCTCCTGCTATTTCGTTATCATGGTAAATAAAATAATAGTATGTAAATGGCTGTTCTAATCTTCTTTGAATTAATTCAACATCTTCATTTGCTGGACTAGTTTCATAGTCTTCATATTTATCTAAAAGTGATTGAAAGGATCTTACCTGCATCTCCCAAATTATTTTTGCATCATTTACATTGGCACGTTTTAAGTTCATAAGTCCTCCGGAATATTAGAAGTTATATAGATGAGGAAACAATAAAAATATTTAAAGAATTTTCTGATTAATATATCATATAATTAAATAGATTATTATTCAACAGGAGGAAAAATATGAATAACATAAAAGTTGAAATTTATAAGTATGATGATAAAATACATTATTCATGGGAGTCAGAATTAATCGAGGAAACTGAAGAGTATATTGTATTAAAGTCTGAACCACCAAGGACATTAAACCACTTTACACGAAACAAAACTTTTGTTTATGATAATGCTTCTATTGAATATATTTCAAAAACTGAGGGTTTTACAATTAACATTGATATTTATGACGATGGTCGAATTGAGTACTACTGTAACATCTGTGCGATTCCAAAAAAAGAAGATAATATTATAAAGATAATTGATTTAGACATTGATATGATAATAGATGGTGATGGTAAACATTATTTTGTAGATGAAGATGAATTTGAAGCGAATAAGTCAAAGTATGATTATCCATTAGAAGTTATTAATAATATTGAAACCCTAAAATATAAACTTGATAATTTGTATACTGAAAGAATATTCCCATTTGATGGTTTTCTTATAAAACATGTTGAGAAAGTAACTAGAGACTTAAAATAATAAAATAAATAGCCCAACAACATTAATAACGTTGTTAGGTTATTTCGTCTAATTAAACGAAATACTAAAAATTCGTCCATTTAACCGAATCCATCACGTTGACTTTCTTATGATTAAACTAGACGGAAGTTCTTGCGATTCCACTTGGTCTGTCAGTATTAAATCCACACTACTTTCACCCATCTTCACCAGTGGCAAATCAACACTCGTAATATTATTTATTTGTGAAAGTTCACCATTTTCATAAGAAATCAGCGCAATGTCTTCTGGTACCTTTACATTTTGATTTTGAAACGCTGCATATATACCCGCACTCACTGCATCATTCGTTACAATCAACGCATCCGGTAAATTCTTTTGATTCAATATATTGTGTGCCAGTCGCATACCATCTGTTACAGATAATCCACCTACATATATGAAATCTTCATATTGCATATTTTCAGGTATTGTAGCATACGCTTTCGCACGTTCATTTGCACTAAATCCATTTTTTCTATGCAATGTATAACCAATTTTTTTATAACCCTGTTCTATTAAGTAATACAACGCTTTTTTCAACGCTTCATATTGATTGATGAAAATATAGGGTAGGTGATCATTTTTCTCCATCACAATAATTGGACCAAATGTTTCATAGTCACATATCGTTTTTAGAGAAATTTGTCTTGTCGTAAATATGATCCCATCAATCGAACGGTGTTTAAGCATTTCTAATACTTTTAATTCTTCTGCTTCTTCGTAATGTGTTTCAATGACGATGATATGATAATTATGCTTAGATGCTTGTTTAATCGCACCTTCTAATATTCTTAAGTAATAAGGATTCGTAATCCATGGTAATACGACTGCGATGACACGACTTTTTCCATATGATAAATTAACGGCAAGGTGGTTAGGAATATAATTTAAAGTTTCCATTGCGGCTAATACTTTTAATTTCTTTTCTTCAGAAATATAAGGATAGTTATTCAAAACCCTTGATACTGTTGATACTGAGACGCCTGCATGTTTGGCAATATCACGAATATTGGCCATTTTTATATTTTCCCCCTTGCATTGAAACTCGTTTCATACATTACAATCAATTTAAGAAAGAGGTGATTGTGATGAACGGCATCTTAACCCTGTTATTATTATGTGCCATTGAACTCTTTATTGTTAGTATTGTACCAGAAGTTGAAGACAAATATTAATATTGTCATACATTGCCGAAAAAACAGACAGGCTGTCCTGTCTGTTTGAGCTGTTCTGAATTAACTTGAAATATCACTTTCAAAGTAAATCTGATCTTCATCGTAGTAATCCACTGCATTATCCACGAAAACGTGCGTCATAATAAAGAATTCATGATTATTATAGTCCTCAATTTCATCGTGTGAATCAAAGATAAACGGTACTTCCCCTGTCCCATCATTTTGTAGAATTACTTTTGATATTTCAATATCAATGGTATGGAAATCACTTGTTTCATCCGTATTATCTCTTCGCTCAATCAATATTAATTCAATACGGTCAATCGCATCTTCAGGTAAATTCTCTAATCTCACAACACCTGCAATGCGCTCTTCAGGATGAAACGTTGTTTTCTTCACCATTGTATTTACTTTCGCATCACCAAATCCTATCGTTGTTAGTAGTTCTTTAAACAAAATAATACCCCCTGTTCAAATTTTAATGTCATTAATTTAATTGTATCGTAACATACGTATACCTGGAGTTAAATTGATATCATAAAAAAAGTACCAATATATATGTTTAAACTATTTTAATTATGGATACAGTTAAACAACGTTAATTAAGGTATTTATCTTTATTATCGGTTATAATAAAATAATAAAAAATGAATAAAGGAGTTTTCTATGTCACGTTTATTTAATTTACTCAAAAAAGGTAGTATGTCTTCATTAATTGCAGCTATCGTTAACTTTATCCTTGGCTGTTTAAAATTCGGAGCTTATGTATTAACTGGTAACGTTGCAATGTTTGCTGAAATGATGCACTCATTTGGTGACTCTGCCAACCAATTCTTCGTATTCGTCGGTTCAGCTGTTTCAAAGAAAGCCCCAAATGAGAAATTCCCATTCGGTTATGGTCGTTTAGTGAATATCGTTTGTTTATTTGCAGTATTAATTGTAGCAATCTTAGCGTACGAAACAATCAAAGAAGGCTTACATCATATTCTACACCCCGCTCATCAAGAACAATCAATGAACCAATTCTTAATTGCAGCAGGCGTATTATTAATTGGTATTGTATTAGAAACAACCGTTTTATATAAAGCAGGAAAAGAAGTTCTTGAAGAAGTACACAAGCCAACTACAGGGTTACACCCTCTAACAACAAGTTTTGCTAATTTAGGAAAAGCAAAACCTGCAACCAAGTTAGTATTTATGGAGGATACAGTAGCGACTGGTGGTGGAATAATTGCACTTATCGCAATAATTGTATCTCGTTACACAGGATTTACGATGATAGAAGGAATTGTATCTATAATTATTGGTTTAGCTATGTTTTATGTTGTATACAAAGTATTCATGGAGAATGCTGCAGGTGCAATTGGACGTGCGGATGAAGATATGGAAGTACATGCTTCAAAAATTATCCTAGAACATCCTGAAATCTCTGATATCAAACGTTTAGTTGTAATGAAGGAAGGCGAAGATAAACATATTGAAGCGACAGTTGAGACATTAGGACACCAGTTCAATTTACGTGAATTATCTATCATTAAAAAAGAACTTATCACAAAATTATTACAAGAACCACATGTAACAGATGTTAATATCGAAATCATGGAAGATGACGGTACTGATGACTGGATTAGTGGTAATGGTTCTTCTATTAATAAAGTATATGAATAAGGAGAGAAAAAAATGCCATTTATTACAGTAGAATTAATTGAAGGTCGTTCAGAAGAGCAATTAAAGAAAATCGTTGAGGAAGTAACAGAAGTTGTTTCTAAGAACGCAAATGCACCAAAAGAGAACATTCACGTGTTCATTAAAGAATTAAAGAAAGAGCGTTATGCTGTTGCTGGGAAATTTAAGTCTGAAGCATAAGTGAAATAAAAAATTGCTTGTCCATTTTATTATGGACAAGCATTTTTTTATGCTATTTATTGTCAGGATTAATGCGACCTGCGATATTAACACGTTTTGGTGCAACATCAGTTTCAACAACAGACTTAATATCATTTAAGATAATAGTATAGTCATTTTGAAAATCTTGCACTTTACCCTCTTCTAAATATTTATCCAATCCTTTATGGATAATGATATAAATAGATTCATTTTCTTCTTTATTTGTACAAGCAATAATAAACCCAGTTAATGCTTCTGAATAATCTACAGGATAACCGATAAATTCTGATATTAAGCGTACCATTACAACTTGAATTTCCTCTGCACCAAAGTCGTTCTTTTGTGCATAGCCATTTAATACACCAAACGTATATGCTACTAATGCTTGATCATCTGCATCACTATGTTCATCGTATACGGGCGAACTTTGAAGACTCTCAGCAACGCTTACCGCATATTGATACATTGTTTCTAAATCGTTCATGTCAATACCTCCTTGTATATTCATTTTATTATAACATTCTCAAGAAATATTGATAAATCATTCGTATCTATTGCTATGTATGAGTATAATTAAGAAAAAAGGGAGGAATAAAAATGTTCAAAGATTTTAATTTCAAACTTGCTGTTGTCAATACGTTATATGGATTAGACGAAAATATTTCATTTAAAGAGGTATTAGAAGAAAAAATTAAACTGTATACTGCTAATTATGAATGGTACGAAAGCGAAACATTTACTCCTTTTCCAGCACTCAAAGACTATATCGAAAAATTAGACATCCCTCAAGCAGAATTAGATTTAATTGAAAGTATTGATATAGAAACAGCAGATGGTTTATATATGGAATTGATTCCTGATTGGGATGGTGAGGATGATATTTATGAAATCAAGTCAGTAGAAGGATTTGAGAAGCTAAGCAATCTTAAGCATTTTGAAATAGCATATGGTGCAGCATACCCTGAATGTTTTATACCATTAAAAGCAGCTGGAATTGAAGTCATTATCAATGACGAAACGCTCGAAGCATATTTGGCTGATAAGTAATTTAAATAAACTTTAGACAAAAGTATTAAACCTAATCTCATTAGGTAGATAAACGGTAAAACAGAATTAGCCACAAATAAAACCCGAACGAAAACTATAAATCAAAAAGCGATTTATTAGCTTCATTTGGGCTTTGATGGTGGCTACTTCTGTCGTTGTATGTTTATAATTATTCTTCTAAAAATTTCTTGATTGCTGCTTTATTCTTTTCTTTATCAATTTCAAGCACTGCCCCAGCTTCGGGATAGTTCATTTGTGTAAAGCTATCTTTTACAGGAACAACGAGCGTATTTGGGTCTTTACTACCTCTAATAACAAATGATGTACCTGTTCTAAATATCTCACCATCTGTCATATCTGTATTAATATACCCTCTTGCAATCCCTGCAAGTTTTGGTGTTTTAAGTAACACGGGTAAACTCACCATTTCCTTTTTTAACGCACTAATCACTTGTTGTTGACGTCTAACACGTCCAAAATCTGCTTCTGCATCATTTCTAAAACGTGCATATCCTAATAACTCTTTACCATTCAGATGATGTTTACCTTTTTCTAAGGTCACACCAATTTTTTCTGACATATCTTTTTCAACATCAATAGGCACACCATTAGGAGAAACTTCATCAACCATCGCTTCAAATCCTTTGAAGTCAATAATTGCATAATGGTCAATATCAATACCAAGATTGTGTTTAATTGTTTTTCTCAGTAATTCAGGTCCACCCAATGTATAAGCTGTATTAATTTTATAATTTCTATAGCCTGGAATTTCAGCATATATATCTCGCATAACAGATATAACTTTCATTTTTTTATTTAAATAATTATATTGCCCAATCATAATTGAATCTGTTCTTGAAGAACCATCAACAGATCTATCTTGCCCTAAAATCAAAACATTAATTTTGCCATCTTTTTG
Organism: Macrococcus animalis; assembly: GCF_047425875.1. Classification (GTDB taxonomy): domain Bacteria; phylum Bacillota; class Bacilli; order Staphylococcales; family Staphylococcaceae; genus Macrococcoides; species Macrococcoides animalis. The sequence goes on from NZ_CP179727.1 coordinate 2,459,865, forward strand.
ATTCACACCATTGAATTCATACTGCTCATGCTTTGGTGCATGTTTTTCGGCAAGCTTTAAACCATTTTCATAGCTTGATTTGATATAGAAAAAACATCCTACTAATACTAAAATAATAAATAATAATATAAACGGTAACTTACGAATACGTCGCTTTTTTCGACGGCGTACAGGTGGCGTTTGTTCATCCATTCTTGAGCACCCTACTTTCATTTTCCAGTATATTAAACTTATAAAAAATGAGCTTAAATTGCAAGCAAATACCTATGGAAATTGTACATTATTATCGTAAAATAATTAAAAGGAGGTAGAAGTAAATGAAAAAAATATATTTTGCAGGTGGTTGTTTCTGGTGTATGGTTAAACCGTTCGATACATTCGAAGGGATTGAGAGTGTTAAAAGTGGATATATGGGTGGACATATTGCCCATCCAACCTACGAACAAGTTAAAACGGGAACAACGGGTCATTTAGAAGTCGTAGAAATTGTTTATGATCCAGAAAAGTTTTCATTTGAAAAATTATTAGATATATTTTTTAGTCAAATCGATCCAACTGACCCTGACGGACAGTATATGGATAGAGGGTCCCAATACAAAACAGCAGTGTTTTATACTGATGACTCACAAAAAGAAGCAACTAAGATATACATACAACAAATTCAAAGTCGATATGCGTTACCTATCGTAACTGAAATACGTTCTGCAGAAGATTTTTTTATTGCAGAAGATGAACATCAAGACTTTTATAAAAAGCAACCGGAACGCTATCAACAAGAACAACTTGAGCGAGAAAACTATATAGAAACACAAAAAAATCTGAGCTAATGCTCAGATTTTTTTGATCGATTGATAATTGAATTAATTCGTACCATTTGCGTAATGAGTGAACTATCTTTACGGTATACTAAATATCTGGATTGCCACTCTGGATTATACTTTTCTTTATATCGGCGGAGACCTTTAAAACTATATAATCTAGAAATTGAATTAAAAATCTTACCAGCTATTCTTTCTCGGTAGAATGCGTGTTTATGACTACCTACATTTGAAAGTGGCGCCATTCCCATATTAAAAGATTGATAACCCTTCTCTTTCATCAATAACATTGTATTGATATATAACCCATCCATCATTTGTAGATTGTTCTCTTTCCAGCGAATCATGTCTACTGAGATTGAATTATTAGTATGTGTCGGCATAAATGAAACATAACCGATGATTTCTTCATCGTTACGAAGCACGCCAATAGGTGCTTTATTAATATAATGCGCATTAAATTGACCCACAGAGAAGTTCATTTCTTTACGGCCGTTTAACCACTCATCAGATACTGCACGGAGTTGCGTAATCAAATTATCACTAAATGGTGGTTCTAATACTTCGTAACGATAACCTTCTGTTTCAAATTTATTAAACGTCGCTCTAAAAGCACGTTTTTTCTTACCACTGATAGAGAAATCTTCTAAAGGGATGACAGCTTCTTCTCCAAGTTTAAAGAATATATTACCGAAATCATGATACATCGGTAATAGTTTCGTTTGCACTTGATAGAATGCAACATCATACCCATAGAATTCGGTCTTATCATAGAACTGTGTTAATAGATTTTGGAAATTTTCGCTATTACCTATTGGATCCCCAAGAACGATAATACTATCGTTCTTAAATTGGAACATGAGAAAGGCATCCCGTATTTCATTCGTAAAGAATAACTTATCTCCTGTATGCGCTAAATGACTGACATAATTACCGCCATGCATTTTAATTATAGCGTCAATTTCCTCAGAAGACATTTGAATATCTATTTTCGTTTTGAATCTCTTATTAAATAAATAAGATAAAATCCAAGTAATGATTGTAAATAATATGGCCAGTAAGAAGAAATAGTATTTCAATAAATTTCCATCAAAATCTATGCTTTCAGTAATGATTAAGTCTTCAAGTTGAAGTTTTAAGAACCAACCATTAAACAAAAGAATAATTGAACCAAATAACACGGTTAGACCTACTCTTTTCATCGTAATAGGACGTTTTATACATGCTACGTTTCTATTGCCAATAAACAATAATAATAGAACGATTACCAACCATAAATAAAGAAGAAAATTACCAAATGTTAAAAATATCACAATGATCAACATACATACGGCAAATATACTCATCAAATGTGCACGTCTCGTATCATGCATAATGCCTTTTGAATTGATGATTAAAATAAGTGATGAAACCGAATATAGTGCTGCTAAAAATAAATATGTTTTATGTTTGACATCATATATTGCATCAATAATGACTAAACCATTACTAATTAAGAATACAAGTCCTGTAATTAAAGTAATTAAACCCAAAGCTATGGCAGGTAATTTAATAATTAAATCCCGTAAAATACTTAACAATAAATTACTTGTTTCAATCGCTGGGCCAACATATTTATGATCTTCAAACTTATCTTCAAACTGCTTTCTAGCAACACCTCTAAATTCAAATGTAGATAGTACAAGTGCCACTAAAAAAGGAACGAAATAATAAACAACACGATAGATAAGTAAAGCTAGTAATACTTTTTCGTCTGCAATACCGACAGCTTTAAAGCCTACTAAAATCATTAAATCAAAGGCACCGAAACCACCAGGAACAAGAGATAATAACCCCGCAAGTGCTGCTACAATAAATATACCAATGACGACTGAGTAGTTTACAGGCGTATCAATCACAATAAAAATATAGTACATAACGCTACTTGCTGCAATCCATTCTAAAGCTGAAACGAGCGTGAACTTAAGACCTAATAATTTATCTTGATGAATAGGCTTTATAAAAGTATAAATTAAAAATGCTGGTAAAAATAGCGCAGTAATATATAAAGCTATATGATACCAGGCAAAATGATCAAAGGCATGTGTATTTTTAAATAAATTAAATACTATACCTAGGCTCAATACACTCATACCAGAAATCATAGAAATTAACATAAGAGATATTACTTTAATTAAAGATTTTTCATCTTCAGTATAATTGCGATAAATTAGTAAACGTAAACCGGCACCTATAATACCACCAAATCCGATGACTGAATTCAGAGCATTGGCAATAAAACTTGTATTAAACAATCGCTTTCTAGGAATATTGAGTTTTAAATTCTTAGCTAATACGAAATCATAAAGTGATAATAACATTACAGCGCATAATCCTGATATGATTAAACCACCGAGTTCCACTGTGTTCATTGCTTTGAAAGCTTTAAATGTCGCTTTAAAGTCAATAGAAGATAATTCATTAAATAGCTTAAAACAAATAAACGAAAATAATAATAATATAAATGATATTTTTAGTTTATTTTGGTGTTCATTCAAAAATGCTTTCATGCAATACCTCTTCCTTATACTAATAAATGTATTTCAATAGTTTTTATGTAAATAACAATACCTCTATTGTACATGTTATAAAGATAATTGCAAAACTACAAAAAAACGAAGCATAACTAAATCGTTATGCTTCGTTTTTCTTGATTTCATAGGGCCCGTGACTATCTTGAAAGTATTTATTATATCGAATTTGAAACTTTTTATAGAAAAATTGAACTAAAACTTTCAAAATTGCATACATTGGTATTCCTAATACAACACCAATAATACCAAGTAAGTTACCTGCACTCAGTAACACAAAGATAATTGTTAATGGATGAATTTGCATCGTTTTCCCCATAATACTTGGCGAAATAAAATGACCTTCTAAAAATTGTACTGCCATCCATACAATTGCTAGTTTTAATAACATAATTGGCGAATCCACAAGCGCTATTATAATTGCTGGACTGATTGCAATCATAGGTCCTAAATATGGTACAACACTCGTAACTGCAGCCATACAAGCTAATATTAGCGCATATTCCAATCCAATAATATTATAGCCAATGAACAATAATAAACCAATACACGATGCTACTATCATTTGCCCTTGAATATATGAGCCTACTTGTACATTCATTTTTTCTAAAATCTCACTGAATCCACTACGGTACCGTGGTGGAAATAAGCGGATTAAATAGCTTTTAAATTGCTTACCGTCTTTAAGTAAGAAGAATAGTACAAATGGAAAAGTGAGGATGACAACAGCAACACTCGCAATAGTATCAATAATAGATTTTAAACGGGTAGTAAAGTTGCCTAAATAATCCCCTACTTTATTTGGTAGATCACTCAGATTAGTATTGACCCACTTTTGAAGATCTTGCATATAAGGTGCTATACGCGAACTAGATGATATATCATTGAATTTTTTGAGTAAATGCTTCATATAATCTGGAAAATTAGAAGCAAAACTCACTATCTGGTGCTCAATAATTGGTACGAGTACAGTGATTAAAACTGTGAAAATCCCGATAATTAGTAAGAACAAAAGTATAATCCCGTATAAACGTTGCACACGATTACGTTCTAAAAAATCAACGATTGGGTTTAATAAATAAAATAGCACAAATGCTAAGATGATGGGACCAACAATTGTCTTAAAAATAATAGTAAAAGGTTCAAAAATAAACGAAACTTTTTCAAAGACGAATATTAATATTGCAATTAAAATCAAAACACAAAGTGAAAATATTAAATTTTTGCCCCCAAAAAAACGCATAAATCGATTTTCTTGCATTGAATTGCCCTCCTTTAGATATTTAATTATTAATTTTATTAACTCATTAAGTTTACATAATCAAATTATCGTAATGTAAACGTGCGAATATACTATCAAATTTAACCATAATCACCCTAAAAATGCAAATAAGGACTAGCTTATGCTAGCCCTTACTCGAAATTTAACGATTATTTATTTGATTTCTAACACTTTATCACCTGCAACAACTTTACCATAGTTTACGTTGTTCATTGATTTATCAGCTAAGTTCGTGAAAATAATTGGTGTGATATCGCTATCAGCATTTGCTCTAATGTAATCTAAGTCTACTTTTAATAACGTTTGTCCTTTTGTCACTTTATCG